>CAYFIR010000023.1:0-58990 GCA_964343195.1 uncultured Bacteroidia bacterium | reverse complement strand
CCCGATCACCCCGATCACCCCGATCACCCCGATCACCCCGATCACCCCGATCACCATTTTTCCCCCATGATCAATGAATTTATAAATAGTCCCTGGGTAGAAGAACAGTTGGAGCAACTGTCTCTACGTAAGCGCATCGCCCAGCTAATCCATGTACCTGCCTGGTCCAACCGGGGAGAGGCTCATTTTCAGGAGCTTATGGCATTGGTCAGGGAATATGAAATTGGGGGGATCACCTTCTTTCAGGGAACGCAGGAGTTGCAAATGGACATGACCCAGCGGTTGCAGGCGGCTGCGGCCATTCCCTTGATGATTTCCATCGATGCGGAGTGGGGGCTAGCCATGAGGCTGGACGGGGGCGGAGCCATGCCTTATGCGATGACGCTGGGAGAAGCTGATGATCCGAAGCTAACCGAAACATTGGCCGCTGATCTGGCCCGACAGGCAAAAGGCATTGGGGTGCATGTCAATTTTGCTCCTTCAGTGGACCTGAATACCGAGCCGAGCAATCCTGTGATTGGCTTTCGTTCATTTGGGACCGATAAAGCCACAGTCGTCGAACAGGCCGATGCCTACGTGCGCGGTATGCAGGGCGAAGGCGTCATGGCTGTTGCCAAGCATTTTCCCGGCCACGGCGATACCCATCAGGATTCACATTTGACCCTGCCGCAGTTGCCGCACAGCCTGGAGCGGCTTCAAGAGGTGGAAATGGCCCCCTTTGCTGCATTGGCCAAAACCAACATCGGCGGCATGATGACAGCTCATTTACAGGTGGACGCGCTGGATGATACTCCTGTAACCCCCGCTACACTCTCCCCCAAAATCATTCGGGGGTGGCTGCGTGAAAAGCTGGGATTTGAAGGCATGATCTTCACCGATGCGCTGGACATGAAGGGAATTGCCGCGCATTATTCCATGGCAGAGGCGACCATGATGGCCCTCCAAGCGGGTAATGACGCGATGGTTTTCTGCACCGACGTGCCCGGTTCCATCGACCTGATCGAGGCTGCCGTAGCCAATGGGGAGATCAGTGAAGACATCATCAACCAGGCTTGTCGCCGGACGTTAGCTGCCAAGCAGTGGCTGGGCCTTGATAGGCCTCAACAGCAGTACAGGGTAGTGCCTCCTTCCCCACAATGGGAAGCGGCCATTCAGTCGGTTTATCACAAGGCTTTGAAGCCTCTCGGAGGGGCAACTCCCGTCCAATCCGGGGAGAAAGTGGCCGTATTGCCGCTGCACCTAAGTCCCATCGAAGATGGCCTCAAGCACCATCAGCTTACGCGAAGTGGCGCCCCCGGAGTCAACCCGGAAGAGGCTTATTATCAGTCGCTTCCTAATGTAGAAGTGCTGAATTCCATAGAAAACGTAGGGACCTATGATCGGCTATTGGTCAGCCTGCATGGCCTTTCCCCCAAGGCTGGCCTGAAGTACGGACTCACTTCTGAGATGATTGCGCAGGTTCGGGAACTGGCGTTGCTGGAAAACGCAACGCTGATCCTCTTTGGACGAAAGGAGGCCCTGGGCCTGATCTTTGAAGGCGAAGTTCCCTGTCCAGTTCTGATTGCCTGGCAGGATACCCGCGAGGCCCATCATGCGGTAGGGGAGTGGGTTGGAAAAGACTGAACTTCACCGGATTAAAAAAAATCAAAATATCAGTATCGTTTTCCATTCGAGCGAAGTATTGCAGATGTATTTGGAGTCTAGACCCATCATCCTCAACTCTTAATTCTCTAATACTTCACTCAAAATGAGAAAATTCCTCCTTTTCTTCCTGAGCCCTTTACTTGTATTGCTGCTGATCCAGTGTCAGCCAGACAAGGTAACCATTACCCCCATTAATCAGGGTAATACCACTAATACTGACTCTACCACCACAGATACTACTGGTTCCACTCCTTCTGATACGACCACTGTTGATACAACAGGTACGGGTACTACTCCAACAGATACCACCACGACAGATACCACAGGTACTGGAGGCACTGGTACGGGAGGTACAACTTCCGGAGACACCATTACAGTAAACACTTCCATTACAAGTGATGTGACGTGGGTTTCTGGCAACACCTACCTGCTGGATGATTTGATTGTGGTAACGAATGGTGCCACGCTGACGATCGAGTCCTGTGTGGTGGTAAAAGCCTCCTTTGGAGCTACTGGCCTGGTCATTGACAAAGGTGCCAGCATAGATGCCCAGGGTACGGCCACCTGCCCCATTATTTTTACCTCAGTAAATGATGCCTTGCTGCCTGGAGATATCGTTTCTCCCAATCTGACCGGAGATGACACCGGGTTGTGGGGAGGAATCTTTATCCTTGGAGATGCACCGGTTTCATCGCCTGTTTCTCCTGCTATTTTGACACGGCTTCCCCAACAAAGTCCCAACGTGTATGGAGGACAGTCGTCAGGGGATAACTCTGGTACCATGAGCTATGTCTCCATTCGGCATACGGGATACGAAATGGTCACGGATGAAGTACCCTGTGGATTGACGCTGGCAGGAGTTAGTAGCGGGACCACCATTGATCATGTGGAGCTGTTTGCCAATGTTGATGACGGTTTTCTGGTGCTGGGTGGAACGGCCAATATGGACCACCTCATTACCTCTAAATTCAATGATGATGGATATGACCTTTCCATGGGATATGCGGGCATCATGGACAATATCATAGGAGTTGGCGGCAACTCCAGAAACTCCGCTTTTGAATTGGACGGAGGAATAGGGGCTACTAATCCTTCCTTTACCATACAGAATGTCTCTTTTAAGGGAGGTGAAAGTGGAGAGGACTATATAGACTTCCAGGCAGGGGTGAACTGCGTCATCGAAAATGCTTACTTCTTTGGATTTGACGCCGATGCCGAGGTTAAGCTTGACCGCGACAGAGATGCGGATAACTGGCTGGCCTCACTGATTGATGTCGTCGACCTTGAACTCAATACCTCTCATCTCTCCAGTGGAAATACCACAATTGGGAGCATTTTTGTGGACGCCGGGCTTAATGGAAACGACGCTTTTACCATCCGGGTGCCGGATGCCAATATTGTGACTGTTCCTACAGTCGGGGCCGATAAAACAGAATTTACCGGATGGACTGTAGCAGACCTGACAGGTGCGTTAAATGACTTTTAACTGTTCTCTTCTCTGAAGTCCGTAGTTTGTCATCGGCCTCTATGGGCCGGTGGCAAATCACGGGTTTAGGTAGCCTGCTTCTCAGATCCATCTCTATGTGCTCATAACTGGCAGTATTAATGGGAAAGTTTGATTCAGATAAAGAGCTGGTTGAATCATGCCTGAGGTGCGAACCCGCTGCTCAGAGGGCCCTGTATGACAAGTATGTCCTGGCTATGTATAACACGGTGTATCGATACACCTGCAACCACCAGGATACCCAGGATATTTTACAAAATGGTTTTTCGAGGGTATTCAGGCATCTCAGCAATTACGAAGAGTCAAAAGGAGAACTGATTGCCTGGATGAGAAAAATTCATATCCGCTGTGCCCTCGATTTTCTCAGGAAGAAGCAGTTTTTGGTTGAAGAACTGGGAGAAGCCATTGATTTCATGGACAGCCAGCCCATTGCCCATGAAAAACTGGAAGCAGAGTACATCCTCGAATTTATCCAGGAGTTACATCCCCGAGATCGGGTGATATTCAACATGCGGCACATTGAAGGGTACAGCCACGAGGAGATCGCTGAACTGTTGTCGATTAATATCAACAGCAGCCGAGTGTATTTGGCCCGGGCAAAAAAGACCCTAAGAGAAAGAATAACCGCGTATCAGGCGCGACTATCCATCGTCCAATGAAAAACCTATCAGATAAATTCGATAATCTGCCTCAGGATTTTGACAGGGAGGGCATTTGGCTGGGAATTGAAAAGCCCAGAAGGAAGGGGATTCCCTGGTTTTTCCTTTTGGGAATCACATTTTTCCTGGGAGGAGGTGCCGTAATTTTATGGGGGGCAAATGGGGATTTATTGTTCTCAACAAAAGAAAAAGTCAATCCCCAACAGGAGGAGCCTGTAGTCCAGGTAGAAAATAGCCTGGCCCATTTAGAGGAGGTGAATTGTCTCGAGTCTGGTGTGCCGGCTCCTTTGAAAACTTCTCTATATCAAGCGTCAGAGGCAGCGGTAAACCAGATAGGGAGAGGGTCTACGCGCGAACTGGATAAAGAAGCCATACCGGAGAGAAAGGCGGGACAAAATGAGCGGGATAGTTCTGCAGAGTCTGGCAAAGTAAACATAAACACAGTCCCCGAGGACCCACAGACAGAGGTCCAAAGTCGAAGAGTTGTTGCACTTCCATCCCTGGCCTTTCCCCTGCTAAATAACCCCCGGAGAAGTGCTGAGATCGAGGCTGTGGGAATTGTACAAAGTCGAATTGATATGCGTCGAAGCCTTAGTCTTCAGGCATCTATCGGTTCACACCATACGAGTTTCCTTCCTGCAAATAGCGAAGAGGTAATTGAGTGGAGAGAAAGCCTGGAGCAACCCCAACTGGATTTTGGGGTAGGGCTGAGGTATGAGCAGTTTATCAAGCGAAATATTCTCCTGTCAGTAACCGGAAGCTATCACCTGTACAAGGATAAAATTCAAACCAGTGTACAGCAGAGCTCAAATGAACAACAGGAGCAAATCGACTATAAGCTCCACAACCATTATCATATAGTTTCCGGGCAACTGGAAGTAGGCAGACGCTTTTATCACGAAAAGTTTTTCTGGGATCTGATGGGAGGGCTTGGGGTCAAAATTCATCAGGTGACAGAGGCCGATTTTTTCGAAAGAGAGGGTAAACTGGCGAGTGAGGCACGTGTACTCGACATGTACCAAAGCTCCACTGACCTGTATTACACAGCTCAGACCGCGATTGGGCGACAGTTATCCAGTCGAATATCTCTGAGGCTGGGGACCAGGGCTATTTATGGGCTGGATTTGAGCAATGCTGATTCTCCAACAAGGCATCGCCTTGTGCCGATTAGCGCCTTTTTGGAACTGGGTACCAGGTTTTAAGGGTGTCCCGGCCCAGAAAAAGGCGCATTTTGAGCCGCTTCTCCCCCTGACTTCCCAGCTTCGCAAAGCTGTAGCCTGACTTTGCTGAAAATGAGGGAAGCAGTAACCCCCATTTTTAGCACATTGGAAGGATTTTTCTGCCTTTTTGCAGAAGCAGCAGCATTATCTGACAACCAACCTGTAAGTTTTAACTACTTATCTCTACTGATAATGTGGTCAAGCCCAACTGTGCCTATGCCGTTGGTGGCCATCATTCCCCTACTCAATCTGAAGGAATCCCTATGACTCTGACCATTACCAATCTTTCCAAAACCTACCCTAATGGGGTACAAGCCCTGAAGGACGTTTCCCTGACCATACAGCCAGGCATGTTTGGCCTGCTCGGCCCCAACGGCGCAGGGAAGTCAACCCTGATGCGTACCGTGGCTACCCTGCAGGAACCCGACACAGGAACCCTCACCTTTGGGGACTTTGATGTCCTCACTCAGAAGGATGAGATACGGGGATTGCTGGGCTACCTGCCCCAGGAATTTGGAGTATATCCCAAGATCAACGCAGAGACCCTGCTCGATCACCTCGCCGTCCTGAAAGGCGTAACCGCCAAGGGCGAACGCAAGGAACTGGTCGAGGCATTGCTCCAGAAAACCAATCTCTGGGAGCACCGAAAAAAGAATCTCGGAGGCTACTCCGGCGGGATGAAGCAGCGCTTTGGCATCGCCCAGGCGCTACTCGCCAACCCCAAGCTCATCATCGTCGATGAGCCCACTGCTGGTCTGGACCCCGCCGAGCGAAACCGCTTCCACAACCTGCTCGCCGAGCTGGGCGAAAATGCCGTGGTCATTCTCTCTACCCACATCGTAGACGATGTGAAGGAGCTGTGTACTGACATGGCCATCATCAACCGGGGAGAAATCCTGATGAATGGCCACCCGCTGGAGGCCATTGAGGCACTGGAAGGAAAAGTCTGGCGCAAGCGCATTAACAAGGATCAACTGGCTGATTATCAGCAGCACCATCAGGTGCTCTTTGACCGCATGGTTGCGGGGCAGCCGCTGATCCACATCTGGAGTGAAACCAACCCGGGAGAGGGCTTTGAGTCCGTACACGCCGATCTGGAGGATGTGTATTTTTCGCATATGACCGGAGAAAGAAGTCAGGTCGCTGCGCTTTGAGACGAGAGAGAAGATGAGAAGTCAGATGGAAGAAAAAAAGAAGAGAATTTTCGTAGCCCTCGCTGGGCTATGCCAGTACCACCCTGACTTCTGACTTCTGACTTCTGACTTCTGACTTCTGACTTCTTCAATTACGAATCACGAATCACCAATTACGAATATCCCCCTCCATGCTTGGCTCTATCATAAAATTCGAACTCCAATACCGGCTCAAGCGGCCGGCGACCTATATCTACTTTGCTATCATGTTATTGATGGCCTTTGGGGCGATTGCCTGGGAGGACCTGACCGTCGGTGGCGCCGCCGGACAGGTCAAAGACAATGCGCCTACCGTGCTGACGACCATGATGCTGACCATGATGGCACTGCCGGGCTTTCTGATTGCCTCAGCGGTAATGGGCGTTCCGGTTTTGCGGGACTTTGAGCATCAGACAGGCCCGATGTTCTTCACTTCGCCCATCAAAAAACGAGACTACCTCCTGGGACGCTTCATTGGCTCCTGGCTCATCACCCTGTTCATTTTTAGTGGCATCCTCTGGGGCACCATGCTGGGGTCAGTCATGCCCTGGCTCGATGCGGAGCGGTTCCTTCCCTTCAATTTCTGGCATTTCCTGCAGCCCTGGCTGGCTTTCATTGTACCTGGAACCTTCATTGCCGGAGCACTCTTTTTTATGGGAGGAGCATTAAGCAAGCGCCTCCTCTTTGTGTTTGTACAGGGAGTCGGTTTGCTGGTTCTCTACCTGATCACGGCAGGACTTGCCTCCCAGCTGGATAACCGTACCCTGGCGGGGCTGCTCGATCCCATCGGACTGTTTGCTACCCGAATAACTTCCCAGTACTGGACTGTCACTGAGCTGAACTCCCAGGTCTATGCCCTCGAAGGCATGGTGCTCTACAACCGCCTGATCTGGCTGGGAGTAGGGATATTGGCCTTGGTGCTGACCTATTATCTGTTCAAAACCACCGCCCCCAAAGCGCGCCGCCGCAGGCGAAAGCAGAAAGCGGAAGCCCCAAAGTCCATCCGTCCCGCTGCCATCAGCATCCCTCAGGTATCCCTATCGCAGGGTGCAGGGGTCAACCTGCGTCGGCTTTGGAGCCTTACCCAGTTGTATTTCAAGGACGTTATTCGCTCGGTGCCTTTCATCGCCATCACCGTGATGGGGCTGGTCATGCTGGTGATCAATTCCCTGAACATGGAGGTACTGTACGGAACGGATACCTATCCCACGACTTATCTCATGCTGGGGCAGGTAAGCAGCTTTAGCTTGTTTTTTCTCATCATCATCGTGTTTTATTCGGGCGAATTGATCTGGCGGGAGCGCGACGTGCGCATCAACCTGATCTACGACGCCCTGCCAATGCCGGACTTTGTCGGCCTGCTGGCCAAGTACCTGGCCATGGTCCAGGTCTTTGTCGTGCTGATTTTTGGACTGATCCTCACCGGGATGATCATCCAAACCGCGAATGGATACTACGAATATGAACTCCCGGTCTATCTGGGCTGGATGTTCACCGATACCTTTATCTGGCTGCTGCTTTATACCGTGATGGCCTTCTTCATCCATGTGTTGGCCAATCAGAAATTTCTCGGTCACGCCCTGATTGTGATCTTCTTCATCGTGACAGGCTTCCTGGGGGACATCGGACTGGAGCACAGCCTCTGGAACTTTGCCAGTGGCAGCATGGGTACCTTTTCCGACATGAATGGATTTGGCCACTTCCCGGTAGGGTTTAGCTGGTACCAGTTCTACTGGACGGGCCTGGCAATCATCCTGTTTGCGGTCGGGGTCCTGTTTTCTGTGCGGGGAACCGATACCCTCCTGAAGACCCGGACCAAGCTGGCAGGGCTGCGTTTTGCCCGCCCCATACTGATTCTTTCTGCTGCGGCCCTGATTCTCTTCGTGAGCTCCGGTTTTTACATTTACTACAACACGACCCAGCTCAACGAGTATCAAACCTCCGACGAGGTGGAAGACCTTCAGGAAGAATACGAGCGCACCCTGAAGAAGTACCAGGACATTGCGCAGCCGCGGATTGTGGAAACCAGCCTGGAAGTGGATGTGTATCCCTATCAGCGCAACTTTGACGTGAAAGGGTTCTTTATCCTGAAAAATAAAACCCCCGAGCCCATCGAAGCCATCCACATCCAGCATGCTGGTCAGGCGGAAATGAGCGTGATCGAGATGAGCTTCACCCGGATGGACTCAATCGGTGGGACAGTAGGCGAGCCCTCAGAAAGCTGGGAACAGTTTGATTACTACATCTACCAGCTCGATCGCCCGCTGATGCCGGGAGATAGCGTGAAAATGGACTGGGCTGGAAAGTTTGAGACCCGAGGCTTCCGCGAAGGCAGCGACAACAGCGTCGTTTACAACGGTACCTTCTTCAACAATACCTACTTCCCCAGTCTGGGCTACAATGAGGGCTTCGAAATCGGAAGTGATGATGAACGCCGCAAGCGAGACCTGCCCGTCAAGCCCGACCGTGGACGGCCCCGCACCGACTCGGTCGGTCGCCGCATGAACCTCATTGGCGACGATGCCGACAACATCCGTTTCGCTATCACGATGAGCACCACGCCGGATCAGATCGCGATTGCGCCCGGCTACCTGCAAAAAGAGTGGGAAGAAGATGGCCGCCGATACTTCCGCTATGAGATGGACGTGCCGATGTTCAACTTCTACGCCATGATCTCGGCCCGATACACCGTGGTAGAAGAAGAGTGGCAAACCCCCAGTGGTAAGCCCGTAAAACTGGAAATCTACCACCATCCCGGACACGAGTACAACCTCGACCGCATGATGCAGGGGATGAAGGATGCCCTTTCGTACTACGACCAGAACTTCAGTCCCTACCAGTTCCGGCAGATGCGGATCATGGAGTTTCCGCGATATGCTTCTTTTGCGCAGAGCTTTGCCAATACAGTGCCTTTTAGTGAAAGCATCGGCTTTATCATGGACATCGAGGAAGACGATGTGGACATGGCCTACTACGTGACGTCTCATGAAATGGCGCACCAGTGGTGGGGACACCAGGTTGCCCAGGCCAATGTGAAAGGCAGTGCCGCTATCTCTGAGACCCTGTCTCAATACTCGGCGCTGATGGTCATGAAGCAGCGCTACGATCCCGCGATGATGCGCAAGTTCCTCAAGTATGAACTGGACAGCTACCTGCGTGGTCGCGCCGGAGAGATCAAGAAAGAAAATCCGCTGGCAGAGGTTGCCGGGCAGAGCTATATCCACTACCGAAAAGGATCGGTGGTGATGTATGCCTTGCAGGATTATATCGGCGAGGACAGCATCAACAAGGCCCTGGCCAGCTTTGCGGATAAGTGGGCCTATCGGGAAGGGCTTTACCCCACGACCTTCGACCTGATCGAAGAGTTCAGAGTGGTAACTCCCGATAGCCTGCAGTACCTGATCACCGATATGTGGGAGACCATCACGCTGTATGAAAACCGTGCGAAGGAGGCGACCTATGAGAAAATTTCGGATGAAGAGTACCGCGTCGACCTCGCTCTCAGCACGATCAAATACCGGGCTGACAGCCTGGGGAATGAAAGTCCGATTGACTTCGACGACTGGATCGATGTCGGGGTGTTTGGGGAGACCGAGGCTGGTAAAGACACCCTGCTCTACCTGGAAAAGCACCGCTTCAATCAGGAGGAGACTGAACTGAGCATCACCGTCAGTCAACAGCCCACCAGGGCGGGGATTGATCCCATACACAAGCTGATCGACCGCAACAGTGGCGACAATGTGAAGGAAGTTAACGAGCAGTGATCATGTTTCATTGAGCAATGGACATTGGTCATGGGTCAGTAAAAAGCGCTGCGTAGATTGTTCTGCGCAGCGCTTTTTGATTTCCATTTTGGACGTTTTCTGGTCTCAGCATTTCAACTTCTCACGTCCTACTCATGCTCTATTTCCTCCCAAATACAGGTGCCGATCAGGTCACTGCGGTCTTCGAGTAAGCGCATTTTGGAGAAAAGCTCGTCGGCCTCGGTGGGACCAGCGCATTCCACCTCTACATTGGGGATTTCCGCTGCGGATTTGTTTGGTTGCCCGGACTTCTGGACATACTGTTTTTCCAGGCAGCGGATGGGAGCACCATTGTGGAAGTAGTAGCGATATTCATGCAGATGGTCTTCGGTGAGCGGGTTTCCCTCCTCGTCACTTCCGCTGAAGGTCCAGTATCCTCCCGACTGATAGGCAAAAAAGAGTTTTTCATCCCAGACATAAAATTCCCAATCATCTGCACCGTGGCTGCCATCACTACTCCCATATTTGATGAGGCGTAGTTGGTCATTTTCGTAGAAGTAGCTGATCGAGCCTTCCTCCGGATAGTCAGGACAGTCATAGGTCAGGCTGACTTCATAGAGTTTTCCCTCATTGAGGGCCTGGTTGATGTACCCGTATTTCTTCCGAATATCCTGGATGGGGTCAGGATCTGTGGCTGGGTGAGGGAAAAAGGCATTGACAAGAAAAAAGAGGCCGACGAAATAGTTCATGCATGGGGTAATTTGGGGGGAAGGGAAGCGCATTGGCTTCGACTTACAAAAGGTAGGACTTCTGTGGATGATGTTCCAGCAGTTTTTGATAGACGAGGTCGAGGTTGATGGGTTTGGCGAGGTAATCGCTGAAACCCGCATCCAGCATTTCCTGTCGCACGTGGTTAAAGGCATCAGCCGTGAGGCCAATGATGGGTACATCCGGGTCAAGCACCGGATAGGTTCCCTGTCGGATTTTTCGTGTGGCGGTCAGGCCGTCCATTTCAGGCATATGAAGGTCCATCAGGACTACATCATAATGGTGCTCACTCATTTTTTCTATTCCCTCCAATCCATTTTCTGCGAATTCTACTTCTACGGATAGCCGTTCCAGCACCCGTTTCATCAGGAGCCGGTTCATTTTGATGTCCTCGACCACGAGTACCCTGAGTCCGGCCAGGTCGCCCAGGTTGATTTCCTTTCCGTTGGGGGTAATGCGCGTATGGGCGGCATCGGATACCTTCATGGGGAGTAAAAAGCTGAAAGTGGAGCCACTTTCCATTGAGCTTTTAACCTGAATTTTTCCCCCATGTAGCTCCACCAGTCTCTTGGTAATGGTTAGCCCCAGGCCCGTCCCGCCAAATTCCTTGGTGGTAGAAGAACTGGCTTGCTGGAAACTTTCAAAAATGGTCTCCAGTTTATGGTCAGGGATGCCGACTCCGGTATCCTGTACCCAAAATTCTACGCAGGCAATGCCTGACTTCATGTCTTTCAGCTTTGCCCCAATGGTCACACTGCCTTCGCGCGTGAATTTGAGGGCATTGCTGACGAGATTGGTGAAGATCTGGTTGAGCTTCACACTGTCTCCTACCAGGTAGGCGGGAATAGAGGAGTCGATGTCAAGGAGAAGCTCAATGTTCTGATCCTGAGCTCGATAGGAAAATAGCTTATAAAGTCCCTGGAAGAACTTTTCGGTGGTAAAGGGTTCGAAATGCAGGGTCATCTGGCCTGCTTCGATCTTGGAGAAATCCAGGATTTCATTGATGATGCTGAGCAGGTGGTCAGCAGAGTATTTGATTGAAGACGCATATTCCTGTGCCATGGAATCTTTGCTGTCCTGAAGGATCAGGGCAGTCAGTCCCACGATGTTGTTGAGGGGAGTTCTGATTTCATGGCTCATGTTGGACAGGAAGTCAGTCTTGGCACTGGCGGCTGCCTGCGCCTTGTCTCTGGCCTCTATCAGGTCGCGTTTGGACTCCTCAATTTCCTGGGTACGTTGTGCTACTTTTTGTTCCAGGGACTCATTCAGCTCAGTCAGTTCCTGGTTGGCGTAGTAGAGTTCTCGCGACTTGTCTTCCAGCATGGCCTCAGCGGCCTTGCGAGCTTTTCGCTCACGCATAAGAATGCGACGCAAGGCTTCGATTGATTCCATTAGCTCAAGATTTGATAAGAGAGAAGCGTGTCTCGAAAGTCCCCTGAATGTCTTCACGATGGAGTGAAATGGATTCGTCGAAGTATTCGATGCAGCCATTTAGCAGCCCCTCCGCCAAATCCGCTAGCCCCCTCTCAGACCGATATACCATCTCCATCTGGTTAGAATCTGGCCTGTGTATTTCAAAACGGGGGAGCTCCGCATCTGGATACAGCTTCTTTACCTCGACGTGGATGTGGTTTTCGATTCCACTCAGAAAATCCATGGCAGATGGCACATCTTTGAAAAATGCCCCATATCCAACGGTAAATCTGTTGAAGAGATATTTGCCAAAGGCCTTCAATAAATCCGGAACGGCAATATCTGTCTTTTGGCTAAGATTGGAGACAAGGGTAACCATTTCCTGATGGTCATAAGCTCCTACAGCGGTATAGGCTCCGCCGGAGGGGAGGTCTGAGTTGGTGACGATGTCGTCGGCAACTTCAAACCCAAACTGATCTTCTACCATCTCAAGAAACTCGGCAAAGACAATTCCTTTCATAGAGTTTGGGGAGTAATAGTGGTGTAGACCTCCATAATTTACAGTCGTGTCTAACAGTTTCCAATTTGGACAATTACCTGGAGTGTAAAGTTGGTCGATTGAATCGGAAATTTTTGGTGAGATTGTGAAGGTCAGCGGGATTAATTGGGGGCAAAAGGGGCTGGATAGATGATGGAGAGTAGAACGGAGGGAATGAGTATGGCGTTATGATTCCCTTCATATTGTATGAAATCGAAGAGGAGGATAGGGGTAAGAAATAGCTGGTGCTTTCGAAATGAAATAAATTTGCCCAAACAGTTGGGGTAAATTTCTGGCCAGTAGCACTGGAAATTACGAATTACTGATCTCGAATTACAGAAGCGAAGCACCAACTCTGCAAGCGTGACAGGACTTGGGAGGCAACGTGTATTGATGTAATTTATGGGATAATGGGACACTCAAAAATTTATATCAGGCTGGAACTCTTGATAGGGGTATGGGTCGGCTTGTGGCTGACAGTTAGTTCCTGTACCTCCAATCAGGCTGAAAGGCCCTACATCATTGGGTTTTCGCAGTGTACAGGAGGCGATGCCTGGCGACAGGCCATGTTTGATGAGATGCAACGGGAAATCAGTTTTTATCCCAATCTGGAGCTGATCATCACCGATGCAGAAGGAAACAATGAGCAACAGTTACGGGACATTGATTCCCTGATGAAGCTGGAAATAGACCTGTTAATTATTTCTCCCAATGAGGCGGCTCCCATTACCCCCAAAGTAGAAAATGTCTTCAGATCTGGTATACCGGTAGTGGTAGTAGATCGTCGCACGAGCTCTGAGGTTTACTCTGCCTATGTCGGAGCAAATAACCATGAGATCGGACTTACGGCCGGGGAATACATCGGGCAGCTTTTGAACGGGAGGGGGAAAGTCCTGGAAATTTGGGGCTTGAAGGGATCGTCACCTGCAAAAGACCGTAACCGGGGATTTCGGGAGGGACTTGAACGATATCCAGGGGTAACGGTTGAGCATGAAGTAATGGGAATGTGGGAGCGGGATACCGCTGCCAGGCGGTTTTCACTGCACAATTGGGTACTGGACAGCATTGATGCTGTCTTTGCCCACAACGATGTAATGGCGACCGCTGCCAGGGATTTCCTGGACTCTATGGGGTATCGGTCGATTCCCTGTATAGGGGTCGACGGGCTACCGGGGCCGGGAGGTGGGATCAATATGGTGCTGAATGGTACACTGGCCGCCACGCTGTTGTATCCTACAGGTGGAGAGGAGGCCATTCGTTTGGCAGCAGATATTCTCCAGCGAAGGCCCGTCCAGAAGGAAAACATCCTGCAGACCACTATCATCGATAGCACCAACGTCCGCATCATGAAAATGCAGGCCGATCGACTCTACAGTCAGCAGCTAGCCATCGAGAAGCAGGGAGACAGACTCGCTGCCCAGGCCCAGGTGTACCGAAACCAGCGGCAGGTGCTGATCGTAGTCCTGATCAGCCTTATTTTGGCCGTAGCCCTGGCAGTTGTATCGACCTTTTTGCTGAGAGAAAAGCAGAAGAACAATTATAAACTTCAGGTTCAAACCGAAGAAATTCTGGCTCAACGAAATCAGATCAGCCAAATGGCAGAGGCCGCCGAAGAGGCTCATAATGCAAAACTCAAATTTTTCACCAACCTGTCGCATGAACTAAGGACACCGCTTACCCTGATACTGGGGACGGTTGAGTCCATGCAACGCAAAGTCCTGGATGCCCATATACAGGGGAGTGTAAAACAGATTCAGACCAACTCACTTAGGCTACTGAGATTGGTCACCCAACTGATGGATTTTCGAAAAGTCGAGTCTGGTAAAATGAGGCTGCAGGCCACCAGGAGTGACCTCCTGATATTTGTCAGGGAAATTTCAGATGCCTTTGGAGAACTCGCCAAAAAGCGAAAAATAGATTTTCGACTCCTTTGTGGAGAACCCTCTATTCCCCTATGGTTCGATGTCAATAAGCTTGATAAAGTCCTGTTTAATCTGCTGTCCAATGCTTTCAAGTTCACGCCTGAGCAAGGGAGTATATTTATTCGCATAGAACTGGACGAGGCTCATCAGAAGGTGTGCCTACAGGTGGAGGATTCTGGTAGGGGAATGTCACCCCAACAGGCAAAAATGGCTTTCGACCGCTTTTTCCAAGTAGAGAATCAGGGGCAGATGGGTACGGGGCTAGGGCTTGCCTTGTCAAAAGAGTTAATCGAGCTTCACCACGGCAAGATCTCCGTAGATAGTGTTGCCAGAGGTGGTACCGTGTTCACCATCTACCTGCCGATGGGAGATGCTCACCTCAAGCCCGAGGAGAAAGCCGAGGATTCTGCGATGCTGGACCAGGGGAATTACCTTTGGTACGGGTCGGATCTGGTCGAAATGACCCTCCCTTTTTCTACCAGTACAGAAAAAGAAATGTTGGGATCCAGAGGGGTTAAGTCCCACCGAATCCTCCTGATTGAAGACAACAGTGAACTGCGACGTTTTGTAGGGGATCAATTGTCGGAGGAGTACGAAGTACTGGTAGCAGCTGATGGAGAGGCAGGGATCAAACTGGCCTTTGAACAGGTACCCGATCTGGTGATTTGCGACGTTATGCTGCCTGGAGAGAGTGGCCTGGAGGTGGTTACACAGTTGAAACAGGATTTGAGGTCTTCTCATATCCCCATCATTTTGTTAACAGCGCAGAGTAGCCTCGACCAACAGATTAAGGGAATTCAGGCGGGTGCAGATGTTTACCTGACCAAGCCCTTCAGCATGGAGTTCCTTAAGGAGCAGTCTCGTACCCTGCTTCGAAATCGGGAAAGGCAGCGCGAGCGCTACCTCAGCGAATTGAAGATCGAGTCGGAGGAAGGGACAACCCCACCACAAAATCAGGATCGGGAATTCATAAATAGATTCATTGCCCTGATTGAAGCCCGCATGGGAGATCCCGACTTCAACGTCCAGGCGATTTGTGAGGAACTCAATCTCTCAAGGGTGCAGGTTTACCGGAAAGTCAAAGCCCTATTAGGATATTCGGTAAGTGATTACCTGAAACTCGTCCGACTGAAGCAGGGACGGCAGTTATTGCTGGATTCCGATAGACCTATTGCGGAAGTGGCTGAGTCGGTCGGTTTTGCTTCCGCCGCATACTTTTCCACAGCTTTCCGGAACAGATACCAGCAATCCCCCTCCGAGTTTCGGTCAAGACGCTCACATGAAGCAAGGAGCTAATGTATCTCCGACAGGGGGGAGATGTATCATGAAAAAAAATCGCATTAAATCTGGTAACATAATTGAAATCGCTGTAACCCAGGTGAAATTTTCGGAATAGTTTTCGTAAACGTTTTCGGAAAATATGTGACTGATTTTCAGTGGCTTATGGTGGGGGTTTTTCTCGATGAAACAATTTAAAAAGAATATGTCACCATTTTAAAAGCCTATCAGTCCGTCCAGGGCCTACCTTCATATTGAATTCAATCAGGGTTTGTACTCGCACCACAGAAATGGTTGAATTTATCAGGATCTGTCCCTTGGCATGATCCCTTTATCTAGAGACACTACAATACTACTCAATATGAATCAGCAGAAAGGAGCGATATTTTTCTGGTCCATTACTGTCGCATTAGGTGGATTTCTCTTTGGATTTGACACGGCTGTTATTTCCGGAGCCGAGCAAGCCATTGAAAGAATCTGGAGTCTTAGTCCCACCGAGCATGGACTCGCGATCGCGATTGCTTTATATGGTACTGTAATCGGAGCCATGTTTGGGGGAGTCCCCGCCGATAGATTTGGTCGCAAGCGCACACTTTTCTGGATTGGGTTGTTTTACCTCATTTCAGCAATTGGTTCTGCCCTTGCCCCAGAGTTATACTCCTTTATGTTTTTCCGATTTTTGGGAGGATTGGGAGTAGGAGCCTCATCTGTAGTCGCTCCAATGTACATATCCGAAATTGCACCAGCTGACCGCCGGGGCCGGTTGGTAGCTCTCTTTCAGTTTAACATTGTACTGGGAATTGTCATCGCCTATGTGTCCAACTATTTTGTAGCGGGCATTGGAGAAAATGCCTGGAGGTGGATGTTGGGAATAGAGGCCGTACCCGCATTGGTATTTGCCCTCATGGTGACCACTGTCCCACGCAGTCCGCGCTGGCTCTTCCTGCATCAAAATGATGCCGAGGGGGCAAAAGAAGTGCTGACCCGCATCGACTCCACCAAGGTGGAGGAGCGCATGGCTGACATGAACGACTACCTGAGCCAAAATCAGAACCAGCATGTTTCCCTGCGATACTTTTTCAGCCGCATGTTCCGCTGGCCCATCATGCTAGCCTTTTTGATCGCCTTTTTTAATCAGATGGCTGGCATCAATGCCATCATCTACTATGCTCCACGGATCTTTGAACTCACAGGAGTAGCTACCGAAAATGCCCTGCTATCTGCGACCCTGATTGGTTTGGTTAACCTGGTCTTCACGATGCTAGGCCTCGCCCTGATTGACCTCATCGGTCGTCGGACTCTGATGTTGATCGGGTCGGTAGGCTTGATCGTAACGCTGGGTTTGGTCGCCAATGCCTTTCTGAGTGCTCCAGTGGATCTGAGTACGGTGGCAGATCTGGACGCATTAATGGCCAGCCTCAGCGCCAGTAGTGCAGAAAATATACGCGCAGCCTATGATGGGGTCATTTGGTACCTCTGCGCCTTTATCGCCTTTTTTGCCATGTCACAGGGGGCAGTCATCTGGGTGTTTATCTCCGAGATATTTCCCAACGAAGCTCGTGGACTGGGGCAGTCCTTTGGCTCCTTTACCCACTGGATCATGGCTGCGATAGTGACCAACGTATTCCCGATCGCACTGAGTAGCCTGGGGGGCGGGCCCATCTTTGCCTTTTTCGCTGGGATGATGGTGCTGCAGTTGCTCTATGTCATTTTTATGATGCCTGAGACCAAGGGAAAAACCCTGGAACAACTGGGGCTCTCTTTTAGCCACAAAAATGGGAGCAAATCGGTAGAAGAGCCTGCTACATCAGGCATTCCGGCCTCCTGATGCATGAATTGATGGGGCTGAAATAACTGGCCCGGACTTCCTGCTTACCCACTGGTGAGCTTAAAATGAGATACTGACTGACGATACTATTTCTCTTAATCGGGAGAAGGGTGGGTGAGATATGTCTCTCTTCTTCCATACCACAACAACGACTGTTACTGTTATGAACGCAAAACTACAACTACTGGTACTCATCCTGTTGGCACCGTGGATTTCCATGGCCCAGAAGGTAGATGTATCGGGCCGCGTGGTCGATGCCACTTCAGGAGAACCCCTCACTGGCGCGACAATAGTGGAAACCGGTACCACCAATGGGGCTTTCTCAGATGGGGAGGGAGCCTTTCGCCTAAGTGTAAACTCTGAAGGAACTCTTACCATTTCCTACGTGGGGTATCAACGGCAGACGGTGCCAATCTCTAGAGCAGAATCCTATGAGATTCAGATGGTCTCTGAAAACACCAGCCTCGATGAGGTGGTCGTAGTCGGATACTCTACCCAAAAGAAAGCAGACATTACCGGTGCCATTTCCATCGTGGACATGGAGAGCATCGACAATACCCCCTACTCAAACGTTGTCCAGTCCCTGCAGGGAAACGCTACCGGGGTGACCCTTACCCAGGATGGACAGCCCGGAGGGGGACGGCTGAGCATCAAGATCAGGGGGATAACCACCCTGACCAATAACAATCCCCTGATTGTCATTGATGGGGTACCCACGGTCGAAAGCCTCGATAACATCAATCCCAATGATGTAGAGTCAATCCAGATCCTGAAGGATGCGGCTTCTGCCTCCATCTATGGTTCGCGTTCTGCTGGTGGTGTGATCATCATTACGACCAAGAAAGGAAAAGAGGGCGTACTGAACGTTGATGCAGGAGCGCAGTTTAGCATGCAGACCCTGGGTCGGAAGATAGACCTGCTAAATGCCACCGAGTGGGGAGAGGTATATTGGCAGGCTGCCCAAAATGACGGTTTTACTCCCCGGCATCCGCTTTATGGCAATGGGGCTCAACCTGTACTGAATACCAACCCTTTCCTGATTCCCAATGGGAAACAGATCTATCAGATCACAGAGGAAGGGACAGACTGGTACGATGAGGTTTATCAAAATGCACTACAGCAGCAGCATTACCTCAATGTGTCAAATGGTTCCAAGCGTGGGAACTACATGTTTGGGGTGTCCTATTACGACCAGGATGGCCTGATCAAGGAAACGCACTACGACCGCATCACCGGTCGCTTCAATTCGCAGTTGCACCTGAATGACTGGATCACCATCGGTGAAAACATGTCCATCGCCTATAGCGAAGAGGTGCAGATCGGCAGTCAGCAGGGACAGGATGGAATCCCGCTGGATGTAATCCGTCAGCATCCTGCTCTTCCTGTATTTGACTTTGAGGGGAACTATGCCGGGAAAATCGGTGGTCTACCCGACGTGCGAAACATGGTGAGCGTACTGGACAAAAACCAGAACAACACCACCGATAGCTGGCGCATATTTGGTAATGCCTACGTGCAGGCAAATCTGTTGGGCATGTTTGATGCCCTTTCTGAGCGCCATCGCCTGGATTTCAAGACCAGCTTTGGCGTGGACTATTCCAACTTTTACGACATCCGTTTCCAGGCAGCTTTTTCAGAGGGAGACTTTGATATTCAAAACAACCTTCTGACCAATGCCTTTGGGCGTGGGTTTACGCGGACCTTCACCAATACCCTGCAATACGGGTATGAAGCGGGCGATCATAACTTCTCTGTTATGGGCGGCATGGAGTCAGTAGAGTATGATTTTTCTTTCATCTCTGCCGCACGAAACGACTTCCTGATCGAAGATCCTGACTTTACCTATCTCTCAGCAGGTGCCGGTGACCAGACCAATGCGGGCGGTGGCGACGAGTGGGGCCTCTTCTCCTACTTTGGCCGTGCCGACTATTCCTTTGCCAGTAAGTACATCCTGTCCGCAACTGTACGCTATGACAAGACCTCGCGCTTCCGCGACAATGGCCTTTTCCCAGCAGCCTCCATCGGATGGTGGCTATCAGAGGAAGACTTCATGAAAGGGTTGTTCAAGAGTGGCTCCAGCCTGAAGATACGGGCCAGCTATGGCCAGCAGGGCAATCAGAGTGCTTCTTCATTCGCCATCCTTTCTACTCTGGGGCCTGACCCCAACCACGGGGATTATGATATTTTTGGCACCAACTCTGGCGTAGTGCAGGGATTCCGGGTTATTCGCCGGGGTAACCCCAACCTGCGCTGGGAGACCACCGCACAGACCAACATCGGATTTGACCTGACCTTGGCCGGTGGAAGCCTCGATGTCGTGTTTGATTACTATACCAAAACAACCCGTGACATCCTGCTTCCTGCCCCTCAGATTGCAGCAGTAGGAGAAGGAGATTTTCCTTTTGTGAATGCGGCTACTGTTGCCAACCAGGGAGTTGACCTGGGGATCAACTACCGCTTCACTTCCAGCAATGGATTTGGCCTGGACCTGGGAGGGCAGATCACTTACTTCGCCAATGAAGTCGTGGACATCCCCGCGATCATCGCCAATGAAGGCTATGAAGGAGAACTTTACCTGGGTGGAGGAGACGGACCTACCCGAATTACCGTGGGGCAGCCCATCGGGGTATTCTATGGCTGGGTAGCCGACGGCATTTTTCAGAATGAAGCCGAAGTTGAAGCTCACGCAGACCAGACTGGAAAAGGCGTAGGGCGCATCCGGTACCAGGACATCAATGGTGACAGCGTCATCAATGACGAGGACCGAACCTACCTTGGCGACCCCTACCCAACTCTGAGCTATGGATTTAACCTGGTAGCCAGTTACCGCAACTTCTCACTGTCGGCAGCCCTGTACGGAGCCTTTGGCCAGCAGGTATATAACGAGGTGAAGTGGTACATGGACTTTGCCCAGAATGGCAACTTCAACCGCAGCACCCGCCTGTTGAATGCCTGGAGTCCTGAGAATCCCGATTCTGATATTCCAGCACCTACCCTGAGCAATGCCAACAATGAAAATCGGGCCTCTTCCTACTTCGTAGAGGACGCTGACTTCCTCCGCTTACGCTCTATCCGACTGGCATACGACCTGCCTACCACCCTGGTCGGGGACTACAATGTGCGCCTGTATGCTGAGGCTCAGAATGTTTTCACCCTGACCAACTATTCCGGTATTGACCCTGAGGTTCCCTTCGCGGGCAACCAGAACTTCCCCGGCATTGACCGAGGAGTGTACCCTCTACCTCGCATCTACATCCTGGGAATCAACTTCAACTTGTAATCAAGCGGTAACCAAGGAATGATTCCACAATTCATCAAAATGACTACAACAATGAAGTATATAGGACTATGGATCGCGGCACTAAGCGTGATTCTGATCAATACCTCCTGCGAAAAGCAGGTGCTGGAGGCCTCTCCCAAGGCCGAGCTCGCCGAGGGTGTTTCCAGTGCTGAGACCGTGGACAAACTGGTAGTCGCGGCTTATCAGGGACTGACGGCCCACTTTTTGGGAAATGGAGAATCCTTTGCAGGACCAGCCTCCAACTGGATCATCGACGTGATGAGTGATGATTCCTACAAAGGAGGGGGCGGTATCGCAGACCGGACTGATATCCATCAGTTGGAGACCTTTACCATGGATCCGACCAATTACGCTGTGTTCCAGAAGTGGCGCAACAACCTGTTTGCGATCGCTCGCTGTAACCTCGCCATCCGTGAGATTCAGAATCTGGAGGATGCTTCCTATCCGAAGGAGGTGAGGATCGCCGAGATGCGTCTGCTCCGTGGCTATTTTCACCTCGACCTGAAGCGGAACTTTGGACAGATTCCTTACCTGCTGGAAGACACCGACCCAACTGCTGCCCCCAACACCGAGTACTCTTCGGAGGAGCTATGGGGACTGATCGAAGCCGACTTTCAGGCTGCTTTTGACGGCCTGCCGGCTTCCCAGGAGGAAGTAGGACGTGTGAACAAATATGCCGCTGCGGCCATGCTGGCCAAAACCTACATCTACACGAGTGAGTGGGATAAGGTGCTGACCCAGACCGAGTTTATCCGTTCAGGTCCTTTTGCCCTGCTGGACGATTTTCAGCAGCTCGCTGAGCTGGAGTTTGAAAATGGTGCTGAAGCGGTCTGGACCATCCAGTACTCTACCGCCAATATCTTTGCCAATCACGACTGGAGCAACCTGCTCAACGTGACCCTGGGACCTGGTATAGACAATGGTGCCTATGCCAATGGTGACGACTTTTACCACGGTAGTCAGAATCTGGTCAACTCATTTAGAGTGGACAATGACGGACTACCGCTCTTCGATAGCTTCAACGATCAGACGGTAACCGGCTCATTCAGCGGACCGCTTGATCCTAGGGTGGACTTCACCTTTGGGCGGGTTGGAATTCCCTGGAAAGGGACTGCAATCTATGATGAGGCCTGGATCAGAAGCGAGGATTATCCGGGATATTCATCCAAAAAGCATGTGGTAGCCCCCGACGATCCCAACGTCCACAACAGTTTTCCATGGGCAGCTTCAGGCCTCAACTGGTGTATCGTACGCTATGCAGAAGTATTGCTATGGGAGGCAGAAGCCCTCATCGAGACCAATCAGAATCTGGACCAGGCCCGTGAGTTGATCAACCAGGTTCGCGAGCGTGCCATGAACAGCCAGTATGTCAAGACCCTGGATGGGTCAACCGATGCGGCCAATTATAACATCAGCCTATACCCATCCGCTGGATGGACCCAGGACTATGCTCGTCAGGCAGTACGCTTTGAGCGTCGCCTGGAGCTGGCTATGGAAGGCCATCGCTTCTATGACCTGCAGCGTTGGGACATCCTGGCTCAAACAATGAACAACTACTTCGCTACTGAATCCCAGGTGGTTGAGTACCTCCAGGGAGTATCCTTCTCGGCCGGTAAGAATGAATACTTACCGATCCCGCAAGGTGAAATAGACCTTGCTCCAGACCTGTATTCTCAGAATCCTAACTACTAACTCCAACACTTATTAGTTATTCATTATGAAAAGCATTCTTAAAATCGGATTTTTTGCCCTGGTAGCTTCATTGCTGCTAATGGGATGTGATCGAGAAGAGCCTATGGCTCCCGACACAAGCATCGTTCTGTTTCAGATTACTGATCCCGTGCAGGCGATCGGAGTAATCGACGGAACCAACATTACGGTCGAGGTACCCTTTGGGACAGATGTATCCAACCTGATTGGATCCGTGACTCTGCCTACAGGTGCCAGCATTTCTCCCGATCCTGCTTCAGGAATCGACTACAGTGGAGGTTCTGTTACCTTCACCGTAACCAACGAAGATGCCAGTGAGACCTACTCCGTAACTGTCGTTGAGGGTCCCAACCCGCTGCGTGTAGCACTGGTAGGAGACGCTCCTAGTATTGAAGACCTCTCCAACCCGGAGATCAAGGACGCCTACATGTGGGCTATGGAAGAGTACAAGGAGAAGGCTGGTTACTTCAACCTGGCTGATCTGACTGCTGAAGACATCGAAACTGCAGAGGTGCTTTGGTTCCACTACGTAGGGGAAAATCGTGAGCTGCCTGCCAGTGCTACTGGCAATGCCATGTCAATCATCAACGATTACTACAAGGCTGGTGGTGACCTGCTGCTGACCAAGCATGCCAGCCAGTACCTGGTGAACCTCGGGCGCCTGGGCGCTGACTGGGGTCCAACTGACGGCGGTGCCAACATGGATTATGATGACCCTGGATTTAACCAGAACCCTGACGACTGGGGATTGGGTTATCAGCTGAATGACATGTACGACGGCGGTCAGAATGGAAGCCATCCTGCATTTAGCGACCTGAATACCAAGGAAGTGACCTTTGATGGCGTAACCTATGATGCCATCATGCTGATCGACGGTGGTTCCAAGCGCGACAACGGATTCTTCTGGTTTGTCCTAAACATCCCTGGTGTAATTGCCGAGTTCGACGACAACGGTGACGGTGGACTGGGAGCCTATGACTCCGATGGTGACGGTGAGAACGATAGCGATGACCGCGATACCAACGGCGACGGCGTTTACAACAACGACGACGATGTAGATGCGCTCAAAGCCTACTTCGAAGCTCAGACCAACTCTGTGGTACGTGGCTCTTTTGAGTGGGATCCTGTAGCCAATGGTGTGGAGTTCTTCACCGTAGTAGAATTCAATGCTGATGGAGACTACCAGGGCCGTGCCTTTGTGATTGCTCCTGGTGCTTATGAGTGGTACCACAACGATGGCCGCACCAACGCATGGCGCAGCAACGTAGAGGGCATCACTGCCAATGTATTCAGCTACTTCGGAGTTGAGTAATCAACGCTGCAAACACACTGAATGAATGATCAGGGGCGGGGGGATCTGCTCAGTGAACCTCGCCCTTTCTTCTCAAACCCAAATACCATGCGCTACTACTACCTTCTGATCTTCCTCTTGATTTTTCTGGTACTACCAGGAGTAGGATTTGCCCAAAATCCTGTTTTTCAGGTGACCTTTGACCAGGACGCCGACAGCACCGAAACCACCGAAATCATATCTGGATCTACGCTGGATATAGAGAATCATTTTGATCGTCCTGAACGCATTCCTGCCGTCAATGGCGAGGCACTAAGGCTGGATGGATACTCCACCTGGGCGACGACTACTGGTCTCAATTTGACCGGCATCACCGATCAGATGGCCATTGAGGCCTATTATGCCACTGAATGTTTCAATGAGCAGCCTGTGGGAATCATTAGCCAACAGACAAGTCAGGCGGGGTTCTCACTCAAAATTTCTTCTTATGGCAATGTCATCTTTGAATTCTATGGAGATAATCGGTTCTACTCGGTACGCAGTGTGGACCAGCTATCCCGCTACGAATGGCATCATATTGTGGCCGAGGCTGATCTGACTTCTGGAGAAGCCAAAATCTACATAGACGGCAACCTTTCTAAAACTCAGGCCCTCAATAGCCACAGTGCCATCAGCCTGTCCAACTCTCGCCTCTATCTGGGACGGAGTGAAGAAACGACCTCCTATGCAGGATTTTTACTAACTGTTGCAAATGGAGCGCTGGACGAACTCAGTATCTACAACACCTCCCTGTCACAAAGCTTTATCACCTCCCGGGCCCAGCTCATCAGTGGGCAGGAGCCTGACCTGATTGTCGATCCAGATGTTCGCCATCCCGATGATCACCTTCGTCCCCGATATCACCCCATGCCCAATACCACCTGGGCCAATGAAGCCTATGGCTTTACCTACTTTGACAGCACCTACCACCTGTTTTTTCAAAAAAACCCCAACGCACCCTCATTGCACTTCATGCATTGGGGGCACTTCACGAGCCCCGATCTGGTAGAGTGGAAAGAGGAAAAAATGGCCCTCTGGCCCATTGAGGGATTTGCCGACTTTGGGGTATGGTCGGGAACTACCTTCTTTGATGACAACGAAGAGCCCATCATTGCCTACACAGGAGTCAACGGGCAGTTTGCCGGGATGGGGCTGGCCCGTCCGACTGATAGCAGCCTAATTGAGTGGGAACGAGATCCCAATAACCCTGTTATTCCCCGTCCCCCCACGGCTATCGCCAATCTGGATTTTCGGGATCCTTATGTCTGGAAGGAGGACAGTACCTACTTTATGATTGTAGGATCGGGGCGTGCAGGAAACAACGGCGGACTGCTATTTACCTACAAGTCAACAAATCTGGTCAACTGGATCAACATTCGACCTTTGTACCAGCGCTCCGATGTTGATGATACGGGATACTTCTGGGAAATGGCCGGCTTCCTTAAACTTAATGAGGACGACTATCTGCTAACGGTTACGCCTGTTTTTGACGGAAAGTCGGCCGAAGCCTTGTACTGGATCGGGAGCTGGGACGGCGACGGATCCGAGTTTGTTCCCTATCATGAAGAACCCAAATCACTGGTTCACCTCAGCAAGCACCTGCTGGCACCTGCCTTTGGCAACGATGAAAACGGAGACCTGGTTTATATAGGCATCATTCCCGAAGACCGGGATGTGGGGGATCAGATCGCGGCAGGCTGGCGTCAGACCTTCAGCCTACCTCGCGTAACGAGACTCCTGGAAGATACCACCATAGGACATTACCCTCATCCTCATCTCTGCCGTTTGCGGCAAAACGGGGTAGAGATTCAGAATCGGGAGTTTCTGCCCAATTCCAACTTCAACCTCCCGGAATTTACGGGAACTCAGTCCGAACTGGAACTGGAACTGGTGCCAGAGGAAAACTCCATCTTTTCCATCCAGGTATTCAAAAATGCTGCTGCCAGTGAGCTTACTTCTATCACCTTTGATTTGGAACAGGAAAGACTGGGGATAGACCGACGGCTAAGCTCTCCTTTTAATACGCTGGAAAACAACCGCTTTGCCCCCTATACCTTCGGCGATACCATCAGGGTTCGGGTATTCCTGGACCATTCAACTCTGGAAGTATTTGTCGATAACCTGGCGGTCATGTCGGCCCGGGTTTACCCAGGTGAGGCGAGTGATCTGTTTGACCTGGTCGTACCTGAGGGCAGGGTACTGGCAACTCACATTCGGTACTGGGATCTGTCCAACAAAGAGGCTGTGGCAGATGACTCGTCGGTTTGTGCTCCTGGTTTTTTGCCCGATCGCTTCATTACCTCCGTGGAAGAGCCTCTTCGGGACATAGAAAATACCATTCGGGTTTTTCCTAACCCGGCAAAAGACCTGGTCTATGTAGAGGTGCCCACCAGGGAAGAGGTTCAATTGGCACTTTTTGACATTCACGGCAAGGAGCTTCCGATTTTTCAACGCAAGGTCGGACAAGGGCGAATGCTGCTGAATCCCCTTGCAGATCACCTGCCGGGCGTCTACCACCTGAGGATTTCGAGCCATGGGGATGTCCTGTACAAAACCATTATGTGGCAATAAACAACCGTTCTTTTTCGCTTGATAGCCCTTCGCATACTACTCGGCTAACCTGCGACCTGACCCACAGACACCTATCCTTTTTACCTTAATTCTCTTCGATTACTACTATGAAAAATGTTTACCGCAAGGCCATGCTATCGATTTTGTGGGTAGCCCTGGCCTCATTTAGCCAACTGACCCTGCTGGGGCAGACCGTCGTGGTGGTGGGCGACTCCGCCAACCTGGGCGATCTAATGATGCCAGAGCAGAATGCCTACAACTGGGCCGTAACACAATACGGTGCCATGTACCAGTCGCTGGGAGATATCGCCACCAATGGCGTGATGGCAGGTGCTGATGTCGTATGGTACCACACAGAGACCTCAGCCATGCCAGCTAGCCTGGCAGGTGCTACCACTGCCCTCGACAGCTTTGTCAACAATGGTGGGGGCCTGTTTCTGTCAGGATATGCTACCCAGGCCATCGATGACATTGACGCATCCATCACCGGGCCATCTGAGGTGATCGGAGCGCCTCGTACGGCCGATGATGCCATGGGAATCCGCCCCTACATGGGGCAGCAAATCACCCCGTATTTGCCGGTTTGCCACAGTCTGCTTTCCCTGATCCCAATTGGGGAGGATTTCGCACCATTGAGAGTGGGCAGCAGATGAATGAGCCCATTGCCTGGTGGAACCAGGACAACTTTCCAGGAACCCGTCTGGGTACAGCGCCTTTCCTCCCTACTGATCACCCGATTGTAGGAGCGGGGGAAATTGCCAAAGGCCAGGGTAAAGTGGTTGTTACCAGCCTGCCCGGCTATAACTGGGGACCCGCTGCCACCAACGGAGCCGATCCACAGGCCAATCTCGAGCGGTACACCCACAATGTGATCGACTACCTGCAAACCGAAAGCCCCACCATTCTGGTGATAGGCGACTCTACCAATCTGATTGACATGCCGCTGGCTGAGCAAAATGCTTATAACTGGGCCAGAATGCAGTTTGGGGCCGAAGCCATCTACCAGTCTTTGACCGAAGTGGCTACCAATGGGGTTCCTATGGGAATCGAGGCAGTTTGGTACCACAGTGAGACCTCAGCCATGCCCGCCAGCCTTACCGCTGCTGCGCCTGCACTGGACAGCTTCATCAACAACGGCGGAGGAATGTTTCTCTCTGGATATGCAACGCAGGCGATCAATGTGATCGATTCTACCATCGATGGCCCTTCAGAAGTGATCGGTGGCCCTCGCAATGCTGATGCGGCTATGGGCCTACGGCCTTACCTGAACGCTGAGGACCATCCCATTTTTGAGGGCCTGACCGAATCTACCTTCCCCGACCCCAACTGGGGAGGCTACCGGTTCATTGCAGATGGACAGCCCATGCAGGAACCCATCGCCTGGTGGCAGACAGGTACCTTTCCGGGTACACGTCTGGGAACAGTTCCTTTTCTGCCCAATAACGTAGCGATTGTCGGAGCAGGTGAAATTCCCAAAGGACTGGGTACTGTGATCGTAACGGCGGTTCCTGGCTATAACTGGGGACCAGCCCAGACCAATGGTGCTGTGGAGCAGGCCAATCTGGAGCAGTACACTCACAACGCGCTGGAGTATGTCCGATACCAGGAGCCCAGGCTTCTGTTGGTTGCTGATGCTCCCTACACAGGAGAACTGGGAGAGCGCGTTCGGAATGGGTACGATTGGGCGATCGCCCACTTCAATGGCGAAATTCGCTATATGAGCTTTGAAAAAGTCGCTACCCTGGGTATCCCTGCTAGTGTGGAGAGCATGTGGTATTACCTGGAAGATAGTAGCGCATTGCCAGCTAGTGCTTCTGCCGCTGCCGGTGTGATAGAGTCTTATGTCGATAATGGTGGAGGCCTGCTGCTTACTGGTTTTGCCCCTCAGATGGTCGGCACCATCAATGCGGGCATTGCACCCACAGAAATCATCGATAACCCACGAAATGCGGATCCTGCGATGGGCATCCGTCAGGTTACTGGAACAGAAACGCATCCCATCTTTGCGGGGCTACCAGCCTCTGGGTGGCCAGATCCCAACTGGACCGGATTTCGTACTGTGGCGGATACCATCGCCATGAAGGAGGCCATTGCCTGGTGGAATCAAAATAATTTCCCTGGTATAGCCCTGGGTACAGCTCCCTTCCTCAATCCTGACGGAAGCATCACCGGGGTAGGGGAGATCGGTAAAAATAACGGTGCCGTGATGGTCGCCAGTTTGCCAGGGTACAGCTGGGCAACAGGTAATCCGGACTCCAGCCAGTCTAATCTCGAGCTTTTCACTGAAAATATGTTGACCTATCTGGGCGGAATCGAAGCGCCTCAGACCCTGATGGCGACTGTACAGGGGGGGAGTAGCCCCATCATTGAGGGGAGTGAAGATGGAGTCGTGATTGAGGTAAGTGTAGTCAACGTACTGTTCAAGCCGAGCTTTGTGGATAGCCTCTGGGTAGTAGAAAATCTTCCGGAAGGAATTGACTACACCCTGGCCCGTGTAAGCGATGAGGTAGCGACCCTGACACTGAGTGGTACGGCTGCTGATTATGACACAGTGATCAACAACTTCACCATTCAGGTACCTGCCAGCCAGTTTGTAAACCTGCGCGCAGATATGTTGATGAGCATGGGAGAGGTCGTATTTGAGGGGCAGACAGAAGCTGGAATCGATGAGAAAAATGGCTTGAGCTGGAGCGTGTATCCAAATCCTGCCAACAACGAAGTAAGCCTTCGTCTCGATCTGGAGCAGGCTTCCAGGGTAGATGTTTCCTTCCTTGATCTTAACGGCAAGGAAGTAATGGCCTTCGACCTGGGAATGCAGCAGGCAGGGAGTCAGGTCCACAGACTTGACCTTCACGAGCTAGCAGCTGGCCTTTATCTCATTGTTGTCAATACTGAGAAGGGAATCCTTCATGGTAAGTTGGTTGTCGAGAAGTAGTAGTAGTTAGTCTGGATCCCCGGCTTCTGGTAGAACCGGGGATCACCTTCTATCTGACACTGCAAAATGAATATAATCAATCGTTCTTTTCGGCTTTCTTTCACGTACTGCCTTTTGATAAGGCAGTACGTCCTGTTTTATTGCTTCTGTCAGGCCCGAGAGGTAATCTGTATCTTTTAGCTGATAGCAAGCTGCCTTATACACTGGTAATCCCATTTCGCCATGCTGAATAAAATTTTCCTCTCTACCTTATTGGCCGTAGGCCTGGTCTCCTGTTCTACTCCGGAGCCCCGAACCGAGGTGGTTATTGATCAGAAATATCAGGAACCCCACCGCCCTCAGTACCACTTCACCCCCGATTCCATGTGGATGAATGATCCCAACGGGATGGTGTATTATGATGGCGAATATCACCTCTTCTATCAGTTCTATCCAGACAGCAATGTCTGGGGGCCCATGCATTGGGGCCACGCGGTCAGCGAGGACATGGTGCATTGGGAGCATCTGCCTATAGGGCTCTACCCTGATTCGCTGGGGTACATTTTCTCTGGCTCGGCGGTAATCGATCACCAGAATACTTCTGGATTGGGAACGGAGGCAGATCCGCCTATGATTGCCATTTTTACGCATCACGAGCCAGTGGGAGCAGCATCTGGAACCCATACTTTCCAATACCAATCCATCGCCTATAGCCTCGACAAGGGCCGATCCTGGACCAAGTACGAAGGCAATCCGGTGTTGCCCAATCCCGGTATCCACGACTTCCGCGATCCAAAGGTGTTTTGGTACGACGAGGGGCAACAATGGGTCATGATCCTGGCCGCAGCAGACAGAATTCGCCTGTACACTTCCCCCAATCTCCTCGACTGGACTTTTACCAGTGAGTTTGGAGGGGAAAAGGGCCTCGGTGGCCATGGGGGCGTGTGGGAATGTCCCGACCTGTTTGAGCTTCCTGTCGAGGGATCGGACGAATCCCGCTGGGTCATGCTGGTGAGCATCAATCCCGGAGGCCCCAATGGCGGCTCTGCGACTCAGTATTTTGTGGGTGACTTTGACGGGGAACGCTTCACCCTGGATCCCAGCATCGTTGATGACGTAATGGCTGACGAAGAGGGGGAAAGAGCCTTGTGGATCGACTTTGGGACGGACAATTACGCTGGCGTTACCTGGTCCAACATTCCCGCCGAGGATGGTCGCCGCCTCTTCATCGGCTGGATGAGCAACTGGCAGTACGCCACCGTGGTGCCTACGGAGCGCTGGCGCAGCGCCATGACGGTGCCCCGCAGCCTGCATTTGGTGAGCACTGGAAGCGGGTACCGGGTAGAAAGCCAGCCAGTCGAAGAATTACACGATCTAAGGGGGGAAAAGGTCTCCTTTGAGGCCAGTGGAGCATTTGTCGCATATGAACTCGAAGGAATAGACCCGGGGCAGGTAGAACTGGAACTAGCACTGACCTGGTCAGAAGGCACCGAAACCGTGGCCTTGAAACTGAGCAATGAGGCGGGAGATTCTCTTGTGATTGGCTACCACCCAAATGAGGGAGAGTTGTTCATCGACCGTCGGGGTGCGGGGCTGATAGATTTCAACGAGCACTTCGCGGGGATACATACGGCTCCGTTGCAGGTAGAAGAAAACGAGCTGGAACTGCACCTCTTCCTTGATGTGTCATCTGTGGAGGTCTTTGCCAATGGGGGCGAGCGCGTGATGACTGATATTTTCTTTCCCCGTGAAAGGATGTCAAAGGCCGAACTGTTTTCTCAAGGCGGTGGAGCTGAACTGATCGAAGGATTTGGCTGGCAGATGGGCCAGATTTGGTGAACCACACTTGGGTTTTGTCCGACCCTTCCCGGGTCGAAAAAATAGCTGATTGATAGTGCTACAAAGGTGTGACCGCTCTGCGGTCAATCGCTTCTGCCCCCCAATGGCTAACAATGCCGCCGGAGGAGTATGCTTCCGGCAGCATGTTACTTTTGGGCAATAGGCAAAAGGAGGCTAGTGGAAATAATTCGAAATCTTGTGCTGAGTGGTAGTCGAAGCATCTCATCAGTAATTTCCCGCTCTGGGGGATTTCGCTGCGCTCAACATGATTGAAAGTGTTGCTGGTGAGCATTTTATCCCAATTTCGAATGGTCAATTACTTAGTTCATTAGGCACTAGCTATCCCCTTATTTCCATATTCCCTTAACCGTTGGTTGTTCAATTGGGTAACCAACTCATGCTTCGTCTTTAGAGCAATAAGAATCGGAGAATTATTCTTCTTCTCCGCGCCTCAGCGCTCTCCGCGTGAGAATTCCTCTTTTTAGCCCCTTCTACCAGCGTGAAAAATGCGGAGGATACAAAATCCGCCAACCTGTACAGCCTACCCCCTACTCCTTACTCCTTCCGCTTTCACCCCCCACAACAGCTTTCAGCGGCTTTTCTGGCAAAGAGCGTGATGCTGTAAATGCCCTGGTCCTTGTTGAAACGGGCTTTGGCGTCGGCGTCGAGGTACTGATCAAGGAGTTCCTCGGGCAGGACGATGGGCTTCTTTTTCTGGATGCGCATGTCGATGAATCCGGCTTCCTGAACCATCGCCAGGTAATCCTTCATCTGAATGGCACTTGCGACACAACCGGCGTACATGGCGGCGTCGTGCTTCAATCCTTCGGGTAAATCTCCTTCCAGTACAATGTCCGAGACGCTGATGTGGCCACCGGGCTGCAGGACGCGGTAGGTCTCTGAAAAGGCTTTGACCTTGTCTGGGACGAGGTTCAGCACGCAATTGCTGACGATGACATCGGCGAGGTTGTCTTCCAACGGAAGGTTCTCGATGTCGCCTTCTACGAACTCCACGTTGGTGTAGCCCAGCTTTTTGGCGTTTTCTCGGGCTTTTGCCAGCATGTCGGGGGTGAAGTCCACCCCGATGACACGGCCATTTTCTCCCGTTTCGGCACGGGCGACGAAGCAGTCATTTCCCGCTCCAGAACCGAGGTCTACGACCGTCTGGCCCGGCATGATCATCGCAAACTGCGTCGGCAGGCCACATCCCAGGCTAAGGTCTGCATCCTGTGCATACCCCTTGAGTCCAGTATAGTCATCCGCCATGACCGAGTAAGCCAGTTCTGTCGCATCCTTGCTGCCACAGCAACTACTGCCCCCATTTTGGCGGGCGATCTGACCATATTTATCCTTTACAACTTGTTTTACGTCTTTCATGGTGCCAAAATTACCCAGGGCATCTTATATGGGAAATGAGTTATCGCAGTTTCTGATCCTACTTTTATGGAATATTCGCTTGAATATGGTGCCTGCGATTTCTTCCTCTTTTTGGGGAAAAGCTCCATGTGGAATAAAACAAAGCCCCCATCAGGCTTCGGCCTGATGGGGGAAACCTTAGATAAAAACGTCCCATGCTCTCAACATCTCAATCTCACAGCCTCTCCTAATTCACATCCTGCTTGTTTTTCAGCATCTCGATCATGTTGGTGAGGCTGTTTCGGTTAAGGTCGTCGGGAGCTTTTTCCAGGGCTAGTTCGGTGTGCTTGAGGGCTTTTTTGTATTCGCCAATAGCGGAATAGCCGCGTGCGAGTCCCACGTTGATGGGCCAGGTATCGGGGAATCGTTCGGCATTGTATTCAAAGACTTCCATGGCTGCTTCAGCTTTGCCCATGCCGATGAGCTGACGTCCATACTGGTGGATCTGGAAAACGGATGTGCCCGGCAGTTCCAGGGCAGCTTGCATGGTTTCATCGGCTTCTTCCTCCTTTTCCATTGCCCGCAGGACATTGGCTTTGGTGCTGAGTGTCGCAAAATTTGCCTGTCCAACAAATGGCTGGCTAACGGCGGCTTCTGCCCACGTGAGTGCCTGGTCCAGGTCCTGTCCATTTTGAACGGCGTAGTTTGCTGCAGTAGTAAGGTTCACCCAGCTAAAGCCTTTTTGGCCCGTGAGATCTTCCTTGAGTTGAGCCATGTAAAGTTTATGGACATTGGGTATCTCGATGGTGAATGGCAACATTTTGTCTTCCCAGGCCATGTAAGCAGTGCAGCTTTCAAGGCTTCGGTCGGTAAACCCAAAGGTCAGGTATTCGTGGTAGTGGCTTTCCTCGGGTGTGGCCTTTACGCGCAGCACATCCAGTTCTGGTTCGTAGTAAAAGCTGCCCCAGGCTTCGGTGTTTTCGTTGAAAATCAGGGTCCAGTCTCCGGTTTCCTCGACGATGATATGGAAACCGTACTTGCCTGCCGGGAGCTTTTCGCCCTGAATCATGATATCGTGTGAGGTGAAGAATACGGAGTTCTCATTGGCACCAGCGCGCCAGGGGGCGGCTTGAGACGGCCCAAATCCCAGGTTGTTGAGTCCGTATGGAACCAGTTCGCCCCAGATATGGCCTCGGCGGTCGGTGCCATCTGGAGCATGTACGTCAGGGCTGTGGTAATCAAATCCGACATAGGCCATTCCCATGTACTGCTTGACTACAGATCGCTGGTTGTTGCCATTGGGGGGCAGGTTTACCTGGGCATGCAGGGACTGCCACCCTATACTCAGGGCCAGGATGGTCATCAGGGAAAGTAGTATTGATCGATTCATTTCATTTTGGATTGTGGTTCTACATTCTTTCAAAAACTCCGAAAAATTAGATTGGACTGCCAATGGTTTGGGGCACTTGGCAAGTCCTGCATATCTAGCGTGCAATTCTCACATTGAAAGTTATCAACTGGCGGGTTTCTGTTTGCCATGAGCTTTGTCAGCAGGAAAAAACGAAGTAGCTTGTAAATTTTTCCCGAGTAGGCAGGCCATCCCAAACACCTACATGGCCTGTGTGATGATACCCATAACTGCTACTACTATATGAACCACCAATTCAAACCCGAAAGCCTGATGATGACCTATGGCTACAAGCCGTCATTGTCAGAAGGAGCCATCAAATGCCCCATTTTCCAGACTTCTACGTTCGTTTTTAAAAGTGCAGAAGAAGGCAAAGCATTCTTCGAAGTTGCCTACGGCAAGCGTGAGCAATTGCCCAATGAGGAACTGGGGCTGATCTACAGCCGGATCAACAACCCCGATCTGGAGATTCTGGAAAACCGCCTCTGCCTCTGGGATCAGGCCGATGATTGCGCCATTTTTGAAAGTGGGATGTCTGCCATCACCACCGTGCTGTTGGAATTTCTCAAGCCTGGCGATCTGGTGCTGTACAGCAATCCTCTTTACGGCGGAACTGACCACTTTATCCATCATTTTCTGCCAGGAATCGGAGTAGAAGTGCTGGGATTCAAGCCAGGTCAGGGCAAAGATGAAATCGTTCAAAAGCTGGAGGAATCAGGCAAAGCCCAAAACCTGAAGCTGATCTATATAGAGACCCCGGCTAACCCCACCAACGACCTGGTGGATATAGAAGCCTGTAGCGAAATCGCAAAGCAGTATTCTACTGAGGAAAATAGGGTGGTAACCGCCGTGGACAACACCTACATGGGACCGCTGTGGCAGCATCCCCTACAACTGGGAGCCGATCTGGTGATGTACTCTGCCACCAAATATATCGGAGGACATAGCGACATCATCGCCGGAGCTGTGCTGGGTAGCAAGGACCTGATGAAGCGGGTCAAAACGCTGCGAACCTTCCTTGGCAACATGGCCGGACCCTGGACCGGTTGGTTGTTGATGCGTAGCCTGGAGACCCTGAAAATCAGGATGGAGCAGCAGCAAAGCAATGCGGTGGAAATCGCGAACTTTCTCAAGGATCATCCCAAGATCCAGAAGGTCAACTACCTGGGCCTGATCCAGGAGGGAACCAAAGAATACGAAATTTATAAGAAGCAGTATTCTGGAAGTGGGGCCATGATGTCCTTCCAACTGGTAGGAGGCGAGAAGGAAGCTTTTGCCTTTCTCAATGGCCTGAAGTTGATCAAACTGGCGGTGAGCCTGGGAAGCACGGAAAGTCTGGCCGAGCATCCCAAGACCATGACCCACGCTGGGGTAGACGAGGAGCACATGAAGGAAATGGAGATTACCGATTCGCTGGTGCGCCTGTCCGTCGGGGTGGAAAATTACAAAGACATCATCTGGGACATCAGCCAGGCACTGGAACTGGTGTAGTAGGGTGACAAGGAAATTGGGAATGCAGTTTGGGATAAAAAGGTCTCAAACTGCACCCTATCCGGTTTTCGCCTCAACTATTACCCTACAACAAGCGTCTTTTCTGAAAAAGGATCATGGAAAAATCTCGCAAACTTTTCTTCGTCAGCATGATCGTGATAGCACTGGGAGTCACGTTCTCCACTACCCTGGCCGATACGGTCGGTTCCCTTGGTACAGTTCTGATTGCCGTAGGGGGACTGTTTTTCATCATGGCGATGGCAGAGAGGAAGAAGGAGCAGAATGGCGAATGATTGGTTCCGGGTTATGGGTTTTCTGTTATATGTATTAGCTTCCAACTGAAACCGACGAACGATACCCATGTCCATCACCATCCGACCTGCCGAACAGCCAGATGTAGTCCGAATTCTCGACATCATCAACTATGAGATTTCGCACTCCAATAGCACCCATTTTCATGAGGAGCGCACCTATTCTGAACAATTGAGCTGGTATAAGGAGAAGCAGGTGGAAGGCTACCCGGTGCTGGTTGCTGAGGTCGATGGCAAAATGGTGGGTTATGGAACCTATCGCCTTTTTAGCCCATGGGATGTGTACCAGCACAGCATTGAGCACACCATCTATCTGGATAAGGATGCACGGGGCAAGGGAATCGGTAAAATGCTACTGGAAGAGCTTATTGAACAAGCCCGGGAAAATGATTATCACGTCATGATCGCCGGAATCGATGCCTCCAATGAAGGAGCCATCCGCTTCCATGAGCAGTTCGGATTTGAACTCGTCGGGACCTTCAGAGAGGTTGGGTACAAATTTGGGGAATGGCTGGACCTGGTGTTTATGCAGAAGATCCTTCATGAGGCGTAGTGATGGTCTGCAATTCACTTTTTATGAATCCATAGGACGATAATGTTGATTGTTCTCCTGCATCAAAATGCTTCAGAGATGAAGAATCCTGTGTCTTTTTTTCGAAATTCAGTACCAAGTCATTAAACAAAACCCCATGTTCGGAATAAAGCATATTCGGTTCGACTCAATGACCTACGTTCTGCACTACAAGAACGGCAAGGTCAAAAAGGAAGGACGAGGACTCTCCTTTTTCTACTTCGCCCCAAACAGTTCCATCGTCGCTATCCCTTTGGGCAGTAATGACCTGCCATTCGTCTACAACGAAACCACCCTGGACTATCAGACTGTAGCCATTCAGGGAGAAATCAGCTATAAGATCCACGATCCACGTGTGCTGGCAGATGTGTTGGACTTTACCGTTCAGGACAATGGGCAGTACAAAAAAAATGACATCGAAAAACTCAATCAGCGCATCATTAACGCTGCTCAGACGGCTACTTCGACCTATATCCATGGCATCAACCTCCGCGAAGCGATGCGTTCGGCCAAAATCGTGGAAGAAAAAATCCTTAGCGGCCTGGGGGGTTCCCCGGCCATCAACCTGCTGGGAATCGAAATCCTGGGAGCCAATATCCTTTCCATCAAGGCATCGCCAGAGATGGCCAGGGCGTTAGAAACCGAAACCCGGGAGAAACTGCAACAGGAGGCCGATCAGGCCATTTATGAGCGGCGGAACTTCGCGGTTGAGCAGGAGCGCAGGATCAGGGAATCCGAGCTGAATACGGAGATCGCGGTGGAAGAGAAGAAACGACAGATTGCGGAGAAAAAAATGGAGCTGAGCATCCAGGAAGCCGAAAACGACCGAAAACTCCGTGAGATGCAGGTGGAGGCCGACATTGCCATCGAAAACCAGCGCCAGGCCCTAATTGAGCAAAAAACCGAAAACGACAAGAAGGAGGCCGATACCCAGGGATACGTATTGGAAACCACGCTCAAACCCTACAAAGAGCTGGACTGGAAACTGTTGACGGCGCTAAACAACAATACCGACCCCCGGCTTAATATTTCTCTGGCTTTCAGGGAGTTGGCGGAAAATGCCGATAAGATCGGGAACCTGAACATCAGTCCTGATCTGCTCGACTCTATCCTCGACCGCAAATCTTCTTCTGGCAAATGAGCCTTGAATACGCCATTATCGTCAAAAGCAAAACCCGACTTGAGCGGCTGATCGAGCGATTTAACACCAAATCCCAGGCTAAATTTTACATCGAAAGCCTGGGAGGGAACTTTGACGATTATGTGCAGGAAGACGAAGTGTTCAAGCGGGCCCTGGAATTGCTCCAGACCCAGTTGACCAGCGAGATCAAGAACAAGACTATCGAGCGGGAATTTCTCCCCTCCTATCTGTTTTCGCCCAAAAACCTGATAGTCGTCATCGGGCAGGATGGTCTGGTAGCCAATACCGCCAAATATGCGGGGGGGCAGCCCATCATTGCCGTTAATCCTGACAAAGCCAGGTACGATGGCATTCTGCTTCCTTTTGACACCAGCAACTTTATCGGAGGAGTTAGAAAAGCGCTTAGTGGGCAGGGAAAAGACCGGAGGATTCACTTCGCTGAGGCGAAGCTCAACGATGGACAGAGGCTACTGGCGTTCAATGACCTGTTTATTGGCCCAACTTCTCACGTTTCTGCACGCTACCGGATTGCCTTTGGCGGGCAGGAAGAAGAGCAGTCATCTAGCGGTCTCATTGTCTCGACGCAAGCTGGATCGACTGGCTGGCTGAGTTCGGTTTTCAACATGGCATATGGAGTGGCAGGCATTTTTGAGAAAAATCTGCAACCTAAACAGCCTCAGCTACGCGAAAACGAGCTGCTTTTCACAGTCAGGGAGCCTTTCCGGAGCATCAGAACACAGGTCGGGATCACCGCAGGTATCCTCCGAAAGGGCAATAAGCTGGTGCTGGAATCCTATATGCCCACCAATGGCATCATCTTCAGCGATGGCATCGAACAGGATTTCCTGAATTTCAACAGCGGCTCCATCGCGACCGTTGGGCTGGCAGAAGAGTATGCACGGCTAGTGCTGAATGATGGAGGGTAACGATTTCATTCTGCATGGAGGTAGGATGTTGCTCCAACCCACTGCTATCAAGGGCATCTTTAACTCTGTATGAGCGAAAGCGTTTTTACTCCATTCAACCTTCAGATCGCGAGCGCGGCGGTGATCCTACTATTGGCGATCATCGGAGTACTTGGCTACAAACCGAGGCAGGTCCATGCTGAAGAGCCATCAGTTTCTCCTCCTCAGCCTGCTCCTCGATTGACAGCAGAGTCTGTTAAGCCCGGTCCCAATCTCAATGGGAAGGTGGGGGCCAAAATCAATCGGGCGTTTTATGCACTGGTCAACGATCCCGAAGATTCCTTCGATTTTGAGCAGTTTGATCTGGGGGATAAGGCCGTGCTGATCGAACTGGACAATGGAGCCTGGATCAACTGGATCTGGGAAGAAGAAGGACATATTGGGCCGGAATTTCGGGTTTCATCGGTGGATGAAAGGGCGAGGTTGATGGATGGCTTTACCCAAATCGTAGAAGTTACCCGAACTTATAAATGGTTGAAGATCAGGAACCAGGTTTTGCAGGAAGTGGAACTGCGGAAAAGGAAGCTACCCGGTGGAGCAGAACTGTTGTCAGACATGCGACTCCATTTTGAGAAAAATCAGGTGATTTCCATTTGTGGGGTGGAAGAGCCGAAGAGAGATCAACTGGAAAGCTGGAGTGAGCTGCCTTTTGACACAGATTGGACGATGATTTTATTCGATGACCTGTCCTGGCGAAAACTCCGAAAGCCATCTGTTGTGTAGCTTTGTATGATCAGAATTTAATTATCCCCCATGCACATCGAACACCTCGCCATCTGGACCCGCGATCTCGAAGCCATGCGTAGCTTTTATCTGCGCTACTTTGACCTGACTTCCAACGAGCTGTACCACAATCCCCGCAAGGAATTTCGTTCCTATTTCCTGTCTTTTGAAAGCGGGACCAGGCTGGAACTGATGCATCGCCCCGATATCGCGAGGCTATTGGCACAGACCAAAGAAGGCCTGGGATTGACCCACTTTGCCATCTCCGTAGGCAGCCAGGAAAAAGTGGACGAATTGACCGAAAAGTTGCGAAGCGAAGGTTTTCCGGTTGTGGGCGAACCAAGAACCACTGGCGATGGTTATTACGAAAGTGTCGTGCTCGACCCCGAAGGAAACCGCATTGAACTGACGGTCTGAAGGACGGGGGCATCATAAGGCGGGTTTCAGTACATTGACCGATCCACCCCAAAGCGGTTCTCGCAGCATTTTATAAATCAACAATCCAACAACTCAACAATTTTCATGTCCCCAGCCGAACTCAACAGCCTTGGTTCCCGTGGCCAACATCTTGCTTCTTCACCTGCCCGAATAGATTTCGAGCTGTTCATGCAAGCCTCCCAGGACCCCTTCCATCCAGAGGACAATCCGCACGGGAAGTTTCCGCTCAACGTCGCCGAAAACACCCCTATGATTCCCCTGCTCAAGGCCAGGCTGGACGCCATTCTGAGCCAGGCCAGCATGCCGGAGTGGGTGTTTCAATACACCGCGACGACGGGACATCCAGAAGTCAGGGCTGAAGTGGCGAAGTTCATGTCAGAGCATCTTTGCCATACCGCGATCGCCCCGGATGCCATTGGGTTTGCGGCAGGGGCCTCTGCCATCATCGAGATCAGCTCTTTTGTGCTGGCCGATCCGGGCGATGTGGTGGTCATTCCAGCGCCCTCCTATCCGATGTACACCAAGGACCTGGGCCTGAAAAGTGGCATGCAGCGCTATGACTTGCAGACACATGTTGACCTTGAGGACCATGGTTCCCTGGGGCCTGTTACCACTGAGCTATTGGATAAGGCTTTGACCGATTTGAACGCACATGGGCGAAAGTTCCGCATGCTGCTCATTACTTCGCCCGATAATCCTACCGGATGCATGTATTCGGAAACTCAGCTACGCGAACTGGCAGACTGGTGCATCAAGCACGAGGTCCATCTCGTCGTCAATGAGATCTACGGCCTTTCGCTGATCGATACCCAGGATGAAGCCCTGAAAGACGATTATCCCGAAGCTCTTGCAGCGTATTCCTTCGCCCAACTCATGGCCGAAAAACAGAGCGAATACCTGCACCTCTGGTATGCCATGTCCAAGGACTTTGCCATGTCAGGAATGCGATTTGGCATCGTGCATTCGCTCAATCAGGCTTTCATGGCCGGGTTGTCCAACTCCAACATTCCCCACATGGTCTCCAATCTCACCCAGTGGCTGGTGGGAGAAATGTTCAAGGATACAGACTTCATCGAAGGGTACATTCGGGAGAATACAAAGCGCCTGACCCGCAGCTACAAAGTCGTGGTTGAAGCCCTGAAAAAGCTCGGTTTGCCCTATGTGCCAAGTCGGGGTAGCCTGTTTGTCTGGGCAGATTTTTCGCGGTTCCTGAGCGAGGACAGCGATGCCGGACAGGAGCAGCTCTGGGTGGATATTTTTGATAAAACGGGTGTGCTGCTAACGCCGGGAGCGGGTTTTCAGCATGAGGCAAAAGGGCTGTTTCGCATCGTGCACACCGCCGTGCCCACCGAGCACCTCAAGGTGGCGATGGACAGGATGGTCGCCTATCTGGGAAAGCTGTAACTTGGAGTAAAACGAACCCCATCATCTCCTTCATCACCCAATACATTCCCCTTTCAGAGGAGGAAATGGCGATCATCCGAGGATTTACCCTTCATGGGGGAACTGACCCCCAAGCCTAACTCCTTAGAGGTAGGAAAGCAAGGAAGCTTTTGAGGAATATGTGCATGGAATGACGCATAACAGTTTGCCTCACTCCCTACTTACTTATCCTTCATTCCCAGGTTGTATTGGAAAGGCTAGGGTTATTCCAGATATTTCTATTACCAGAAATATTACTACACAATGAAATTTACTACTCAATTCCTGCTATTTCTATTCATCCTGCCCATACTGTCTTTCGGGCAAGTCTCTTTTGGCGACGTTAACATCACGCCCCGGATGCGCGTCATCGTCGATAATGACTACGGAGGAGATCCGGATGGGCTGTTCATGCTGGCCCATATGCTGATGTCTCCTTCGGTAGAGATCCGGGCCGTTGTCGGATCGCACCTGCGTGAAGGAGACGGCTTTGATCCATCTGATCAGCAGGCGGTTAACGCTGTCCAGCAGGCAAAAAAGCTCATGGAGGTAATGGGAGTTGAGCAGGACATTCCCGTCGTGCAGGGATCCAACACCGGGATGGTCGATGAAAGTACGCCCATCAAAACCGATGCAGTGGATTTTATCATTCAGGAGGCTCGTCGCACGGACACGGAACTGCCCCTTTTTGTGGTGTGTGGCGGCGGACTGACCGAGATTGCTTCGGCCCTGCTGACTGCGCCCGACATTGCCGACAAGCTTACTCTGGTCTGGATCGGGGGACCAGAATACACAGATATCTCCATCCCACCGCCGGGCTATTCGACCCCAGAATATAACCTCAACATCGACATCAACGCGGGACAAGCCGTTTTCAATCAGACAGAAGTCATGATCTGGCAGGTTCCCCGAAATGCCTATCGCCAGCCCATCCTTTCCTACGCGGAACTTGTGCTGAAGGTCAAGCCCCTTGGCGAAACCGGAGCCTACCTCACCGGTCTGATGGAGGACCTGATGCGACGCATCAATCCCTATGTGAACATGGGGGAAACCTACATCTACGGCGACAATCCCCTGGTGCTGCTCACCGCCTTGCAATCGCCATGGGAGTCAGACCCTTCGTCCAGTTTTTATGCGATCAGGGAATCTCCCCTGATCAATGATGACGGCATATATCAGTTCAACCATGCAGGCCGCCCCATCCGGGTGTATTACGACCTCGACGTAGAACTGCTGTTCAACGACTTCCTGGCCAAACTGGAATTGCTGGCGTTGGAATGATCCGTTGGCATAGAATGGCATCATGCTCCTATTGGGATGAGCTTTTAATTCTGTCAAAAACAGCAGGTGCAATGAAGTGGTCCGGGAGTAAAACCATCCAGAGCGTTCCTAAGAATTCTCCCCCACGTTGAGGTTCATGGGCAGGCTGTATGGAAATAAAGAATTGAGGTATTTTGCAGTTCAAATTTCCACAGATGCACCTTCAAACCCGAGAACTCACCGAGGAAGACATCCCATTGATAGCCGATTATTGGCTTATTTCTCCGGATGAACACCTGATCAGCATGGGAGTGGATCTGGATAAACTGCCTTCAAGAGCGGGCTTTACCCAAATGCTGCAATCCCAACTGGTGCTTCCCGTTGAAAAACGCCAGTCCTATGCCCTCATTTGGGAAGTCGATGGTCAATCTATCGGCCACACCAACGTCAACCAGATCGAGTTTGGCGTCGAAGCCCATATGCACCTGCACATCTGGAAGGCAGACTTTAGGAAAAAGGGCCTCGGAGCCGAGTTGGTTCGGCAGGCTCTCCCCTTATTTTTTGAGCGCTTGCAGCTTCAAAAGCTTATTTGTGAACCCTACGCCCAGAACCCCGCTCCCAATCGCACGCTGGAAAAGGTAGGCTTTAGCTTTGTCAAAAAACATCGAACCATCCCCGGCTCGATCAATTTTGAGCAGGAAGTCAACCGCTGGGAATTAACGCGGGAAGCATGTGAAGTTTTGGGTCTGCTATAAGTCAAGACAGTCGGGTACCAGGATTGAATGTCAATCCCTTCCCATCCTGTAGTTCCTGAAATCCTGTTCAATAGCATCGCCATGAACCTCATCACCTATACCGAGAGACTGACCCTGCGCGAACTAATTCCTGGCGACGCAATGCATTTCTTTTCCCTCAATGCCGATCCGGAAGTGCTGCGTTACACGGGCGATGAGCCATTTGCCTCAGTGGCAGCAGCGGAAACATTTCTCTGGAATTACCCTGACTATCAGCGAAATGGATTTGGTCGATGGGCCGTGTTGGATCGTGAAGCTGGCGAATTCCTCGGTTGGTGTGGGCTGAAGAGAAATGAAGAAGGGTTGGTGGATCTGGGCTTTCGATTTTATAGGAAATGCTGGGGAAAGGGCTATGCGACAGAAGCTGCAAGGGCCTCGGTAGCATATGGATTTGAGCAGTTGGGCATCAGTGAAATCATTGGCAGAGCGGCAATAGACAACCGCGCTTCTATCAGAGTGCTGGAAAAAGTCGGGATGAAATTCTGGAAGGAAGGTCGCTGTGAGGGAATCGAGCGAGCGGTGTATTATCGGGTGAAAAGAGGGGAGTAGCAGGAATAACCGCAGCGTATATCGTGAGCGTTTTTTCAACAGGATTTGCTGGATGACAGGATAAGTAACGCTCAAAAAATTAGTTCCGCTTTTGACTTGATCTCTTGCCCGCATACCGCGTCAGAAAAAGCCTCATTTGGCTCGCCAAACTCGGTTTTCCTTCCTTGCCTGCGAACAAGATCTCTTCGTAAAATCGGGAAGTTATTTTTCTCGCGTTACTAAAAAGAATGCTTCCTGAGATGAGGCAATCCTATCCGATAATTGGACCGCAGACCTGTTCCCGAAAAAATATTTTATTTTTTTCCTGTCGGCTGATGACCTTTTGCTTCCCAATGCGAGAAAGGGGTAAACAATCTGATTTCAACCTCTAACTCATACCGACATGATCTCGCTCAACGAATTTGCCGCCTACTTCTGGATTCTTCTCCCACTGCTATTTCTGGGTGTCGCCTGTAGCCCTTCAGAAGATGGCACTGGTAACGAAAGTGAAGGGGGCTTCAGCCTCTTCTCCAGCGATAAGTGGGTTGACGCCGTTGACCAGGGTTTTAACCTTCCCATCTACAAAGAAAAAATCCCCAGTGACTGGGAGCAGCAAAACAAAATTGCCACCAACATGCAGGCTGGAGGGTACCAGTTTTACCTTCGCGATGTATATGGCCCCAACGACGAACTCGTACGTGATCTGGGCAACGCTACTTACAATAGCTACTTTGGGACCAGCCTGGATAACATCATCCAGCAGGTGGTACAGCAAACCGTGCAACAGCCACAGTTCGGGCAGTCTCGCCAAAGCCCCTTTATGGAAGGACTACAGGAAGTTCAGGTCAAGCGCCGCATGTACGAATCTCAGGGTATGCAACTCCAGACCTTTGAGATACCGTTCAAAGGACAGCATGAAGGCAAACCCATGGAAGGAGTTTTGTACGTCATGAACCTGCCTTTCCCTCAAATGCAGGGAGCGGGTTTCGTAGAAATCGAAATGGTGGTAGCTCCAACAGAAGCGTTTGCCTCTGCCATTCGCATCGGTGAAGCAATCCTCAGCAGCCGTGAATTCTACGAAGAATACAACCAGAAAAAGAACCAGCACACCCAAATGGCCATGCAGCGCAGCAACCAGTCTCACCAGCAGCGCATGGCCCAGCGACAGGCTAGCTTCAACGCCCACCAGCAGCGCATGCAGAGCATGTCCGCCGCCAGCGATGCCCGCCATCAGGCTTTCATGAATGACCTTCGCTCGACTCCGACCACTACCGGAACCAGTGGATACAGCAGCCACAATGCATTCATCGACCAGATCCACGAGCAGACCACCTTCCAGGATCCCTACAGCGGACACCAGATCCAGCAATCAGGCCAGTATGACTACTGGTACACCGACGGACTGGGCAACTACCACGGAACCAATGATCCCAGTTTCAACCCCCACAGCCTGCAAGGCAACTGGCAATCCATTCAGCCGATGAATCCTCAGGGGTGGTAGTCGGTCAAGCAGGATGGTTAGTGGGGAATATGGTTTATAGGGCTTATATAGGCAGTATTTGCACCCATATTTTCCTTATACACCTTATTTCCCCTATTTCCCCTATTTCCCTTTCATCAGCCGTCCTTGTCGCTTCTTTCCTCCTCGCTGCTTATCTTCCGCTGGAGTTTTGACCCAAATAAATGCGCGAGATATGAGCCTGGGGCTCTCGGACAGAGCAATAGTTGAAGGGTTGCAGAGTGCGGCCCAAACCAAAGTAGCTTTCGAGCACCTGTACAAGCAGGTGTACCCTGCTGTGAGGCAGCAGATCAGAGCCTTTGGAGGAAATGAGGATGATGCACGAGACGTGTTTCAGGAGGGAGTGCTGGCACTTTGGAAAAATGTGCAGGCCGGGAAGTTTGAACTGCGTGCCGACGCGAAACTCAGCACCTACCTCGTAGAAATCTGCAAGCGGCGCTGGATCGACCAGAAGAAGAAGGCCAGTTCCCGCTATGAGCAGACCCCGGAGCAACTTCCCGATCAGGCCGATGGCCCCAATCCGTTGGAAAACTGGATTGACCGCGAGGAACAGGACGCTTTCCGGGAAAAGTTTCGCCAACTGGGCGAGCGTTGCCGAGACATGCTGACGCGATTCTACTACGAAAAACAGCCCTTGCGCGAGATTGCAGCCGCATTTGGAATCGGAGATTCCACCGCCAAAAACGAGAAATACCGCTGTATGCAGCGACTGAAGCAAATTTTCAACACAGCTAATCAGAGATCATGACCGCTTCAGAAATGGAACAAATCGAAGCCTATTTATTGGGCCAAATGAACAATACCGAACGTGTTGCCTTTCAGCAGCGCGTGGAGGACGAGCCAGAACTGGCAAAGGAAATCGAGCAACACCAGCGGCTGATGGAGGGAGTTGCCCTGGAAGGAGCCAGAGCGGTGTTAGAGGAAGTGATGGATGAACAGGTTGAATCTTCCGGTGCCAGAACCATTCCTCTGTGGCAACGCTGGCAGCCCTATGCTGCCATGGCCGCAGTGGTACTAGTGATTTTCCTGGCGTGGTACCGCCTAAGCCCGCCCCAACCGCAAGATCTATACGCGGCTTATTACGAGCCAGCCCCCGGTCTGCCGACGACTCTGGGCACAGTAGACAATCCCGAATTTGCCGAAGGCATGGTCGCCTACAAGCGCGGTGAATATGCTGATGCCATACAGTTTTGGAATCCACTTCTGGGTACAGAAAGTGACTCTGATACGCTGGGATATTACCTGGGACTTGCCAATCTCGCAGAGGAAGAAATAGAGACCGCAGTGGCATTGTTACAGCAGGTGAAGACCATGCGCCCGCCTTCGCCCTTTACCTCCGATGCTACCTGGTACCTGGGATTGGCTTTTTTGTCCCAAGGCAATGAAAAAGAAGCACGTAACACCCTGGAGCCGCTGAAGGATCACCCTGTGTATGGAGATCGGGTACAGGAACTGATAGGGCATCTAACCGGAGAATAAATCCCCCCTGAACATATAGCCGTGGGTTAAAACCGCACGTCTATCCAGGGGAATCTTTCTCCCTTGCTGCGCGACTTTAGTCCGCAGCAATATTCCCGTAGCCGTGGGTTAAAACCGCACGTCTATCCAGGGGAATCTTTCCCCCTTGCTGCGCGACTTTAGCAGCAATATTCCCGTAGCCGTGGGTTAAAACCGCACGTCTATCCAGGGGAATCTTTTTCCCTTGCTGCGTGACTTTAGCAGCAGGATTCCCGTAGTTGTGAGTTAAAACCGCACGTCTATCCAGGGGAATCTCTCTCCCTTGCTGCGTGACTTCAGTCCGCAGCAAGATTCCCGTAGCCGTGGGTTAAAACCGCACGTCTATCCAGGGGAATCTTTCTCCCTTGCTGCGCGACTTTAGTCCGCAGCAAGATTCCCGTAGCCCTGGGTTAAAACCGTACGCCTATCCAGGGGAATCTTTCTCCCTTGCTGCGCGACTTTAGTCCGCAGCAAGAGTAAACCCATCCATGATCTCCATCACCACCAGGCCCTCCTCCGCCGAACAGGGATTGGGGCCTTTCCCCTGAAAATACCTGACCGTCGATTCGATCATCGGGTGCTGGATGTGGGGGGGATGCTCGAATGTGAATTCTTCCACGCGACCTTTATTGCGGCAGAGGACCCGATCGCCAAAGAAACCAAAGCTGATGGAGCCTTCGCTGCCGTAAATCGTGCAGAGGTCTTGTTGGTCGGCTTCGAAGGCATTGAAGCACCAGATGCCGCGAAACTGCACGCCGCTTTCGAAGGCGATCATGCCACTGACGATGTCATCGGCAGCGTTCAGGCCAGCCTGATTCTCCGCAATGCCCATGACCTGCTCGTAGGGCCCAAAGTACTGGTACATCAGATCAATCTGATGCGGAGCCAAATCGTGAAACAGCCCTCCCCCGGAAATATCGGGATTGACGCGCCAGTTCTCCTCCGATGCCGCGATAAGATCGGATTTTGCTGGTTGGATGATCTGGATGTCGGCAAAGCGAACTTCTCCGATGGCTTTTTCTGCTAGCAACGCTTTGACCTTCAAAAACGCCGGAAGCTGACGGCGATAATGGGCCACGGTCAGCTTCGGTCCATGTGGCGTTAGGTGCTCGACGATCTCCTTTGCCTCCTGCTGGGAAAGGGCCATGGGCTTTTCCAGGTACACGTGTTTTCCGGCCTCGAGGGCTCGTATGGCCAGGTCTTTATGGCTGCTGGGGGGAGTGGCGATATAGACCGCATTGATTTCGGAATGATTTAGGATGGCCTCCGCCTGATCATACCATTCCGGGACTCCATGTCGTTCGGCGAAGTCTTTGGCTTTAGCGCCATTGCGCCGCATGACGGCCAGGAGCTCCGATCCCTCGATCTGCTGGAAAGCTGGGCCGCTTTTGCGTTCGGCGACATCGCCACAACCGATGATGCCCCACTTGATGGTGTTCATGTTAGGTAGATTTCGAGCTATTGGGAGGAAGAGATAAAAGGGCGGTAATCAAAACAATTCATTTCGAATGGCTAAGATACCACATAGCGGCAAATGCAAGGCAGGCAACGTACAGAGATGGGAAATGCATTCTTCTCCTATCGATTGTTGACTTGCTTGTATCCGTACCATTCGCCGTCGAGCACCCCCTTGCTGCGGGTTAAAACCGCGCAGCAAGGGTGAGTACAGCCTTCACACTAGCCGGGCGAATTTATTCCCCGGCTAGATCACGAGAAAAAGATGAAAAAATCTCCCTCCCCCTGATGACCTTTTGACAGCGACGTCGAGGAATAGGCAAAGGCACCCAACAGCTGCCACCTATTCACCCTAACGCCTAACCTGATGTCTGCTGCAACTTCTGCTCCCATCGCCCCTACCCTCAACCTGGATGAACTGGCCTCGGTGATCCTGGATCCCAATCAGGAAATCGCGAAGGAACACCTCGTGGAACAGGGATTTCCAAAAGAGATCGTGGAAAAATGGGATCAGATCGATCAGCGGGTCAGAAACTCCATCGCGCTGGAGTCTGAGAAGCTGAAGAAGGTCGAAGCCTCACTTGACCAATCGCGCGAAGAAACCTTTGACATCATCAGCCACCTGAAGGAGACCCTCCGCAACACCCTGACTTCCAGCCGCCGCTTACAGGTGATTACCACGACCATGTATGTGCTGACTTTTTTGCTCGGCCTGGGGCTGATTGTCGTCGGGGGAATCATGGGACAGGCTGGCCCCGAAGGCCCTCAGAACTGGATCAACCTGGTGTATGGCGGAGGTGGACTCGCCCTGATCATCACCAACTTCATCACCAATTCGCCCCGCGAATTGCAGGGCAGCCGCTCCAACTATGCACAGCTATCCATGGCCATGCTCGGCTGGTTCAACGAATTCGTCGAGAATAGCAACCAGCGCATAATTGTCGTGCAGTCAACGGAGTTATCTATTCAGGACAAGCTGGAACGCCTGGACCATCTGGGTGCCGCTATGACTCAATCTACACATTCCGCCCTGCAAATGATGGAAGAATTCGCAGAACCCGTCAAAGGAGAGAAGTAATCCCTGACCTGTCAGACCCCGCTTCTCCCTTTGATTTCCTCATATAAACCTTTCCCAATGAAAACTATAACAAGCATTATTCTGGCCCTGTCATGGAGCATGGTGGCCTTCGCCCAAACCGGCATCCCGGTTGCCAGCATGAGCCACTGCGACCAGTTGGTGACCAATTTTCTCAGTACCTACGACATCCCCGGCGCGACCCTTGCTATCGCCAAGGACGGTAAACTGGTCTATGCACGAGGTTTTGGCGATGCCAGCCTTGACGGCACTGAAGACACTCAACCTCACCACATGTTTCGCATCGCGAGTGTGTCTAAACCCATCACCTCCATTGCAGTCATGAAATTAGTGGAGCAGGGGAAGCTTTCTCTGAGTGACAAAGCCTTTGGCCCCAATGGACTCCTAAAAGACCATGATTACCTCAAAAATGTCGTGTACTCCGATACCCGAATCGACAATATTACCGTGCAGCACTTGTTGGAGCATAGTGGCGGCTGGAACCGCGATGTAGATTGTGTGGATGGCATCGCTTCGCCCTATACATGGCAAATCAACCACTGCGATCCCATCGGATTTCCCTTGCACGTGACAGAAACCCTACGAGAAACCAACCCCGTGCGTGGTGAGGTCCTGATCCGGTATTTGATGGAAAAAGGGTTGAATTTTGCACCGGGCACTTCCTACGCCTACTCCAACATTGGGTTTCTGGTACTGGGAGAAATCATCTCGGAAGTAGCAGGCCTGGGTTACGAAGCATACATCAAGGATTCCATTCTTACACCGCTGGGCATCTGCGACATGCATATTGGTAAGAATTATCTGGCCGACAAGCGCCTGCGCGAAGCAGAGTACAAAGGCAATGGCTACACCTCGCTCAACATTAACGGAGATGGAACCATGGTGCCCTGGGAATATGGTGGGCTGAATGTGGAGGCCATGGACGCCCACGGTGGCTGGATTGCTACAGCCCGTGATCTGGTGCGCCTGCTAAGTGCGGTGGATGGCTTTGCCACACGCCCCGATATCCTGACGAATGCGACCCTTACGACCATGACAACCCCTAGTGCCAATGCCAGTTATTATGCCAAAGGTTGGACCGTAAACCAATTCAACAACTGGTGGCATACTGGCGCCATTGATGGAACCGCTTCCATCTGGGTGCGTGCCAGCAACAATGGTTACCTCTGGGCCTTCATCACCAACAAGCGAATTATTGATAACCAGTCCAATGCATTCTGGTCCGACCTCGACGGCCTGCCCTGGTCCTGTGTCCAAAATACCAGCACCTGGCCTTCTCACGACCTGTTTGACGTACCAAATAGCAGCACCAATCTAGGCATCACAGCTGATGCGACTCCCGGTCAGGTAAGCCTGAACTGGACATCAGGAAATGGCGATAACCGCATCGTGGTAGCCCGGGAAGGAGCTTCCATCAGTCGCTTCCCATTTGACGGCTCGGCCTACTCGGCTAATGCAGGATTTGGTCAGGGCGATGACCTGGGCGATGGGCACTTTGTGGTCTATGAAGGCACTGGGAATCAGGCCGTAGTTACCGGGCTGGACCCCAGCAAGACCTATCACTTCCAGGTATTTGACTACAACAGTCGCGCCTCGACCAGTAATTTGCCACTCTATCAGTTGTGTAGTGCTCCGAGCGAAAGCATAGACCTGGCTGATCCTACCAACATCGCGAGCCTGACCCAACAGGGCATTCAGGCTTACCCGAATCCCGGCCATTCGTCTCTACAGCTTTACTGGAACACCCCTGACCAGGTCGACCGCATCGAGGTGCGCAGCCTTCAGGGGCAATTGATCACATCGAAATCAGTTCGGGGAACCTCGCTGGAACTCCAGACCGAAACCTGGGCGGCCCAAATGTACCTCGTATCCTGTTTCAAGGAAGGAGAATACCTCGGCAGCCTGCGCTGGATCAGGCAGTAAGGCACTGGGACAAAAGTAACCGGGGCTATAGGTATGGAGGATATGAAGGATATGGAGTTTCAAACTCGCAACTGGCCTTCATACCTGCATAAACTCCATACCTGCATATACTTCTCCTCTCGTCAATATACAACTTCACCTTTTTCAACTATGTCACCATCAAAATCTCTCCGATGGGGGATAGGGCTCCTCCTGTGTTTGTTAAGCCTTAGCCTCCAGGCCCAGCGCCGTGATTACTACCCCTTTTTCCAGCAGGAATACTGGTTTGGGCACCTGCCTGGCGCACGCGCCGAAGCCATGGGCCGCGCTGATGTCGCCGTGGGCAATTCCATTACCAGTCGCTTTTCAAATCCCGCCGGAATTGGCCTGATTCAGGATCAGGAAGTTGACCTGAGTACCTCCGCGCCGTATTACCTGGCGACGAATGCCGACTTCTACTTTGCCGGTTATGCCCAGCGTATCCACCCCAAACTGACCGTTGCGCTGAGTGTATTTCAACTCGCGATCGGGCCCACTGGCTTTACTGTCGATATCGGAGGGGACAATTACCCCCTCGACGAGCCAAAGAGTACGACCCTGACGGCTACAGTGGCAGCGGAAGTATTGCCCGGCCTGCAGGTAGGTCTCAATGCCAACTACTATCGGATGAAATTCTTCGATGACGTCAGGGCTTCTGGAAGCTTTTTCCTCGATGCCGGGGCGCTGTATTCCTTACAGTTGCCCAATGAGGCGGAGCTTAGGGCAGGTGTGGGAGTCTCTAATGCGACTTTTAGTGAAATCAGCTTTGAAAGCCCCACGGGAATTGAAGATGACAACGTTTTCCCCGTAACAGCCCGTGGAGGCGTCAGCTACCTACAGGATTTTACCATCAATATTCCCGGAGCGGGGGAGCAATCGTTGGATTTGCTGCTCACTACCGAATATCAAAATCTGCTCAACTTCGCATACCGAACGGCCTTTAAGGTGGGCGGCGAGATTACCCTGGCCGATGTGGTGGCCATCAGGCTTGGCTACTACACCCGCGATGAACAGGATTTTGGCGTAGCCAATAACCGGGACCGCATCCACGATTTTACCTACGGATTTGGCTTTATCATCCCGACCAGCCGGTTGACCAAAGGCAAGCTTCCGTTTACCCTCTACCTGGATTATTACGCGCTGGAAAATCCTCCAGTGGTTTACTCCGCTCAGCGAGGCCCCAACAAGCGCGGCTTTGCCCTACGCCTGGTTTCTGACCTAACCTCTCGATAGTGAGATGTTGAGAGATGGGATTTTGGGACAAAAGACTGGCAGTCAAGAAGCCTTCAAATCCTGGTCTCCCGGAATTTCCTGTTCACTTACTCAAATCCTTAGATCCAATGAAAAATATCCTTCGATTAATCTGTCTCCTGGGCCTGTTGCTTGTAGCCAAAGGCCTTGATGCTCAGCCATTCTATGGCTATCAAACCATCGGCGTTCACACCTGGTATGTCGGCATTCACTGGGACGGGGAGCAGCCCCATCTCGGAGTCGGTTATGGCCTGCGTCGTCCCTGGGGCGGTTTTACCGATATAACCGCAGAGTTACGTTCGCCATTGACGGGCCTGTTTGACTTTGACCAGCAGAGTTTGATCGTCGGAGCCTATGGTCCCATGCGTCTGCGTAGCCGGCCCTTTCTGGGCGGCGGGCTACACATTCGCCTGCAAAATCGCCTGGAAGGCGATCAGCGCCACAGCCGAATCACGTTAGCGGGAACTCTGCTGCCAAGCTACACACTTGCGGCTCCGCTCGGAGATCAGCCTTATTGGACCGCTGGAGTCAGGGCCACGGGACTGCTCGTCCTCACCGATCATGTCAAAGGGCAGAGCGACGCATCCTGGATGCCTGCCTTCGGAGCAGAGCTGGGGGCACATACCGACTTTCACCTGGAGCGCACCGCTGGAATTTCCCTCAACGGCTACCTGGCTCGTTACTGGCAATTGGGCGAATCGGAGCTCCCAGCAGCTGATGTCGACTGGCAGATCAAAGGGGACCTGCACCTGGGAAGTACGTATTATTTGAAGAGGTGGTAGCAGTAAGACCGCTGCGCTGCGAGATGTGAGAGGCGAGAAGCGAGATAAGAAGCCAGACCGTTGTGCTGTCAGATGTCAGACCATTTCCCTTCGACTGCGCTCAGGACAGGCATTGTCAGAAATCAGAAAAAGTGAGAGATTGTCAAGACAACTTAAGAAGCTCTGACTTCTTCAATTACGAATTACGAATTCCCAATTACGAATTTATTCCCCCATGCCTCCCATCTCCACCGCTCTGCTCTCCTATGGCCTTTCGGGCCGCGTGTTCCATGCGCCGCTGCTGAACGTGCATCCTGATTTTGAGGTTTCCAAAATCTGGCGGCGGCCCCGTCCAGGTGGGCGATCCAACGCCGACATTCTGGGTAAATACCCAGATGTACAGGTCGTTGAAACCATGTCGGAGATCCTGGAAGATCCGGCCATCGAGCTGGTCATCGTCAATACGCCAGAACCGACACACTTCGAATTTGTCCACGCTGCCCTGTCTGCGGGAAAACACGTCGTAGTGGAAAAAGCCTTTACCCCGACAGTGGCAGAAGCGGATAAACTGATTGCCCTGGCAAAAGAAAAGGGACTGTTGCTTTCAGTGTACCACAACCGGCGCTGGGACAGTGACTTTCAGACGGTGAAGAAGGTGGTGGAAGATGGTTATTTGGGCGAAGTGCTGGAATATGAGGCACACTATGACCGCTTTCGTCCAGAGAAAAAGCAGGGCTGGAAGGAAGAACAGAAACCCGGAACGGGCATCCTTTACAACCTGGGTTCGCACCTGATCGATCAGGCGTTGCAACTGTTCGGCTGGCCGGAGGCGGTGTTTGCCGACCTGCGAAAGCAACGTGCGGGCGTGACCGTCCCGGATCAGTTTGACCTGATGCTCCGCTATCCGGATCGAAAGGCTTTCCTGAGAGCCAGCTACCTCGTGCGCATTCCCGAGCCGCGCTACCGCCTTCGGGGCAGAAAAGGAACCTTCATGAAATATGGCCTCGACCCGCAGGAAGATGACCTGAATGCAGGGAAACTGCCCCTTTCCCCCGACTGGGGAACAGAAGCCGAAGCTGACTGGGGCACCCTCAGTTGTACGCTAAATGGCCTCGACTTCGAAGGGCGCATCACCTCCTTACAAGGCAATTACCTGCACTTTTACGCAGGCATGTACCAGGCCATCCGAAACGGACAGCCCCTACCCGTAACCGCCAAAGAAGCCCGTGACGTCATCGCCATCATCGAAGCTGCCGTCAAAAGCAGCGAGAGCGGTGAGGTGGTGAGGCTATAATTCGTGATTCGTACTTCGTAATTCCCAGGGTAGCTTGAACAGGCAATTCGAAAGGCAGCAAAAGCGAAGCACAACCGATCACCATGACCACTGATCACTTTTTCTACACTGACCAATGATCAATGACACCCCCATGCGATACTTCATCTTCTTCCTCCTAACCAGCCTTACCGGCCTCCTCCACGCCCAAACTCAGGGTGACAACCTCCGCGCTGAAACCCGCCTCGACCAGGTGTACAGCCAGTACAACCTGAATGGCGAGGGCGTCATCGTGGCCCTGATCGAGCGTGGCATCGACTACGAGCACCCCGACTTCATCGATGAGAATGGCGATACCCGCATCGCTTACATTTTCGATATGGTCGATCCGAGTGGTGCCAATGATCCCGAGAACCCTTACGGTGTAGGCACGATTTACTCGCGTACTCAGATCGACGCGGCATTGGATGGCGGGGATTCCCTGCCGACGATGGACCGATTTGGGCATGGGATTGCCTGTACGGGGCTGGCAGCAGGGGATGGCAGTGCCATGGCAGGTGCTCCCTATCGTGGGGTAGCGCACGGGGCTACCATCATTTCGGTGAAGGTAAATGAGGATTACTTCCCACCGACCGGTAACATTGCCGGGCAAAACAATTTCTTCGATCCCAGTTACATTTCCATCGCGCTGCAATTCGTGGCTGATAAAGCCGAGGAACTCGGCCTACCCTGCGTGGCCCTGCTAAATCTTGGCTCCATTGGTGGACCGACGGACGGCAGCAGTGAGGTTTCGCGTGCAATGGCGGAGTTTGCCGCTCCGGGGCGAATCCTGGTGTGTGGGGTAGGCGATGATGGCGGTTCGCCCAATCGCGCCGTCGACAGCCTTGCAACAGGCGACACCCTGGAAATTTCCTTCCGGAAGGCGACTACTGGCAACCTGCGTTTCGATGCCTGGTACGAAAACACGGATCAGTTGGAATTGGAGATCGACCTGCCCAATGGTTCCACCGTGGGAACTTTCAACGGCCCCGCTACGGAGCAAAGTGCCGAGCAGGTGTTCCTGCCTTTTTTGTCCTATTATCACCAGGGAAGCGACGTGGATTTTTCAGGTTCAAACAATTCGCAGCGACAGATCCTAATCGATTTCAAGGCCGATACCGGGACCTATGTGTTGCGATTCATCGGCACCTCCATTTCAGATGGAAAAATTGCTTCGTCGCTCAACCCTGCTCGATACTACAATGCCAATGGGTTCCTGAACAGCGTATTTGACGGAGGCAGCATCAATGATTATGCCTCGGCTTACAACGTGATTGTGCCGACGGATTATGTTTACGACAGTACATATACCGACATTGATGGTTTTGCCCGTCATCGGGGCGGGCAGGGCGCTCAGGGGGATTTGTGGATCGGCAGCAGCGCCGGGCCTACCCTGGACGGACGTCTGGGCGTCGATGTCGCCGTTCCGGGAGAACTGAACATTGGAGCCTATACTCCCGGCACCTACTATTCGCAGTTTCGCTTCAACATCGCCGAGAACAGCAACGGCTACTATGGCCTGCAAAATGCCGTCAGTGCTTCTGCCCCCATTCTCACGGGTTTCATCGCCCTGATGCTGGAGGTCAACCCCAACCTGACCTACGAGCAGGTACGCAACATCCTGCACCAAACGGCCCGCAGCGATGCCTTCACCGGAGCCGTACCCAACCGCTATTGGGGCTACGGAAAGCTGGACGCCATGGCGGCCATCGAAGCTACGCAGCAGACGGTGGCGAGCATCAGGCAGCAGTCATTGGCTGAGCAGGGGCTTTCATTCTATCCCAATCCGGCACAGGAGGCCCTGACCGTCAACTGGCGTGGTACGGAAAGCACACAGCTCTACCTTCTTGACGCTCAGGGACGGGTGCACATGACACAGCGAATCGAGCGTGGCCAACAGATTATCTCACTGCCTCCGGTCGCTCCCGGTGTGTACTGGCTCAGGCTGGGATTAACAACCACCGGTGCTCCCCTGTTAATCAGGTAAAAATGGCTTTTTGCCCGAATGGATATGTCCGAAACCAATGATAACAGCCCCGGCTGCTCCCTCTGCGGCCGGGAAAAGCCCCTGACCTTTCACCATCTGATCCCCCGCAAGTGCCACCGCAACAAGTGGTTCCAGAAGAACTTTCATGACAAAATGGACATGAAGACCCGTGGCATCGAAGTGTGTCGGGACTGCCACCGCCATATTCATGTTTCCTTCACTGAAAAAGAGCTAGGTCGCCACTACAACACCCGCGAGGCCCTGCTGGAACAGGACGAAATCAAGAAATTTGTGGAGTGGGTGAGGAAGAAGGGGTAGGGTAGTTCGGAGTTGAGGTGGTTCGGGGTTTCAAACCCAAACCCCACCTGATTTTCCAGTCTCATAACAGTCCTGGGACCTATGTCCCTAACCAGATCCCAAGAGCTACCGCTAATGCCACGATCAGCAAACCCAGCCGTCCATTCCAGTCTTCTTCCAAAATTTCGACGAATGGCTTCTTGCCCCACCGGATGAGCCATTTGATACTGGCTCCTATAGCACGAAGGCTGCCGAGGAGGATGGTCTGAAAGATGATTTCAAAAATGCCCTGGAAGAGGTCTTCGAAGAGGTTCATATGAATGGGACTGAAGGGAGGAGGTTTTTACCGCCAATCACTTCGAGTATCCTTTACCCGAGCTATGTATATTTTCATGCCATCCACCTCATAAAAAATGACTGCGGGTGGCTTTCGAATCAAAGCTCTCCGGATTCGCGCCTGTTTAGAATATGCAAACTACCATTTTAGTGGATTCGCCTCAATGTCAAGGAGGCATTCTCCAATGGCATCTATAAACTAATCTTCCAAAGCCCTTCATAAAATTCAAAAAGCTCGCAGATATCGTCGCTGGCCTCTTGGATAACAACCAATTGCTAGCGGCTACTTGCGGCCATAGAAACGGGCTTTTACTTCTTCCCAGTTGTAGGTCGGTGTATCACCCTGTTTCGCTGCTGAGACGCTTGCTTGTGCGTCTGCAATCCATTGGGCTGGAATCTGAGTGGCATCAGTGATTTCTTCCTCCGAAAGTGAAGCGAGGATAAAACTCGCTAAACGGAGTCGCTCACTGGAAGATAAGGTCAAGATGTGTTGCTGAAGTTCGTTCATAATGGAAGATACGAAAATCTACCCGAGATGTGCCAAAAGGGGAGATTCACCAGCACCCCAATTACGAATTAGGAGCGTACAAAATTTGCTTATCAGGTGCGACCCCTCTGGGGTCGGTACCTCTTGGGTGGCTCACTGGCTACAAAGGTTGGACCTCTACGAGGTCGCTTTCATCGAAGCTGTAAGAGGACATCAGGGAGTTATGGCAAGTTTTGTATAATCCTAATCACGAATTCCCAATCACGAATCACAAATTCCCAATTTCGAATTACCTCAGCGCCTCCCACAACACCTCTACCGGATGCTTCGCTTTCTTTCCTGTCCCATCTGCGATCTGATGGCGGCAGCTTGTGCCGGGGGCGGCGATGATGGTCTCCGCTTCTGCCTCACGAACGGCTGGGAAAAGCACCAGCTCACCGACCTGCAGGGAGAGGTCGTAGTGCTCCTTACACTTCTCCCAATTTTTCCAGGACCTCATCTATCAAGTGTTGATTGAGGCGGAAGCCGATTGCCGTTAGCTTCTCAATCTCGTACTTGACGCTAGAAATGAGTCCCCGTTGTTTTCCCTGGATCAATAGGCCAAGAACCCCGACAATCTTTATTCCGTGTTCCCGCGCGACCTGTCTCCCTCGGAACTCGTCTATTACGAGTAACTGAGCCTGCTTTTCCAACGCAAGGGCAATAGATTCTGCTTCACCCAAGTCTAGTGTTTCGAGCAGGGTCAATACCATTTTCTGGTCATTCGGATTTACTACCTGTATCCAGTCAAGTTGGTCGATGAAGGTGGCTTGTTCGCTGATTACATATAACTCGCGTTTCACCGCAGGGGTAATGGTGATTGTTCCGAATAAATCGTTTAGCAATTCCAGACGCTGGATTTGAAAGAGGCTGGTAATAGAACTGGTGTCACTGACGATCATCATAGCTCGATCCCAAGATTCTTTAGGTCAATATCAAGGTCTTGTCGTGTATAATGCTGTTCGATGCCACGTGCGCCTAGTTCTTTCAAGAAAGCTGCATGGTCTAATCCAGCTAGTCCCCTAGCCCTACCCATGCTCAAACGCTTTTTCTCATAGAGGTAGCAAGCCAGCTCGATAAGCAGGTTTTGCTCTGATAGTTGGGCTTGAGCTAGGGTGTCGTCGCTGATGATGAGTGCCATAATCATTCTCTCTTGGATTCAATATACGTGTACCATACGAGAAAAGGTATTTGCTCATACTCCTAGACAAAAAAAGAAAAAGTAGCGAAGAGCGGTCTATTTTAGAGTG
>CAYFIR010000022.1:0-59029 GCA_964343195.1 uncultured Bacteroidia bacterium | reverse complement strand
CCCGCTATCGAGTTTCTGCCTAAAATCAGTTGAGTAAAACCCGAAACTCACGTTATCATATGTCTCCCCCTCCTGACCAGCACCCTTTTGAGCGGGCTGTTGAAGCTTCAGTCCTGAACCGGCTTTCTGATCCAGATTTTGGAAAAGAACATCTTTGCGATGTCATGCAGGTAGAATTGTCGATGCTGAACCGGCAGTTAATGGCCATTACTGGCTACACAGCCGATGACTACATTTTGACCATCAGGCTGAGGATAGCCAGAGAATTGTTAAGCAGAACCAACTGGTCCGTAGCAGAGGTTGCAAGTGAGGTGGGGTACGCAAGTGCCTCACAGATGGTCCAGGCGATCCGCGATCGGTTCATTCCCCAGGTCTGGAGACATCAGGGATAGGCATTACACGACATCGTTCTTTACCCCTGTCCTTCGTATGCTTACAACTATCGCGTTAGGACTAAGGAGGGCAATTCCAACTGGGGTTGCCCTATTCTTGCATTTGACCGCAAATACAGAGGCATAGAAGGAAGCGGAAAAAAAAGAATATATGTGCATGAAATTGTCAGCCTGTGCCATGGGAAATGTATTCGATATATATATTTTGTGAGGGAAAATATTTACTCGCATCCCAATTCTTAGTAGACCACAGGTCTTGGCTCATTCGCAAATTTGGAGAATGAAGCCACTGGATAGGTATGCTTTACCCCTAAACTTTATTTCCCATGCAAAAGCTATCTGCGTGGCTGACCATCCTATGTGTCAGCGTCATCTTCGTATCCTGTCAGCAGGAGCAAGTCCCCGTGGGCGAAGGCCCAGAGGTAGAGACTGACCCTCAATACTACATCGACCAGGCAGAATCTGCCATCGCCGAGGCAGAGAACGAAATCCTCCATCACCCCAACTACACCGACGAAAAGGCCGCGGTCAGCCTCCCAGCTGGCTCTGTCGATGGCCTGCAGGCCGCGATCGCCCAGGCTGGTCCCTGGGGCAAGGTGGTCGTACAATCTGGTATGCATTATGAATCAGGCACTGTGACTGTGACCCATCCTGTACGCATCATCGGGAAGAAGGGAGCGGTCATACAGACCACTACCGTCCTGCCCTCTGATCCACAGAGCATCCTCTCGGGGATCCCTTTCGTGGCAGACCCCGCCATTTTTGTCAAAGATGCCAACTTCGTGCAAGTGCGCAACCTGGATTTTGTTCCTGACCCAACCACCGGACAGGGGAGTACCGGCATCCTGGCTGTCAATTCAAACCATGTGTATATCCGCGGCAACTCGTTTAGCAGCTACCTGAATGCGGTGATCATCCACGAATCTGACTTTGCTACGATCATCAAAAATGAGGCCGAGGGGCTTTATTCCGAAGGCTTCACTGGCTATGGCAGCTATGGCTTCACCGTAGCCACTGGCCGCAACGCCCGGGTGTTTGACAACTATGCTGAAGACTACCAGGGCAACTTCTTTGTCTCCGATGAAAGGGGCATTTACCTGAAAAATACCTCTGAAGGAGGTGAGGTAGGGTTTATTTACTGTACCTATAGTGCCAATCTGGTTCTGCAACCAGATGGAACACCCGTAGGAGCCTCGATTCCTGCCAAAAACTGGTTGGGAGTACGGAATACGGCTAACAACCACGTCATTGGGCACCTCGTAATCGATGGCTCCAACAACTGTACCCTGGTCAGCAATGCTGCGTCGAACTGTTTGCTGTATGAGGTAGAGTTTGTGGGAGCGACTACGCGGCTGGATCCCCTGGTACCCGTTGCACCCGTTACCTTCGACAACCTCTTCATTGCAGGTTCAGAGCCCAACATTCAGGTCAAAGACTGCGGAGTCGGCAATACCATCATCGGTGGCAATCAGGTCGATCTCAACGTAGATCCCTGTTTCTAGGGCAAGGAATTCGAAATCCCGCGAAGCGGGAAACGTCGAACTCATTCCACTGGATTCCCACACAAAGTATGCAGCGGCTTGTATAGGTCCTGCAGCAGATCTCCCCATTCAAACCCGCACCATGTGTAGCCTCCTCCTCAGGGGGAGGCTACTAATTCTTAAATCTTAAAACCATACGTCATGCTAACCAAAAGAATTCTTTGGGCAGTCGGAATTGCCCTGACCTTGACCTTTATGGCCTGTCAGCAGGAGCAGGCGCCCGTCTCAGAGTCTGAAAACCTGGAAACTGACCCAGAAGTCTATCTCGCAGAAGCCGAGTCCGAAATCGCCGAAGCTGAGGCAGAGATCCTCAACAACCCAAACTATAGCAACGAAAAGTCGGTGGTTACCCTCCCTGCTGGCTCTGTCGATGGCCTGCAGGCCGCGATCGCCCAGGCTGGTCCCTGGGGCAAGGTGATCGTACAGTCCGGGATGCATTACGAGTCCGGCACTGTAACTGTGACCCATCCGGTGCGCATCATCGGGAAAAAGGGGGCGGTGATCCAGAGCGCTACTCAAAATCCTGAAATCACCGGTTTTCCTGCGGAGTTTCCGGCAGCTCTTTTCATCAACGGTGCTGACTTTGTCCAGGTCAGAAACCTGGAGTTTGTGCCAGCCAGCGGAGTAGGAGGGGTCGGTATCTCCGTACTAAATAGCGACCGTGTGTACCTGAGGGGCAATACGTTTACCGACTTTTACAGTGGTATCTGGAGTCAAGACGCAGACCACCTGCTGATTACCAGAAATGTAATCGAAGGTCCTCTGGACAAAGGGGTATTTAGTACTGGTCTATACCATTTCAGTGGGGAGCGCGCTAAACTGTTCCGCAATGAGATCCGCGACTTTGAAACCTGCTTCTTTGTCTGTGAAGAAAATGGCCTGATGGTGGGCAATGAGACCCAGGGCGGTAATTATGGATACATCTTCTGTAAATGGCCCGATGGCTTTTTTGCTATGCCGGGAAACAACATTGTGGGGGCCCAGATTCCTGCAATTGACTGGATAACGGTAGGCAATGATGGTGATAGCCACGCACTAGCCACTTACCTCATCACAGATGGGGCAGAGGATAACCTGTTAGTGGGGAATGGATCCTCCAATGCCGCCTCCTACGATTTTGATTTTACCGGAGATATCCAAAGTGATTTTCTCGGGTTGCGGCCGGCCGCCGTAAGCAATACCTACATCGCCGGAGGGATTCAGAACCAAATCGTGAAGGATTGTGGAATCGGCACCACCCTAATTGGGAACTACAGTCTCGTGGACCTCGCCCTAGACCCCTGTCGTACCACCGACGATTAACGTATCAGAAGGCCCCTGTCCATAGACTTACAGCTGTTCTCACAGGACAATTAGCTTGGCCTCGCCCGCAAGGGTGGGGCTTTTTCTTGGATCAATTTTCATTGAAAACAAAGATCACGGACTCCCTATGTTACTGATCAAGGCACCCTGAACCATGAAAAATGGCTACAGTCTGCCCAGTAATTCCTCTTTTTTGGTTTCATACTCCAGCAGGGAGAGCTTACCGTCCTGATAGCGATCGTAGAGCAGGTCAATGGTCCGCATGATTTCGTCGCGGAGGTTGAGCCAGTCGAGCTCAGTGTTGGAGTAGCCCTCGTAGGCGTTTTCGACCAGCTTCTCGGCTTTGGGGTCGTAGGAGGCCATGCGCTCCAGGATGCGTTGCAGTGTCTGGGCTACCTGCTCGTTTTTTACCGAGAGCTGATGCGGCACAAACTGGGCCTGTTGATTGGCAAAGACCGTCATTTTGCTGCCTTTGACCTGAATCTCGCGGACATCTTCCAGTAAAAATGACCCCCCATCGTAGTAGCAGCGGTCTTTTGTAAACAAAACCGTCCCATCCCCCAGAAACCCTGAGTAATGGTGCATGGCCATCACATCATTTGGGCTGGATATGCGGCGATCTTTGATCAGGATCTTTCCCAGTTTGACAGCAGGTAAATTGGGGTATTTATAGAGGCCATTTTTCTCGTCCTGGGGAAATTTATCTTTTATAAGGTCTGCGTACATAGTTCAGGGATCAGGGATCAGGGAACATTGGTCAGGAAGTAGGCAGAATAACTGAGCAATGTTCAGTGACCAATGAAAATTGATTAATACTTCCATTCTATGGTCGAAATGGCATGCTGCATTTCTTCCTTCATATATTGGGTGATGGGTGCCAGCGAATCACGGGCTGTGGCAGTCTGGTAGTAAAATGAAAGTACCAGGCTATACCGCTCCTGCGGATCGGTCATGAAGATCTGAGTCGGAGTACCGACCTCCCCGTAAATATCAAACCAGAACCCATTGCCATTTGGACCCTCAAAGGGCTCAGACTCAATGCGGCTGGCCTTTTTGCTGTGTTTATACACCAGCTTGCGGTGATCCTCCAGGTAGGGAGCGACGCCTTCCGGACCAGGAGCAATATCCCGTACGGTCAGGTGCCAGGTAAGGGCATATGCTTCAAAGGAGATATCTACCCAGCAGGAATCTACCAGATTTCGCGTGATCTTTCCAGCGTCGGGCAACTCTATGCTAATGGGGCAGGTGCTGCTCTCCAGTCGACTATAGCTTCGGTCTGCCTGAGCGGGCAGGTCAATCCGGGGATAGGCCCTTGGACGTGCTGTGGGAATATATTCCTCACAGGCTGAGAGCAGCAGAAGGGAGATTAGCAGCGGGAAAAGATACAAGCGATATGACATCGAAAATGTGCTTACAGTATTCAAAGGAAAGCGTTCATTGAGCCGAAAAACAGCGGTTGTTGAGAAAGGTCTCTCCTGATCAATGACCATCTTCCTCCTCCGGCAATATCTTCATCTTGACCATGGCGATGCGGTTGCGGCTCACCGACTCCACATGTAACTCGTAATTTTTATATACGATTACTTCACCTACGGTTGGGATTTTTCCGTGTAATTCCAGGATTAATCCTCCCAGGCTATCGCTGTCGCCGCGGGCATCCTCAAACTCCTGGTCATCGAGGCTGAGGATCTTGCGGACATCGTTGAGGGCGATACGGCCCTCGAAGATATAGGTGTCCGGCGAGAGCTTGGTATATACCCAGTCTTCGGAATCAAATTCGTCATTGATCTCCCCAAAAATCTCCTCGATCACATCTTCCAGGGTCACAATGCCGGCTGTGCCCCCGAATTCATCTACTACCACAGCCATGTGGCTATGATTGGTCTTGAACTCTTCCAGCAGGGTATCAATCTTCTTGCTTTCAGGGACGAAGTAAACATCTCGCAGTACTTCGCCAAGTTTGAGCTCCAGGTGATCGTCCTTCAAATAGGGCAGCAGGTCTTTGATGTGGAGGATGCCCTTGATGTTGTCCAGGTTCTCCTCGTAAACTGGCAGGCGGGAGTAGTTGTTCTCCCGGATAAAATCAATCAGGTCCGGTAGAGGAGTTTCAATATCGACTGCCTTCACATCCACACGCGCCTTCATGATGGTACGAACGGTGATGTTGCCAAAATTGACGATGCCCTTGAGGATGTCCTGTTCATCCTGCTCTTCCTCGGTACGGGCAGTGGTCAGGTCGATGGCCTGCCGCAGGTCTTCCAGGGAGGTAGATTCCTCGTAGAGCTTGACCCGCCGGTCGATGAAGCGGGTGCCGTTGATTAATACCCAGGCCAGGGGCTTGACCAGGTAGCGTATTACCATCAGGGGCATGGCCAGTAGGTTGACCAGCCTCATGCGGTTGCGGGCGGCATAGACCTTTGGCACGATCTCTCCAAATAGCAGCAAGAGCGCGGTGATGAGAATTACCTCCAGGAATATCTGCACTTCCTCTCCCCAGACGTACTGTTCTCCGAAGTGTCTCAACAGGTTGGAGGCCACAAGGATGGCCGCCACGTTGACAAAGTTATTGGTGATCAGGATTGTCGCGAGCAGGCGTTTGCTGTCACTGATGAGCTGCCATATCCGCTGGGATTCACTTTTGCTGTCTTCCCTAAACTCCTCTATCTCCGATTTGGTCAGCGAAAAAAACGCTACTTCCGCCCCTGAGGCCATGAATGATCCCATGATGAGGACGGCAAACAGAATAAATTGACCTATTATTCCTGTGTAAGCAGGTAATTCAGCGATAAGGGATAGTAGCGACAATAAAGTCCCAGGCTCTGGGTCCACAGTTTTGTGATTAGGTGAAACAAAATCTCATGCTAGCTCAGGGCGAGAAGGATGAATTTATGAGATTAAAATGGCAATGCATCGTCCTTGGCCTTTGAAGATGATTCTTCGTTGGAAAACTGGGCGAATGGAGCAGCCTCTGTTTTCTGCCGGGGAAGCGAAAGTACCTGAATCCGGGTTCCTCTCAGGGACAGAGTGGGAGACGATTGAGATCGGGAATGATTGTGAATCCGGGCTTCTACATAGACCGAAGTTCCTTTTTCCAAACGGGCGCTTTGCTCGGCCAGATTTCCCTCAAATTCCACGACCATCCACTCCGTAGGTGATTCAGCATCCTCTGTGGCATCGGTGACCGCCAGGGGAAGACGTGTCAGGGGAAAGCCCTTGGGAGAATAGTTCATCCGGGGAGAGGATCCCACTACCCCGATTAACGATACCCGGTTTAACCCATTTGTTGCCATTGATCAAAGATTTTCAGCACTGCTTTTGCGAAGGCAAATATAGGAATTTCCTGTCGTGAGATGAATTTGAGATGTTGATATTCAGGGACCTGATCTTCTGGCAACTCATAGACGCTGATCATCATGTCTCTGTGGGTCAGGACATGCTTGAATTTCATGACCCAGTCTCCCTCGTGAGGGTCCTGTTTGCTATTCCAGGTTTCTCTTGATACTTCCTCATTCGGGATCTCCCACAATCCACCCCATATGCCCTCCTCGGGCCGCTGTCGGATGGCGATCTGCCCCGCTGAGTTGGTAACGAGGTAAAAGTGGAGGTATTGAGTCTTGCGCTTGAGTTTTTTTTCTTTGAAGGGTAAGGTCTGGATCAGTCCCTTTTTATATGCCTCACAATTTTCTACCAGCGGACAGATCAGACAGCCTGGCTGAGTGGGGGTACAGACGGTCGATCCCAGATCCATGATTCCGAAATTGAACAGGCGGGAATCTACCCCCTCTACCCATTGGTCTATCACCTTTTGGAAACGGGTGCGGGTAGCAGGCTGATTAATAGGACTGGGGTCACCCAGATAACGAGCCATTACCCGTAGGACATTGCCGTCGATCACACCTACCGGGTTATCAAACGCAAAAGACCCCACAGCACGTGCAGTGTAGGGTCCTATTCCCTTGAGTTTGATAAGTTCTGTATGATGTGCAGGAAATTTTCCATCCAAATCGTAAGCAATGGTTTTGGCAGCATGGTGGAGGTTCCTTGCACGGCTGTAATAACCCAGACCTTCCCAGTATTTGAGTACCTCATCCTGGTCGGCAGCGGCCAGAGAGTTAACGTCCGGGAAACGCTCGATAAAGCGATAAAAGTACGCTATTCCCTGCTCTATGCGGGTTTGTTGCAGGATTACTTCCGAAATCCAGATGCGGTATGGCTCACGGGTATCTCTCCATGGGAGCTCTCGTCCATGCTGTTGGTACCAGTGAACAATCTCTTGGCCAATATTCAATTTTTGGGGAGTTGGAGTAGAGGTTGGAGGCTAAAAATGGCTAAGTTCCTCAAAATAAGGGAGGTCTAAGCGCATTCCTAATCCATTTTGAATGAAAATGTTTTGTCATTCGGGGTTCCTCTGCTATTTTTGCCGAGCGGTTGTCTAATCTTCCGTGGTTGGACATCTTTCACAAACAGTTAACCCTCCAGCTTGTGACTAAGGCAGAAGTAATCGTTGAAATAGCCCAAAAGACTGGGATGAATAAAGCTGAAGTTGCTTCATCCCTGGAAGCATTTTTCTCTGTAGTCAAAAATTCTTTGGCAAAAGGGGAGAACGTGTACGTTCGTGGTTTTGGGAGCTTTGTCGTGAAGCATCGTAAGGAAAAGGTCGGAAGGATCATTTCCCAAAATAAGTCTATTGTCATTCCCGCTCACAATGTTCCCAGCTTCAAACCTGCAAAGGTCTTTGTTGAGAAGGTTAAGAGCGCGGACATTGATCCAGACTCTTTGGGACAGGAGTAGATTCAAAAGAGTTAGGACTTTATGAACCGAGACTTACTGTTGAGGATTGTGATCGTGGGAGTGGGCGTTGCGCTGTTTTTTCTGTTGTTCTTTGCAGATAAAACCAATCTGAACAATGAAGCAACCGCAACCATAAGTGAGGAGGAAGCAGTACCAGCAGATGCAGCTTCGGATCTTCCGGAATTCACCCCTGATGAGCAGACTCAGATCTGGTTGGAAGGTTTGGAAACAGCTGAAGAGAGTGAGAAACTCTCCCTGCTTGATTCCATCATCAACCGACTGCTGACTGCACAACAGTACATCTTTGCAGCTGAATATGCTGTACAGAAGGTTACTTTGGATGACAACCTGCCCAATCGTGTGGAGGCAGGTGTGATCAGCCGGATGGCGATGGAAACAGAAGCCATTCAGGGAGATACATCACTGGTAAATCGGTTTGGCCGCCTCGCGGTTGGCATGTTAGAACCAGTGGTAGAACGTGAACCAGAAAATGAAGAAGCCCTGTTAAGTTTGGGGCTTGCATATATTCGTGCGGTGGCACCCATGCAGGGTATCCTTACCGTGCGAAAAGTCGTAGAAATCAATCCTGCCAATCTGGAGGCTCAGTATCGCCTCGGGCAGTTTTCATTACAGACCGGACAGGTCGACAAAGCCATAGAGCGCTTTGAAGCAGTTCTTTCAATAGATGAGGATTATTATCCTGCCATGTATGGGCTGGCAATAGCTGCCGCTCAAAATGGCGAAAATGACCGGGCTCGATCCCTTTTGGAGAAAGTCGTCGCTGAATCTCCTTCTGAAAACCTGAAGGAGGAAGCAGAAGACCTGCTCGGCCAACTCAATTGATTTTTAAACATCAAAATATAGGAAACTATGCCGTGTGGAAAGAAGCGTAAGCGTCATAAGATCGCTACTCACAAGCGTAAAAAGCGCCTTAGAAAAAACCGTCATAAGAAGAAGAAATAATACTGCCCAGTAGGCTGGAGTATTTATACCATAAAAGCTGGCTCCATACCGCGGTTCCTATTCTTCCAGTTGGTGACCGCAACATCCGGACCACGCTTTTCTCTGGCCTACTGGCTCCTTTTTGGAATTCAATTCCGATCTATAGCATTATTTTTTCTCTTTCAAGTATTCACCCGCTTACTATCCTTAGTACCAGTTACTTCCTTCAGCTCCTCGCTGTAAGGGGAATTTTCGTTTATTTCCCTTGGGCAGCGTTAGTAAGCATAACTCTAAAGCGCGAGTGAATGAATTAGTTGTCAGTAGAAGCGACGACGGATTACGAATAGGCATTGTCCAGGACAAGAAAATCGTCGAGCTGCATCATGAAAAGCTCGAAGAGGAATTTGCCGTGGGCGACCTCTTTTTAGGAAAGGTAACCAAGATTGTGGCTGGCCTGAACGCCGCTTTTGTGAATGTAGGCCACGAACGAGATGCCTTTTTGCACTATTTTGACCTGGGACCACAGATCAAATCCCTGTTGAAATACATGCGGGCTGCCAAGCAGAACCGTAATGATGATCTGGAATTTCTTGAAAAAATCAATCCGGTAAAGGACATCAACAAGCATGGCAAGATGCAGGAGGTCCTGAAAGCCGGGCAGGATGTGTTGGTTCAGGTTGTCAAAGAGCCCATCTCTACCAAGGGTCCGCGGCTGTCCAGTGAGATTTCATTACCGGGACAGTATGTCGTCATGGTGCCCTTTGGACGGGGTGTAACCGTATCCAAGAAAATTCGCTCCAACCAGGAGCGCCGTCGCCTCAAAGTACTTTCAGAAAGCCTCTGCCCCGCCCATTTTGGACTGATCGTCCGGACGGCAGCAGAAGGAAAGGATGCAGCCACCCTCAGCCGCGATATTTCGGATATCATGGACCGATGGATGGACATGCTGCGTTCTTTGCCACGTGCCAAGGCACCCACCAAGGTGCTAAGTGAAACCAACCGTGCCACAGGACTGCTGCGCGACATGCTGAGCCAGGGGTTTGACACCATCCAGGTGGATGACCCCAATGCGTTCCATGAGATCAGTAGTTACCTGAAGGCTCATCAGCCCGAGAATCTAAAGTCTCTGAAGCTCTACAAAGGCAAAGCCCCGCTTTTTCATGCCTATGGCATAGAAAAGCAGATCAAGGCATCCTTTGGGAAGATCGCCTCTATGGCCAATGGCTCATACCTGGTCATCGAGCATACGGAGGCCATGCACGTCATCGACGTTAACTCCGGCTCCAAAAACCTGCGAAACCAGACCCTGGAAGAGACCGCTCTTAAAACCAATCTGGAAGCTGCGACCGAGATCGCCAGGCAACTGCGCCTGCGTGACATGGGAGGTATCGTCGTTGTTGACTTTATCGACCTGAAAAAATCCGAAAACCGCCGTATCCTGAATGATCACCTGCGTAAGGTGATGAAGGATGATCGCGCCAAACATTCCATCCTGCCGATGAGTAAGTTCGGGCTGGTTCAGATTACCCGTCAGCGGGTCAGACCCCAGCTCAACATTCAAACTACGGAAGTCTGCCCCAGTTGTAACGGGACGGGTAAGATGCAGTCGTCTATCCTGATTGCAGATGACATTACCAACAACATTGACTTCCTCATTCGCCAGAACAAGGAGAAGAAACTTACCCTGAAGGCCAACCCTTATGTGGCTGCCTACCTAAAGCGAGGTGGTCTGAAAAGTCCACAGTTCACTTGGTTCCATACCTATTGGAAGTGGATTCGCATCAAACAGGACCATTCGCTGGCGTTTACAACGGTGAAATATTACAATGAGCGGGACGAAGAGATTAAGTTCTAAGGAGAAGAATTCGTAATTCGTACTTTGCCTTAGGCTGATCGAACTGCATACCGCACAAAAAAAACAGCATGAAGCTTCTAATGAAGTCTCATGCTGTTTTTTAGTTTATGCCTACCCATGTTTGGCTTAAATGACCAATGATCAGAACTTGTTCTTCCACATCATCGACTCAACCGGTCGGTCCGTACGATCGGTGTATTTAGCGCTACCCTTGTCCCGATAGGGATTGATCACATCACCGTCCAGCGCGAAGTAGATCAACTGGCCGATGGGCATACCAGCGTACACCCGTACCGGCTGGGCTACCGTGATCTCAAGGGTCCAGGTATTGCAAAATCCAACGTCTCCCTTTCCAGCCGTTGCATGGATATGGATGCCCAGCCGTCCGATGCTGCTCTTACCTTCCAGGAAAGGTACATGACTGTGGGTTTCTGTATATTCTTCTGTAACTCCCAGGTACAGGGTATTGGGCACCAGGACCAGGCCCTCCGGCGGGATAATTACTTCTTCAATCTGATTATGTGCTTTGGCGTCCAGCACGCGGTCTTTATACACCGCCAGGTACTTACCCAGGCGGACGTCATAGCTGTTACTGCCGAGGTTTTCCCGACGAAAGGGTTCTATCACGATATTCCCCTTTTCGATTTCGTCCAGGATTTTTGCGTCCGATAAGATCATGTGTCAAATAAAAGTGTAGCGGCAAATCTAGTCCTTTAGCCTCAAACTTCAGAACCCAAAGCAAAATGAAACCGGATTGAATGGGTTAGCTTTTCTGAAGTTGGCGGTTGGGTACCGATGAACTGGGGCCAGGGGATAGCCAGGTGCTGTGGATGGGGCCGATTTGTCGAGCCAATGGGTAGGCTTCTGATCGGGAAATTATGTCAATCACTTCATACCGATGTGGAATGCGATTTAGCACGGCAACGAGGCTCGGTGGAGCTTGATGAGAAAGGGCTATGGGAAGAAAAAGCCTCACTTCGCCAGCATAATAACCAGGGACAACCCTCCCAAAGTCCAGTTTGGCCCTTCGCTCGGATGCCCTGAGCGCCCGGTCAAGGACCTCAACTCCCATGCTTGTCTGTTCCTTGTCTGTCAGCAGATCTGACCAGGCTACCTCGATGGGCCTGGTGGGATCATAGACCAGTGCATCTGGCTGCTCATGGTAGTATGGGGGACTGGGGGGATGCTCCAGGTGCTGGAGTAGGGGATGATTTTCTCCCACAAAACCTGCAAACTCCCACTTGGGGCGAGGAAGGTGGTTTTTGCCCTTTACCTTGTAGGGCTGCTCATTCACTTTCATGACCGCCACAACTGCCTGATGGTCCTGTGCCAACAGGCCCGTATTGAATACCGCAATGGCCTGTCCCTGGTCAGTCCGACCCCTTTCGATTTTATTTTCTTCCTTGAGCCTGGCAAAAGTTCGGTGCAGATAAACCCCCAGGACAGTCTGGGAGGAGTAGCCCATGGGCCCCCAGGTTTCTGGTAATAACTGTCCTTCAAGTCGCTGAAGCTGGGCCTGCCAGTTAGGGAGGGCACTAAACTGTGCGAGGGGAGCGCGAGGATCTACAATCACAAGTTCCTTGGCCGTGTGGGCATCAAAGGGGCTGAATTCTACTGCTACTCCCGGGGATGTTTCGTCTTCCTTGCCCCCGATCAGGTCTTCAATTTCAAAATCAAATCGCTGTCCTCCGGGCAAAGCACTTACCTGGCCCTTTCCTCTCTTTAGTTGCAAAATATTACCCCGTAACCGCTGACTCAGACGCTGAACACGTGTAGCACGAGGCCCTTTGGGGTTTTCCTGATAGTCAAATCGTACCAGTTCGTGAGGAACCAGGACTCGGGATTCCCCTTCAATGGCACTAAAATGCACAAATACAGTTTCGTCGATTTCATCACACCGTATGCGTCCAAAACCACGGTGATGATTGAAGAAAATGATCTGACCGAGTAGAGAAGGGATAGACATGACACAAAATTAAGGACCTTTTGGCTGTCCTGTATTTGATCATTTGTCAATGGTCAAAAATAGAGGAAAACCGGGGGCATCCTGTCGATTGAGCCCGATAGTGTAAATGAAAGTGTGTGGTATGGGTCTCAACGTTCAGACCTTCTACATATTCCCTTCACGCACCAGTGTCTTCGGAATTAAGAAATTACTCATTCCCAAGTCGTATAAAATGCTGACCAGTAACACTTTCAATCACGTTGAGTACAGCGAAATCCCGCAGAGCGGGAAATCACGAATGCAAAGCACTAAACTCTCCCTTTTACAATTCTATCTCTACCCGCGAGATCCCGGAGCAGGGATACGTCGGTTAGGCCAGCATCCTGAAACAGTGATTTCACCTCTCTCCCAAAGTCTGCATGTATTTCCACCATTAAGCACCCTCCCGGTTTCAGCCAGTGGGGCGCTATCCAGGCAAGTTGCTTGTAGAAAATCAGGGGATTATCATCTGGTACAAACAGGGCAAGCTCCGGTTCATGGTCTCGTACCTGTCGGCGAATGGTTGGAAATTCTCTTTGGGGAATATAAGGGGGGTTGCTGAGCAGGAGATCGAGATTCCCGAATAGAGTTTCGGGAGCCATGAGGAAGTCCTGCTCGAGAAATTTGCTATTAGCCTGGTGGCGTTTTGAGTTCCGTGTTGCCACCTCAAGGGCTCCGGGGCTGACGTCCATTCCCATGCATTGGACAGCAATGCCTTTTTCTGCCAACTCCAGCTCCAGGCTGATGGGCAGGCAGCCTGTACCAGTCCCGACATCCAGCATGCTACCGCCCCTGCCAGGAAGTTGCTGCCGGATCCAGTGGTCGCGAGCTTCCACTAACAGCAATTCCGTCTCCGGCCTTGGGATGAGAACGTGAGAATCGACAAAGAAGTCGCGTCCATAAAAGTGCGATTCCCCCAATAAATACTGAATGGGATGCTCATTCAAAAGCTGGAGGGCCCAGGTATGGGCTTTTGCCTGTATTTCCGCATCCCAGGTGGCATCTGGTTCTGGAGGAAGATGAGGGGGAATTCCCAGGAGATGTGACAACATCAGGCCGGCCTGAGCCTGCGCTTCTCCTGGTCCGTATAGTTGGGTCAGGCGATCCACCAGTTGTCGATAGAATGCATGGGGCTGAGGTGACCAGGTGAAATTGTCCATTTGCTTAGCGTAGGAGCGTATCCGTTTTTATGGGGGACAGTCCTCAATATCAGGAACCCTGTCCCTGACCTGGGACCTCATCTGGCTTATACTTTACAAAAAAGTGAATCCAAATGCTGCGAGACATCCGGAAGATAACAGGAACCAGCACTGGCAGCAGCGCAAACATGGTAATGACAAAGTACATGAAAGGCAGGTCCAGTACGAACCGCATGAATAAAAAGGTAGGGATTAGCCAGGCAACGTTGAGGGCATAACTCACGTAGGTTGCCCCAAAATAAAATCCAGGTTCGATGATGAAATCCTGGCCACATACCGGGCAGTTGTCCGGCATTTTTTCCATTTGCTTGAAGTTATAGGGGTTGGGCTGTGAGTAAAGCTTCCCTTCCCTGCAACGGGGACAGCGCTGCCCTACCATACTTCCGACGAGGGAAGTTTTCTTATTGGACATATATGAAAAGTTGGTGGTGAAAAGAGTTGACTATGGGAAACAGGGGCGAAACCCGGGTTTTCAAAGTCAGTCTTTTTGAAGATGCAAAGGTACAAATACAAACCCGCATATTGAATTATGGTTTTGTAATATTTGAATATGTTGAGTAAAGCCCAGCCAGAGGGAGGGGATCACGCTGCGTAAGCATTTTGGAATTAATTGGACTTTTTGCGGAGGGGGCTTTGGAATCTTCAAAAGAAAAGTGGACATTTGCCACGCGAAAAGAGAAAGATATGCTCTTTCTCCCAAGCACTCGGAAGGAACGTCCCTTCATGGCAATGCCTCCGCCCCAACGCGGGTCGAAGTATCCAGGAAGAAGACGAAGGCCAACGCGCTGCATAAACATACCACGTTTGATTATACTTCCTCACGGAAAAGGTAATCGGCAGTTCAGAACAGGGATATAATCAGTTATATCTCGCCTTCTTTTTCACCTGTATATTTTCATCCATTATGGATGTGAGGCGGACTATCAAGCGATAGGCCGTTTTTTTTTGAGTCAGTTTTTCAACGTGAATAGAATACTTGCTAAGTGGCTGGTCCTAACCAAGAGGGAGCCATTTCTAACAGAAAGCATAGAAGTATGCCAACGATTCAGCAACTAATTCGAAAAGGCCGTAAAGTAAAGGCCGAAAACAGCAAGTCGCCCGCGCTCGACTCCAATCCGCAGCGCCGTGGGGTTTGTTTGCGTGTGTACACCACTACACCTAAGAAGCCAAACTCTGCCCTGCGTAAAGTTGCTCGTGTACGTCTGACCAATCAAAAAGAGGTTAACGCCTACATCGGTGGGGAGGGACACAATCTGCAGGAGCACTCAATCGTGCTGGTTCGCGGCGGTCGTGTAAAGGACCTTCCTGGGGTTCGTTACCACGTCGTACGTGGCGCCCTCGATACTGCGGGAGTTGAAGGCCGTAAGCAGGGCCGCTCCAAGTATGGTACTCGCCGTGAGAAGAAAAAAGCTAAATAAAGGTCTCTAGCAACGATATATCATGAGAAAGACCAGAGCAAAAAATCGCGTTATCATCCCTGACGCCCGTTACAACTCTCAGCTTGTAACCAAGTTTGTGAACAACCTGATGCAGGATGGTAAGAAAAGCGTAGCCTACTCCATCTTCTATGGAGCCATGGATATCATCGAGAGCCGCGGAGAAGAGTCCGGTCTGGAAGTCTTCAAAGCTGCCCTTAACAATGTGATGCCTCAGGTAGAGGTGAAAAGCCGTCGTGTAGGGGGTGCTACCTTTCAGGTGCCCATCGAGGTTTCTCCCAAGCGACGCGAAGGATTGGGAATCCGCTGGGTCATCAAGCACTCTCAGTCCAGAAACGGTAAGTCGATGCGCGATAAGTTGGCCAATGAAATCATGGCCGCCGCACGTGGAGAAGGGGGAGCTGTCAAGAAGAAGGAAGACACCCACCGCATGGCCGAGGCGAACAAGGCTTTCTCGCATTTCCGCTTCTAAATTCCATTATCCAAGCACTATTCTGAACATAAACAAGGAAGAAATTAGTCATGGAATATAACCGCCGCGTATCTCTTCAAAAAACCCGTAACATTGGCATCTCTGCTCACATCGATGCGGGAAAGACTACGACTACCGAGCGTATCCTCTTTTACACCGGACTGTCTCACAAAATTGGTGAGGTACACGATGGTGCTGCTACCATGGACTGGATGGAGCAGGAGCAGGAGCGTGGTATTACCATTACCTCCGCTGCTACCACTACCTTCTGGCCATACAAGGATGAGGAATATCGTATCAACATCATCGATACCCCAGGTCACGTGGACTTTACCGTAGAGGTAGAGCGCTCACTGCGTGTACTGGACGGAGCGATCATGTTGTACTGTGCAGTATCTGGTGTTGAGCCTCAGTCTGAGACTGTATGGCGCCAGGCTGAAAAATATAAAGTGCCTCGTATCGGATTCGTCAACAAGATGGACCGCTCAGGTGCTGACTTCTACGAAGTTATCAAGCAGATCAAATCCCTTTTGGGCGGTAACCCTGTACCCATTCAGGTGCCCATCGGAGCCGAGGCAGAGTTTCGCGGTGTAGTTGACCTGATCGATAACAAAGGAATCGTTTGGGACGAGGATAACTATGGTATGACCTACCAGGAGGTACCCATCCCTGATGATATGGCTGATCTGGTAGAAGAGTGGCGTACCAATCTTTTCGAAGCCATCGCTGAGTATGACGAGGCGATCATGGAGAAGTACTTCGAAGATCCTGACTCCATCACTCGTGAGGAGGTTTTGGGTGCGCTACGTGCTGCTACTCTGGATATGTCTATCCAGCCGCTGATGTGTGGCTCTGCCTTTAAAAACAAAGGTGTTCAGGCTGTTCTTGATGCAGTATGTTCTCTGCTACCTTCTCCAATGGATATGCCTCCTGTTGAGGGAGAGAATCCTGAAACTGGTGAAACAGAGACCCGTAAGGCTGATCCCAACGATCCATACGCCGCTCTTGCGTTCAAGATCATGACTGACCCATACGTAGGTCGTCTGGCATTCTTCCGCGCATACTCTGGTCGTCTCGAGGCAGGTAGCTATGTTCTGAACAACCGAACTGGTAAGAAAGAGCGTATCAGCCGTCTGCTTCAGATGCACTCCAACAAGCAGCAGCCTGTTGATTTTGTAGAGTCTGGTGATATCGCAGCAGCTGTAGGTTTCAAGGACATCCGTACAGGAGATACCCTGACAGACCTTGATCACCCACTGACTCTGGAGGCTATCAGCTTCCCGGATCCTGTGATCAAGCTGGCAGTTGAGCCAAAGTCTCAGAAAGATGAAGCCAAACTGTCCAACGGACTAGCTAAGCTTTCCGAGGAGGACCCAACCTTCCAGGCATCAACCGACGAAGAAACCGGGCAGACCATCATCGCTGGAATGGGTGAGCTTCACCTGGAAATCATCGTTGACCGTCTTCGCCGTGAGTTTAAGGTAGAAGTTAACCAGGGACAACCTCAGGTGTCTTACCGCGAGGCTATCACTGGCAATGTAACTCACCGGGAAACTTACAAGAAGCAGACTGGTGGTCGTGGTAAATTCGCCGACATTCAGGTTGAAATCGGACCTTCAGATAAGCCTGAGGAAGAGCCTTATCAGTTTGTTGATGAGATCAAAGGGGGTAACATTCCTCGAGAATTTATCCCATCTGTTCAGAAAGGTTTTGAGGCCGCAATGAACGAAGGTGTTCTGGCTGGATACCCTGTAACCAGTCTGCGAGTACGCCTGTTTGATGGAAGCTTCCACGCAGTGGACTCCGATCAGCTTTCATTCGAGACAGCTGCCAAGCTTGCCTTCCGCCACGCATCCAAAATGGCCAAGCCTGTTTTGATGGAGCCTATCATGACAGTAGAAGTGGTGACACCCGAGGAGTACATGGGTAATGTTGTGGGTGACCTCAACAAGCGTCGTGGAAAGATCGGTGAGATGGGTGACCGTGGTAACTCCAAGGTTATCAAGGCTAAGGTGCCCTTGTCAGAGATGTTTGGTTATGTAACAGAGCTGCGTACCATTTCTTCCGGTCGCGCAACTTCAACCATGCAGTTCTCTCACTACGAGGGTACTCCAACCAACATTCAGGAAGAAATACTGGCTAAGGTAAAAGGTGTAACCGCATAGGTATAGCCTATATCGGAATTAATCGATAGAAAATGACCCAGAAGATTCGCATTAAGCTCAAGTCGTACGACCACAACCTCGTCGACAAGTCAGCCGAGAAAATCGTACGTACGGTAAAGGGAACCGGCGCCATCGTGAGTGGTCCTATTCCCCTGCCCACCGAGCGTTCTATCATTACGGTCAACCGTTCTCCTCACGTCAACAAGAAGTCGAGAGAGCAGTTTGAAATCAGTTCTTATAAGCGTCTCATTGATATCTTCAGCTCTAGTTCCAAGACTGTGGATGTCCTGATGAAACTGGAGCTACCTAGTGGAGTTGACGTTGAAATCAAGGTGTAAGAACGGGTTCTAGTGGCACGTGAGGTGTCTAACTCCCACCTCACATCAGTTGTAATTTTTAAACTAAAAAAGATGGCAGGAATCATCGGCAAGAAAGTAGGGATGACCAGCATCTTCGACGAAAATCGGAGAAGCATTGCCTGTACGCTGATATACGCTGAACCCAACGTCGTCACCCAGATCAAGACTTCAGAGTCTCGGGAAAGCGGTAAGACCGATGGATACGACGCGGTTCAGTTGGCCTTCGATGAGGCCAAGGAAAAAAATACCCCAAAAGCTCTGATGGGGCACTTTGCCAAAGCTGGGACATCCCCCAAGCGCAAAATGGCAGAGTTTGCATTCGAGAATGTAGATACCCCTGATCTGGGAGCAACCATTGGGGTGGATATTTTTGAAGAGGGCGAGTTTGTTGACGTTGTTGGATACTCTAAAGGTAAAGGCTTTCAGGGTGTTGTAAAGCGTCATGGATTCGGTGGTGTTGGGGGCCGTACCCACGGTCAGCATAACCGCGAGCGGGCTCCGGGATCTATCGGTAACGCTTCTACCCCTTCACGGGTATTCCCCGGTATGCGTATGGCCGGCCGTACTGGCAACCAGCGTGTTACCGTTCAAAACCTCAAGGTGATCAAGGTCATTCCTGAGAAAAATCTTCTCGTGGTATCTGGCTCAATACCAGGCCACAAAGGTTCATACGTCATAGTCGAGAAGTAAGATGGAAGTAGCAGTTTATAACAACAAAGGTGAAGATACGGGGCGCAAGGTGACCCTTTCCGACGGCGTTTTCGCCGTGGAAACCCCTAGCGACCACGCCATATACCTGGATGTTAAGCACATCCTGGCCAATCGCCGACAGGGAACTCACAAGGCCAAAGAGCGCGGTGAGGTTCACGGAACCAACAAAAAGCCTTTCCGTCAGAAAGGAACAGGTAATGCCCGTCAGGGTGACCGTAAATCTCCTCTCTTCCGCCATGGTGGTCGTATCTTTGGACCTCGTCCACGAAACTATGGCTTCAGCCTCAACAAGAAAGTGAAGCAGCTGGCACGCCGCAGCGCACTTACTTACAAGGCTCGTGAAGAAGCTCTTCGTGTGATGGAAGATCCTTCAGAACTGTTTGCCGATGCACCCAAGACCAAAACCTTTAAGGCTATGCTCGAAGGGATGCAACTGCAAGGGAAAAAGGTGCTGCTGGTTACGGGAGAATACAGCCCAAATGTATACCTCTCAGGCCGGAACATCCCCAAGACGGACGTCATCGCTGCTTCAGATGTTAATACCTACCAGGTGCTGAATGCTGATGTTGTAGTCTTCACCGAGGCAGCTGTAGAGATTATTCACCAGCGACTAGAAAACCAAAAGGCTGCTGTAGCCAGCTAAATTACGTCAACCGTTAAGGCATCGAAGCGATGAGCATACTAAAACGTCCGATCATTACCGAAAAGACGGCATACATCTCAGAAGATCGCGGATTGCCGCAGTATTCATTCGAAGTAGCCCTCAGTGCTACAAGAGGTGAAATCAAGGCGGCAGTAGAGGAAGTTTATGAGGTGAACGTGGAGAGGGTTAACACCCTGATCGTTCGCGGTAAGCAGCGCTCCCGCTATACCAAGCGTGGCGTGATCACTGGAAAGTCGCCGAACTACAAGAAGGCGATCGTTACCCTGCAGGAAGGGCAAGAGATCGATTTTTACAAACACATCTAGTTTGTCAAAGACTACTGGCTAGTCCACCCCGTCGGATGAGAATCGGTAGTCGCAATGAAAATTGAAAGATGGGAATTAGAAAACTAAAGCCGACCACACCAGCATCTCGTAACCGCTCTCTCTCTGATTTTTCAGAGATTACCAAGAGCACGCCCGAGAAGTCATTGCTGGAGCCAATCAAAAAGAGTGGTGGTCGTAACAATACCGGAAGGCTGACCAGCCGTCAGCGTGGGGGTGGTCACAAGCGCCGCTACCGTGTTATTGACTTCAAGCGCGACAAGCGTGACATGCCTGCTACCGTAGAGGCCATTGAGTATGATCCTAACCGAACTGCTCGTATTGCCCTGCTAAAGTATGAGGATGGAGAGAAGCGATACATCATTGCTCCCCGCCGTCTGACTGTAGGGATGACCGTGGTTGCCGCTGATAATGCAGAGCCATCTGTAGGCAATGCGATGCCCATGAAGAACATCCCGCTGGGTACTGCTCTTCACTGCATCGAACTTTACCCTGGTAAAGGAGCTGCTATGGCCCGTAGTGCTGGTACTTTCGCTGTGCTGACTGCACGTGAAGGCAAGTATGCCGTACTGCGTCTTCCTTCTGGTGAGACCCGCATGGTTCTTTCTACCTGTATCGCTACCATCGGTGAAGTAGGAAACCAGGAGCACCAGAATATCGACTCTGGTAAGGCAGGTCGCAGCCGCTGGCTCGGTCGTCGTCCACGTGTACGTGGTGTAGCCATGAACCCGGTAGATCACCCAATGGGTGGTGGTGAAGGCCGCTCTTCCGGTGGACACCCACGTAACCGCAAGGGTAAGCCAGCAAAAGGGTTTAAGACCCGAGCTAAAAAGAAAGCTTCTAATCGATTGATTATCAGCCGTAAGAAGAAGCGTAAGTAAGTTCAAAGTTCAAAGTTAGTAGTTCAAAGTCGGCATTAGACCTTCAGCTTTGAGCTTTAAACCTGAAACTCATATGTCTAGATCGCTTAAAAAAGGCCCTTTCGTTGATCCCAAAGTGGAAAGGAAAATCCTGCGCATGAACGAAGGTGGCCAAAAAAAGCTGGTGAAAACCTGGGCGCGTCGCTCAATGATCTCACCTGATTTTGTAGGGCATACCATTGCTGTTCACAACGGAAACAAGTTTATCCCTGTGTATGTAACGGAGAACATGGTGGGTCACAAGTTGGGTGAATTTGCCCCAACCCGTACTTTCCGTGGACACGGTGGTAACAAAAAAGATAAAAGGAGATAATCATGGCGGATAACGTGAAGATGACTCGTAAGGAGAAAATCGCGGCAGGTATCCCCAAGCCGCCCAAGCGCAAGAAAGCTCGTGCCATCGAGCTGAAGGAGAAGAAAGCCGATGAGGCTCGCGTAGTGCTTCGTAACTACCGTTCTTCTGCCCGCAAGATGCGCCTCGTGGTAGACCAGATTCGTGGTCAGGAGGTATTTCACGCGATGAATGTTCTGAAGTTCACCCCCAAGGGTGCTGCTCCTGCTGTGTTGCGTCTCCTTCGCTCAGCTATTGCGAGCTACGAAGAAAAGTTTGACCCAGAGCGTGTGGATGTAGGAACCCACTTCGTTAAGGAAGCCTATGTAGATTCCTCTCGCATGCTCAAGCGCCTTCGCCCAGCACCTCAGGGCCGTGCGCACCTTATCCGTAAGCGCTACTGCCACGTGACTCTTGTCATCGAGCAGATGCCTGAAGGAGGGGTTGATTTTGACACAGAGGATGAAGATTAATCAATAAAGCTTAGGACTTTGGGACAAAAGACACATCCGATCGGACTGAGGCTCGGCATCATTAAAGGTTGGGAATCCAACTGGTTTGGTGGTAAAGACTTCTCTGACAAGCTGGTCGAAGACGAGCAGATACGAGCCTATCTGAATACGCGTATCCCTCGCGGGGGTATTTCCAAGATTGTGATCGAGCGCACCCTGCGCAAGATTACCATTACCATCCACACCTCACGACCTGGTATCGTGATTGGTAAGGGAGGTAAAGAAGTTGACAAACTCCGCGAGGAGATTAAGAAAATCACCAATAAGGACGTTCAGATCAACATCTTTGAGATCAAGCGCCCTGAGCTGGATGCTACCCTGGTTGGGCAGCAGATCGCCCAGCAGTTGGAAGCACGTGTATCTTTCCGACGCGCCATGAAGTCTGCACTGGCTTCTTCCATGCGCGCTGGTGCGGAAGGGATCAAAATCATGTGCTCTGGTCGTCTGGGTGGTGCCGATATGGCCCGTACCGAGCAGTATAAGCAGGGACGTATCCCGCTTCAGACGCTGCGTGCCAATATCGACTATGCACTGGTTGAAGCCAAGACCATCTATGGCATCATCGGAGTGAAAGTCTGGATCTTCACCGGTGAGGTATATGGTAAAGTAGATCTTTCTCCACAGGAGCGCCAGGATCGTAAGCGAGGCGGTGGCAAGAAGCGCGGTGGCGATAGAGGAGACCGAGGAAGACGATAACCTTTTCAAAAGAATAAAATCATAGCATCATGCTACAGCCCAGAAAAGTAAAGCGCCGTAAGGTTCAGAAGGGTCGGGTTAAAGGAGATGCTCAGCGTGGCGCTGAGATCGCTTTCGGGACCTATGGTCTGAAAGCTTTGGAGCCTGAGTTTATTACAGCTCGTCAGATTGAAGCCTGCCGTATTACCATCTCCCGAGCCATGAAAAGGGAAGGTAACATGTGGATCCGTATTTTCCCTGACAAGCCTATCACCAAGAAGCCTGCTGAAGTGCGGATGGGTAAAGGTAAGGGTAACCCTGAATACTGGGCCGCAGTAGTAAAGCCAGGTCGTATCCTGTTTGAACTGGATGGTGTTCCCGAGAACGTAGCCCGCGAGGCTTTGCGTCTGGCAGCAAATAAGCTGCCTTGTAAAACCAAATTTGTCCTGCGTCGAGATCTTCAAACTGTGAAGTAATATGAAGACAAGTGAAATCAGGGATCTGACCCTGGAAGAAATACAAGCTCGTATCAAGGAAGATCAGGAAGATCTGATGCGTCTGCGCCTCAATCACGCCGTATCTTCCATCGAGCGTCCCTCAGAAATTCAGCAACTGCGGCGGACTATCGCTCGGCTGAAAACTATTTTGAGAGAAAGAGAAGTTGAGCAACAAAAGAATAGTCAAGCGTCATGAGTGAAGTAGAAGTTACTCCAAGCCGTAACCTGCGTAAAGTCCGGGTAGGTAAGGTGGTTAGCGATAAGATGGATAAGTCCATCACCGTTTCTGTAGAGCGCCGGGTAAAGCACCCCATCTACGGTAAGTTTGTTCGCAACACCTCCAAGTTCATGGTACACGATGAGCAAAACGACGCCCATACCGGCGACACTGTTCGTATCATGGAGACTCGCCCGCTGAGTAAGAACAAGCGCTGGCGTTTGGTAGAGGTAATAGAGCGTGCCAAGTAGGGTCAGAACTTATCCCTCGGAAGCATCTTCTACCTTTTGTGTTGACCTATTAAGATTTTCAACCGATGATACAACAAGAAAGCCGGCTGAGAGTAGCCGACAACAGCGGAGCCAAGGAGCTGCTCTGTATTCGGGTGCTGGGTGGTACCGGCAAGCGATATGCTCGTATTGGAGATCGCATCGTCGCTTCCGTGAAGTCTGCTGATCCCAACTCAAATGTTAAAAAGGGAGACGTAGTTAAGGCCGTAATAGTACGCACCCGTAAGGAACTGCGCCGCAAAGACGGAACCTATATTCGCTTTGACGACAACGCGGCCGTACTATTGTCCAACGACGGCGGCCCTCGTGGTACCCGTATCTTTGGCCCGGTAGCGCGCGAGCTACGTGAGCATAACTATATGAAGATTGTCTCTCTGGCTCCAGAGGTACTTTAAACTATTACCAATCATGGCAAAGCCAAAATTGCATATCAAGAAAGATGACATGGTACGTGTCATCAGCGGTGCGGACAAAGGCAAGGAAGGGCGCGTAATGCAGGTCTTCCCGGCTAAGCAGCGTGCAATCGTAGAGGGAGTAAGAGTTGTGATCAAGCACCAGCGCCCCAGTCAGGAAAATCCTGATGGAGGACGCATCGAGCAGGAAGCTACTATTCATGTTTCCAACCTCATGCTGATCGATCCATCTACCAAGGAACCCACTCGCATAGGTCGCAAGCCTAATGAGAATGGAAAGGGCTGGGTTCGCTACTCCAAAAAATCCGGTGAAATAATCAAATAAAGAATATCCGGTCAGGAAAGGTACTCAGGTCGTTGAACAGTGATCATAGCTCATCAAACAGGAAGTCAGCTAATCCTTTGTTACTGATCAATGTTTTTGAAAGATGATCCATGAATGAGTAAACCTCCTGGTCTCAACCAGTTTCAATTATGTCTAACGAAGCGAGGCTATACAAGCACTACAAAGAGGTGATTGCTCCGGCGCTGAACGAAAAGTTCAAGTACGGTTCTGTCATGCAGGTGCCTGTACTCAACAAAATCGTCCTGAACCGAGGCGTGGGCGACGCTGTGGGTGACAAAAAGCTCATAGACGCAGCCACCGAGGAACTCGGCCTGATTACAGGACAGCGTCCAGTCGTTACCATCGCCAAGAAGTCTATTTCAAACTTCAAACTGCGTGACGGTATGCCCATCGGAGCCAAAGTTACCCTCCGTCGTCGCGTGATGTACGAATTTCTGGATCGGTTTATCAACGTTGCTGCCCCCCGTATCCGTGACTTCCGCGGTCTGCCTGTAAAAGGATTTGACGGACGTGGAAACTTTACCATGGGTATCAAGGAGCAGATCATCTTCCCAGAAATCAACATCGAAAAGGTTAACCGCATCGATGGGTTGGATATCACATTCGTGACATCAGCTCCCAATGATGAAGAAGCATTCGAGTTGCTCAAACTATTTGGTATGCCTTTTCAGGGCGTTGACCGATCTGAAATAGTAAAAGTATCATAAATCATGGCAAGAAAATCCGCAGTTGCCCGTCAGAAAAAGCGTGAAAAGCTGGTAGCCCGTTACGCAGAGAAGCGTCGCATGCTGAAAGAAGAGGGAGACTATCAGGCACTGGCTTTATTGCCACGTAACTCTTCCCCAGTACGCCTGCACAATCGTTGCAAGCTGACCGGACGCCCCAAGGGCTATATCCGCCGCTTTGGCATTTCTCGTATCAAGTTTCGCGAGTTAGCGCTACAAGGTAAAATTCCTGGAGTAAAGAAAACGAGCTGGTAATTATGCATACCGATCCTATAGCCGATTACCTGACCCGCATTCGCAATGCGCAGCGGGCTGGACATAAAGTCGTAGATATTCCTGCTTCCAATCTCAAGAAAGAGATCACCCGTGTATTGCACGAGCAGGGATACATCCGCAAGTACAAGTTCATCGACGAAGGTCCTCAGGGAGTGATCAAGATCGCCCTGAAATATGACAAGGCCAGTCGTCGCCCGGCCATTTCTTCCTTGCAGCGCGCAAGTAGACCTGGTCTCCGTCACTACGCCAAAGTAAAGGCCATTCCCCGTGTGATGAACGGCCTCGGTGTTGCCATCGTGTCAACTCCCAAAGGTGTAATGACCGGCAAAAATGCCCGCCATGAAAATGTTGGTGGCGAAGTGTTGTGTTACGTTTATTGATCGAAAAAGCAAGGAATTATGTCCCGAATTGGAAAACAACCCATCGGTCTTCCCAAAGGCGTAACGGTCAGTGTAGACAAATCCAACGTCGTTACCGTCAAGGGAGCCAAAGGGGAATTGACTCAGGCAGTCGATCCTGATATCAAGGTAGAAGTTGAGGAAGGGCAGATCGTGCTTTCTCGCCCTACTGACCAGAAGCGGCACAAGGCCATGCACGGCCTTTATCGTACGCTGATAAATAACATGGTTACTGGAGTATCAGAAGGGTACAAGACCGAACTGGAAGTACACGGTGTTGGTTTCAAGGCTGATTCAAAAGGTCAGCAGTTGGAATTGTCACTTGGATTTTCTCACCCTATTATCATGATGCTTCCTCCAGAGGTAAAGGTTCAGGCAGAAACCAAGCGTGGTGAAGCCCCTCTGATTACCCTGGAGAGTCATGACAAGCAGTTGATCGGACAGGTTGCAGCCAAAATCCGCAGCTTCAGGCCACCTGAGCCCTACAAAGGAAAAGGTGTTCGCTTTAAAGGTGAGCAGATCCGACGCAAGGCTGGTAAGGCTGGCGCCAAGTAATTCTAACCAACAGGCAGGAGTTAAGGATTTGGGTTGGACGCTTGAAATTGCAGTCTCTAGCTGGACCCAGGTAGCTTACTCAGGCTAAAATATAACGGCTAAAATGGCTAAAACATCTGTTAAGGTTGCTCGTCGCGACCGTATCCGCAAGCGTTTGCGGAGTAAACTTAAAGGAACCGCTGAGAGGCCACGTCTGGCTGTGTTCCGCAGCAACAAGGAGATCTACGCACAACTGATCGATGACGTTGAAGGTAAGACCCTTGTGAGTTGTTCTTCTCGCTTGAAAGACCTAAATTTGCAGGCACTTTCGAGAATTGAGCAAAGCCGCGAGGTAGGAAAGAAACTCGGTGAACTCGCTACTGCCAAAGGCATAGATACAGTGATCTTCGATCGCGCGGGTTATCGCTACCATGGACGTGTACAGGCATTGGCTGAAGGTGCCCGCGAGGGAGGCCTTAAATTCTAACGACTTCTATGAATATCCCAAACGAAATTCGCATAAAGAGTAGCGACGTTGAGCTGGAAGAGCGCGTGGTAAAAATCAAGCGTGTGGCCAAGGTTGTGAAAGGTGGTCGCCGCTTTAGCTTCAGCGCCATCGTAGTAGTTGGAGATGGTAAAGGTATCGTAGGTTATGGACTGGGTAAAGCTAATGAAGTTACCGACGCCATCGCCAAGGGGGTAGATGATGCAAAGAAAAACCTGATCAAGGTAAATATCCTGCATAGCACTATCCCACACGAGAGTCTTACCAAGTATGGTGCAGCAAAAGTCCTGCTTCGTCCTGCTTCTCCTGGTACTGGTGTACTGGCAGGTGGTGCGATGCGTGCTGTTCTTGAAGCCGCTGGTATTCACGATGTGATCGGAAAGAGCCTTGGCTCTTCCAACCCTCACAACGTTGTGAAAGCGACCTTTAAGGCGCTGGCCGAAATGAAGATGCCTCATCAGTTTGCCAAGAAACGTGGGGTGGATTTAGGAAAAGTGTTTAACGGATAATAAGAGGTTCCCATGTATCCAAAAGTTAAGGTTACTCAGGTTCGGAGCCTGATAGGTCGGCCCAAAGATCAGCGTGCTACTATGACCGCTCTGGGCCTGAAGAAGATGAATGGGACGGTAGAGAAGGAGTGTACCCCCCAAATTTTAGGGATGCTTAAAAAAGTTTCCCACCTGATCAAAATTGAAGAGATCTAGAAATCATGAAGTTGCATACCATAAAGCCGGCTGAGGGGGCTGTCAAAACCCGTAAGCGCGTTGGACGAGGTCAGGGCTCTGGCAAAGGGGGAACTTCTACCCGCGGCCACAAAGGTGCCCAGTCTCGTAGTGGCTACAGCTACCGCCCATGGTTTGAAGGTGGTCAGATGCCGCTGCAGCGTCGTATCCCCAAGTTTGGCTTCAAAAATCCCGGTCGTGTTGAATACCGGGTTATCAATCTCGACAACCTACAGGCTCTGCTTGAACAGTACCCTTCTGAGGTAATCGATCATCAGTATCTTGCTGATCATGGAATCATCGCTTCTACCAAGCGCCTGGTAAAGGTTCTGGGCCGCGGTGAGATCAAGATTGCTGCTGAAGTTCGCCTGGACAAGTTCAGCCAGTCTGCCAAGTCTGCTATCGAAGCTGCTGGTGGAAAAGTTGTCGAGCCGGAAACCAAAAAGGCTCAAGAGGAAGAAGCTAGTGAACATCCCGGCGAAACCGCCGCTGAATAATAAGTCATGAAGAACCTGATTCAGACGCTAAGGAATATTTTTAAGATTTCGGAACTCAAGAACCGAATTCTATATACCGTATTGCTACTGGCTGTTTATCGCCTGGGAACTTTCATTATCCTTCCCGGGATTGATTCTTCAGCCTTGCAAGCAAGCCTGGGTGGCGGTAGTGGTCCTGGTGGTAACCTGCTGGACCTCTTTAACACCTTTCTGGGGGGAGCCTTCAACCGTGGCTCCATTCTGGCTTTGGGTATCATGCCCTACATTTCTGCTTCGATCGTAGTACAGCTGTTAGGGGCAGTGTTGCCTTCTATCCAGCGCCTTCGAATGGAAGGGGAGAGTGGCCAGAAAAAAATGAACCAGATTACCCGCTACCTGACTGTAGCGATCACCCTGGGACAGGCCGCGAGTTATATTACATTCCTCCGTGGATCTTTCCCTGGCGCAATCACAGGTTCTTCAACCTTCTTCTGGATTACCAGTACAGTGATCCTGACTGCCGGAACTTTGTTCCTGGTGTGGTTGGGAGAGCGTATCACGGATAATGGAATTGGAAACGGTGTATCTCTGTTGATCATGATTGGGATTATCTCTGGATTCCCTGCTGCAATCCTGCAGGAAGCCAGCGCGACCCTTCCTATGATCTTCTTCATTGAGATTCTGGCACTCGGAGTGGTTACCATGGCGGTAGTAGCTCTGACCCAGGCCACTCGGAAGATTCCCATTAACTATGCCCGTCAGATGATGGGTAACCGGATTGGGCAGCTGGGACGTGGCAACGCAGCCCGGCAGTACATTCCCCTGAAGGTGAACTCTGCAGGTGTAATGCCGATCATCTTTGCTCAGGCCATCATGTTCCTGCCTACTACCCTGATTCAGTTCTCTGGAGCAGAATCCCTAACGGGTGTAGCTGCTGCACTGAGTGATTATACTGGATTCTGGTACAACCTGGTGTTCTTCCTGATGATCATTGTTTTCACCTACTTCTACACGGCTATTACGGTTAATCCAAATGAGATTGCCGATCAGCTTAAGCGAAATGGTGGATTTATTCCTGGTGTGAAGCCTGGAAAGAAGACTGCGTCTTACATCGATACTGTACTTTCTCGTATAACGCTCCCAGGATCTATCTTCCTGGCGTTCGTTTCCATCTTTCCTGCGATTGCAACTGTCATGGGTACTACCAGCGGTTTTGCCCAGTTCTTCGGAGGAACTACCCTGCTGATCATGATCGGTGTGGTGTTGGATACTCTTCAGCAAATCGAAAGCTACCTGCTGATGCGTCACTATGATGGTCTGATGCAGAGTGGACGAATCAAGGGACGGGCACGTGGCAGTAGTGCGATAGGAGTATAAAGAGGATATGTCAGAAAAGCCGATCGTAAAAACGGAAGAAGAGATTGAACTCATTCGTCAAAGCTCACGACTTGTGGGAATGACGCTGGGAGAAGTGAAGAAGCATATCCGTCCAGGGGTTTCTACGCTGGAACTGGATCAGGTAGCAGAGACTTTTATCCGTGATCATGGCGCGATACCTGCTTTCAAGGATTATTCGCCCGGCTTTAGTCAGACTCCTTTTCCTGGAACCCTATGTACTTCCATCAATCAGGTTGTAGTACATGGAATGCCTTCACAGCATGCGATTCTGAAAGAGGGAGACATTATCTCCGTAGACTGTGGAGTATTGAAGGATGGTTATTTTGGTGATTCTGCCTATACATTTGCAGTGGGAGAGATCCCTTCCAAGGTCAAGCACCTGATGAAAATCACCAAAGAGTCCCTTTATAAGGGAATCGAAAAAGCAGTAGCTGGTAACCGACTAGGAGAAGTATCGTATGCAGTTCAGCGTCATGTTGAACAATACGGATACAGTGTGGTCCGCGAAATGGTTGGGCACGGAGTAGGATCCGATTTGCATGAACCACCAGAGGTCCCTAATTATGGGCGCCGTCGTTCCGGACCCAAACTCAAGGAAGGTTGGGTAATTGCCATTGAGCCGATGATTAACCTCGGTCGGCGATTCATCCAGGTAGACGAACAAGATGGATGGACGGTATTTGCTACTGACCATCAACCGAGTGCTCATTACGAGCATTGCATTGTAATCAGAAAAGACAAGGCTGAGATTCTCTCAACCTTTGAATATATAGAGAGCCAGGGACAGCTCGTTTGATCAAATGCCCTGGATGAAAGAAAACAGCTGAAATTTCGTTATTACCGGTACACGAATTTTTCATTTAAAAGCTTCAGTTTTGGCCAAACAACCAGCGATTAAAGTGGACGGAGAAGTAGTAGAGGCATTGCCAAATGCTACATTCCGAGTCAAGTTAGAAAATGGGCATGAATTACTGGCCCATATTGCAGGAAAGATGCGTATGCATTACATTCGCATCCTTCCGGGAGACCGAGTAGCTCTGGAAATTCCTCCTTACGATTTGAGCAAGGGGCGGATTGTCTATCGCTATAAGTAACTGAGACAGGGAACCTTAAAATATCAGCGCTATGAAAGTAAGAGCATCCATCAAGAAGCGCAGCTCTGATGACAAAATCATTCGCCGCAAGGGGAAGCTTTATGTGATAAACAAAAAGAACCCCAAGCACAAACAACGACAAGGGTAAATAACATATTTCCATGGCACGGATTGCAGGTGTAGACTTACCTAAAAACAAGCGTGGTGTCATCGGTTTGACCTACATTTTCGGAATTGGCAGCACGACTGCTGCTGAGATCCTTGAAAAGGCAGGCATCGATGAGAACAAGCGCATTAATGACTGGGACGACGACGAGGTCGTACGTATCCGACGTATCATTGGTGACGAGTACAAAGTAGAAGGTGCCCTCCGCGGAGAGGTACAGGCCAATATCAAGCGACTGATGGACATCGGTTGCTATCGAGGTCTGCGCCACCGTAAAGGTCTTCCACTTCGTGGTCAGTCAACCAAGACTAACGCCCGTACCCGTAAGGGTAAGAAGAAAACGGTTGCCGGCAAGAAGAAAGTAACGAAGTAGTAATCTCCGACAATGGCAAAGTCAAGACAAAGTTCTAGCAACAAGAAGAAAAAGCGCGTTGACCCTACCGGGCAGGTGCACATCAGCTCTTCTTTTAACAACATCATCATCACCGTTACCGACAACGCTGGCAACACCATCAGTTGGTCTGCCGCAGGTAAGATGGGATTCCGTGGTTCAAAGAAGAACACTCCATACGCTGCTCAGGTTGCAGCTACGGATTGTGCAAAGAAGGCCTATGATTTGGGACTTCGCCGGGTTGAAGTGTTTGTGAAAGGTACAGGATCTGGTCGCGAGTCCGCTATCCGCGGGGTAGCAGGAGTCGGTATCGAAGTATCCAAGATCACTGATATTACCCCACTTCCCCACAACGGTTGCCGCCCACCAAAGCGTCGCCGCGTTTGATTTCTTCTTTTTCAAATTGGTGCGGTCGAAGGATATGAATATGCCGTCTTAATTCGACCCCAGTTTTCAATCATCTAAAAGACACCGATGGCAAGATATAGAGGACCAAAAGACAGAATAGCTCGCCGCTTTGGGGAGCCCATCTTCGGCCCTAGCAAAGCGCTAGACCGCCGTAAAACCCCTCCCGGACAGCACGGCCGTGGCCGTCGCCGGAAGGTATCAGAGTATGGCCAGCAGCTTGCTGAAAAGCAGAAAGCCAAGTATGCTTATGGCCTGCTCGAAAAGCAGTTCCGCAACACCTTCGTGAAGGCTAGCCGCATGAAGGGGGTAACCGGTACTTTATTCCTGCAGTTGCTAGAGTCTCGCCTTGACAACCTGGTATTCCGCATGGGGTATGCACCTACTCGCCGTGCCGCCCGTCAGCTTGTGAATCACAAGCACTTTACTCTTAATGGAGTAGTAACCAACATCCCTTCTGTGCTGGTTAAGCCAGGTGATGTCATTCAGGTTCGTGAAAAAAGCCGTAACCTGGATATTGTCAACGAAAAGATCGGTCGCGCTCAGCGTTACTCTTGGCTGGACGTTCAGCCTAACGAGCACAAGGGTACCTTCCTGAACTACCCTGACCGTGATGAGATCCCTGAAAACATCAACGAGCAGTTGATCGTAGAACTATATTCTAAGTAATCACTAGATTTACCTTTTATCGAAAGGATAAACACCATATGGCACTGTTGAACTTTCAAATGCCTGAAAAAGTCGTTCTCGAAAAGGAGAACGACTTTTTCGGGCGATTCCTACTCCGTCCCCTAGAGCGTGGTTATGGTATCACCGTGGGTAATTCCTTGCGTCGAGTTTTGCTTTCCTCTTTGGAAGGTTTTGCTATAACCATGATCAAGATTCCTGGTGTAGATCATGAATTCTCTGTAGTGCCAGGAGTGGTTGAAGATGTAACAGAGATCATCCTGAACCTCAAAGGAGTACGCTTTAAGCGTGTGGGGGAAGGAGATGAGAAGATTTTTGTTTCCATCCGTGGAAAGGACGTCTTTAAAGCTGGTGACATCGACGATCACAACACCACTTTTGAGGTGACCAATCCTGACCATGTCATCTGTAAGCTCGATCCAAAGACTCAGTTTGACATTGAGCTGACCATTTCAAAGGGTCGTGGATACCTGCCTGCTGAGGAAAACCCCAATACCGGTGGTACGATAGGAGAGATTGCCATTGATGCAATCTTTACCCCTATCCGCAACGTGAGCTATCACGTCGAGGATTATCGTATCGAGCAGAAGACTGACTATGAGCAATTGGAGATCGACGTGGAAACCGATGGAACCATCGATTCCGAGTCCGCTTTGAAAGAAGCTGCCAATATCCTGCTCCGTCATCTGATGCTGTTCTCTGATGACAAGATTGCCCTCGTTTCTGAGGAGCCAGAGAAGAAAGAAGAAGTGGACGAGAACTTCCTGCAAATGCGCAAGTTGCTCAAAACACCTCTTTCCGAGCTGGATCTTTCAGTACGTGCGTTCAACTGTCTGAAGGCTGCCGATATCAAAACTCTTGGAGACCTGGTAAGCTACAACATTGCTGACCTGCTGAAGTTCCGTAACTTTGGTAAGAAGTCTCTGACTGAATTGGAGGAGCTGGTAGCAGACAAGAATCTGAGCTTTGGAATGGAGGTTGGTAAGTATCGCCTCGAAGAAGACTGACCAAGATATTTCCAGGCATGAACTTTGGTTCGTGCCTGGTTCTTTTTTGCTCTTTACATTTTTACATATTCACTCATTGCCCGCAGGATTATGACCATCTGGGAATGCCTGTGGCAGAGAACAATCTTTAACAATGAGACACGGAAAGAAGTTTAACCATCTGGGGCGCAAGGCTGCCCACAGAAAGGCCATGCTACGTAACATGGCCAACTCGCTTATCGAGCATAAGCGCATTGTAACCACTACTGCGAAAGCCAAGGCTCTTCGCAAATTCATTGAGCCAATCGTAACCAAAGCGGTACGTGACTTCAAGGCTCAGGGAGGTGAGGTCAAGAAGAACCCTCACGCTCGTCGAGTGGTTTTCTCATACCTGCATAACAAGGAAGCTGTTACTGAGCTGTTTGATAACATTGCTCAGACTGTTGGGGACCGCCCAGGAGGGTACACCCGTATCCTGAAGATCGGAAATCGTCCAGGTGACAATGCTGACATGGCATTCATCGAGTTCGTTGACTTTAGCGAATTTGACACTGGAAAGACCGGTTCTGGATCTGGTAAGTCCCGTCGCCGTCGCCGTCGCCGTGGTGGTAAGAAGAGCGGTGGTCAGAATGAGGCAGCTCAGGAGGAGCAGAATGTAGTAGAGGAAGCAGTAGTTGACACTGCAGCAGCAGCGGAAGAAGTAGTTGACCAGGTAGAAGAGACTGTTGAAGAGGTGGTTGAGGAAGCAGAAGTAGTTGCAGATGAAGCTACTGAAGCTGTTGAAGAAGCATCTGCTGAGGAAACTCCTGCTGATGATGAGGAGGAAAAGAAGGATTAATTCTTCGGAATTTTTCTCAAAATGAATAGAGAGCCCGCCGTTTGGCGGGCTTTTTTATTGAATGGTCGATTGAGTCGGACACGAATTTGGGAATGGAAAGCGTAGCGGTTAATTTTTATACAGATAACCAAAGCTTTATTCCATTATCCATATGAGAACCATTCTACCTATTCTGCTGGTTGGGATGTTCCTGTTTACCTGGGGACCTCTCGATGCACAAAGGAGACGTAGCCGAGAGGATCAGCCTCAGGAAGCTACTGCTCCAAAAATCAGCCCCGAGATGTTTGAGGGCATGACATGGCGAAACATTGGTCCATTTCGTGGGGGAAGATCTGCCGCCGTGACAGGTGTGCCTGGGAAACCCAACCTTTATTATTTTGGCGCGACAGGCGGAGGCGTATGGCGCACACAGGACGGTGGCCAAACCTGGGAAAACCTGTCCGACGGATATTTTGGCGGGTCAATCGGTGCAGTCGCTGTAAGCGAATGGGATCCCAATGTGATCTACGTTGGGGGAGGAGAAGTAACGGTCCGCGGAAATGTATCCTACGGCTACGGTATGTGGAAATCTGTTGATGCAGGGAAAACCTGGATGCCGATTGGCCTGAAAAACAGCCGACACATTCCCCGCATTCGCATTCACCCAAGAAATCCTGATCTCGTCTATGCGGCAGTAATGGGCGACCTGTTTAAGCCTACGGAAGAACGAGGGGTTTATCGCTCCAAAGACGGAGGAAAAACCTGGGAGAAAATCCTTTTCGCCAACGAAAACGCCGGGGCTGTTGACCTGGTCATGGACCCCACCAATCCCCGGATTCTATATGCCAGTACCTGGCGTATCCGCAGAACCCCCTATAGCCTGGAGTCAGGTGGGGAAGGTTCTGACCTGTGGAAATCCACCGATGGAGGCGATACCTGGATCAAGCTCACAGATCAGGATAATGGCTTGCCTGAAGGCACAAGGGGCATCATTGGCATAGCCGTTTCGCCAGCAAACCCGGAGCGTGTATGGACCATTATCGAATCAGATAAAGGGGGAGTATACCGTTCTGAAAATGGAGGCGAAGACTGGCGAAGGGTAAATGACAGCCGCGCCCTTCGGCAGCGGGCCTGGTACTACTCACGCATTTACGCCGATCCACAGGACGAAGATGTTGTCTACGTGATGAATGTCCGATATCACAAGTCCACTGACGGTGGAGAAACTTTTGAAGCATCCAACGCGCCTCACGGAGACCACCACGACCTGTGGATTGCGCCCGAAGATCCCACTCGAATGATCATTGCGGATGACGGAGGTGCTCAGGTGAGCTTTGATGGAGGCGAAAACTGGTCTACCTACTACAATCAGCCTACGGCCCAGTTTTATCGGGTGGTAACCGATGATCACTTTCCATATCGCATCTATGCTGCCCAGCAGGATAACTCCACCGTGAGGATCGCACATCGGACAGATGGTGGCAGCATCGGGGAGCGGGACTGGGAGCCTACAGCCGGAGGCGAAAGTGCCCACATTGCCCCGGATCCCAGGGACAATGAAATAGTATTTGGTGGGAGCTATGGCGGCTTCCTGACCCGCGTGGACCACCGTAGCAACAACACTAGGGCCGTCAATGTATGGCCAGATAACCCCATGGGATATGGAGCAGAAGGAATGAAGTACCGTTTTCAGTGGAACTTCCCAATTCTGTTTTCCCCCAATGATCCCAACAAACTTTATGCGGCCTCCAATCACCTGCACATGAGTACGGATGGAGGAGCAAGCTGGGAAATCATTTCGCCCGACCTGACCCGAAATGACTCTGCCAAGCTGGTTTCCTCAGGTGGCCCCATCACCCAGGATAACACCGGGGTGGAATACTATTGTACCATATTCGCAGTGGCGGAGTCTCCTACTGAAGAAGGACTCATATGGACCGGCTCGGACGATGGGCTGATCCATGTAACCCGTGATGGAGGCGAAAACTGGGAAAATGTCACCCCATCAACCTCCATTATGCCTGAGTGGACCATGGTCAATAGCATTGACATCGATCCATTCCATGAGGGAGGAGCCTATGTGGCAGCCACTTCCTACAAGTCCGGTGACTACCGTCCCTATCTCTACAAGACCGAAGACTACGGGAAGACCTGGACGAAGATTGTCAAGGGAATTTCGGATGATCACTTCACCCGTGTGGTCAGAGCGGATCCCAAACGTGAAGGATTGCTTTATGCGGGGACTGAGACGGGGATGTATGTTTCCTTTGATGACGGACATAACTGGATGCCGTTTCAGTTGAATCTGCCCATCGTTCCGATTACGGACCTGACCATCAAGGATGATAATCTGATCGCAGCGACCCAGGGACGCAGTCTCTGGATCATCGATGACCTGACACCTCTGCATCAGATGGAAGCGGAACTGGCCGAGAAGCCATTCTTCCTATACAAGCCGATGGACAGCTATCGCATGGGGGGAGGGGGCCGCCCGTCCCGTACCGCCGGGACCAATCATCCGGGTGGAGTGTTGGTCCATTACTTCCTGAAGGAAGCTCCAGCTGAGGGAACAGAGATTCGCCTGACCTTCTTTGAAGCTGATGGTGACAGCATCCGCAGCTTCTCGAGCAAAAACCGCCGATTTTCTCGCTACTTCGAAGACCTAGAGGCAGGCATCAATCGGTTCCGTTGGGACATGGAGTACGAACCTGCTACTGTCTTCCCTGGCATGATCCTTTGGTGGGGCAATACCAGCGGTCCCATGGCCTTGCCTGGGGACTACAGGGTAAGGCTACATATCGGCGAGGATTCCATGGAACAGGCATTTTCAATTGTGCCTGACCCGAGGGTAGAAGCTACCCAGGCGGAGTTAAAATCCCAGTTTGATCTGCTAATCGGGATCCGGGATAAGGTGACTGAGACCCACGAGGCGATCATCGACATTCGGGAAGTCAGGGAGCAACTGGCTACCTTCAAGGAGCGCGTGAAAGACAATGAATCCATGGAAGATCTGGTAAAGGAAGCGGATCGCATTGATTCTGTTATGACCGAGGTCGAAGAAGCGCTGTACCAGACCAAGAACCGAAGCCGACAGGACCCGCTCAACTATCCCATTCGCCTGAATAACAAACTGGCCCACCTGGGATCGCTGGTAAATGTGGGACAATATGCTCCCACTGAGCAGGCTTATGCATTTTATCGGGAAGTCACCAAAGCCATCGACGAACAACTGGCCATCTGGTATGAACTGACCCGAGATGACATTCCTGCTCTAAACCGCGAAGTCAAGACCCGTCAGATAGACATCATATCCATTGAACCCAAGGATGCCATGCGATGACATGGCTCAGAGATCATTGAGCATGGACCCGTAACGAAAGAAGCAGTCATGCGTCCCTGATCGGGGAAAAATTAAAGGTGGGGATATCCTTTGGGGAGTCCTCACCTTTTTCTTTTTCCAGCCTATAGCTGAAACTGCTGGCCCACCTGGGCAATCTGATATCCTGCATCGATTACCGTCTGATATGCCTGCGAGGCAGTGTCCAGCAGGGGATTGGTATGGTTGAGGTGAATGAAATGGACGCGGCTTTTCTGTCCGGGAGTCAGGTGGTCAAAACGCTCCAGGCTTTCGATTACAAAAGGGTGGGGAATCTGGCGAATGTCCCGGTAGCCTATTTCTTCCCCGCTGAAGAAGGTCGCGTCCAAAAAGGCATAATCTACTGTGACAATCATGGAATCGATCGACCGTTCCCATCGGTCCCATTTGTCAATATCGGGGATGAACAGAGCGCTGCGATTGGGCCCTTCTATGCGATAACCTACCGTTTCAGAATATTCATCGCGGTGTGGAACTCGTATGGGGGTGACATTGAGGTAGCGGTTGAGGCGGATAGATATCCCCTCCTCAAGCCCGTGCAGGCGGATATTACCCTGGTTTACCAACTGGTTCCATGGACCATTGTCACTCAGAAAATCGAGCATCCTCGGCATGGCATATACCGGGATGGAAGGGGCATTAATGGCTTCTTTGCCGAGATACATCAGGCCGGTATAGTGTCCGATGTGGGCATGGGTGAGGAATATTCCATCGGGAAGATTGGTCTGGGCAGCAGGTGCTACTGTTGATAACATCCGGAGCTGACGCGGGAAGTCTGGGGTTGCATCGAAGAGGTATCGCTCGCCAGAACGATGGTCCACCAAGCCCAGCGAGACGACCATTCGGTTGAGGTCAGGCTGGTCGAAGAGGTCGCGGCAGCAGTCCCGCTGGCAGCCGATGTGGGGCGAGCCTGCATCCTGCACCGTGCCCAGGATGTGGAGCGTAACGGGCAGTCGGGTCTGTTTTATCGGGGTAAAGGATGCCAGCAGGATGAACAGGCTGGTCAGGATAGTGAAGCGCAGGGTGAGTTGAGGGGGATTTGCCATCCGCAGATAGTTGATGATTTAAGGTGTGGGAAGGGCCTTGTTCCCTGTTTCCTTCCCTCCGTCCAGTAGCAGGAGGGTGGCTCCCAGCAGGAGCAAAGAAGAAACTACCACCAGAAGGGGGTGGTATCCTGGGAGAAAGCCCAGGTGGGCCCAAAACATACTTCCCTGTAAAAAAAGGATCATTTCGCTTAACACAAATCCAGATATGAACAGCCTGAATCCCCAGAGCGCCAGGTAGGAACCTGCGCGGAAGTAGCCTTTCTCATTTGCTAAGGCAAGGAGAAAGTGGGCCAGTATCCCCAGGGTGATGAGGTGTATGAAGCCGATCACATAGTTTCGGATGGTGTAGGCCGCCTCCGCCACATAGGGTACGACAAGTGCGGACTGGATGAGGACTTTTGCCGAAAAACATATCAGGGTAACCCCCATGAGTATTCTGCCCCATTTGGACAGTGCACCACGAAGCTGGCTGAGTTGAGGGCGTAGAAATTTCCAGAAGACGAGAAGGGCAGCTAGTTGGATGAGCACCCCAACGCCATTGATGTAAAAAAGCCACTCCAGGGGATTGGCCCAGCGCAAAGCCAGGGCATAGGTGGGTAGCGTGGAGCCGAGTAGCAGCCAGAAAAAGCGTCGCATGTCTGTAGCATCGAACCTTATCCCGCGTATTTCAGACCAGCGGAAAAATAGCGCGAAAACCGAGAAGAGAAACCATCCATTGAGTTGAAAGTGCAGGTAGAACTGGATGGCCATGTAATACCAGGTTCCCTTTGCTGGGATTAGCACTAGGATGGCGGGTAGTAGCCACAGCGCGACAGTTGAAAGTACCATCAGCAACAAGGCTAATTTGAGCCATCGGACGGACCAGGTCGGGAAAGGATAGGAACGGTTCAGGTCGCGCCAGAGCCGAAGGACGAAGACATAGCTGGCGACCACGTGAAGGGTGGAGAAAAGAATGGACCAGAAGGCATAACCCTGTAATGCAAAAGCGATCAGCATCCCAACGACGGTAACCTGAACCGTCAGGAACAGCCATTTGTAGAGACTGGCTGATCGCCGTTCCAGCGGCAAAAACAACTCCAGCGCCAGGGCATATATCCCAAGGAAAATCCAGCCCAGCATGGCCACGTGAGAATGGGCATGCTGAAAATGGCGGTACTGCATCCACTCCAGTTCCTGGACGAACGCATACCGCAAGAGGATTCCGGCGACTGCCGCAAGCACAAAATTCAACAGGGCCACCCAGAACCATCGGTGCCCGCGCTTACCTGAATTGGGGACTGACTGCTGGAGTTCACTCATAGGGCATACAGGAATAGACGGAGGATAAGGGAGGCAAAGCCACTTCTCTCAGCGGTCAGTGCACTCCCAGGAGTTGTATCATTAATGCAATCGGCTCAGATCCCCGAAATGTCAAAGTGCAATCATTGGGAGATCGGCAGTAGGACGTTGGGTGATAGTCAACAGTCCACTGTTGATGGGCATGGTACGTTATTCGCCTACCTTGTGCCCATCGTTGGCGTACATGAACTCCAGTACGTCGCGGGCGTCCTGTTGGGTAAGGTTTTGATTGGGCATGCGCACCAGACATTCTTCCAGCAGCGCCTGTGCGGTGGAGTCCTCGGCTAGCATGACCTCGACGTTGGTGATCATGTTCATGATCCACTCTGGCTTGCGCTTCTCCGTGATTCCCTCCCAGCCGGGTCCGACTACGCGCTGGCCTGTGAGCTTGTGGCAGGAGGCACATTTCATTTCGTAGATTCCTTCTCCCCGGCTCACCATTTCGGCTTTGAGGGGATCATTGAGATCCACGTGCTCGATTTCTCCTACCCCTTTTCCGTCGTCAGGAGCTGCGGGTTGGTTGGAGGTGGCCTGGTCATCGGCCTGATTTGAATCCTGGTTCTCATTGCTACTACAGGCAGCGATCAAAAACGCGAGGATGATGAGGATGCTAAGCTTTCTCATGATGAAGTGGTATTGTGGGTGTAATACAACAGGATTGAAATAAAAGATTGGAATGTCAAATTTTTCCCCCTTTTCGCTTGACCCGAGCGGCCATCTCTCCGATGGTGGACTCTTCCATTTGCCGCTTGAGGCCCTCCCTGTAGGCAAAGACCTGGTTGTGCAAGGAGCAAGGATTTGCTGAGCCACACTCGTCGAAACCCAGTACACAGGACGTAAAAACAGCAGGTCCATCTACACTCACGACGACTCGGGCCAGAGGCTGGTCGAGGTTCTTGGCGCTGAGAAAAAATCCCCCTTGTGGTCCTTTGACAGAGCTGATCAGTCCCTGCCGAGCCAGGTCCTGGAGGATTTTACCCAGGAAGTGAACGGGTACATTTAATTCCGCCGCCAGGGACTTGACCCCAATTTTGGAGGACTCGCTGGCGTGTACCGCCAGGTACAGGCATGCACGGAGGGCATAGCTACAAGCTTTGGAGAACATATCGATCGATCTTTTGCCCAAATAAAGGGAGTATAATAGAAAATAAAAAGACTTTTTATTCTTTTTTAATATTCTTGGATATGTGTCCACTCAATTTGTGTACTGGCTCGGCCGCTAGGCGTTAATTTCCCTATTATGGGGATATGGGGCAATTTTAAAACTTTTTTACTGGAATTGACTAAAGTCATTTGGAGTCTATGGGAGGCGGCGCTTCTTTGTAATAGAAGATTAAAAAGTCTTTTATTCTGATTTGACTAATCCAAGATCTTATGTTTGCTCCACTTAAATCCATTACAGTATCCTCTTTAGGAAGCCTGTTACTATTAGTCGCCGCTGGTTGGCTATTTAGTGGCTGCGGCTCCAACCAGGGGAATCAGTCAGGGGCCCTTTCCATCGCCGGAGATGCTGCCTCTGCCGTCTATGTCGCTCCTGGCGAATACGACGAATTTTACGCCTTTATGTCCGGAGGCTTTAGCGGTCAGGTTACCGTCTATGGCCTGCCTTCTGGTCGCCTGTTCAAAACCATCCCCGTTTTCTCTGTCGATGGAGAAAAGGGCTATGGCTTCAACGAAGAGACCAAGCCTATGCTCAACACCTCCTTTGGGTTTGTGCCATGGGACGACAGCCACCACCCCGAACTCTCCCAAACCGACGGAAGCACCGACGGGCGCTGGCTATTCATCAATGGCAACAACACGCCACGGATTGCCCGCATCGACCTGACGACTTTTGAGACTGCCGAGATCATCGAGATCCCCAATAGTGGTGGTAACCACAGTTCGCCCTTTACCACCGAAAACACCGAGTACGTAGTGGCGGGAACCCGTTTTGGCGTGCCTTACCCTCAGGCTGACGTAGCCATCGACAGCTATGAAGAGAACTTCAAAGGGACGCTCACCTATATCAGTGTGGAACCCGAATCAGGTGAAATGGACATCGCCTTTCAGGTTTTGTTACCTGCTTTTGACTATGACCTCGCCCACTCTGGTAAGGGTAAATCCCATGGCTGGACCTTCTTCACTTCTTACAACACGGAGGAGAAAAATACCCTGCTGGAAGTAAGCGCTTCTCAGCATGACAAGGACTACATCGCCGCCATCAACTGGAAGAAAGCGGAAGAGTATATCGAGCAAGGCAACTACGAAGAAGTGCCGGCCCGCTATGCCCACAATATCTATGACGAGCGTACCCACACCGCGACTTCTACCATGGAAGAAACGGTACGTGTGCTGAAGCCGGAAGATTGCCCTGGTCTGGTTTACTTCCTGCCTACGCCCAAGTCTCCTCATGGAGTGGACGTGGATCCCACTGGTGAGTACATCGTGGGGAATGGCAAGCTATCCGCAGACCTGACGGTACACTCTTTTACCAAGATGCTCGAAGCCATCGAGAATGAGTCCTTTGAAACCACCATTGACGGAGTCCCAGTACTGAAGTTTGAGGACGTAGTCGCGGGTACCGTGGTCAAGCCGGGCCTGGGGCCATTGCACACCGAGTTTGACGGGCGCGGCAATGCCTACACCACTTTCTTTATCTCCTCTGAGATCGTGAAGTGGAAGGTGGGAACCTGGGAAGTACTGGACCGTGCTCCATGCTACTACTCTGTCGGTCACCTGATGATCCCTGGAGGAGACTCCAAAAATCCTGAAGGCAAGTACATGGTTGCTTTGAACAAGATTACCAAGGATCGCTACCTGCCTACCGGACCAGAAGTGGCCCACGCCGCGCAGCTTTACGACATCTCCGGGGACAAGATCCGCCTGCTGTCAGACTTTCCTACCATGGGAGAGCCACACTATGCGCAGGGCATCTCCGCCGATCGCATCACGCCCAATTCGAAGAAGATCTATCCCATCGAGGAAAACGAGCACCCCTATCGCACCGTGCGTGAAAAGGACGCCCGGGTAGAGCGCGACGGCAATCAGGTACACGTCTTTATGACGACCATTCGCTCGCACTTTGCCCCCGACAACATCGAGGGAATCGAGGTAGGCGACGAGGTTTACTTCCACGTTACCAACCTGGAGCAGGACTATGACGTGCCACACGGATTTGCCGTCATGGGAGCCAATAATGCCGAATTGCTGATCATGCCCGGTCAGACCGAGACCTTCAAGTGGGAGCCTCAGCGGGTGGGAGTTTATCCCTTCTACTGCACCGACTTCTGCTCAGCCCTTCACCAGGAAATGCAGGGGTACATCCGGGTATCGCCAGAAGGAGCCAATCGACCACTGAAGTGGAAGCTAGGCGAAGACAGCTCCGAAGATGTCGCAATGAATTGATCCAGAAGTTCGTGGCCCGCGGTTCTACGGAACTCAGCCGGGTTTCCTGCAGGCCACGAACCTCTTTATCCTCCAATTTTTACCTAAGAAATATCCATGAAACCGTTGCCACGCATATTGATGGGACTGGCTGTGATCAGCTTGATAGCCCTTTTTATCTGGCCAATGTGGCGGATAACGCTGTACGCACCTCAGTATCCCGATGGTGTAACCATGTACATCTACATCAACAAACTGGGAGGGAATAGCCCGGGCACACTGCAAAACATCAACATTCTGAACCACTACGTGGGGATGAAGTACATCGAACCGGATGCCATACCTGAGTTGCAATATTTCCCTTACGTGATCATGGGCCTCATGGCCCTGGGAGGGCTGGCCGTGGCGGTCAACAAACGACAGTTTTACCTGGCCTGGGCCATCCTGTTCATCTTCCTGGCGGCTATCGGGGTGTACGACTTTTACCTCTGGGAATATGACTATGGCCACAACCTCAGCGATACGGCTCCCATCAAGATACCGGGAGCGTCCTTCCAGCCGCCGGTTATCGGGGAGAAGGTGATCCTCAACTTCCTGGCTCAATCCTATCCACATACCGCAGGCGTCATCGCGGGCCTATCTGTGCCCCTGGCAATGGCTGCCTGGTGGGTTAAATCCAAATTTGATCGTCATGCATAAATTCATGCTCGTACTCCCTCTGTTGGCGCTACTGGCTGCCTGCCAGCCCAGCCCACGGCCCATTAACTATGGTGAAGACGCTTGCCACTTCTGTAGGATGACCGTAGTGGACCAGCAACATGCGGCCCAGGCCGTCACGGACAAGGGAAAGGTCTTCGTCTTCGATGCCGCCGAATGCCTGGTCAACTACCGACTGGCTCACCCCAAGCAGGAATATGCCTACCTGCTGGTCAATGATTACCAGCAACCGGGGGTACTCATGCCGGCCAAAGAAAGCAGCTTTCTGATCTCTGAGGCCATTCCCAGTCCCATGGGCGCCAACCTCTCCGCTTTTGAAAGTCAGGAGAAAGCGCAGCAGGTACAAGCTGCCAAAGGAGGCGAAATCTACCAGTGGGACGCGCTTCCCAATGCCCTGCACCCTTAACCTGTTAACTCAAACGCCATGTTTACGATTCGTTGGTTCCTGTTTTTTCTTGGTTTTCTCTCGCTGAATGCCGCTGCCCGCACGCTTCCGGTAGGGGAAACAGCTGAGTACCCCAAGATTCGGTTGGCGATCGCTGATGCCGAGGCGGGAGACACCATTCGCATACAGGCGGGCACCTACTGCGAAAGTGGGTTGGTGGTCGATAAGCCTTTGACCCTGATCGGGGAATCTGGTGCCATTCTGGACGGAGAGGGCAAGGAAATCCTCGTCATCATGGCGAATGAGGTTACCGTCGAGGGCCTTACCTTTTGCCGGGTGGCGACCAGCCACATCGAAGACCGGGCTGCCATCCGTGTCAAAAATGTTCGTGATTTCCTGATTCGTGACAATGAGCTGGTAGATACCTACTTTGGGGTGTACCTGGAGCATGCGAAGAAGGGCATCGTGCGAGGCAATCGCATCGTCGGTGAGCCGACCAATGAGGCCAATACAGGCAACGGCATTCACGCCTGGTACTGTGAGCACCTGCTGGTCGATGACAACTATGTCAAGGGCCACCGGGACGGCATTTACTTCGAATTTGTGGACAGCAGCCGCATCACCCGCAACGTCAGCGAAGGACAGCTTCGCTACGGATTACATTTCATGTTTTCCAATTATGACAGCTATGAGGACAATACCTTTCGGGATAATGGCGCTGGGGTGGCCGTGATGTTCTCGAAGTTCATTGACATGATCAACAACCGCTTTGCCGACAACTGGGGCGGCTCCTCTTACGGGTTGTTGCTCAAGGAAATCAACGACGCAGAGATCCAGGGCAATGAATTTGTCCACAACACCATCGGCATCCACGTGGAGGGAGGCAACCGCCTGCGGTACCTGCACAATACCTTCCGCCAGAATGGCTGGGCCCTGAAGATCTCAGGAGGCTGTATGTACAACCGGGTCATCGCCAATAACTTCATCTCCAACACCTTTGACCTCTCTCAGGCCGGTCGAGGAGCCGACAATGAGTACGTCGGGAATTACTGGAGCGAATACAGTGGTTATGACCTGGACCGTGACGGGGTAGGGGATGTCCCCTTCCGCCCCATCAAGCTCTTTAGCTACGTGGTCGATCAGACTCCCGAAGCCATGGTCATGCTGCGGAGCCTATTCGTCGATCTCATCAACCTCGCCGAAAAGGTCAGCCCTGTGCTCACCCCCGCCAACGTGCAGGATCCACAGCCGCAAATGGAGCCATTGCCCATAGGAGGGGAAGAATTCGCGATCATGGAACAGTAAATGGTGTTCATTGATCCATGAGCAATTACTCTCTCCTGAACAATGCCCCCTTCCCACCAAACGATAGATCTCATGATTACCATCAAGCAACTCCACAAAGCCTTTGGCAAAAATCAGGTCCTACGAGGCCTCGACCTCAACCTGCAGCCTGGCCGCATCACTGCTGTACTGGGCCCCAATGGCTCCGGCAAAACCACCCTCATCAAATCCATCCTGGGCATGGTCGTCCCCGACGGCGGGGCTATCTACCTCGATGGGCAAAACATCAACGGGCAGCACCGCTACCGTGAGCAGATCAGTTACCTGCCGCAAATCGCGCGCTTTCCCGAAAATCTGAAGGTAAATGAGTTGCTGCGCATGGTACAGGATCTGCGCAACCAACCTGGTCAGACCGAGCCGCTCATTGAACGATTTGGGTTGGAGGACTTTCTACAAACCCGCCTGGGGCACCTCAGCGGCGGTACCCGCCAAAAGGTCAACCTGGTGCAGGCGTTTATGTACGACAGCCCCATCATGGTGCTGGACGAACCGACCTCGGGGCTCGATCCCGTGGCCTTGCAGCACCTCAAGCAACTAATCCGTGCTGAGCAAGCCGAGGGCAAGCTCATGCTGCTCACCTCGCACATCATGAGCTTTGTGGAAGAGGTCGCCGACGAAATTGTCTTTTTACTCGAAGGGAAAATCCACTTCCAGGGCACACAGCAGGCCCTCAAGCGCTCCTATCAAGCCGATGACCTAGAAGGGGCCATCGCGAATATGCTGCAGGGACAATCGGCGAAAAAAAAACCGACCGATGACCCCAAGCGGATCTTCATGGAGCCGTTTCCACTGATCCATCAGACTGGGTAGGCGGCGGGACTTTTTACCTCTACTCCCACAAAATTTCTCATTCAGCCATTCAACAAATCACCCTTTATAGCCATGTATAAAATCCTAAAATACAGCCTCTTCGACCTGCTGCGCAGCCGGTGGACTTTCATTTACCTGGGTTTTTACCTGTTGCTGGCCTTTGGGCTGCTCTGGCTCAGCGGTGACCACGGCAAGGTGATCATCAGCCTGATGAATGTCGAACTGTTGCTGGCTCCCTTGATTGCGACCATGTTCAGCGTGATCTACTTCTACAACTCCCGCGAGTTTGTCGAGCTATTGCTGGCGCAGCCGATACCGCGCACCCACATTTTTCTGGGGCAATACCTCGGGGTGTCTATCTCGCTGGCGTTGAGTTACCTGCTGGGGGTAGGAGTGCCATTTTTACTCTTTGGTATAGTAGGCTCTCCTCAGGCTTCCAACTTCCTGGTGGTGCTGTTGAGTGGCGCTGTACTTTCCTTTATTTTCTCAGCCCTGGCCTTCTGGATCGCCCTGAAGCAAGAGAACCGGTTGAAAGGCTTTGGGTTTGCACTACTGAGTTGGTTATTCTTCGCCGTGATATACGACGGCATCCTCCTCCTGCTGATGACCGCCTTCCGGGACTATCCCCTAGATGGACTGGCCCTGGGAGCCTCCCTGCTCAACCCCATCGACCTGTCGCGTGTAATGATCCTGCTTCAGTTGGATATTTCCGCGTTGATGGGCTACACCGGAGCTTTGTTCAAGCAGTTCATGGGCGCAGGCCCAGGCATGCTGATGGTCTTGGGAAGCCTGCTGCTCTGGAGCGTCGTTCCCGTGTGGGCCATCGCCCGAGTCGCGCGTAAGCGGGATTTCTGAAAGTCCAGATGATCCGATTACCCTCTGTTCTTCCCTTTTTCATTGAACCATGCTCCCTGATCAATGACCAATAACATGAATATCTTCAAAGAACTCGCCATAGTCCCCAACCAGCCCAAGCCGCCTGTGCTTTCGCTGCGCAAAAGCGACAAGGTCGCCGTCCTATCAATAGGCCTCGCCGCAGGTCAAGTCATGCCAGAACACCAAACCCAAACCGATGCCTCGCTGGTCATGCTGCAGGGTAAGGTTCATTTTCGTACGGTTGACTCATCGCATACCCTGGTGGCAGGAGATTGGTACGAAATACCCCCCGGAGTACCCCATGATGTACTGGCAGAAGTACCCAGTGCTTTCTTGTTGATCAGGGAAAATTAAGTGGCATCAAGTGGCGATTATATGAAACCAGTTTTCACCATAAGCATCTTGCTGGCCTTGACGATTCACCTCGTCGATCCACTGCTGGTTTCGGGCTGGTTTTATGCCCGCCAATCGGCTTTGGCTAAGGAGCACTGCGAAAACCTGGTTCGTCCAGAGCTGAATTGCGACGGTCAGTGTTTCCTCGTCCAAAAGCTGGAAGCATACTATGCGTCCAAACACCAAACAACTCCGCAAGCAGATCCGATTCCCACCTTTTTGCCCCTGGGATATCAGATCTCAGCAACTGAGATGACTGCCATGGAGTTGGTTCAAATCTCCTGGGCAGAAGAATTATCGCTGGTGTGGCCTAGCCCCCGGGAGAGTCGCATTTTCCACCCTCCGCGGCAAGTCGAAGGTTAGCTAACAACATTCAGGCCTCCCTGCCTTTTTCAAATTATCTGAGAAGAGAAGAATCGCTGGAGCACAAAAGCGCCCCAGCAAATGGGCGAGCTGTATCTCGTTTCTCGCTTCTTGCTAAACCTTTGACTCCAATCATCATGTATAAATCCATCTTTTTCCTCCTATCTATCAGCCTGCTGTTTTGGGCTGGATGTAAACCTGCCCCTGTCGTTGACCCTGTGGAAGGCGTCGTCGTTGGCGAAGCTGCTCTCACCGACCTGGGGCTATCCCTCGAACTGATTGCTCCTGACAGCCTGTTTGCTGGGTACCAAACCATCAAGGCAGCCATCAAAGACATGGACACCGACGAGATGCGCAGCGATCTGGAACTGACCGTGATCCCCATGATGACCATGACCACGATGACCCATAGTGTGCCCATTGAGCAAAATGCCGGTAGCGACACCGATGGCTACTACCCATTCCAGACGGTATTCATCATGCCTTCTGGCGACATGGGGTACTGGGAACTGAAAGTCACGGTGCGTGATCCGCTGGCAGATAGAGAACAAACTGTGATGGTGCCCATCGAGGTGGTAAACCCTGAGGAGGCCAAGGTCCGCAATTTCGTAGCTGCCGATGACAGCATTCCTCTGTTCCTATCGCTGGTACAGCCTACTGAGCCAACCGTAGGCATGAATGAGTTCACCCTCGCCGTCCACAAGCGGGAGACCATGATGAACTTTCCCGCTGTGGAGGGCCTGACCATCGAGATCGAGCCGACCATGCCTACCATGAACCACGGTTCGCCCAACAACGTCCACCCGGTCTATACTGCCCAGGGCCACTACAAGGGCCGGGTGAACTTCACCATGGACGGTTGGTGGCAGGTACATGTGGTCGTGAAACGCGGTGAAACCGTCGTCGGTGAAACCGACTTCAACCTGACGTTTACCGACCGGTAAACCGAGTTTTATTGTCACAACCGGATGAAATGCTAATGTGGAGCGGACCATTTTCCGCTCTACCCACTAGCTCACTCCCAAAGCGAAAAATCATGTACGCTCGACTCATCATATTCCTGGCGTTAGGACTTAGCTATCTATCCGCTTGGGGGCAAGCTCCATGCAGCTGCGATCCGGATAGTTGCGAATGTGGCTATCAATTGGCAGAAGTCCTCATCACCCAGAAGGCTCTGAGTAGCGACGAATTGCTGACGCGGTTCTACCAGACGTCTTCGGTTCCCAACATCGAGGAGGTGCTGCGGAGACTGCCCGGGCTTTCGCTGGTCAAGCGCGGCGCCTATGCCCAGGAACCCGTATTGCGCGGCTTGGGCACCAATCGGGTCAACCTCACCATCGACGGCATGCGCATGTTCGAAGCCTGTACCGACAAGATGGATCCCGTGTCGGCCTATGTCGAACCCAACAACCTTCAGTCCATCGATGTCCAGGCTGGCCCCAAAGGGAGCTCCATGGGAAGCAGCAGCGGCGGCGGAATCAACTTTCGCCTCAAGCAGGCCCAATATGCCTCCGAAGGCAACTGGCGCGGGTACTTCAGTGGGCGCAGCCAAACGGTTTCTCAAGGCGGGGCTTTACGGGGCGGAGCCGAGTATCGATCTCCGCGCCTGGGCATCGCGACCAATGCCGTCTATCGAAAGCAGGGCAACTATCGGCTGCCCAATGGCGAGCGGCTGGCATTCACTCAGTACGAAAAGCTCAACTATTCCCTGGCGCTGCGCTACCAGAGTTCGGAACGAGGCGAGTGGCAGGTGAACCTGCTGGGCGACCACGCCCGCGACATCGGATATGTGGCTCTGCCCATGGACGTGGCCACCGCCGACGCCCTGATCGGGGCCCTCACCTATCGCCATAGACCGGAAAATCTGCGCTGGTTGAGCTGGGAGGCCAAGCTCTACCACAACCGAATCGACCACGTCATGGATGATTCGCAGCGGGACTCGGTCGCCATGCACATGGACATGCCCGGCTACACCCGCACCACGGGCGGCTACTGGAAGAGCAGCTGGATGCCCAATCTCAATCATCTGATGGAACTCAAGGTAGATGCCTTTTCCAATCTTTCCTACGCCGAGATGACCATGTATCCGGAGGGAGAATCGCCCATGTTCATGCTTACCTGGCCGGAGCTGCGGCGGTCGGCGTTGGGAGTTTACCTACGCGAGCGGTGGCAGTTTCGGCCCATGTGGCAGCTGGAAGCCGGCGCCCGGTTGGAGGGCAATCACTCGTCTGTGCTCAGCGAATTGGGACAGCGACAGCTTCAGATCTTCTTCCCGGACTATGCGGGACAAAATCTACAGCCAGCTGGGAATGCTACTCTCGGCCTTAACGGACGCCTGAATGATTACTGGCAACTGCGCAGCCTACTGGCCTGGGGGCAGCGGGCGCCGACCGTCTCAGAGCAGTTTGGCTACTACCTCTTCAGCCGCCTGGATGGATTTGACTACCTGGGCAATCCCTTTCTGAAACCAGAACAAGCCTGGCAGGGCGAGCTTGGAGCGACCTATCAGCGGGAAAAGCTGGAACTGAAGCTGACGGCTTTTGGGTACCAGTTTTATGACTACATCCAGGCTGAGGTAGTACCCGATTACTCAGCCATGACCATCGGCGCGGCAGGCGTGAAGCAGTACGAAAACCTGCCTGAGGCTCGTTTGCTGGGGGGTGAGATGCAACTGGCGTGGCAGATGACCCAGGCATTATCACTGGTGGGAACCGCCCAATACAGCCATGGTCGGGATCACCGCGCCGCGCCGCTACCACTCATCCCGCCCTTGCAGGTGCAGGGAGCTTTGCGCTACGCTACGGAGCGCAGTTCGCTACAGCTCGAAACGAGTTGGAATGCGGGGCAAAGCCGCTTTAGCGAGCCGTTTGGGGAGGATGGCACGCCCGCCTACACTGTAGCCAACCTACGGGGCTCGCATCAATTTCAGTTGAAAGAGCAGCGCATCGAGGTCAGTGCAGGAGTGGAGAACCTCCTGAATGCGACCTATTGGAACCACCTCGATTGGGGCAATTTCCCACAGCCGGGAAGGAGCGGCTATCTGAGCGTAGTGGTGTTTTGGGAAAGGCAGCCTTAAACGTAGGTTGTGAGGTGGAGCGAGGCTTAGTAACGTTCCCCAAAAAAGTTGTGCCGCTACCCTTGGTTCCTTCGGCTCAGCTCCCCGAGCCTCGCCGGGATCTGCGACAGGACAAGCCTTTGCACCATATCTGCGTCAGAAAAACCTCCTTTAGCTTGCTAAAGCCGGTACAATGTCGGCCCTTTCGAAGATCCTGACGGCCATGCGCGACACCCAGCCGCCAAAGCTGATGCAGGCGGAGGTGCGCATGGAGGGATCGGAGACCATATTGCTAGTGGAAGGAGTTTGGAGTCCGATGTTCGTAGTTTAAAGTTTCCCGCAGAGTGGGAAACTTCGCACCTATTCCACTACTTCCTAGCTTTGTACACCTGTGTGATCGGAGCCAACACGCTAACCTAAAAAAATGATCATCATCAGCAGCGCAAATGCCATTGAAGCTTTGGCCCTCCAGCAGTACCTAAATAGCCTCAAAGGGCAGCCGCGGTCATCGCCGAACTGCTGGAACTGGCCGCGATCCTTTCCCCCCAACTCAAAAATCTCCAGATGCAGAACAAATCCTTTACCATTGGAGTCGTACAGGCGACTCCTGTGCTGTTTAACCAGGATGCCACCATCGCCAGGGTCGTGGAGTGGATAGAACGAGCCGCCGAGGCAAACTGTAAGCTACTCCTTTTCCCCGAATCATTCATTCCCGCTTATCCCCGTGGCCTGCGCTACGATGCGGTGGTGGGACGCCGCAGCGAGGAAAGTCGGAAAATGTGGCTGGATTACTGGCAGCAAAGCGTTATGGCCCATGATCCCGCCCTGGCACCTGTCAGGGAGGCGATCCGTCGGACGGGTATCTACGTAGCGCTGGGCGTCACGGAGCGTGAACCCAGGGGCGGTTCGCTTTATTGCAGCCTGTTGTACTACGACCGGATGGGGCACCTCATGGGCCGTCACCGCAAGCTCAAGCCCACCGGACTGGAGCGCTACCTTTGGGCGGAAGGAGGATCGGAGGGACTTGCTGCATACGAAACGGAGCTGGGAACCATAGGTGGCCTCATCTGCTGGGAAAACTATATGCCTTTGGCCCGAATGTCGATGTACCAGCAGGGGGTTGAAATCTACCTGGCTCCCACCGCCGATGCCCGGGATTCCTGGCAGGCCAGTATGCGGCACATTGCGTTGGAAGGGCGCTGCTACGTGCTGGCCGCCAATCAATATGTCCAAAAGTCGGACTACCCGGAGCGATATCAGGGGGAACTGGTAGAGGAGCCAGAAGTGATGTCACCTGGTGGGAGCGTCATATATTCCCCGATGGGGGAGGTATTGGCGGGTCCTCTGTGGAATGAAGAAGGCTTGCTCGTCGCCGAACTCGACTCCGAGTTACTCGCGATGAGCAAGCTGGATTTTGATGTCGTGGGGCACTATGCCAGGTCAGATGTCTTTGAGTTTGGAGTGAAGCCGTGATTCATGAGGGGGGGCACCTAGCAACATTGTCTCGACCCTAAGTCCTTCATTTTCGTATATTATGACCTATGCGAAGAGTGATACCCATTGTTTTGCTTCTACATCTGTGTTCCCTCTTACAGGGACAGACCCAGCAAAAGGGGTTTCCCTATATCCGTAATTATACCTCCCGGGAGTTCAAGGCCAGTTCTGCGAATTATACCGCTGTGCAGGACCACCGCGGTGTCATGTATTTTGGCAACTACCGCGGCGTCATGGAGTTTGATGGGGCCAACTGGAACCTGATTCCCACCCAGCGCCAGGCTACTGTGCGCTCCCTGGCTGTCGATAGCCTTGGGCGAGTCTATGTGGGAGGAACCGGAGATTTTGGGTACCTGAGGCCTGATAGCATGGGTAGGCAAAAGTACCATTCCCTCCTTGACCGGATTAAACCCGCAGATGCGAATTTTAGCGGGGTCGTCAGAGCGATTGGAGGGCTGGAAGGGGCTTATTTTCAGGTGTTTGAAACCCGAAAGCTTTATTATTATACCCCTGACACCCTGCTTACCTATGACCTTTCTGAGCTGCCGGATGAAGTGTTTTTGCACCTGATCCATGGATATCTTCATGCCTCACCACCTGACCGTGGACTACTCAGACTGGAAAGGGGAAAATTCAGACCAGTGCCGGGAGGGGAGGTGTTGCAGGGGCTTATGCCGGTAGCTGTTACCAACCTGGGACCAGATGAAATTCTCCTCAGGGCCTACCAGGATGGCTTTTATCACCTGACTTACCAAGAGGATCAGGTCGAGCTAAAGCGATGGCGAACAGAGATTGACGATGAATTGAGTACCGGGATATTTGGTGATTTTACCCGGCTGAATAATGGCCACCTCATCGTATGTACCTTCAAGCAGGGGGCCTTTGAACTTGACCCCAATGGTAAACTGGTTCGACACTACCACGAAGAGATTGGCTTGTTGGATAACATCGTGCTGGGAAGCTATCAGGATCGACAAAATTCTCTCTGGTTGATGCTTTCCCGTGGGATCAGTCGCATCGAGGTAACCTCTCCGCTCAGCCTGTATGGAAATAATACGGGGCTACCTGGAATAGTCTATGCGACCATTCGACATCAGGGTAAGCTGTATGCAAGTACACCACTGGGGGTGTTTCAGCTAAAAGGAAACCAGTTTCGGGCTGTTCCGGGTCTCAGCGAAGAAACCTGGCAGTTCTTCTCTGTGCCCGGAGAAGAAGGCCAGCCCAATCATCTACTGGCCAATACCCTGGTTGGTCTGTATGAGGTTCGCAATGGAAGGGGATACCCACTTTCCGCAGATGATTACTACACCACCGTTGCGACCCATCCAGATGTCCCCAATTTTGGGGTTGCGCTATCTGGTAATCAGGGGGCACGGAGCTTCCGGTATATTCGGGGAAAACTCCGGTGGACCAATGAACTCCCGGAATTGGGCATCACGTTACAGGACATCTGCCTTGCAGGAAACGGTGACCTTTGGGCCATGCCAGCCAACCAGGAGGGAACCAGGCTTATTCAACTTAGTCCCACCGCACAGGGAAACTACCAGGTCACACGTGTTTTTGATTCTGCTCAAATAGGACCGATCAAGGGGCTCTATCCTCTTAGGGGGGGATTGTTTGTGGTTTCGGAGGAAGGCCTGATGAAATTTGTAGAAGATGGGTTTGAGATTGATGCCGAACTGAACCGCGCCCTGGCACAGCCCGGAGTACAGACTGGCTATCTGGTAGAGGATGAGTCGGGCTATATTTGGGTCGAGCGCGTAAAAGGGCAGCAACGCTGGGTGGAAGTCCTATGCCCTCTGCCCTCTGGCAACTTCGAACGGGATTCCCTCATACTGAGGGGATTGAGCGATCTGGAAATTTGGGGAGAAGTTTATGTGGAACCAGAGGGACTGGCCTGGATTGGGACTCCCGAAGGACTCTATTGCTATGACACCCGCTACCAGGATCAAAATGGTGGATTACCCAATCCACTCATACGGGAGGTCTGGCAGGGAGAGGATTCATTGCTATATGGCGGAACTTTTACTCCCAGTCTCAGCGAAAATCCAGAAGCCCCCGTTAACCTGTCCTCCTCGCAAAATTCGCTCACCTTTCACTATGTGGCGCCATACTTCACCCAGGAGGGACGGACAGAATATCGCTATAAGCTAGAAGGCTGGGAAGAAGAATGGTCTCCATGGACCACCCAGCTGAAAAAAGACTATACCCTCCTGCCCCCTGGAGATTATACATTTGAGGTCCAGGCCCGAACCGTAGGGCATCAGGTAAGTGGTGTGGCGCGATATGCTTTTTACATAGCCCTGCCATGGTATAGACTGCCCTGGGCATTTGCTGGATATGGATTGCTGGCGGCATTCCTCATCTGGGGGACTGTGAAGCTCAACACCCATCGATTGCACCTGAAAAACGAGCATCTGGAGCGACTGGTATTTGAGCGAACCACGGAAATCTGGGAACAGCATAAGGAAATCGTCAAAACCTCCGCTGCCCTCAAGCGACAAAAGGAAGCGGTAGCCAAGCAGGCAGCCCTGCTCGAGGAGAAAAACAAAGCCCTTAACGATGCCCTGGACCAGCTCAAGGCTACCCAGTCCCAATTGGTTGAATCAGAAAAAATGGCGTCACTGGGTCAACTGACGGCCGGCATCGCCCACGAGATCAATAATCCGATCAACTATGTCAAGAACAACGTAGGGCCGTTGATGCGGGATTTCGCGGAGATTAGAGACCTGTTCCTTGAAATCAAGCGTCTGAAGGAAGACCGGGTAGACCTCAAGCGTGCCGTACTTAAGGTACAGAAGTTGGCCCGGGAAATAGAAGCAGAGTACCTGTTTGAAGAAATGGAGCTTCTTCTCAAAGGAATTGAGGAGGGAGCCCGACGGACTACCGACATTGTAGACGGGTTGAAAATTTTCTCCAGAACAGAGAAAGACCACTTTAAACTGGTGGATATCCATGCAGGGATCGATAGCACCCTTACCCTGCTAAATAACAAGCTGAAAGATCGCATCCGTGTCGAACGGAATTATGAAGAAATGCCGGTGGTTGAGTGCCTGCCGGGAAAACTCAATCAGGTCTTCATGAACATCCTCTCCAATGCGATTCATGCCATAGATGACCAGGAGAAAGAAAAGGGGGGACCGGGGCGCTCTTCCTACAAGGGGCACATCTACATCTCGACCAAAAGTACTCAGGGGTGCCTCCCCGGGCATCGCGACTGTGTCCGGATCACAATCCAGGACAATGGGGTGGGCATGCCGCCGGAAATTAAAAACCGGATATTTGAGCCATTTTTTACGACCAAGGATGTCGGGAGTGGAACCGGGCTTGGGTTGTCGATCAGTTTTGGGATCGTGGAGCAGCATGGCGGACGGATCGAAGTCGATTCCAAAAAGGGCGAAGGTTCCACATTTATCATCATCCTGCCCTTCCGGCAGGAAGAGCAGGATGAGACCCCAACGATTGGGGTAGAGGAGCATGAGTCAGAGAATGTCAGTGAGTAAGGATGGTGTCCAACTCCTGATGCCGAGCGTTAGACTCTTTTAAGAGAAAGGTCTGTACATTCAGTTTGCCTTTGCCACCAGGACGCTCGTATTCCCCATTTTCATTCAGATACCGGGACTTGATGTCATCATCCAGCATCAATTGGAGGATGTCCCTCACCCGGCGTTTGATATGGGGCTCCTCCACTGGGAAGACCAGTTCCACCCGCCGATTGAGGTTGCGCTGCATCAGGTCAGCGCTGCCGAGGTAGATGCGGGACTGGCCGCTGTACTTGAAGTAATAGATCCGGGTATGCTCCAGAAACCTGCCCACGATGCTTTTTACCGTGATGTTATCGCTTACTCCCTTGATCCCAGGCTTGAGGCAGCATATGCCCCGGATGATAAGCTCCACCCTGATGCCTGCCTGTGAAGCCTGATACAGCCGCCGGATCATCTGAGGATCAACCAGCGAATTCATGACCATGATAATTCGCGAAGGATTGTCCTTGCTATGCTGCTTGATGGCGTCCTCAATTCGCTTGCGAATCCCATCTCTCAATGTAGCAGGAGCGATCAGAAATTTGTTCCATTCCTTTTGTAAGGAGTAACCCGTTAGCTGATTGAAAAGTGCCGATGCGTCTTCGCCCATCTCTGGTTTGCAGGTCATCAAAGACAGATCGGTATACAGCTTCGCGGTTTTTTCGTTGTAGTTTCCTGTGCCAAGGTGCAGATAGCGGACGATGCGATCTCCCTCCTGTCGGACCACCATGGCAATTTTGCAGTGAGTCTTAAGCCCCAGTACCCCATAAACCACATTGACGCCAGCCTGATCCAGCTCTTTTGCCCATTCGATGTTGTTCTCCTCATCAAATCTGGCTTTGAGCTCGATCAGAGCTGTTACCTGTTTCCCGTTGATAACGGCCTGTTTGAGGGCCTGGACGATCGGAGAGCGGCCGGAAGTCCGATAAAGGGTCTGCTTGATGGCCAGGACATTTGGGTCCTGAGCTGCTTCCTGGATAAAGTCGATGACGTGATTGAAGCTGTCGTAGGGATGATGCAGGAGCATATCCCCTTCTGCAATGGTCTGAAAGATGTTGCGGGTTTTGACGGCTCTGCTATTCAATGCGGGCGTAAAAGGAGCATCTTTAAGCTCTGGAGCGTCTATTCCCAGGAACTGCATGAAGGCAGAGAGGTCCAGGTAGGTGTCAATGTCAAAAACATCGTCTTCTCCCAGTCCGGTAATATTTTTCAGGAACTCCCGGTTTTCAGGGCTCATCTCATGGCTTACCTCTAACCGGATGACTGTTCCCAGACGGCGTTTTCTCAACTCCACCTCGATGAATTTTAGCAGATCGTCGGCTTCTGCTTCAGACAGGTCCAGGTCTGCATTTCTGGTGATGCGGAAACAGGAGAGGCTGATGATTTTAAGGTTGGGAAAAAGTTCGCCAATATGTTTTTTGATCAGTTCCTCGATGGTGACGAAATCACGCTTGTCATTATCTGTTGGAATGGGGATAAAACGTGGCAAGGTCGAGGGAATGTGGACTACGGCCACCTTGCTGTCTTTTTCATAGGGGTTTCGGAGTTCTACGAAGAGGTTGAGTCCCAATCCCTTGAGCTGGGGGAAGGGATGGGTAGGGTCCACCGCCAGTGGCGTCAGAACGGGGAATACCCGGCTTTTGAAGTAGTTCTCCACGAACTCTTTTTCCGGTTTCCGTAGAGACTTGATGTTGCGAATGCGAATTCCCTTGCGGCTCAGGCGGGGGATGATGTCCAGCATGATTTGGGATTGCCATTTGACTGACTCCCTCACATGGGTAGAAATGCGATGTAACTGTTGGCGGGGAGAGAGTCCGTCTGCCGGGATATCCCGGACCCCGGCGGCTACCTGTTCCTTGAGACCCGCTACACGTATCATATAAAACTCATCCAGATTTGAACTGAAGATGGAGATGAATTTCAACCGTTCCAGGAGAGGATGGGTATCATCTTCTGCTTCCTCCAACACCCGATCGTTGAAACTGAGCCAGCTAAGCTCGCGGTTGAAATAGTATTTGGGGTCTTTGAGATCGATTGACATAAGCTTGAATTCCTGGTACTTGTACAACCCAATCGGCGGATTATGGCACTTTGAAGCGGGGGTAACCATAAATATACTCCCTTTTAAGGTGTTTAGCTATATTTGCGCCATGCAAAAGTGGATCGGAGTGCTATGTCTTGTAGGGTTGATGGGATGCATTGAAAATGATCCCACCGCTCAGCGATTGTTGAATCCGAAGGAGGAAAACCTGAATGCGGTAGAGTCCTTCGGAGTGCAGTATATCTTTTCTGATTCTGCGGATATCAATATGCAGCTACAGGCCGGGCATCTGGTGGAGCAGGATTTGCTCGATGAGAATGGAGGTAAAATCGGGCATTCTGTCCATTTTTTTGATGAGGGAGTCGCGATCTACCTCTATGACCAGAACATGAAAGCGCACACCACCGTGAAAAGTGATTCCGCGGTGCTGAACCAGCGTACAGGAATGTTGCGTCTGGCTGGAGACGTCGTCATGATCAACCGCCGCAATGAGCGCATGGAAACGCAGGAACTGATCTGGAACCGCAACGTGGACTCCATTTACACCGAAAAACGAGTGGAAATACAGACTCCCGATAAGCTGATCATCGGTCGTCGTGGCCTTCGTGCCAATGCGACTTTCACGAGCTATGAAATCTATGGCATTCAGGGAGAAATAGATGCGCCGGATGCGGAGTAGAGGGAGGGAATACCTGGAGGAATATGGAATAAGCAGCTGGACAGAATTGTATAGGCATGGAGTCTTGTCCTGTCGCAGATCCCGAGCGAGACTCGGGGAGCGGAGCCGAAGGAACGGGGGATATGGAGGCAAATTGCTGCTTGGGCCCTTCATGCCTTCATTTCCTCCATACCTGTTCATTATAGATATTTCTGGTCTTCTACTTATATGGGAAATATAGGCACCCTGGTTATGGGTCATTCGTCTCAATCCTATACACCCTATACACCCTATACACCCTATACACCCTATACACCCTATACACC
>CAYFIR010000021.1:0-60125 GCA_964343195.1 uncultured Bacteroidia bacterium | reverse complement strand
AACTGGATTTACATCCGCCATTCCTGCGGAACGGTGGTTGTAAATCTTAATGTTATAGGTAATATTGCTTTTGACACATCTTAAACGGTCGTTTGTAATGCGTCATAAAGTGTTATACCTATAACCCCATGAAATATATGGTGTATTAGAGATCTGGCCACGGAGGGATATAATATCCGCCGCTCAGGGAATTTTCAAAGACAAGCTATTTAACAAGTGCTTATGATTTTGTCCCTGATGCAACAAACACTCCACCCCGATTGAAGCTATTATCCAGATTAAACTCCTTAACTCTGGGCTTCAAATACTGCCAGATCGGCCGAGTAACTTCTCCCTTACCAATCCACTCTACAAAAGCTCCCCTAAGTGTTCGCTTTTCCATATACCAATCCATAATAACGATCTTTCCACCTGGTTTTAGGATGGTAAGCAAGTTGTCAATGACCTGCTGCCAGTCAGGGAAACCAGATAAGCCCAGGTCGCAGAGAATTACATCTATGGTAATGGGAGTACCTTTTTCTGAAAGTTCTTCCAGCCACTTTTGATCAAACTTTTTGACATCCTGCTTTATCAATTGAATGTTTTTCCAATTATATTTTTGAACCTTAATTTCTGCCTTTTCAAGCATTCCTGGTGAAAGATCAACCCCCAGGATTTGACCTGTGCCCTGAAGGAATGCCTGGAAATATTCAAAATTTTGCCCAGTCCCGCATGGGACGTTCAAAACCGTTTGCTCCGGCTGCAGTTCTAATTCTTTGATGGCATGACTACGGGCTTTATGATAGTACACCTTAGGTGAAAAAATATCATAGACCCTGGAAAACTTGTCGTAATATTTGATGGCCTTGTGTTGTTTGTCCATGATTAATGTTTGTAATTACTCGTTTCGCAAATGCACCGAACTAGTTGATCGTAATTGGCTGAATAATCAAACCCTTAAATCCAACGCCTTACCTGTTTGCAATACTGAGTATATTCTTCGCCATGTGCTTGTTCTAAAAAATCTTCCTCTAAGCGAACTTGAATCTGTACAGCGTACAAGGCCAATACTGCAACAAGCAAGGTGAAAGCATTAGGAATCACCAGGAACAAACCCAGGTCGGCGATAATAATGCCGAAGAAAATTGGATTGCGAGAAATGGAAAATAGTCCTTTGCTAACGAGTTGGGTCTCATTTTTTTCATCTATGCCTATTCTCCAGGAATCCGACATCTGAAGCTGAGCAATAAAAATCCAGATGAGAGAACCATGCAGAAGCCCCCAGCCAATCATTTCAAGGACAGGATGCTCCAGGTACCAAAATGGCAGATAATATTGATACCAATCATTTTTGAAAGCGTTGACGACAACAATCACCAGTTCGAAACAGGAAATGAATTTGAAGACTTTCCCGTTAAAGCCATGGGCATCATCAGAATTGTCAAAGGTCAGGGGGTTGATTCCTGAATCTTTCCAAAGCAAAAATGAACGTATGACGAATACGACCAGAAAGAAGACGAGGAAAAAGATGAGGAGATAAGTTTGACGTGTCATATCTGTTTTTACAATAACTTTTTACAAAAAAAGACACTCCTTCACTGCAATGGTATTGCAAAGTCAGTCCTGACATTGTTTACAGGTTCCCTTGATCATCATTCTGGTTTCTTTCGCGGAATAGCCTTCTGGTAGTATGGTTGGTGGTAGGATAACAGATTCCAGACACTCAACCGATCCGCATACTAAACAATGAAAATGAGGATGCCGATCAATATGATGAAGTTCCTCACAATGTTCTTTGCATAGGGCGTATTTTACTTCCGAGACTCCATTTTGAATACTATGGATAATGCCTTTTTCTTCAAAGGTTTTCAGGGTTCTGTATATGGTGATTCTGTCTGATTTCGGAAAGGCTTCTTCCAATTCATTCAATCCGGAAACAGTTTCCTCCTGTAAAAAATGCTTCAACACGAGCTGCCTCATGGGAGTGATGCGAACAGATTTTTGTTGCAGGATAGTATCGATCCTATTCATCATTTTTGACTTTTTGAAGGGTGAGGAAGTTAAGATTTAGAGAGTTTCAAAATGCGGATCGCACCCCAGATTACCACCAAAAAGACAATGCTCCCAATGATCAGATCAGGATAGCGGGAATTGGTTGCATAAACCAGCCCCCCAGCTACGATGACCCCTAGATTCACAATGATATCGTTAGAAGTAAAAATCCAACTAGCTTTCATGTGAGCTTCCTCGCTTTTTGCCTTATAGATCAGGTAGAGGGAAATACCATTGCCAACTAAGGCCAATGCAGAAACGATGATCATGGTTTGAAAAACTGGCATCTCCCCATAGCCCACAAAACGCCGTATTACTTCAATAAATCCCAAAACGGCCAAAACCATTTGAAAATATCCACTAATGCCAGCTATTTTCTTTTTGCGGGAAACGGCTGCCCCTACAGCAAGTAAACTCATGCCATACACAATGGCATCGGCCAGCATATCCAAAGAATCAGCTATGAGTCCCATGGAATTTGCCAGCCAACCATAAGTCATTTCAAGGAGGAAAAATCCAAAGTTGATGCTGAGGACCCACCATAGAATGGTACGTTGATGCTTCTCCTGTTTTGGTAGTACTCCTTCTGTCTCTATTGTTTCCAGCAAACGGTCATTGAGACTCAGTTGCTGAATGGCCAGGTGGATGGGTTGAATTTCTCCTTGATGATAAACAATCAGTTTTCGGTTGGGAAGATCAAAATCCAAGTGTTCGACTTCCTCAAATGGTTCCAATTTCATCCGAATCATCTGCTCTTCTGAAGCGCAGTCCATTTGGGTTATTTGGAAAATAGATTTATTCATTTGATTTTTTTCAATTATTAGCAATCAATCTGTTCGCAGTCTTCCTCACTGGATTCTACCTCGATGGTTACATGTTCAATCTGTTTCTCTGCCAGGATCTGGCGGATGGCGACCTTCACAGCCGCTTGCTTATTGAAATCATCCACCTTTTCTACCTTGATATGAACGGTAAAAATATCCTTCTCTCCATCGAGGGTCCAAAGGTGTATGTCGTGCACATCTGATACTTCAGGTATGTCTTGAATTTGTTTTTTCAGTTCCGTGATGTCTTTATCCCCTGGAACAGCTTGTAGTAGGATTCCGAAGCTCTTTCGTAGGTTGCGATATACATTCCACAGTACCCAGGTAGTGATCAGAATGGAAAGCAGTGGGTCAAGGATAGGCGCATCAATAAACTGCATGATGATGGCAGCGATTAATACCGCTATCCATCCCAGGACGTCTTCCAACAAATGAAGAGAAACGACCTCTTCGTTGATAGACGAGCCTTTCCTTAATTTCAACACGGCGGCTCCATTGACCACAATCCCTAGTATCGCCAGGTAAATCATGCCTTCGGCATGGGGTTGAGGAGGTTCCCACAAGCGCGGGATAGCTTCCTGCAAAACCAATATACCTCCTATCACCAAAACCATTGAATTGATCACTGCTCCCAAAAGTGAGAAGCGTTGGTAGCCAAAGGAGAATTGTGCATCACTCTTCTTTTTGGAAAGGGATTGAAAATACCAGGATAAGCCCAATGACAGGGAATCTCCCAGGTCGTGAATCGCATCAGAGATAATGGCCACACTATTGGTCAGGATTCCCCCCACAATTTCGATTATGGTAAATCCTAAGTTGAGGAAGAAGGCAACCTTGATGTTGCCTGTTCCTTGATGATGGTGATGAGAATGATCCTGATTATGATGTTGTCCCATTTCCTATTTTATTTATGCAAAGCTAGGCCAAGAAATCATGCAATGGTATTGCAAAGCTCGGCCTAGCTATATGTTTCAACCCTAATGATCATGCTCTGCATCACCTTTGTTCATTTCTGCCATGAGGTAATAAGCCCCTGAGAGCACAACTTTGGCATCTGGCGAAAGAGATTCTACTGAATATACCTCTGTAAAACCGTTTTCCGTTACACCTGTGCGTACCAACACTTGGCGAAATTGCTTTTCATCATGATCTTCGGATTCTTCGTGAGATTCGTCTTCCGGCACTTCTACAAAGATATAGGCCTGTCCTTCCTCGCTGACAATAGCCGACTCAGGTAATGCTGGAACCGATCTGGAATCTAACCAGATTTGCGCTTCAGCATACAGCCCACGGATAAACTCAGGGTGCTCTCCTTCCAGATGAGCGTGGAGGTTAACCGTTCGGTTTTCCTGATCAAACTCTCTCTGAATTAAGTGAACCACTCCTTCATAGTTTTTCGTGCCTTGAGTGGGAAGACGGTAAGTAATACGCTGTCCTTTTTTGATCCGAAACAAATCTTTTTCAAATACCTTGAGTTCTAGGTGCATGTGCCGATTATCGACCATCTCATACATGCTAGTTTCCGGCCCAACCAAAGCTCCCAGGCGAATATTTACCTCTGTGATATACCCTGAAAATGGTGCCCGAATGGCAATTTTTCTTTGCATTGAACTGGCATCCAAATTCTGAGTGGAAATCCCTATATAATTGAGTCGTTCTTTTAGGCCCGTTTGCCTCGCATTCATCGCATTGAATTCTGCCTCTGTTTCCTGTAATTTTTTCTTAGCACTAACATTGGCCGCAGAAAGGGTTCGCTGCCGCTCCAACTCTTGGGCAAGAAATGTCAAGCGGCTTTTTGCTTCCAAAAATTCCTGCTGGAGCATGAGGTAATCAGGATGTGATAGCTCAGCCAAAGCGGTTCCCTTTTTGACATAATCGCCTTCCAGGAAACGTGTCTTTTCAACAAAGCCTTGATGAGGCGGATTAATAGTTGCCTGATTGGAAGGGGGTAAATCCAGGACGCCATTAGCCTTAATGTACCCGGCCAGTTTCATTTCCTGGAAACTACCTGTTTTAAGTCCTGTGGCTGCAATCTGCTGACTGGTAAAGATAGCGATCCCTTCAGGTCCCGCCTCTTCTTCGTGTTCGTGTCCATGTCCATGTTCATCTCCGACTGCAGTTGTTTCTGGTGAAGTGGGTTTTGGTTCACAACTGCTGAAAAGCAAAATGCTTGTTACAGCAGCCAGGAGAAATATATAATATGAAATTCGTTGCATGATATTGTTACTCAAAATGGGTTAGATACCTAAGATATATGAAAGGCCAATGGCAGCCTGGTTTGTTTTCAGAATGCTTTCCAAATAAGATTGACGGAGCGTAAAAGCTTGATCCAGATTCTGGATATAGGCCACATAATCAATCTCGCCAGCCAGGTAAGCCAGCCTTCCAGTCTGAACTAAGTCTTCAGCCAGTTGAAGGCCATCTGTCTCATAAAAGGCAAGTTGTTGCCTTGCGGTTTGATATTGCTGATGTAATTGATCCCAAGCTGAACTGAGCCTCAATTGAGTGCCCTCAGCCTGACTGGATATCACTTTTCGCTCAATAGCCTGGGCCTGACTTTCGGCCTGTTTTGCCCGAAACCACAAAGGAACTGATATGCCTATCTGCCATCCCTGAAAACCATTGGCCCCGTCAATTTGCTGGCGAAAATATCCGGCTGAGAGCTGGGGTAAAAGCTCCGCCTGAGCAACTTTTTGGGATTTTTCAGCTACCATTATTTGCTGTTGAACAAAGGCCAGGTTGGGATTTTTCCCAGTGTTGCTGACTGTATCTCCCGGTAAGGAAAAGGAGGCAAACCCTATATGAGGCGGAACCATTAGTGAATCAGTGGTATTGAGCCATTGCTGCAATGTCCGATGACTCATTGCCACTTCACTGAGTACTTGCTGATAATTGAGCTGAATCTGTTGAAATTTGGCTTTAGCCAATTGACTTTCCACCAGATTGCTTTCTCCTGTCTGAAAACGAAGATCAGCTGCATCCAGGAAATCCTGATAGTAAGTCAACAGGGAATCATATTGCTTTCGTTGTTCAAGCCAGAAATGCCAGGCTTGATAAGCCATTCGCACCTCTCTTCGGAGTTCATTTTTACTGATGTCTTTGGCATGTTCGGCCAGGTCTGTCTGCGCCTGTAAGAGTTCCCCATTTCGTTGATACACCTGTGGCAAGGAAAAGCTTTGATTTATCTGCCATTGATTATCCTGAGCAGAAGTATTGAACTGTCCACGACCATAGGAAATAGAGGTTGCGGGAAGATTTAAGGCACTTTTTTGAAGAGCTTGTTGTCGTTCCACCCCAAGAGATGCCGCTTGTATTGAAGGATGGTTTTCTAAGGCCAGTTGCACGGCCTCTTCAGCACTCACCGGACGTTGCGCCATACTGGCCAGTGGAATACTCAGGCATAAGACCAGTAGTGTTTTCAACATTGTCCCAGAAGCGTTAGGCCGTGCTTTTGAACGATCCTCATCGAAAAAAATTTGGTATAAAACAGGTAGCACTACCAACGTAAGTAAAGTGGCTGTAATCAAGCCCCCAATCACAACTGTTGCCAAAGGTTTTTGCACCTCCGCGCCTTCTGAGGTTGAAAGTGCCATCGGCAAAAAGCCTAAAGAGGCAACAGCAGCAGTCATGATAACAGGGCGCAAGCGCACGCGGGTTCCTTCCAGGATACGCTGCCGGATATCATTCATGCCCTCTTTTTTAAGGTCATTGAAATAACCAATGAGGACAATCCCGTTGAGTACTGCAACGCCAAACAAGGCAATAAAGCCAATACCCGCCGAAATACTGAAAGGCATACCGCGCAAGCTAAGTGCCCAGATCCCACCAATGGCTGAAAGTGGAATCGCCGTGAAAATAAGCAGCGCCTGACCAAAAGAGTGAAAAGTCAGATAGAGCAATGTAAAGATAAGTAGCAAGGCTACAGGTACAGCAATGCTCAGCCGGTCCTTGGCTTCCTGCAGGTTTTCAAACTGTCCGCCATAAGTGATGTAATAACCTGGTGGAAGATCAACCTCCGCCTGAAGGGTTTGTTTAATTTCGCCCACCAGACTTTCTACATCCCTTCCTCTGGCATTCACACCCAGAACAATTCTTCGCTTAGTATCGTCCCGACTGATTTGCATGGGCGCATTTTGGTATTCGATGCTGGCAATTTCATTAAGAGGAACGCTGTTTCCATTGGGAAGTGTCAAATACAGTTCCCGCAGGTTTTGAATGTCTTGTCGGTAGGCTTTTTCCAGCCTAACCACCAGGTCAAAGCGTTTTTCTCCTTCAAAGACCACTCCGGCAACTTCGCCAGCAAATGCGGTTCGTACCAGGGTATTCAAATCTTCAATGTTCAATCCATATTGCGCGATTTTGTCGCGGTTATACTGCACCTGCATTTGGGGAAGGCCAACAATTTGTTCCAGTTTGGTATCACCTACTCCGTCTATGTTTTGAACGGCAGCATTGGCTTCCTGTCCTTTTTGATAGAGGAGTTGCAGATCCTCTCCATAAATTTTAATCGCAATATCAGAGCGGACCCCTGTCATGAGTTCGTTGAATCGAAGTTCAATGGGCTGGGAAAACTCAAAATTAACACCTGGAATTACAGCCATTGCCTCCTTCATTTTTTCGACCAGTTCTTCCTGGCTTTCAGTAGTTGTCCATTCGTCCTTGTCTTTCAGAACGATAATCAAATCACCAGCCTCGATGGGCATCGGGTCAGTAGGAATTTCCGCTGCACCAATCCGGGTAACAATTTCTTCCACTTCTGGGAATTTCATTAAAATTCCTTCAAGGCGATTCATTGTTTCGATCGTTTGACTAAGAGAGCTTCCCGTTTTGATGGTGGCATTGATTGCCAGATCACCTTCCTCCAGACGAGGAATAAACTCTCCTCCCATGGCGGAAAATCGCCAAAGACTGAGGCCAAATAAAATGACCGCTGAGCCAATGACTAGCCATCGGAATCGAAGAGAAAAGCGGATGGCGGGGTCATATACTCGTTGGAGTACTGATATAATTCGGTCTGCAATGGTGCGTTTCTCCACAACTTTTTTGGACAAAGCCAGTGCAGACATCATTGGCACATAGGTTAGGGAAAGAATAAAGGCTCCCAAAATGGCAAAACTGACCGTTTGAGCCATTGGAGTAAACATTTTCCCTTCTATACCCACCAGGGCCAAAATAGGGAGATAGACAATTAAGATGATGATTTCTCCAAATGCCGCAGAGTTTCGGATTCTGATGGCAGAAGTTTTGACAGATTCGTCCATTTCTTCCTGAGTCAATACCTTGTTTTTATGCTGGTTGTGAAGTCTGTGAACAATGCTCTCCACGATAATTACCGCTCCATCTACGATGAGACCAAAGTCAATAGCCCCCAGACTCATCAGGTTGGCCGAAACACCAAAGACATTCATCATGGCGATGGCAAAGAGCATCGCCAGGGGAATGACAGAAGCTACAACCAAGCCAGCCCGGAGATTACCCAACAGTAGAACCAGGATAAATACGACAATGAGTCCTCCTTCAATGAGGTTAGTACTTACTGTTTTGATGGTTTTATCAACTAGCTTACTACGGTCAATAAAGGGGTCAATGGTAATCCCTTCAGGGAGACTTTGCTGTATTTGCTCAATTCGGGTTTGTACTCGCTCGATTACTTCTGCTGAATTGGCACCTTTGAGCATCATAACAATTCCACCGACAGTTTCTCCTTCCCCGTTGCTAGTCATCGCTCCATAGCGAGGACTATGACCGAACTGAACTTTGGCAACATCGGAAATGCGAACAGGAATATTTTCAACTGTTTTGACAGGAATCTTTTCGATGTCTTTGAGAGATTTGACCAAACCTTCCCCCCGAACGAAATAGGCATTGGGACCTTTTTCGATATAACTCCCCCCGGTATTTTGATTATTTTTCTCAACGGCCTGATAGACTTCTGCCATAGTTACATTCATGGCCCGAAGCTGCTCAGGATTTACCGCGACTTCGTATTGCTTGAGAAATCCGCCAAAACTGTTGACTTCAACCACGCCATCAACCCCAGAGAGTTGCCGCCTGACAATCCAATCCTGTATGCTCCTGAGTTCCATAGGAGAATAAAGGCTGTCATAGCCAGGTTTGACATGCAGGGCGTATTGGTAGATTTCACCCAGGCCAGTTGAGATGGGAGACATTTCAGGGGTTCCGAGTCCAGCAGGAATTTCTGCCTCAGCCACTTTTAATTGTTCAGAGACCAACTGGCGAGGCAGATAGGTTCCCATGTCTTCACGGAAGACCACCGTTACCACAGAAAGTCCAAAACGGGAGATGGAACGGATTTCGACCACTCCCGGCAAGTTTTGCATGGCCAGTTCCACAGGGTAGGTAATAAACTGCTCTACCTCTTGCGCGGCCAATGTAGGAGCCTGCGTGATGAGCTGTACCTGGTTGTTGGTAATGTCGGGAACGGCATCTATGGGCAATTGCTGCAATGAATACAATCCCCAGCCAACCAGGCCTAGCACCAGCAGGCCTATGATAAACTTATTCCGAATGGAATAAGCGATAATGTTATCAATCATGCTTAGCTGATAATATTTAAATGATTATTGAAATGGCTTTGACCTGCCAATCTCGAACAAGAAGGCAGGACTTTTCAGATCAGGATGACCTGTTAAATTCAGCTAAGCCTGGATTGGAGGCCTTAAAAAAGGACGGATCACTTCATCAGGTCTCAGGCTGGAATGAAATCCTTTGGAAGGAGCCTGGATGGAAACAAATGAAAATAAGGGGAGGTCGCCCATAACGATATGGGTATGACAACAATGACACATACAAAATGGGGAACAATGTCCTTCGTCATGTTCTCCTTCGTCCTCAACAGGAGAAGGATTGAAAAGATCGTTTTCACTGATGCTTACCCGTTGATAATCATCCTGAGCAACTGGCTCTATATCCAGGCAAGGATAAAATGCCAGGAACAGCATATAGAAACTCATTATGTAGGACAAGATTCTCATTTATTCACGCAAATGTACGGTTTATAGCGGATAATGTTGAAAAAATCATCTTAAAAATCTAAGGTTCAGAGATATGTTCAACAAATACATTGTCAGCGAACTTTTTGGAAACGGTCAGGGAGTTATCGTCAAAGCTAATCAGCATAGACCAATCAAATTCTTGAATTTCCATGACTTGTCTTTCTCTAGCCTTGCCCATTGACTATCCTGTTTCCCCACACACTGAAAACTCAATTTTTGCTCATAGAAGGAGATGGTTGCTTCCATATTTTTTACTTCTAACATAGGGGGCAATGATTGAAGCATAGACATAGATTATTTTTTAGCTTGTGCAAAATGAAGGAGAATGCCTATGGGGTCCCAAACATGGCAGACAATATCACCATGAGGCTGTTTGGCTGGAGGGTTAATTCTGGCTTTACCATAGTTGCCATTTTTTATCACTTCAGAAGCATGCTCATACCAAGCCTGCACATCTTCCACATTGATATAAAACATAAAGTTATTTGCCCAGCCTTTATGATAATACTTTTGAAGAAAAAAGCGAACCCCTCCCAATTCCATTTCCGCGTATTTCCCATCAGACCAATTACAAATCCATCCCAATGCTTTGTAAAAGGAGACAGAAAGGTCAAAATCCTTAGTAGGAGCAAAAACTTTTATATCGGTAACGGTTAACTCTTTTGTCATGGTTTTAGTGATTAAAAACTAACTACAACAAGAAGCACCTTCTTTTCCTCCTACTTCTTGAATAGGTGGACAGGCGACACTTCCATAAGAACAATATACACAGCAATCGCCCTTTTTAGGACTTAGGCGGGTATGGCAATTTTCACACTCATAAAAGAACTGACAGGCATTTGTCGGCATGGATTCTTCTTTCTTGTGCTCACACTCAGGACAAGTAATAGTTGAAATTAGTATGATTTCTGTTTGAGGCGTAGGTGCTGCCATTTTATTGTTCTTTTTCAATTGATGATACTTTGGAACCTGTGATTTTGTAGCCTGTAGTTTTTACAGCTTCGATGATTTTCTCAGGAGTAGTTTGAACAGGGTCAAATTCTATTTCTGCTTTTCCTTCAGCATAAGAAGCCTTGGCTTCTTGAATACCATTGATCTCTTTAGCAGCATGCTCAACATGCGCTTCACAGCCAGAACAAGTCATTCCTTCAATAGCCAAAACAAGTTTAAAGTAGGAAAGGAATGACACCACGGAAATCTCTTGAAAAATGGTGAGATTTCTCATAAAAAACCGGAAGAAGTACAAACTTCCTCCGGTAGGTTCAGGTTGGATGGCTCCAACTGCGGCGGTACGGGGCGACCGTTTTTTACTGGCCCATATCAGGCATCGAGTAGTAGAAGCGCTCGTGAATGATCTTGTCTCCCTGCCATTTTTGTACGCCCACCTCTTCCATTTTTATTCGGTTTCCATCCTGAAACGTCACATCCATCCAGGATTCTACCGAAGTTTCTCCGGTTTCTTCATTGGCAGTTATGGCGTCCACTCCACTGCCATGAAACTCTTTGACCATGGAAAACCATTGTTCCACGGCTTTGCGTTGTTCCCCCTTGCCATTGCGTGGGGCCGAGGTGCCGTCGATGACTACGACGTCATCATGATAATACTTTTCGAGGGCTTCCATGCTTTGCCCGGCTTCGATCATGGCGTACATGTCCTTGATTTGTTGGAGATAACTCATCTGTGGTTGGGATTTGAAAGTGGTCATGAGCCAGTACCTGATACCCAAATAAGTAAATTTTTTAGCAATTTTCAGTTATCCGGGAGAGCTAAATGTTGCTAAATTGTTAAAAAAATTAGCTAAAACCATGAATCCATGAGAAAGCCTTTCCGCATACTAGTTTTCATCGCATGCCTCCCCTGCCTGATGACGGTAATTAGAGGTCAGGTTTTTTTTGAGGGACGCCTGCTCAATCAGCAGGACTCTTCCAGGATTTCTTTTGCGACGATTGAGCTGTTAGAAACGGGTGAACATGCCTTGAGCAGCGAAGAGGGAACCTTTCGGTTTTATGTAGGACAAAAGCTTGATTCCATCCGGCTAAAAGTTTCTGGGTTGGGGTTTCGGGCTCAGGTCACCATCAGCCCTGACTACCGGGGGATCGAGGAAGTCTGGATCGCCCAACCTCCAGCCGAAATCGGAGAAGTGCTGATCGAAGGGATGACCGCCCGACAGGTCGTAGCAGCAGCAATAGCCGCAATTCCGGATAATTATGCAGACTATGCCCATGCCGCACACGGGTTCTACCGGCAGTATCATCAGGTAAATGGCGCGTATCAAAACCTGATTGAGGCCCAGGCAGTAATGCTCATGCGTCCAGAAAAGAAGAGAGACCTCTTCAACGTCCAGGAAGCAGCGGCCATAGTAGCACTGCGCCGCAGCAATCTGCAGTATTATTTCGCGAGCAAGAGCTATGGACTGGAGATGATCGGCCTGTTCAAAAACAACCCGGTCTATCACCTGAACAACAGTTCGCTGCACCCGACCTATCAGTCCATGTACCGATTTTCTTTTGATACAATCACTGCCGAGAAATATGTCATTGCCTTCAGTTGCCCCTCCTATACCAGCGATCAGCACGGCATCAGCAACTACGATGACGTCAACCTGCAAGGGGAGGGCCGGGAATTTGGGCGCATTACCGTCGAGCGAGGGTCGCTGGCCATCATCAGTTATGAACGCATCGCCCGTCGAAATCACGACTACAGCTATGCCCTGGCTCATAATTTCGTGCTCCCTAATCGCGATTACCGCATCTTGTTTGACAGAGGACACCTAATAGTTGATTATGGAAAGGCAAATGGCAAATGGTTCCTCAAGCGAATGTTGTATTCATTTACGAATGACTACCTCTCGGTAAGAAGCAACAGGATAGCATACCATTTTGAAGAAAATTATGAATGGCACCTCGATCACGTAAGCCACACCATCCCGACTGAACTCGCAGATCAGTTCGTATTGCACCCTTACCTCTCCCACCTGCCCTATGCGTATATCCCGGAACAATGGGAGGACATCCCGGCCCTTTTCTTTGCCATTGGGCAGGAAGTCTATCATAACCTGGAAGAAACAGCTCCCCTCGACCAGCAGTTCAGAAGTCAACAAAATCCAACGGGATCGACTACAAAAGAAACGGATTGATTCCAACTTTAGCGTCTAAACATTGGTTGAATATAGTTCTAAAAAAAAACTTGCATTCCACGTCCAGACCGCATACCTTTGGAGTATTGTGTTTTCATGGTTGTGCTGTAGGGACGACTTCCGCCAGGAAGCGTCCCTCTTTTTTTGTCCCGACTTTTCAAATAGAGGGCCATATTTACGCGCGACATTTGGTATGTTGACGGGAAATATTTCATTCCCAAATCAATATGCCAGCTATGCGTAAGCTCCTCATTCTTACCTTTTTACCCTTACTACTCTTTTCCGGTTGTAAAAGCACCCTTAACCTGACAGAGAATCTTCCCAGGGTGCAGTTCAAAGGGGTCAGGCTCTCACGATTTCCAGCTGATCTGAGCCAGAATAACCTCGAAATCCAGTTAGGGCTTCGATTCAACTACGTCAACCCATTCCGGACTTCTCTTAGCATACCCACCCATCAGGTTGACTTCAGGGTAAATGGAGCTGCCTTGCCGGGCTCCGCAACCCAGCAATCAGGATTCAGCATTCCCGCCCAAAGTGAAAGGCTTGTCACCTATCTGTTTACCTTCGATCTCGACTCAGCCGGTTCACTTGGGCAACAAGGATTGAACCTGTTGGGCAAAGACAATGTCTACGAATTTGCTACCCGTTTTGAGCTGGATTTACTGGAGTATGCAAGCGAAATCTTCGGACTAAACGTCGGGGAATTGGGGGCAGATCCTGGCAGCCCTCTTTCTCCGTATCGACGGCAACTGGAGAACTATGAGATTAAGCTGGGCTTTGGGGATACGCTGCGGCTCCCCGCCATCCCACGTATCTTACCAGCCAGCCGTCCCATGAAAGTCCAGTTTCTCGGGCAGATGGAAAGTATCGACCTGTCCGGGGTTAAAAACGCCATGTCCCCCATGGTCACCCTTCTGGATCAGGGATTTGCCCAGATGGCACAACCAGATCCATTTGTCCAGTTGCTGACAGATACGGTTCAGATTCCCCTGATAGGCAAGACCAGCATTGCCGATTATGTGGTCTCTCTTGCTGCCCCTCTTCATCCACAGGCCTCGGTTCACTGGCAGAGCCTCAAATCCAAAATGCTCCCACCAGCCAATACTCCTGCCATGGTTCACTTTCTGGATCAGTTTGTACCTGGGATAAATGGCAATGCAGGTACTGCCTGGACCAATCTCCAGCAAGCCTACCAGAGCCTCGATGACCTCCCCGATGAAATCGAGTATCCTGGCCCTCAAACCACCGGTCTGGTCGTCGAAATCCCATTCATCTTTGAGAACAGGAATGAGTTTCCGGTTATGCCGCCGCAGCTCTTTACCCATGCCAGCCTGGGTTCAGGGCAACCAATCGCCTTTGAGGCCAGCCCAACCAATGCCTCATCACCTGTATCAGTACCTGGGGGGGCCAAAAGGGAAATGCATGTCAGGCTTACCCTGGACTGGGCTGCATTAAGCAATGGATTTGGAGGGCTGTTCTCCGGGCAGAATTTACAACCCAATCTGGTGGGGGAAACGGTCCTGGACATGGGCTATGGCCCTATGCCGCTCAAGCTGGATCTGAATCAACTGATGCTTCAGACGGGAAATAATTAGCCTTGCCTACCGAAAGGTTCCTCGCAGGTCTTGCCACCAATACGGAGCAAAGCCTGCGAGGGATTCTTTGATTATTTCACATACATGGGAACCACCACCCTGGTCTGATCCCACATCAGATGCATCTCCACCGGATCCTGATTTCTTAGGTCAATGGTGAACATCTCGGTTACTTCCTGCAGGATTTCGACCGGAACCTTTATGGAAAGCTCATCATGATCAGGGTCGCGAGAAGCTTTTCCGCCCCATGATACGCCCCAACTGTACATTTTCGTATTGAAGATCACCGTCCACTCACTGGGTCCCGGAATGGTCCATATGGTGTACTTGCCCTCGGGCAGTTCTTCCCCACCGATCAGTAGCGGGACATTGGTGGTAAAGGTGGTGGCTTCATTGGCTCCTGTGCGCCATACTTCTCCGAAAGGAACCAACTCACCAAAAATAACCCGTCCTTTCTTTGAAGGTCGGTTGTAGAATACTTCCAGGCTCGCATCAGATCCATTCTGTAGCGAATATGTCACCAAACCTTCAGGACTGGCCTGCTTGGTTCGCTCTTTCATGCCTGCACAGCTGCTGAGGACCAGTCCGGTCAGCAACAGGGTTAACGTTAATAATCTGGGTGGGTACATGGGATATAGGTTTGAAAAGTGATTGAGTTTCCGTGGGGATCGTTTCGATTCCCGTTTTCCTGATAAGCCATTAGACGAATGAATGGTTCATAAATTGGCTGGAAAACGTTTTTGGATTTCGCTTGCATATCGATGTGCAAAGGCCTCCTTTTCACTTTCGGGTATCGCATCAAATTTCTCCATGCGTTGCACCCAGGCATCCAGATCCTCCTGATCAGGATCAGGCCGTATCACTTCCCGGTAATAATGGACGTAGTGCCCGATTTCATGGGGCAGGGTGCGCCAAAGTTGCGTACGCCGGACAGCTAATGGGTCCAGTGGAGCCGTCCACTCCCGTTTGCCCTGGACGAACTTATGTCCATCAACCTGGAGGCGTGATAGTTCTTCCTGCTCTGCAAGGGAAAGTTTCCTGGGCCACTTGAGCTTTCTGCTCTGGCTGACCGCCTCCAGAATTACTGCCGGCTGGTATTCCTCATCAAATTCATAGGAATAAATGAAACGCCCCCAAACGGGTGAGAGTCTCTCTTCCCGACGCTTGGGCTGCCGCAGGATGATGAGCGAAAGCTCACCATAATCTTCAGGTGACACACACTCCAGAACGGCACAAATATCATCCCCACTGCAGGCATGAAAGCTGTCTTCCCGAGTTGCTTCCACTACGATTTTGAACAAATGCCCCTGCATTTCCCGCTCATGGATTTCGTATGCTTCCAACCTTTCATAGAAATACTTTGACACGGCATAGCTAAAGGGTAACCTGTGGCGATTATTCCGCCCGTTCCCCTGTTTGGGTGTCCCGATGTTCCGGTTGCGGCGAAGGGGGTTTTGCATGGGTTTGCACCTCAGGAGTCCTTTTCTTCCTTTCGCTTCTTCCCCTCTTCGCTGAGGATCATACTGGACCTGCGGGTCAGGTTCTTGATCTGCTCTACGGGCCGGAAACGCAGGGCCGACCAGTCTTCATCAATGGCAATCTGCCTTACCGGCTCATACCCGAGTGCCCCAATCGGCTCCCAACCCTGGTCTCTGGTGATGTCGCTTTTGTAGCGCTTGGAAGATTTTTTGGGATAGGCAATCCAAAGCAGACTTTCGGGGTGTAGGAACTCGCTGATCTTATTGGCTGCAAGGGACAAATCCGCCTGCTTTTCACAAAAGAACAGGGCGAAGTCGTACTGATTTCCTTCCAGAGCAGTCTGATCCAGTTGGGTGAGTTCATTCAGATGGGTGAGAACCTCTGCGAATGAGGAAGGAGTACAGTGGACCAGCGCTGTTGGCTGCTCCTTGAATTGAAGTTTTTAAGGGTTGGGTGCATAAAAAAGGGGCTTTGGTCTGGTACCTGCGAGGGAAAATAGCAAAATTCCGACGAATTTTGATTTCCTTCCAAATTGAACATATTCAAAAGCGCCTGTGGATGGAGGTGCAAGGAATGAGAAATTTTTGCGTTCTTAACCTGACGAAGAAGTTTACCCATAACGCCCTCTCTATGTTCACCCGACGTCTATTTTCCAGCGGCCTTTTATGCCTGCTAATGGCTGCAATTCCCCTCCATGCCCAAATAGGTACGCGAGTACTCAACCGTGCCCAACGCGCACTGGAGGACAAAATCGAGCAAAAAGTAGAAGATGCCATCGAGCGCAAAGTCGATCAGGCCATTGAAGATATATTCGGATTCAGCCCATCTGAGTCGGAGCCTTCTCCCAGCGCCCCTTCGAGCAGTGGTAAACCCAATCGGGCACAGGGCCTCACCGAAACCGATGTCCCACAGCACCTCGCTGACGCACGAAGTGCCCTGGCTGAACCCGACTACAGCAGTACCCGCCATGAGCTTCAGCAGGCGATCCTTGGCATTGAACTCAGAATCGGACACCAGATCCTGACCTCTCTCCCTACCTCCATCATGGGAATGGAAGTTTTGGAAGATCGGGATCAGGTGCACACTTCAGGAGTAAATTTTACCGGACTAACCATTTCCCGAAGCTATGACAGCCGTGACATGGCCATGAATATCGGCATTGCCAATAACTCAACCCTGATGGGGATTTACACCAATGCACTGCGAACCGGTTATGGCAGCGATGAAGAGTCATATAAATCCGTGCGCCTTCAGGGAGAAGATGGCGCTCTGTATTTTGATGAGGGGAGCGGCAACTATGAACTTGGTATTCCGCTGGGCAACAATACCATTGTGGTGATGACCTTCGAAGGTTTTGAAACTGAAACCCAGGTGATGAGCGCAGCGAATGAAGTAGACCTTGTGATGATCAAAGACAAACTCAACGAACAATGAAAACCCTAGTCACTTTTTCCGGCATATTCCTGGGATTGGCCTGCACGGTCATTTTTGCCCAAAACTCAGTCGATACCCAGATCTCTGAAGCCGAAGCAGCCTACGAACGTGAGGATTACGAAGCAGCCCGACTCGCTGCACAGGAAGCGATAAACGGACTCAATACGCTGATAGCCAATGAGATTCTCCAGCTATTACCAGAGAATATCGGAGAATTGGATGCCGATACCGATCAGGACAGCTATACCGGACAGGTGATGGGAGTGAACAATCTATTTGTAAACCGCCAGTACCAGTCCTCAGATGGAGAGAAGAAGCTGGAGTTTGAGTTGATCAATGACTCCCCCATGTTGACCATCGTCAATTCGTTCATCACTTCTCCGCTCTCAGGCCTGATGCGCGATGAGAACCAGAGTGTCGTTCGCGTGGCGGGTTACAAAGCCATGCTAGAGCACAATACAGAAGGAGAGGTACCCGAAATGACCCTCAGCCTGCCTTTTGGCGGCAGCTCTCTGTTGATCTTTCGGTATGTGAACTACGACAGCGAGGAAGAGGTACTGGGCCTGACGGAGCAGATTCCCATAAAGGAAATTGTAGAAGTTGCAGAATGAGCCCCCTCGGCTACTCGCCGATCATGATCCCTATGCCCAGTCGCAATCCTACTGTGCTGTAGGGAAGGGCAAAAACCAGTTGGGTTCCTGGCTGGTCCGGGTCGGTATTGAGGCCAAATCCATTAGAATCCTCCCTGATTTCATCTACAAAAACCTGCTCCCGGAGCACTGTGGGTATCTGCTCAAGGAAATCTTCATCGTTGACCGTGTAGCTAACCATGGTGCGGGATAGCGGTCGCAAGGTCAGCGACTGCCAGTAGGCCTCTGCGGTAATTGAGAGCATTCCTTTCCGGTAGCACAGGCCAAGCGAAGCCAGGGCACCCATATTGCGGGAAACTTCATGCTCATATTCCCGCCGGCTCACGTTGAACGTGCCTCCTTGGTTGGTGAAGTCATTTTCGAGATAAAGATCCTCCGTCAGACTTGTGTTCAATGGGATGACGAGTCCCACCCTGCCAAAGGGCCTCAGCCCTTCATCGCTACGCCCAAACACCAGGGTAGGGGTGAGGAGGATCTGACTGGTAGAGCGATCTACGGTTTGGACAAAAACCGTATCGTTGAGCGAATAGGAACGCAGCTCATGCTGCTGAAAATAGGCTCCAAGTTCTACTCCTAGCAGGTAATTCCAGTGGTATCCCAGGCGAAGGCCTGCTTGTACTCCTTTTCCATATGACCCAAAGACATACCCAAATCCATTGAATCCCTGGGTTCTATCGCTGAAACTTCCCACTTCCTGATTGGGCGGCGCAAATCCGTAGCCGCCATCAAGGTGAATGGAGAACTGACCATAGGCTGCCTGGATACAGAACAGGCTGATCACCAGAGGAGTCAAGGTGTTTTTCATGCGAAGAGATTTTTGGGTAATATCGCGCGCCTCGGCACAAGATAAACCTATCCTCTATGATTTGGTTGCAAAAAATGATCATCCGGCCATGTCCCTCAGCTACGACATAGCATACTACGAAGCCTCTTCCACGGAAAAATTCCGTTATGTGCTGGGGACCAACGGCGCTCATCCGCTGCTGGTTTTTGGCGTAAATCCCAGTAAGGCTGATGCCTCTAAACCGGACGCAACCCTGCGCCGGGTCATGGGGTTTGCTGCCCGAGGGGGCTACGACAGCTTCTACATGCTCAACCTGTATCCTCAGCGAGCGACCTTGCCCAAAGACTTACACACGCGGCTATATGGCCCCGCCCACCAGACCAATATGGACCACATTGAGCGGATTCTTCAGCGCCATCCTGAGGCCCATGCCTGGGCTGCCTGGGGAAACCTGGTGGACTTTCGTCCCTACCTGTCGCGTCGCTGCCTGCCCGAGCTGGTAGATATTTGTGCCCGCTACGACCTCAAGTGGTGGCAGTTAGGAGAGCCAACCGCTGCAGGCCATCCCCGGCATCCGGTGCGAGCGAGTTATGCACTGAGATTTCAACCCTGGAAAGCGGAGTAGGGGAATAATCCTGAATCAGACAGGTGAAGTACATGGATGCATGAAGGAGTTTCGTTTTGATGTCCCAACATCACAGGATCTCAAAATCCACACGACTTAACATAAGATAAGTTATGGAGCAAATTATTCCTGCTTGGCTACACTGCGTCAAAATCGTAGACATCGACCCGGATGTGAAACTGAATGGCCGATTCCACATCCAGGATTAAACGCATGCGGGGAAGCAAAGTCAAAATGGCCAAGAAGGCTATCAGACACAGTTTGATCAGGACAGTGAGGGTAAACCAGAGAAATAGCTTCATAACAAATATGAATACCTCTTCATACGATCAAATAGCGGGCCGTGTTTTGACCATCAGAGTTAAACCGGAATTATGTTAATTGCTCCCGAAACCCAAGTAGCTCTGCCCTCATGTTCGAAGCCATCACCTATTCCTGGCCTGCTGTTATCATGTGGATCGGTGTGTACCAAAGCCTGATCCTGGTGCCGGTTCTGTTTGGACGCAAGGGCGAAAATCAACTGGCCAACCAATTGCTGGCTCTCTTCATCGCCCTGATGGGGGGCCGACTGGGACAGTTGCTATTCCTCGCATCCGATCCCTCACCATTTTGGGATGTGGTACAGGGACTGCTGCATCCGATGGCTTTCCTCTATGGCCCCCTCTTTTACTTCTACCTCAGGGCCTTCCTCGAAAGGAGTTTCCGTTTTCGTAGGGTTCACTTTTGGCACCTCTCCCCTACCCTACTCGCCCTCTTGCTCAAGCTATGCAGTTGGCTATTTTTCCCAGAACTCGACGTCAACGTGCTGGGAAAACCCGCGCAGGTGGGGATGCCCTTCCTGCTCATTCGGGTGGTGTATGCCCTTGTGTTTGCCGCATACCTGGCCTGGGGGCTCAGGCTTATTTTTCGGTTTCGGCGCAGGGTCAGGGAAGAAGCCTCATTCAGCGAAGAGGTGCATTTCCGCTGGCTCATGTTCCTGGCGGGGGTCTTGCTACTGCCAGTGGCCAGCGTCATCCTCACGGCGGCCACGATCGGCCCGCCAGTAGCCACACCGCCGGATTTTGGCAGACTGGCCCCCTACCCTGCCTACGGCGTCAGCCTGATGATCGTCATTCTGTCGCTGGTCACCATGCTCAAACCCGAGGTATTGGACGGGATTCCCGAATCACTCAAGGTAGAAGACGAGGAAGACCTCGCCCCCACGCGCTATGAATCCTCGGCCCTCACCGAGGCCCAAAAGCAGCGCTACCTCAGCCAGTTAAAGAGCCATATGGACGAGCAAAAGCCATTCCTGGACCAGAACCTCACCCTGAGCGTCCTGTCCAGCCAACTCGGCCTCAACAATAAGTACCTCTCGCAGGTCATCAACGAAAAGCTCGATCAAAATTTCCTCGACTTCATCAACGGCTATCGGGTAGCGCTCGCCCAGGAGTTGCTCCGCAAAACCTCTTACCAGCACTACACCGTCATCGCCATCGCCCAGGAAGTCGGCTTCAAGTCCAAGTCCGCCTTCTACACCGCCTTCAAAAAGGGAACCGGCATGACGCCAACGGAGTGGCGGCGGGGGGAGTGAGCGTATGGCTAACCTTGATTGCCCACATTTTCGTATCTTGATGTAAGTAGAAGCCCCAATACAATTCCGTCCAACTACTTATTTGAGAGAATCACTTCTATGAGCCTACAACAAATCCGTACTGAGCTTCACAATTTGATAGAGTCCACTGGAGATCAACAGTTCCTCCAGGCTCTGCTGATTTTGGCGAAGCGGCAGCATTCAGGTGAAGGGAAGGTTGCCCTTTCCACAGAAGAACTTGCAGCAGTTCAGGAAGGCTTGCATGCAGCCCAGCATGATCCCCTGAAAACAACCGAGGAAATCATGGCGAAATATGGCCGATAAGCTCGTTTTATGGTCTTCAAAGGCCGAAGGAGATTTTGATGAACAAATCAACTATCTCATCCAAAACTGGAGCGTGGAGTCGGCAGATCGATTTATCGATGAAGTTTTGGGTATTGTGGATTCTATTTCCAGACACCCCTTTCAATATCCTGCCTGGGAGGGTAATCAGCATATCAGGAGGTGCGTGGTGAACCAGCACATTTTGCTGTTCTACCAGATTCGAAACGAAGAAATCGTACTCCTGACATTCTTCCCCACCCGACAAAACCCAGAAGATTTAGATCTCTCCGGCTAACTGCCCTTCAACTCAATCCCCAATTGCCGAGGCTTACTTTGGAAAAGTTACAGACGGGCTTATCTCTCCGGCCCTTGTCAGGGAACGCTTCCGAAATAACTCAATCCACCTTGCTTGATTTCCGAGACTCGGAATCTTCGACTTGCACGAATCCTGCGTCAGAAAACCCTCACTTAGCTCGCTAAGCTCGGTTTTCCCTCCTTTCCTTCGCACAAAATCTCTGCGCAATCTGGGCCTATTTATTCCGTCAGCGTTCCCAGGCTTCCTCAAGAGCTTCTTTCTGTAATAGAAAAATTTGAAAACGAATACCCCAGGCGCCAGGCTTAACGGGACATTGTACTTGTACAGGCGGAAAACTCCCCCCCTTTTCAGGAATCGACAGCGTACGGGAAGACGGTTGAGGAAGGGTTTACTCTCTTCGACAAAATTTTACCCTGATATAGATACAGCCCTGACAGAATCAAGAGTTTGGCCTGGGGGAATAGAACTTTTGAAGGAGTGAATGATAAAAGTTTTCCGTGATAGGTAATACCAGTCGTCATTTAACAGCCTAATTGTCACGACATTCCCCAAATATTTGAATATATTTCAATCTCTGGTCTTTTTTCGCGACATGATGGGTCTTTTTAATATAAAACTTCCTTCTGCTAACCTGGGTTCCAGGCATGTGTTCCTGCGCGCAGCATTCATGGTTACGGCCTTTATGTGTGCAGAAGAAGGCTTTAGCCTACCCTATCTGGTTCCTGGATTTCAGGATAGATGGATTGCCAGAGGCCTGATCGTCCTGCTTTTTCTCATCTGCTTTGGCCTGACTTATCGTCCCAACTGGCAACGATACAGCAAGCTATTCTTCTATTCCTATCTCGCCTATGGCTTTTGGGTCAGCATGATGCTATGGGACAATGGATGGTTTGACCGGATGTTTGCCTGGTACCTGGTCGGCATGATTGGCTGGGCCTATGTCGTACAGACCAAACGAGAGTTCCAGGTCGTTTTTGGATTTTACCTGATAGTCGGCACCCTGAACCTGGTGTTCGTTGACGATGGCCTTAAAGACCGATTACATTATGGAAGTGTCATGTACACCGTCGCGGCTCTATCCTATTTGATTTTGTCCAATCTCAAGCGAAACCACCACCGCCTCATCAAGCTCAACCAAAAGATCCAACAGTCCAACGACCTGTTCACCCAGGCACAGGCCATGGCTAACATATCCAATTGGGAACTGGACCTTATCAACCAAACCACATGGATGTCCCCTCCTGGATATGACTTCTACGAGTTGCCAAGGGATTATCCAATAGATGCCGAATTTCTCCTGAGCCTTTACCCACCCGAAAGCCTTGCCCTCCTGCAACCAGCCATTGAACTATGCCGGGAAGAGGGCACCCCTTTTGACCTCAGGCTGGCCATTAATACTTACAAAGGAAATCGGAGGTACGTGCGCCTGGCTGGATACAGGCAAAAACACGAGGACAGCACCCTGCGCCTGTATGGTGTTATCCAGGACATCACCCAGGATAAGGAGGACGAGGCGGCTCTACGCAAAGCCAAGGAAGAGGCGGAAGCTGCCATGAATGCAAAAACGCAGTTTCTCTCGGTGATGAGCCATGAGATCCGCACTCCGATGAACGCCGTTATAGGCTCCTGTCATTTGCTGTGGGAAGAAAATCCGCGTGCTGACCAAAAAGAAAACCTGCAAACGTTGCAGCATTCCGCAGAAAACCTTCTTTCTCTGATCAACGACATCCTCGACTTTTCTAAGATTGAGGCCGGGAAAGTAGAACTGGAACGAACCGACTTTGACTTGCCCAGCAAACTGACCCAACTCATAGAGATGTATCAGTTTCAAGCTCGGGAGAAACACCTGGACCTTGATCTTGTATTGGACGAGGTTATACCCACGTGGGTCAAAGGTGATCCGGTGCGCCTCACACAGATCCTTACCAACCTGATGGGCAATGCCCTAAAGTTTACCGAGAAAGGGCAAATTCAGCTTCAGGCAGATCTACTTGATCACACGCCCCAGCAAGCAACTATTAAATTTTCGGTATCAGACACGGGCATTGGCATCCCGGCTGAGAAACTGGATCACATCTTCCAGCAATTTTCCCAGGCGAGTTCCGAGACAACGCGAAAATATGGAGGTACTGGTCTGGGCCTTTCGATCAGCAAACGTCTGGTAGAACTGATGGGCAGCGAACTTAAGGTAGAGACCGAGGTTGGGGTAGGCACCACATTCTCGTTTATCCTGAAAATGAGGCTGGGCCAACCCGTATCCTCAGCGGACCCGATCACTGCAATAGATGCCCTCCAGCCTGAATCCTCAAAGCCTCTACACATCCTGCTGGCTGAGGACAATCCTGTCAACATCAAGATTGCCAGCAGGTTCCTCAAGAACTGGGGATTTCAGTTCAGTGTAGCCAAGGATGGCCTCCAGGCCTGTGAGCTGGCCCGACAGCAGCAATTTGACCTCATCCTCATGGACCTGAGGATGCCCAACATGGGCGGGATCGAAGCGACCAAAATCCTGCGTGAAAGCGGATTCTCAGCCCCTATCCTCGCCCTGTCAGCTGAGGTGTCGGAGGAGATACGCGAGGAAGTGATACAGGCCGGCATGAATGACTATACCTCCAAGCCCTTTGTTCCCAGAGAGCTCAAACAGAAAATTTTACACTGGGCTCGCTTCCAGATGAGCTAGTGGGACGCATTAGTGATTCGCCAATCAACAGTCCAGCCGAAGTACGTTTTTTAAGGGAAAGGGGTCCTAATCTCCTCCTCAATCCACTCCCAATGCTCATGGCCAAGTTCCGCAGTATCCACCTCTATCGTATATTTCCACAGAAAAAGCACAGGCTTAACTTTTACAATTCGTCTTTCTCCTCCATAGCCAAGAGCTCCGCAATCCATCCTTTGCCAAATGATTTGAGTGTCAGGGTTATCCTTCTCCTGGAATAACAGCTTCGCATTCGTCCAGCCACAGAATCGGAACGAAGATCCCAGCGCGATGAAGGTAACCAAGACCGCGACAAACAGATGTATTATGCCAGCTATTTGCTGCTTCCGATTCGGCCATTTGGGATTGATGGTGTAGGTTGAAAGCCCAAGGATTCCGAGTGGTAGGCCGATGACGGCCGAAACCCGGAAAATATAAGCTAATTCAGAGTCGGCTAAATGAAGTGGAAAATCCTGCCCAATGAGGACTCCTCCCAAAGCCAATGGAATCAGAGTGATGGAAGCCATGAAGATTAGCTTACGTATGTCCATGGTTGATCGCGTGTTTTTCCTCCTACACTTATACCATATTGTTGGTTCAATAAGTTAGTTGACTTATGCGAGCGTCAGGAGACGCTGAGACGCTACGTTTCGCTTCACAGAAGCTCACGAGCGGCACGGTTAGTACCGTGCTCAGTATCAGGCCATCCCCCCAAATTATGAATCCCAAATTCCCCATTACGAATTTTCTTCCCCCTGTCCTGATTCCTGCATCCGAACGTCCAGATCCCTGCATCAGACCGTCCTGAGGCCCGCAGGGGCGTTTGATCCGGTGTGTTTCATCCAATTTTGACCACTGAATCAAACTCATGACGTTTCACATGAAATCCATTCTGCGAATCCTCTCCCCTACCCTACTCCTGCTGTTTGGGGGCAGCCTCATCGCCCAGTCCAGCTATACGCTGAGTGGCTACATCCGCGACGGTGAGACCGGCGAGGCCATGATCGGCGCGACGGTGTTTGCGCCCGAAAGCCGACGCGGAGCCTACACCAACGAATATGGCTTTTATTCCCTTTCTCTGCCTGCCGGGGAACTTGCCGTGCAATTTCGCTTTGCGGGCTACGAGGCCGACACGGTCGTCTTTGACCTGAGCACCGGACAGCGCCATGATGTCGAACTCTTCCCTGTCGAAACCACCGTGGACGAAGTGGTCATCAGCAGCCGAGCCGCCTCAGACAATGTCCAGTCCACCGAGATGGGCGTCACGCGTCTTTCGATGGATGAAGTCAAAAAGCTGCCGGTGTTGTTTGGCGAAACGGACGTGCTCAAAACCATCCAGCTACTCCCCGGTGTCAAAGCTGCAGGAGACGGTAACAGCGGTTTCTTCGTGCGAGGAGGCGGTGCCGATCAGAACCTCATTCTACTGGACGAAGCTCCGGTGTACAACGCCTCGCATTTACTGGGCTTCTTCTCGGTCTTCAATGGCGACGCCATCAACAGCACCCAGCTATACAAGGGCAACCAGCCAGCCGAGTACGGAGGGCGGCTTTCGTCCACCCTAGACATCCGGATGAAGGAGGGGAATGCCAAAGACTTCAGCGTTTCAGGTGGCCTGGGGCTGATTTCATCGCGCCTGACAGTCGAAGGGCCCATCGTCGAGGACAAGGCTTCGTTCATGGTGTCGGGCCGCCGTACATATGCCGACCTATTCCTGCAACTTTCCCCCGATACCAACCTGAATAGCTCTAATCTGTACTTCTATGACCTCAATGCCAAGGCCAATTACCGCATTGGAGAAAAGGACCAGATCTTTCTCTCCGGCTACTTTGGCCGCGACAACTTCGGCTTTCAGGATCAGTTTGGCATCGACTGGGGCAACGCGACCGCAACCCTTCGCTGGAACCACCTGTTCAGCGACCGCTTGTTCCTTAATTCGTCCCTGATCTACAGCGACTATGACTACTCCGTCAACCTGACGCCCGTTAACGCCAGCATTCAGTCCGGAATTCAGGACTACAACTGGAAGGAGGATTTCAGCTTTTATGCCAATAGCCAGCATACGCTGAAATTCGGGACCAATGCCATTTACCATACCTTCATCCCTGGTGCGGTCATTCAGGATGAAGAAGAGGGCGAGTCCACCATTGCCACAGAAGTTCCAGAGCGTTATGCCCTGGAAACGGCTGCCTACATTTCCCACGAATGGAAAGCGACTGATCGGCTGAGCCTGAATTACGGCTTGCGCTACTCGCATTTCTTCGCCCTTGGGCCTGGGACGACCTACAGCTACGATGCAGAAAATGTCGTGGTTGACTCTACTGATTATGAAGCGGGCGAATTGATCGCTGACTATGGCGGGCTGGAACCTCGCATTACTGCGACTTATCTGCTGAACCCTCAATCATCGATCAAAGCCAGCTATGCCCGCAACCGGCAGTACGTACACCTGCTAAGCAACAGCACCTCGACCACGCCAACTGACGTTTGGCTACCCAGCAGCGAGATCATCGAGCCACAGGTTGCCGATCAGTTTGCCGTAGGCTACTTCCGCAATTTCAATGACAATACCTGGGAGGCTTCGGTAGAGCTGTATTACAAAGACTTGCACAACCAGATCGAGTATGAGAATGGCGCGGACCTGTTGCTCAATGACCAGGTCGAGTCGCAACTCGTTTTCGGAGATGGATATGCCTACGGAGCGGAATTTATCGCCAAAAAGACTGCCGGAAAACTCACAGGGTGGGTCAGCTATACCTGGTCGCGCACCTGGCGAAACTTTGACGAAATCAACAATGGCGATCCCTTTCCCGCCCGTCAGGACCGCATCCATGACCTGACCCTGGTGGCGGTCTATGATCCCAGCCCAAGATGGAGCTTCTCGGGCGCTTTTACCTATTACACCGGCGACGCGGTCACCATGCCCAGCGGCAGCTACACCGTCAACGGGCAGGTCGTGCCCCTTTATACCGAGCGAAATGGCTACCGCCTGCCAGATTACCATCGCCTGGACCTGAGCGCCACCTGGTACGGAAAAAATCCTAACTCCAACCTCAACGTTTCGCTTTACAACGCCTATGGGCGTAAGAATGTCTACACCCTGGACTTTCAGGCCAGCGCCGATGACCCCACTCAACTTGAAGCCGTCAAGACCTACTTGTTCCAGTGGGTGCCGTCGGTTACGTGGAATTTTGAGTTTTGAGATCGCTACATGGTAAGATCGCTCTGCTGTCAGAAGTCAGACCACTTCGTTGCGAGAGGTCAGACAAGAAGCTTTCCTCTACATTCTGACTTCTGACAGGCCGCAGGCCGATCTGACCTTTGACTTCTCAGGTTACGAATCACGAATTTTCAATTACGAATTTCCTCCTAATGAAACCCACAACATATTTCTTCTTCACCCTGCTATCCCTGAGCATTTTTTCCTGCCAGGAAGTAATCGAACTGGACCTCAACGACGCTGGTCCCCAACTGGTCGTAGATGCCACCCTGACAGATGCACCACTGTCAAGCCAGGTGATCCTCACCCGAAGCGGCAGCTATTTTGAGCCGGGAAACTACGAAAGGGTCAGTGACGCTACCGTAGAGTTAAGCGCGAGCAATGGAGATAGCTGGTTGCTTGCCGAAAAGGACTCCGGCCTGTATGCCGCTGATGGCCTGATTGGGGAAATCGGTGAGACCTATACCCTTTCAGTGGAAGTGGACGGCGAGATGGTTTCGGGACAAAGCAAAATGCTGGCCCCCGTCCAGCTAGACTCTGTTGATTTTCAACGCCTGGAAGGGCAAAGCCCACGCTTGCCTTCGAGCTATCTGATGCGCGCCTACTTCGATGATCCGGTGGACGAATCGGTGTACATGCGTTTCATGGTTTGGGTCAATGATACCCTGGATCGGGGAATCTACCTTTACGACGGCGGCACCCTCACGGAAAATGACGGAATAGCGCGCTTTATCGGCCTGCCTCTGGATCAGGGTGATGCCGTGCGCATCATGGCCCTACGCATTGAGAGAGACGTGTATCAATACTACTTCGAACTCGCCGACGTTGCGGGCGTGGGATCCCTGGGGCCCGGTTCTGCTGCCCCGGCCAATCCCACCACCAACCTCTCTGGCGACGTGCTGGGCTATTTTGGAGCGATGAGTGCCACACGGTACCTGGCAGTAGTACCATAGCCATGCGGCCATAGAAGTTTCAGCACCATTGGGGTTTCACTCCGATGGTGCTTATTTTTTGTTCATGTCCTCCATCACCCTTCGAACCGCCACCCTCGCTGATCTGCCCCTCCTGCGCCACTGGGACACACAGCCCCACGTCATCGCTGCCTCTGACGATGACTGGGAATGGGAGACCGAGCTTGGGGTGCCACAACCCTGGCGCGAACAACTGATCGCAGAGTTGGATGGCAGACCCATTGGGTTCATACAGGTCATTGACCCACAGGAGGAGGAAACCCACTACTGGGGCGAAATAGAACCCAACCTGCGGGCACTTGATATCTGGATAGGCGAAGCCGAAGATTTAGGAAAGGGCTACGGAACTGAGATGATGATTCACGCTATCAACCGCTGCTTTGCCCAAGCCGAAGTCAGCGCAATTCTGGTGGATCCCCTGGAACGCAATACCCGCGTCCATGCATTTTATGAGCGACTGGGGTTCAGGCTCATGGAAAAGCGATATTTTGACGGGGACTACTGCCGGGTGTATCGTTTGGAGCGGGAGTATTGGCAGATGTGAACTTTGGCATGTATTTTTAGACATGCTAAAGCTTATTACCCCAATAATACTGCTGTCACTTGCATTCGCAGCCTGTCGCAGCACCTCCCATACTGCCAATAATGGCCCTCAAATGGCACTTCCCGATCAATACTGGAAACTCATTTCGCTGAACGGAGAGACCGTAAACCCGAATGAAAACCAGAGAAGTGAGGCATACATCACCTTTTCGGACGAGGGCAATCAGGTCATGGGTAACAGCAGCTGTAACAATTTCAGCGGCACATACGAGCATAATCGTGAGGAAAGCAGCCTTTCATTTTCTCCCATGATGGCCACAAAAATGGCCTGCATTGATCAGATGGAACTAGAACGCAAATTCTTCCAGGCATTGCAAAAGACCCATTCTTATTCCATTGAGGGGGATATTCTCACACTTAGCCATGAAAACGGAGAGGCTTTGGCGAAATTCAAAGCTGCTGCTGACCCACGTTAATGGCTTGATTGTGATAGTTCTGTGAACCATTTCACGCTACTTTGGATCAAACAATGAAATGCCCTGTCTATGCCCTACCATGTGCTAATTGTTGAAGACGATCCAGACATTGTAGACCTGCTCACCATTCACCTCCATGACATGGATTGCCGGGTGGACAGCAGTGCCACAGGGGATGCTGGCTATAAAAAAGCCAAAGGGGGAAGTTATGACCTGATCATCCTGGACCTGATGCTCCCACACCTGAGCGGCACCGATATTTGCCGGATGCTGCGTGGGGACGGTATTACGACTCCGATCCTGATGTTGACCGCCCGGGCGGAGGAGGTAGACAAGGTCCTGGGCCTGGAAATTGGTGCCGATGACTACCTGACCAAACCCTTTAGCATACGGGAACTGACTGCCCGTATCAAGGCCATCTTTCGCAGGGCACAGTTTCAGGATGCAGCAGCTCGTCCACAGGCCCTTATCCAGCGGGGCGAACTGGTCGTAGATCGCGAAAAACGGAAGGTCTCGCTACATGGGCAGCGTCTGGAACTGACTCCCAAGGAACTCGATTTACTGGTTTTGCTGGCATCGCACCCGGGCAGCAGCTTCTCACGCGATCAGTTGCTGGATCAGGTGTGGGGCTACGAATTTGCGGGCGATAGCCACACGGTCAATTCTCACATCAACCGCCTGCGCCGTAAGCTCGAACCCGACCCTGAGAATCCGACCTATATCCTCACAACCTGGGGCATCGGCTACCGGTTTACGGAGGAGTGGTGAAGAGAGACCGTTTCACTGCGAGAAGTCAGACCGCTGCGCTGCGGTCCCAATAGCGGGACTTCGCTTCGCTCAGGAAAGCGAGATAAAAAGTCAGACCGCCTTGCTGTCAGACCACTACGTTGTCAGAGGTCAGACAGGAGAAAAAAGAAATGTTTCGCAACTCCGGACGGGCTATGCCAGTACCACTCTGACTTCTGACTTCTGACTTCTGACTTCTGACTTTACGAATCACCAATCACGAATTTCCCCACCTTGAAATCATCAACCCTCTTTTGGCGCATGGCCGGCGTTTTCCTGCTTCTGATCCTGTTGATTGGAGGGAGCTTCATCGGCCTTAGCCTGTACTTTGCCGAGCAGTATTTCGCTGAGGCTCAGCAACGCCTACATGCTCCGTTGGCACAACACCTGATCGACGAAAAGTTTCAGGAAGGACAGCCATTTATGCCGGACGGAGGCATCAACAAAGAGCTCTTTGGAGGGCTGATGCACGACATGATGGCCGTCAACCAGAGCATCGAGGTCTACCTGCTGGCACCTGATGGACAGGTGCGATATAGCGTCGTGCTGGACGAGCGACAGATGGCAGAGGGGGAGTTTTATGTGGATCTGGACCCGGTCCGAACCTTTCTCGCGGCAGAGGGACAAGCTTTTGTGCTGGGAGATGATCCCTTATCTCCAGGAGAAAGGCGCATCTTTTCCGCTGCGGAATTTGACCTCGAGGGACAAAAAGGCTTTATCTACATCATTCTCACTGGGCAAATGTGGCAGACCCTCTCCGACGCCCTGCTTGAAAGCTACACCCTGCGGGGCGGAGTGCTTGCCTTTGTCCTCGCGCTACTTTTTGCCCTGCTCATCGGGCTCGTCATGATTGGGTACCTCACCAAGCGGCTCCGAAGGCTCGTGGCAGCCATGCAGGAATTTGAAGACGGGGACATGGAGGTTCGGCTGGAAGTAACAGGGCAGGATGAAATTGCACGTTTGGGACACCATTTCAACCGCATGGCCAGTGCAATTTGGGAGAATTTCGAAGCGGTCAAATCAACCGAACGCCTGCGACAGGACCTCATCGCCAATGTTTCTCACGATCTCAGAACTCCCCTTGCCGTGATCCATGGCTATGCAGAAACCCTGCAACTCAAAGGCAGCACCCTGCCAGAAGAAGACCGTGAGCGTTACATCCGAGTGGTGCTGCGCAATGCCACCAAGCTCAAAAAGCAGGTGGAAGAACTTTTCGAATTGTCCAAGCTGGAGGCCAAGCAGGTGAAGCCCAAGCCGGAGGCTTTTTCTCTCGAGGAATTTCTGATTGACATGCAGGAGCAATACCGCATGCTAGCTCAGGAGAAAGGCATTGTGCTAAAGGTTGACACTCAGACTTCGCACCAGGAAAAAGTTTGGGCCGACCTTTCTCTCATCGAGCGGGTGTGCCAAAACCTGCTGGACAATGCCCTCAAATTCACCCCTGCTGGCGGGGAGATCAGTTTGAGAGTCCGGGAGTCGGAACGCCCAGGCTGGCTTTCTATCGAAGTGGCCGATACCGGAGTGGGCATATCCGAAGAGGACTTGCCCCATATTTTTGACCGATACGCCACCCGCAAGCGAGTGGATCAACCCCAAACCGGAACGGGGCTCGGCCTCGCCATTGCCAAGAAGATCATGGAACTCCACGATTCCACCCTCAGAGTCAGAAGTCAAATCCAACAGGGGACCAGCTTTAGATTTGAGCTGAAAGGAGTGTGAACGTGTGATTCGGCAAGTAGCATGTTTCCACTTTCCCAGCATGAATCATAGAAATAGCCCCCACTCATCGCAGGATAAGTGGGGGCGTTTTTGTCAGCATTTCGCTTCGGAATAAGGCATTACTCTGTCGCAGCAAACTGATAGCAGGACTCACCGTCGTTTTGCCAGAGTAGCATTTCTTTATCTTCAGAAAGTTTGAACTCATACAGGGCAAAGCTATTGTAAGACCAGGCCAGGTCCACATCATCGCCGTCGATACCCAGAATCTGGAACATGAGTCCATTCAAAACAGAGTCCGCTATGGCACGCTGCTCATCGCTGGCCCCTTCCTCAACCCTGGCAATATCTCCATTTACATCAAAGTACAGGTAGCCTGCTTCATCCGGAGTGAAAAGCTCGGTTTCATATAGGGTATCCAGGCTATTGGAATAGGTTACCACCATTCCGACACTATCCTGAGCATGATAGGTTATGAGGTAATCCTGCGCAGCAGGAGGCAAAACCGAATAATCAGCGGTGTCCCCGATGGCGCAGGAACTCATCCCCAGGGAGTCGGTCAGGAAGGTCTCGATTCTATCAAAATCAATGAGATCGGATGGCGTAATGGTTACCAGGTCGCAGGACCATAGAAAAGCCAGCATGGCAAAAAACGGGGCAAGAATCAGCTTCTGTGGTTTCATCGTGAAGAGTTGGTTTGGGTTAAAAATTGGGAGGTCCTAAATCGTATTTGCCCTGCTGAAAAACGCACGCTACAGGCAGAAAAGGGGAGCCTTGTATCGCGGGTTTTGATTGGAAATACAGTTGGCAAAACGGAAAGTTGCAGCCCCCCTCCAAACAGAGTAAGAGGCCGTCTCAAAAGGGGCGGTCTCATTTTCTATTTAGGAGGTTAATGTGAGTGGTTGTTCGTATCTTCTTTCATGTCAAAGTCCTCGAGCCAATTGTTCATTCATTACGATCCTAATCAGCTCCAACTGCTCCCCCCTTCCTTAGATTCGTTGATTTCTTCAGATCATCCGGTTCGTTTGGTCAGTCAGGTTATCGATCAGATAGATTTGAGTGAGGTTATAGGGCAGTATAAGGGCGGTGGTCGTCCGAGCTATCATCCTCGGATGCTGCTCAAGGTGATCGTCTATGGGTATCTTCGGAATGTATATTCTTCGCGCAAGCTAGAGACGGCCATCGATGAGAACATCCATTTTATGTGGCTTGCTGGGGGTAATCGCCCAGATCACCATTCAATTAATCGCTTTCGCTCTGAACGGCTGAAGGGAGTAGTAAAGTCGGTTTTTTCTCAAATTGTGCTGCTTCTGCATGAACAAGGGCAATTGGATATTAAGCTTTTGTACACCGATGGGACCAAGCTAGAGGCCAATGCCAATCGCTATAGCTTTGTCTGGGGCAAGCGGATTAAGAACAGCCGTGAACGCATCTCCAGCCAACTGGAGGAATTATGGAGCTATGCCCAGCAGGTGGCCAAAGAAGAACTGATGGACACCCGGCCCTGCGACTTTGAACAGCTTGATCCTAAGGCGGTGGCACAGACCATTGAGCAGATCGATCAGGCGCTGAAGCAGGCTCCTGAGGCAGATAAAAAAAAAAGTCCAGAAGGTTAAGTACGCGGCCAAAAACTGGCCTGAGAAGCTAGCTCAATATGAAGAGCAACTGGCGGTTATGGGGAATCGTAACAGCTATTCGAAGACTGATCCTGATGCCACCTTCATGCGGATGAAGGACGACCATATGAAGAATGGGCAGCTCAAGCCGGGCTATAATCTGCAAGCCAGTACGAATAATCAATACGTGGTGCACTACAGTTTGCATCCCAATCCTACCGATACCTTGACCCTGATTCCTCATTTGGAACAATACGAGGCCCTTTATAGCCAGATGCCCGATCAAGTAGTAGCTGACAGTGGATATGGATCAGAAGAAAACTACCAATACTTAGCCGATGAGCAGATCAATGCCCTGGTTAAGTATAATACCTTTCACAAAGAGACTACGGCTAGGTTCAAGAAGAAATACCCTTTCCATCCCAATAGCCTGCACTACAACGAGGAACAGGATTACTACGTCTGTCCGATGGGGCAGAAGATGCACAACATTGGCACTCCTAAACGTAAAACCGCCTCAGGCTACGAACAAACTTATACCCGCTATCAGGCTCAAAACTGTCAGGGATGTCCCCTCAGAGGCCAGTGTCACAAGAGTAAAGAAAACCGGATTATCTCGGTCAACCACAAGTTGAATCAGTTTAAGGCCCAGGCCCGAGAAAAGCTTGATAGCCCAGAGGGGATCGAAGAGCGGAAACGTCGAAATGTAGAGGTAGAAGCAGCCTTTGGTATCCTCAAACACAATCACCACTTCAGGAGACTCATGCTTAGAGGCAACCAAAAGGTAGAAGTGGAAGTGAGCTTACACGCTATTGCTCACAACTGTCGAAAACTGGCCGCTAACACAAGCCGCAAGAAGCCCAATGAGACCTTATTCCCCTGGAAAGGCAGCCATAAGGCCGCTTAGAGGGAAAAGAGAGCCCCATACAACATTAGAGCCATACCATCAGAAAGAATAGCCTAAGTAAAGGCCAGCTGACTTAGGACAAGACAAACACAAAATAAAAAAGACCGCCTCACTTTTGAGACGGCCTCACCAATGATGCTATTTCCTGCTACACCTACCGAATCACCCGATGGGTCCAGGTTTGCGAAGGCCCATGGCACTCCAGGGTATATACTCCCTTTGCTAAAAAGCTTATATCCAGCACATAAGAAGTTCCCTCGGTCTGGCCTGTTTGCACTACCCTACCCTGTCCGTCAATTATGGAGAAGTGGTATGGATATTCAGCTCTGGGAAGTTGAATCTCATACCTGCTGCCTGGATCAATCGTGCTCCACCTGGGCACATTTTCCTGCCCTATAGAAAGTGCCAAAATGGACGAATGACTGGACTGCCCATCGAGATCGGTCTGGCGAATGCGATACTGGTGCTGGCCGGGTTCAGGTTGGTGATGCAGGTAGCGATAGCTCTGGACATCATCGGAATTACCCACTCCGAGTACCTGCCCGATCTCTTCGAAAGGCTCTCCGTCGAGGCTGTGCTCCACCGTGAAGTAGTGATTGTTCTTTTCAGAGGCTGTCTGCCATTGCAACGACACGGACTGGTCGGGATTGAGTGCCGCTTCAAAATCCAGCCACTCAACCGGAAATGGCAGCGTAGAAGCATCTATCGCATACATACGCCAGATCAAATCTGCACTGGATCTTCCCAGTACAAACACCTCGTTACCCAGGCCAACGAAAGCACGAGGGATGGTTGCTGTTGCGCCACTAATCAAGTCCACCGCCCCGGTGCCGGCAGGTGTTCCATTGCTGTAAACTACCTCAATGCCGCTGCTTCCATCACTACCTTGATACCAGAGAAAGCCTCCGACTTCGACAATGTCATACACGACAGAAGCGCCATCACCTCCGGGATTGAGATCTACTACCATTTGAGTATTGCCGGGTGTGCCATCACTCTCCCACAATTCGTATCCATTGGTGCCATCATCAGCTATGAAATAGAATTTTCCATTGAACTCGATAAAGTTGGATGCAATGATTCTGGATGTAAAGTACCCCATTCCATCACCTGCCGGGTCTATGTCCTTGAACAGCATCGTCCCGGCGGGTGTTCCGTCAGTTACCCACATTTCTATGCCATTGGTTCCATCATCCGCTATGAAGTAGACCTTGCCTCCGAAGGTGAAAAAATTCGTAGGATAGCTGTCTCCACCAGGGTTGATATTTTTGACCATCATGGTTCCTCCTGGGGTACCATCTGTTACCCATAATTCGCGACCATTTGCTCCGTCATCCGCTGAAAAGAGCATTTTATTGGTTCCGAAGGGATAGAAATTCACCGGATCACTATCCCCGATAGAATTGATATCCAGGATCATCCCCGTTCCAGGGTTTGTCCCGTCGGTTCGGTAGAGTTCAATTCCATTCGTTCCATCAGTTGCAGAAAAAATAACCCAACTTCCTACCTTGGTGAAATTGCTACAGGCACAGCTACCAGAAGTATTGATTTCTTTGATCAGCGCAGTACCGGCTGTGGTGCCATCGCTTAAATAAAGCTCAGTATCCAGCCCTCCTCCGAGATCAGCCCGCATGATCAGGTTGCTTCCCATCACGATCCAGGGATTCCCTATAGTGGTGGTGATCCCTGCCCCTGAACCGGGGTTCAGATCCATCTTAAGACCGGTGCCAGCTGGAGTGCCATCAGTTTTAAACATCTCCCATCCATAAGTGGAAGAATTTCCATAAAAAATCACCTCCCCATTGAATTCAGTATAGGCTCGGGGAAATGAACTGATCGATCCGGGATAAAGGTCTATTAGCTGCTGGGTCCCAACTATGCTTCCATCAGAGGCCCATGCTTCATTTCCACTAGCGGAAGTATTTCCGTTGAAATAGATTCTTCCCCCTATCTCGAATGCATCGCTGCCAGGGGTACTGGATCCCGCCCCAAAACTATAGACGGTGCGCCAGCTGGGCTGGGCAGAAAGCATGAACACTGAGCAGAAAAATGCCAGTAAGGTAATTTTCAAACGCATAATGGAGAGAGAATAAAGGGTGAATTTTCTCTTTGTATCCCAGCGGCAAGGAAATGTAACCAGCCTTGTGAAATGGCCATTCTCCCCGATAATCCGTATCTTTCAGTATGGAACCTCGGTACCTAAACATCAGCATACCCCACGACTGGCACTGGTCAGACCAGGAGCTCTATGAGTTTTGCCAGGTCAACCGCGACCTACGCATCGAGCGCGACGCAAGTGGAAAAATCATCATCATGGCCCCATCAGGAGGAAACACCAGCCACCACAACGCAGACCTGATTATCGATCTAGGTACCTGGAACAGAAAATATCAACTCGGAAAAGTCTTTGACTCCAACGGCGGATTTATCCTGCCCAGCGGCGCCATGCGGGCTCCAGATGCGGCCTTCGTCCTGCAAGAGCGATGGGATGCCCTTACTGAGGCCGAGAAGGAAGGCTTTCCTCCGCTATGCCCGGATTTTGTGGTGGAGCTGAGATCCCCCTCCGATCGGCTGCCCGTTTTGCAGGAAAAAATGGTGGAATGGATCGAAAATGGCTGCCGGATGGCATGGCTGATCGATCCTGCAGAGGAACAGGCCTTTATCTACTACGCCGATGGTCAGACCGAATCCATCACGACCTTTGACCAGCCCCTTCCGGGCGGTAATGTACTGCCAGGTTTCGAGCTGGATCTATCTCAGCTGAAAAACAGCTGACCTACGGCATCTTTACCAGCGTAACTGCAACCTGACTACTATCCCCTTTCGTGACCACGAATAGATCCCCAAAGGCAGATTTAGCTAGCGATTCGTAGCGATTCTCGCCGATCAGGGCATTCACCAGCCCGGGGACTGTACTGCTGTGGCCTACCACCAGAAGGGTTTGGCCTGGGTGCTTTTCCAGAAAATGAGTCGCCGTCTCGCGCAGGTCCTGATCTGGATCATATGACTGAATGGTTTTGCCCAGCGCCTCAGCCAACGGTTGAGCAGTCGCCATGGTTCGGCGGTAAGGAGTCGCATACAGGGCGTCTATCTCAGCCGTTCCCAGCATTCTTGCCAATTGATCGGCTCGTTGTTGCCCGATTTCGCTCAGCGGGGGATCTTCTCCCTGCGAGGCATCCTGCTCGGCGTGGCGCAGGAGGATCAGGGTAGTGAGAGGGGTGCTCTCTTGATTCGGTGAATCTACTGGAGCCTGACAGGCACAAATAAAGGCAATAGAGCATAACGGAATCCAGAATTTCATGCTTCGGGGTTGGAGGTGAATCAGGAAGGGAGGCAATGAATAAATGCCACTTTTTCAAGATACAACTCCTCCGTATAATGCAACCTTCCATGTCTTTGGATGCAATATGTTATAGAGTCCCTCATTGCGTGAAACAGCGATAATCCTGAAATTGGATCCTATGGCGATCAATTTACCTTCCCCTAATTCCTCCAGATCCATTGCCGTACTTCCCTTTGTCAACCTGAGTTCAGACCCCGACCAGGAATACTTCAGCGATGGCATCACCGAGGAAATCATCAATGCCCTGGCCCAAATTGAAGGATTGAAAGTGATTTCCAGAACCTCCAGCTTTGCGTTTAAAGCGAAGCCCCTGGATGTCCGCGAAATTGGCCAACAGCTTGGCGTGAAAAATATCCTTGAAGGTAGTGTGCGCAAGGCCAGGAATCGGGTGCGGATCACGGCCCAGCTCATCAACGTCGAAGACGGTATGCACCTCTGGTCCGAGACCTTTGACCGAAAACTCGAGGATATTTTTGCCCTGGAGGACGAAATCAGCCTGCTCATCGCCCATAAAATCCGGGAGCACTTTGGGCACTTCGAAATCCAGGATCACCTGGTGCAGCAGCCTACCGCTCAGGTACAGGCTTTCGAGCTATATCTGAAAGGGCGATTTTACCAATTGCAGTGGACACCCGAAAGTCTTGAAAAAGCCATCACCTGCTATGATGAAGCGGTCGCAGTCGACCCGGGATTTGCCCGGGCATATTATGCGAATCTCCAGTGCTACGGCGTGCTGGCCACCTGGGGCTTTATGCCACATGAGGCTGGCTATGCCAAGGCCATGGAGAATTTCTGGAAGGGCAAAGCACTCAATACCGACCTCCCGGAATACCACATGTCCCTGGTCGGGCGCAGCCTCTGGAGCGAATGGGACTTTCAGGAGGCCCATCATCACCTCCGCCAGGCCCTGGCCCTGAATCCGTCTTACGACGACGCCCTGGAAGGAATGACCGAACTCCTGATGGCCAATGGGTATTTTGAGGAGGCTGAGCGCTATCTGCGAAAGGCCCTGGAAGTGAGTCCCCTTTCGGCCAATCACCACTTCACGTTGGGGCAGCTGTTTTATTTTCTGCAAAATTACCAATCGGCCCTCTCTCACCTGGATCGCGCGGCAGAACTAAAGCCTGACCTGGAACTGGCGCACGAAGTCAGGTTGCTGTGCCTGATCTGGCTCAATCAGCAGGATTCTTTCGAGAAAATGCTCCTCAACCTACCAGCAGGCAAAGCCCAAATGAGGCGACAGCTCTTCCAGGCCATCAATCAGGAACCCACCACGCTAGACGACGCAGAGGTTGCCAAGCTGACAGGGGCCGCAACCGCTGCGCAGTTCATCCCCTGGGAGCTCTATCTCCTTGCCCATTCCAACCATACTCAGGCGGCATGGGAAGCACTGAAACTACTGGTTGCCGAGAAAAGGGGAAGCATCATCAACTTTCGCTACGAGCCCTTATTGCAAAGCCTGACGGAGATATACAGCTTCGATGAGCTGGAAATGCCCCGCCTGGTTCTCCCAACTGTGCAGGAAGCTGAGGCTCCACGCTCCAGTCAACCAGATTCGGCCGAGTTGAAGCGTATGAAGCAACGAATGACAGATTTCCTGGAAAAGGAGCGGCCCTACCTCGACCCGCAACTCAGCCTGTCTGGTCTGGCTGAATCCATCCGCCTGCATCCCAACAAGCTCTCCTATCTGATCAACACCTTATTTGGCCGCAACTTCAACGAAGTGATCAACCAGTATCGCCTGGAGCATTTTAAGCGAATCGCAGAAACGGACAAAGTCGGTCAGCTCACTATTTTGGGAATGGCTTATGAAAGCGGCTTCAACTCCAAGACAGTTTTCAATACCTTCTTCAAAAAGCAGGAAGGGATGACACCCAAAGCCTGGCTCAGGCAGCAGGAAGGGATTTGAGATTTTGAGAGGCGAGAGGCGAGAGGCGAGAGGCAATGTGAATCCTATTGGGCTTTGACCGGCAAAAAGTACGGAATCTCACGGATAGGTTCGGAATCATTATTCCGTGCGCACCTCGCAGGGGTGCCCTCCATCTTTGTGGTGAATATGAAATTCAGGCGGATCATCATTCGCCCAAATCAAACACCACAAAGAACCATCATTCATGCGACAGTTAATTTTCATTGCCCTGATTCTGCCCCTGCTTTCTGTTCTGATCACTTCCTGCGGCGATGCTCAGCATCCTTTTCCCACCACAGACCAGGAAGGGCTGAAGGCTGAGCTTCAGGCCCTGATCGACGAGCAGGTCGAGGACAAAAACATCTTTGGGACGGTAGTAAAAGTCGAATCGACAGACGGCAGTTTCTCCTGGAACAGCGCGGCTGGCGACCTTGAAGTCGAGACACCGTACTTTATCGCCAGTGTTACCAAGCTCTACACCACCGCAGTGGTCCTGAAACTGGTGGATCAGGGTCTGATGTCACTGGATGATCGGCTGGATCAATACCTCGGAACCGATATCCTCGATGGCCTGCATGTGTATCGGGGCACTGACCATGCCCCTGAGATCACCGTGAGACAGCTACTGGGGCATACCTCTGGTTTGCCAGACTATTTTCAGCACAAGCAGGATGGGGAAACGCTGGAAGAACGCATTTCCCAAAGCCAGGACCTCGCCTGGTCGCGTGCTGAGGTATGGACCTGGGCCAAGGAAATGAAACCCGAGTTTGAACCAGGCAAGCCAGGAAAGGCCCATTATTCGGATACCAACTTTCAGCTACTGGGGGAAATCATCGAACAGGTCAGCGGCATGTCCATCGCAGAGGCGTACGAGCAGTACATATTCCAGCCGCTGGGGTTGGAGCATACCTACCTCTACACCGATCCTACCGATAATACCCCCAAGCCGATTTATTTCAAGGAGGAGGCCACCTCTATCCCCATGGCCATGGCTTCTTTCGGGGCTGATGGAGCTATCGTGTCCACTGTTGACGAGGGCTACACTTTCCTTAGGGCATTTTTTCAGGGAGAGCTGTTCCCAGAGGCATACCTGGATGAGATTCAACAGGAATGGAACAAGATCTTCTTCCCGCTCGAGTATGGCACCGGGGTGTCCCGCTTCCAGTTTGGCGCAGCCATGACAGGGGGCAAAAAGCTCCCGGTACTGGTAGGCCACTCTGGCCTTTCGGGGGCTTTTGCCTTCTATAGTCCTGATTGGGATGTGTATCTCACCGGAACTGTCAACCAGATCCATAAACCGAGCACCTCGTTTCAACTCATGATCCAGATCATGAGCATCATGTCTGAGTACGGTCCTCAGCAGGACTGATTATTCCCGAACGATTCGCCCGTGGCTTACACCTGACTCATCGGTTAATTGGTACAGGTAAATTCCACTGGCAAGTTCACTGATATCTAACTGGTAGCCTTCTCCTCCGGAATGAGTCCATTGTTGTTGACGAATCACCTGTCCCTGCAGGTTGGTCAGCAGCAATTGCACCGTGCCACGATCTCCGGGACAGGAGAAGGCGACCTTTTCACTTGCAGGTATGGGTGCCACCTGCCAGGACGAGATTTCAGAAATATTCACAGAAACGACTTCTGATGTTCCGGTATTCCCGTTCAGATCGGTGGTTGTTAGCCGATAGTCATTCCATCCTGGAATGGGGGATCCATGAATCCACTGATACGAACGTGGATACGAGCTAAAGCCAGCTGCCTCGACGGTTCCTAGCGGTTGAAATACTTCCGTTCCTGATGGACGGTGCTCCACTTCAAACCATGCTGTGTTTCGCTCGACCTGGGTCTGCCATGAAATGTTTACCCCTTGCTCCACCTGCTCTGCTGCCACTGATAGTCCCTCAATCGGCAATGTAGCGAGGTTGGGATCTCCCAGGCCAAAACCGCTGAAGCCTGTCGTGAAGGTGGCACTCAGGGCATAGCCATTCGATCCGTAGTTGGGCGAACCAGGATAACTGTCCAGATCGGTTTTCGTGGCACTATACCCCAGGCCATTGACGGGCGTGACATCGTCAATGGGACCTGAATACTTGACCCATTTAGCGTCAGAGAGTGAAAGCCCTGTCGCTGTCTCCCAGGCCGTAATCTCGGACTCCTCAAAGTAGCCCGTAAAGGTGTAGCTGTAGCCCGTTGAGTTATTTGACGGAGTAACCAGGAAGGTTTTCGAAGCCAGGTGCTCCTGTGCGGTATTGGACGAAAAAGCGACGGTACTCCCTCCTGCGGAGGTAACAGAACGGTCCACACTTACAGTGGTACAACCGAAGTCATAGGCGCTGTTGTTCTGGATGCGGGCCATGATATCTCCGGTGCTTTCATCATAGAAGTAGACATCTGCGTATGGCCCCAGGTATTTTTCTGATTCGCCTGCGAGTCCATCATTGACGTCGGCTGCGACATCAGTGGAAGGGGTACTCAACTCAAAGTTGTCTATCGCAATGGGGGGATCGGTTCCTAGACCGTCATTGTCCGAAATCCAAATAAAGGCAAACTCGACGCTGGCCTGATTCTCAAATTGACTATCCAACACATTGGAATGGGTAGCTGCCGTTGGCTGGTCGTAGAAAAAACCTGGTGCATTGTAAAAATACCAGTTACCCCCATTCAACCGGTAAGCCATTCTCATATAGTCTTCCGCAGTCTCACCTACCACTTTGTACTCAAAGCTCAAGGTGATATCGGTTTTACCCACTGTGCTGATAGCTGGAGTATAAATAAAAGGCATCGTGGTGCCCGAGGCCGACTTGTCATAATCATAGGTTGCGGTCGCAGGATCAGCACTGGGATAGGCCGCCCCGCTGCCAGTCATCCCTGCATTTCCACCTACTACCCAAACGTTTGGATCGGTGTAAGCAAAGCCTCCGCAGCTAAAACAGCTCCTCGTCCAGCCGTTGTATCCGCTTTCAAAATCCTCGGAATAAAATACGCCTCCCGCTTCTACCGCATTGTCGTTATCAGAGAATGTAATAGTCAGGCTTTCATAGGAACTCGCTGCAACGGCATTGGTCAGGACCAGGTACAGGGTAAGCGTTTCGGTTCCTTCTACAGAGGCATCGTCATACACACGCAGGGTGGCGACGCCATAGGTATCCCCCGATGAAATCGTAATCGGAGTCCCGATAAGCTCAAAATCCAGGTCTTCGGTGGTCGTTCCCGAGAGGGTGAAGTCAACGGTCACATCTACAGATGTATCATTTGCCAGTACTACCCTGATAGGAAAATCCCGATAGGTCTGGCAGTCACTCGTGGTCCCTCCGGCCTCGGCCACCGTCATACTTGCAAGTTCAAAGGCCGCCTGGACATTGGCAATGGCGGAAGCTCCACAACTGCCAGCGGACTGAAGGGAAACCCTGTCTCCATTCAACGTAGCCCGCATCACCGCCTTCTGCTCAGGGGTAAAGGTATTCTGGCAGCTCTGATAGCCATAGTCCATGTAATTTTCATACATGTCTCCCACATCTGTGGCAAACGGAGAGTTGGTGATAGAAGCATCGTTGGTACAGCTGTTTACCGTATCTGTCGCAGCACAACTTACCGCCGCAGTACTATTATCGGGTGGAGTATCGCAAATGTAGTCTCCACCTGAGGTACAATCCGTCTCGGCACACCCTCCCTCAAAGGTGTGATAAAGGCCAAGGTAGTGCCCCACTTCATGCACCATGATTTTTGAATAATCTGTACTGGTTCCAATCCAGTCATCTTCGACTATCGAACCGTCATAGCTCTGCCCGTGGGCACTGGGGAAATAGGCATAACCGGCTACACCACAATTCGAAACTGTGATGCCATCGTCTGAGAGTTTACAGATTTCATCGACGACCCAGACGTTGAAATAGTCATCAGATGGCCAATATGAGAGGGCCTGAAGGTCGCGATCTCTATTTGGCCCAACATCTATCCCATCATCATCCCGCCAAAGTGGACTGGCAAAGTCCACTGGGGTTCTTACTACTCCATCCGTAGGAAACCCCCTGGGATCTACACTGGCCAGGCAGAAATTGATCTCAATGTCCTGGCTGGCCACCCCGTACACATTGGCTGCTGCTGTGTAAAATGGGCCATTGGCATAGGCTCCTGTGTCGCGATAGGCTGCGTTCCAGTTGTCAATTTCGGTCTGAACTCGAGCCAGTGAAATATTGGTCCCGGATCCTTCCCCATCGCTGGGATCATGCATGATGTGAAAAACTACCGGTATGGTGAGCACTGCCCGGGTAGCCTGGTCATCCGGATTGGCTCGATAGGCCTGTAATTGCCGAATCATTCGCTCCCGAAATTGCTCTTCCCGCAGCTTCATTTCAGGATTTGATTCAAAAAGTCGCTGATTTATTTCATCGGTCCCACAGTCTGTAGGAGTCTGAGCGCTCATCGGGGAAAGGATACCCTGAAGCAAAAGGAGCAGGATAAAAAGAGGTTTGAGAGGGCTGGTAGGCATGGTCAATTCCAGTTTTTTGGCGAATGGGCACTAATTGTGGTATTCCCCCAAAGGTGGACAGGATCCACCTCGATTCTGGCTAATATTTATACCTACTTATTACAGATGTTAGACTTTGGAGCGTATCTCAGGTTTTCCCTGAATTGCCCCTTTTAATCCACCTTTACCACAAAATCGCCATGGATTTCATACCCGAGTTCCCGGGCGTATTCAACTTCCGAGAGACTGGTTCCATGAACCTCTTTGTGAAGCTCATACATCTCCCGAAACGAATCGTAGCTGGTTTTATAAGGTTCTCTTGGGTTTTTAACCGGAGAAAACTGGGTGTTCTCGTATTGCTGGAATACATCCAGTTGGGCCGTGATGGGCTCGGCACCCTGCTTGCGCATTTCCTCGACCTGATCAATGAGCCAGCCTTCGGTGAGCATCTTATACAAATAAGCCGGCAGGTTGCGAACCTTTGTGGCATGCTTGTTCTGCGCCTTACGGCTCAGGCTTTCACGCACCAGTTTGATCACTGCCTGCACGTAGTAGTTGTTCCAGCGATACCCATCCTTGAGTTCTGCCCCTTCGATCACCCACTGACGGATCTTCAGCACTTCCCGGCTTGCTACTCCAAGGTGCAGCATGGTCTCCTCCCATTCGTAGGCAGCGCCGAGTTTTAGCTCTTTGGTTTGCTCAAAGTCGTTGTTGAAGTGAAAGACAATTTCCTTGACTGCTCCTCCCCTACCCCCACGGATGGTTTCGTAGGAAAATTCCACCCAGGTAGCCTTAAATTCTTCCTGGATAGGCTCCAAAACACGGGTCTTGAAATTCTGGAAGCGCTCATAGCGTCCTTCGCAGCCCAGCGATGCCTTTAGCTGGTCCAGGCCGATTCGCATGGAATTGGTGTTGGGCCGCCACTGATAGTGACGGATCAGCCAGTAAAGGCGGTGAGAATAGGTATGGACAAAGGTTCGAAGCAACTCAATGTCCCCCTTGGTAAAGCCCAGTTCCAGCCTCACCAGGATAGCCTTGAAATAGCGGTTGACCTCAATGACAAAGCAGGTATCCTGATAGCGGATGGTCGGAAAAGCCACAATCGACGCCGGATAGTGTTCCCCAAAGTGGTTCTTCATGAACTCCTCATCCAGGTCAAATACCCGTTTCTGAAAACGCTTCGTCAGTTTCATGTACTCTCGCTTGGCGTTGCGCGAGATGGCATCCTTGTCGATGCGATGAGTCACCGCCTCGTAGGGAACCTTGTAAACCAACTGATCCGGGTTGTCCTTGTGGTTAAAGTTCAACAATTCTGTGTACAGGCGGGTCTCCACCAACTTCATGTCAGTGTTCGCGTTAATCAGAATGTTGGGCTGAAAAACGGTATAATGTACCGGATGTCGTTTCCGGCGCTGAGGCAGTTCAGCCTTTAGCTCAGACTTACTCATGTCGCTCCTCTGTTAAGTCGTCCAAATGAAGGGGGTACCTGGGGACTAACTTTCCTGTTTACCGAGGTAATTTCAATCCTTTTTTTTACAATACAAAGGAATATGGAAGTAGCCATCTTTTCAGTTTGCATATTTCAGTAGCTTTCTTGTGCACCCCCAAATAACTGCCTTTCTACCTCCCAGACCTGTAATTCGCATTTTTTTGTAGCTAAAAAAGGCAATATACCTCCCAAAATGGACGCACTATTTTGTAGTCATCTTTTAAACTGCCCCCTCATTATCAAGCATTTATCTATGCATGAATATGTAGTAAAGTTATGCTTTAAGCCTGAGGATCAGGGACTTGCCCTGGAGATCACCGGGGGATCGTTACCAAAAATGATCCACATTTTTTTGTAGCCAACTATGGAAGGCATTTTTTTGTAGCCCGATCCCAAAAAAATTGCACCCATAGGTAGCTGACTATGAGCACAATGCATGAAGATGTAGCGTAAACAGGAGTCCTTTTGCATATGTTAGTAGGCACCTTTCAGCACTTTTGCACCATTGAGTAGTCAAGTTTCGCTACAAACGACTGATAATCAACGGCTCCAAAGCTTCTAAGAATGTTACTTATAGTATTGTTCTTAATAGAAAGCAGACCGAAGGGAAAAAAACTCCTCCCTCCTGAGCATACCTGATAGACAATCAGCCAGGCCAACGCATTATTTTGTAGCTTAATTCCGTAAATCCCCTCCTAAAAGCCTAATCGTCCCCCTCCTCAACAATGGCCAGGCCGCAGCTAAATAGCTAATAATCAGTACACTAACCCTTATTGGCATTCCGTGATCTTCCCCCAATTGGCAAAGTTCAATACATTTTCATGCAGATCCCTTCGATCCGGCTGAAGGCTGCTCTTTGTGCTGGAAATGCACCCCAATGCCTCCATAATCAGGGAAATCCCCCTGAAGTTCAATACATTTTCATGCAAATCTGTATCTGATTTTGCAACTGCCAGTCCCCCTCTCTATGAACTAAGCTACCTCCTGGTGCAGTATAATCGACATTTTGAGCCATTTGAGCAGCTTTTGGCCTGTTACCAAGCCATATCTCCATCAAAGTAACCGATCATCCACTATCCATTGATTCCGTATTGATTTTTTTTGAGTCAAGTTCACGCCTAATTCCTAAAAAAAGCTGCTTATACAGCCGTTAAACGCATGTTTTTTTGCTACTCATCTATTTGTAGCTTAAAAAGATGATCCAGCAGCTATGAGCAACTGGATCATTATAACTTAGAGGCTACCTAATTCGGTTTTCTAATCACCTGTCAGCTGATAGGAAATCCCTAGCATAAACAGGTGATTGTCGTACACATTCGTCCGGGCGACAGGGCCTGATAAGTAAGTCTGATAGGCGAAGTCGATGCCCCATGCTGGGTTAAGCATCCAGGTAATCCCCCCCAGCAAACCCGAAAATCCTGTTCCTTCTCCTCTAACGAAGTCTGTGAACTGCGGCGTGTCTCCCAGGGACTCCTGCACTACCATGTTCAGCCTCACCCATACGACTTCGCCTAGCTTTCCACCAATCTCTACCCCACCCCGTAACTGATCCTGAAAGGATTGTCCCTGATACTGAGTCCTTAGGTTATACCCCAGAAAGCCATTTACATAAATGGGAAGCGGGTAAAATGAATGAGATACCGCCAGGGTGCCATGCAGGTTAAATTCTCCGTCACCGGTGGGAAGGTTGATCACCTCAAAGGCATTCATAAGATTTTGCGCCCGCAAATCGGAGGGCCCGGTAGGAATCTCTGGCATGACGGTAATCGTCGCCGGAAAGGCCCCTCCCCAAAGCGCGTACTTCAAACCCAGTTTCAGATCACCAATCCCAGAAACTGTTTCGGTGGTTTCATATCCCTGTAACTTATAAACGGGCCAATCAGCCAATACCGTCAACTTATCTGTCAGCCCATACTCCGCATAGATATTCCCAAATCCAGACCTGAAAGCTGCAGTTTCAACCAGATTCCCATCCAGATTGTAATAATCCGACGAAGTAAATCCGCCCAGAGTCAATTTGGCATATAGCTCTCCCCTGGCTCTCGGCCATCCGCTCTGTGCCAGGGCCCTATTACCTGCGTTGAAAATGGCCACCACTCCCAACAGGAGCAGCAGCCGGTTCAAGGAAAAAAGCATACCTAGTTCAATTCAGCGTAGCCAAATGGAATATTTGCCGAACCACACCACAGGATTACATGAGTAAACTTCGAATCTACCGAAGAATCCAGTTTGAAGAAGTTTTCACCGTTGCTGCGGACAGCGCCAATCAGGAACAGATCCGGGTTTCCGTTTGCAGGATCTGCCTGATACATTTCAGAAGTAGAGAGGTAAACGGTCACGGTACCCGTAGCGGTGTTCGTCATAAAGCTGTCACCAAAACGCAGGAACTGGGTTCCTTCTTCATCTTCTCCCAAGGCAGCCATTCCGCTGGTACCAGTGCCATTTTGTTCGACGAAGTTTCCGCTTTGCATCGCAACGAAAGCTCCCTGAGGCTGGCTGCTGTCAATGATGATTTCTTCCGGGGTTTGCTGGCTACACCCGACGATTGCCAGAATAGCAACACTTAAAAAGACAATTGAAAATACTCGCATGAGATAATTGTTTGTGGTTAATTTTTCATCCACAAATCACAGGCTGCTTCCTCACGGAAGAGTAACGAAACCGTCCTGATTTGGTCCCAGATGCGAAATCGTCAGTCAGGCGACAGTTAAAAATGTACACATTGAGCACACAAAACTCATTGGTTTCATATTTTTCAGATACTCGACTCGATTCTCCGTTTCCATTTTTTTTTCTGAAAAGGTTACATTTACCTCACACCAATGCACTAAGGGATGGGAAAACGGAAAAGCTACCAGGACTTTGACATGTTGCAGCGATTGCGTCAGGGTGGCAGCCAGCGCGAAAAAGCCATGCGGGACTTCTATCTCCATGAGCGGGATGCGGCTATCAGCTACCTCCAAAAGTTGGGATGCGATACAGAAATGGCCTATGACCTTTTTCAGGATGCAGTAGTACAGCTATTGCTGGCGATTGAGGATGGGAAATTTCAGGCACAGAGTAGCCTGAAAACCTATCTGTATGCCATTTGTAAAAATATCTGGTATGCAAAACTCCGCAGACAGGGAGTTGAGCAAAAGTATCAGGATTTTACTCTCAACCAGTCAAAAGACCTTCATGTCACCACTCCAGAAGCCGTAATGGTCGACCAGAGTCAGCAGGAACAAATTCATAAACTGCTCTCTCATCTCGGAGAAGCCTGTCAAAAAGTGCTCACTCTTTGGAGCCTCCGCTATGACATGAAGGAAATTGCCGATAAACTTGGATATGCCAATGACCAGATCGCTCGCAACAAGAAAAGCCGCTGCCTGAGCAGACTGAAATCAAATGTAGCCGATAACCCGGCTATCAGAAGTCTGGTACAGGAACTGAATGACTCAAAATCCGCATTCAACGAATGAATGCACAAAAAAGAATTAACAGACTGGGAAAATGGGGAACGAAACATTGGTAGAGGCCTATCTTGATGGAACTCTTTCACCCCAAGAAGTGAAAGAGTTCGAAGGTCGGCTATTACGCGACGCTGAGCTACAGCATGAACTAAAGCTTCAGCGAGATACCCGGGGCCTACTGGCCCTGAACCGGGGCCCTGTGCTCAAAAAGCAGCTTCAGGAGATAGAAGCGGCACATCATAAACAGATTCGACCCTTGTGGCAAAACTGGTACGCTGTAGCAGCTGTGGTCATTGTTTTGATAGGGATTGGAGCTCTGCTATGGCAGGGAACCCTGCACAACCCTTACGAATCAGCCTTTGAAGCCTATCCAGACCGCATCACCATGCGTCAGGCAAATTCTGATAGTTTGGTCAACCAGGCCATGTCAGCATACCGTAAAGGCAACTTTGACCAGGCGATTCCCTCTCTGTCCCAACTCAAAGAGATGGAACCTGATCAGGTAACCTATCAGTTTTATTTGGGAGTAGCCCAACTGGGGGCCGGATTGGCTGGGGACGCTATTTCCACCCTGGAACCCCTTCGATCCCACAACCTCTTTGGGGAAGCGGCCACCTGGTACCTGGCACTAGCGTATGGACAGTCAGGCGATGAAGCCAAGGCACAGGAGTTACTCCAAGTGCTAACCACCTCCCCGGATAGCCCCTATCGGGATGCTGCCCTCGAATTGCTTGACTGACTGAATTTATTGGAAAGCGAGAAGATACAGAGATCCGGATTTTGATGGGAATTAACGGATATCTTACACACTATTGAATTAATCTCAAATATGACATACTTTTAGTTATGTTGATTTGAAGAACAGGGACCTCAACCGAAGGGTGTGAATTTTTAGCCCAATCCGTGTAATCCTGTTCCATCAAACCGTCTGTTGTGTGTAAGTGAATAGTAAGACAGTAGACACAACAGAAAGAAAACAGAATCTTGTAGTAGTTTGGTTCATAACGAGGAGCACCTCTTTCAGAGGTGCTCTCTTTTTTTGTGGGGGTATGAGAAAATCCAATCTATCACCCTTGGCTTTTTTCCGATAAGTTTTAATTCTTGCGTATTGTAATCAAAAGCAATTCAATGAAGGCAAGCGATTAGTATAAAATGTACACAGTGTACACAAGATATTATATTGGAAACAATGTGCGGAATATTTACATGATAACCATTGTTTTTATTATGTACATAAAGTACATTGCATACTCTTAACCCAATTAGTACAAAGTATGTCAGCAATCCGCATTAGCATTGCACAACTCAAAGGTGGCGAAGGAAAAACCACTACCACCGGAGCCCTTGGTCCCGCTCTTGCCCGTGATGGATTTCGGGTGTTGATGATCGATGCTGATCCCCAGACCAACCTCACCCATGGGTTAGGTTTTTCCGATCCTGCGGGGGCGACCCTGTACGAAGCCATGCATGGACAGGTGCAACTGGCCGATATCGTACAGCAGCGAAATGGATATGACCTCATTCCTTCCTCTCTAAGCCTTTCAGGTGCCGAAGTGGAACTGAGTACCAGGATGGGTAGAGAACGTCTCTTAGACGGGCTTCTAAAGCCTGTAGCGGGGGACTATGATTTCATTTTGATCGATTGTCCTCCCAGTATTGGCCTGATGACTGTAAATGCCCTTGCGACCAGCGATTTTGTCCTGGTTCCCATGCAGACCGAACGCCACTCCCTCAAGGGGCTACAGGAGATCACCAAAGTCATTGATCTCGTACGAGAAAATGAAATAAATACCAGGCTGGAGCTGCTTGGTATTGTGCTCAACAAGTACGATAAGCGGAAAATTTTGCATCGCAATATTTACGACACCATTGAGGCTGAAAATCCGGATAAGATGTTTTCGAAAACCATCCGGACCAACATCGCCCTGGCGGAGGCTCAGATCATGGGGCAGGATGTCTTCGAGTATGACAGTGAATCAAATGGAGCAAAGGATTACCTGCGACTAAAGGACGAAGTATTGGTACGTCTAGGAGTTGCTGTCCCCTCGAACTGATGTAGATGATGAGGAAAATGGACGTATTGTGTAAACTGTATCCTTTCCATTTTTTGTAACCATATTAGACTTTGTTTGTAGTGTACTCACTGTACACAGTAAAAACATAAAATACTTTGTCCTGAATGTTTTCTTTGGTTAATTAGAGGACATAGAATAAAAAGAGTGCATTGTTTGTTTTGTGCCATATGTTTTTGCTGTCCTCTATGAGTTATGTGATTTCAATGTGGATTTAGAATAAGCTGGATACCTAATTGGTTCCCCCTGATAAAAGAAGTGATTGACATGGCGAAAGGGAAAAAAGATTTCAAGACCCAGGCCCAGGGATTAGGCGGGCTAAACTCCATCCTGCAAAATACCAGCAAGGTGGCACCTCCAGTTACAGAAGCTGAGCAGGAAGTAGGAAACTCTAACAAACCGGAACAGCCTGTAGCTCCGACCAACAGGACCCGGAGGACTGGAGTCGATAAGGCCCGGGTAGCCCGACCCAAACGCAGGACTAAAACCGAAGGGGATACCTATTACAGAGAGGTCGCAAAGCCAAAGTACTTGGTCGAAGAAGAGGAGAATCGACCCAAGAGCGAGCGTGGATGTAAGGAAGGAGAAACCCGTAAAACTTTCATCCTTAAAAAGGAAACTTCCGAAAAGCTACAGGACATCGCCTATTGGGAGCCTGGAAAGCTAAAGGACCATGTGAATGCGGCACTCGAAGCCTACGTTAAGAAAAAGTGGACCAAGGACCGTCCCAAGGGAAGCTGATTCCAGCCTCACATGAACAAAGAAAAGCCCTGCGAGAACCATCCCGCAGGGCTTTTCTTTCAATTGGAGAAAGCTATTTATCGAGCCAGCTTCTCAGTTGAGCTTCGGCCATGGGACGATCAACCTGCCACAATAGGGCGGAAAGCCGATAAACCTGCCATCCGGACCTCTCCAGTGTTAGCTGCGCATTAAGTGAAGCATCCAGGTCCGAAACTCCCGGTATCCCATCCAGGAAGATTCCCACAGGAGGTTGGGGCCCCGTAAGGGCGATGGGAACAACCTGCCCCCCAATTGGAAGTTGGTAATTCAGCCCCTCCAGCTCAAGCTGCCTTAAATAAGCCTGAATTTCCCCCATAACGGAACCTTCCCCGGGCATCAGCTTTGCTTTGGACACTTTTACAGGGTGAAGATCTGACTCCATCATCCAGTCCAGGAGTTGACGGCGAAGACATTGTTCCTTCATCAGAGGAATTGCCTCAGGCAAAATGCTGTGCAGCAGCACGACCTTTTCCCTGGCTCGACTCATGGCGACGTTATAAATTCGGGTCATCTCTTCCCCTAGCACTGCCCTTGGCGGACGGAGTTTCCCTTTCGAGTTGCGGCTATGGCTGGCCGTTGTGGTCAGGAGCATGATATCCCGTTCATCCCCCTGAAAAACACGGGCGGTACCTACTGCGAGTTCCATTTGTTCTCTATAGGCCTTGATCTTGGGATCTCGTCCGAGAGACCGGATCAGTAATTCCCTGTGGTCTTCATTACTGGACTCCAGGCAGATTACCCCTATGGTTGGCAGTTGCTTGATCTCTCCCGATTCGAAATCTTCGATCATCCCACGAATGATGTCCACTAATTGTCGGGCTATCTGGGGCTTGCGTGGACTGTTGGGGGCATCTTCCACATAGTGAACCTCCGCAGCAGCACCCCAGGAAGAGTTCCCTGCCAGACGAAATGGCCGGATCTGCCTATGGTACACCAGCCGATCCGAGAAGTCGATGATCTCTGGCCGACAGCGAAAATGCTCCCGTAGGGTGATGATATTGGGATAAATGACCCCGCTCAGGCTATAAATTGACGCGGTCCGGTTGTTAATGTTGAACTGCTGTTTGAAGGGATGCTGGATCAGGTAGCGATCCAGGATCTGATTCGTGCGCTCGATCGGGAACTGGTTGGCGTTGGTGCTCACCGCGGTCTGGTTCTCGTCGCCTACAACCAGGCTTTTCTTTGCGCGGTAAATCAGGTTCAGGGTACTGATGTCACACTGTGAAGCCTCATCGATGATCAGCAGGTCAAAATCTCCCGGATGCGGTTCGTCGAAGAACTCACTCACGAGGTCCTGCTGCATGATCCACAGAGGGATCGCATCCTTCACACTTTTCAGGTTGGCTTTTGCAGAAGCCTGGTGCCGTGCCGTGTTCTTGCCATGGCCTTTGCCAACATTGATGAGGTCATTACGCCAGGCAGCCAGATTTGACAGCACCTCAGGGCCTACTGCTTCCCGCCGTTTTGCCCAACCACGCAGTGCAGCTACTTCGCTTATCAGGTCACGCTGTTGGGTGCGCAGGCTTTTCCACTCTTCCAATTGCTCATTGACATTCAGGCTACCTTCCAGCTTCTGATTGAGTTGCTGCTTCAGGGTAAGGTGGAAAAGATCTTCACGTAGCTCCTTTTCACTCAGGGTTGAGGACACTTCCCCGGCTTCCAGCCTTGCCATGGTCATGGGCAGCCGATGGCTCCAGGCCTTCAGGGTCTGGTGTAACTTCAGGGTGCGGTCAGCCTCGGCCCGGAGTTGGTCATAGCGATGTCGCAACTGCTCGTAGCGATCAGCTTCGAGATTTTCCACCGCTTCAGTCAGTTCGGGAAGCAACGGGAAGTCACCAGCCTCCTTCAGGGTACGAATGGCCTGTTCGATTTGGATGTAGGCTTTTCGAATGAAGCGGACATCCTTGAGGCGGGCCAGGTAGGCAACTGTCTCATCAAATGAGCCAGAGAGGTCCAGGATGGGTAGATCTCTGGCTCCCGCCAGAGCATTGAAATGCCCTGCTGCCACGAGGGCTGCTTCCAGGTCTTTGAGAATCGAGAGTTGCTGACGAGCCCGGTCCAGGGGTGTCCCTCCCTTTGATTGATCCAGCCCAATTACATCAAACTGGCGGAAGTAATTTTCCATGGTAGCCTGTAGCTGCTGCTGATCGAGCTGCCATTTGAGGAAGTCTGCGATTTTTCGAAGGTCCCGATAGCTTTCTACCGACTTCCCGTTGATGGAGCACTCGTAAAATGCCTTTTCGGGCTTTGGCAAAAGTTTTCGCTTCAGGAGGCTCAGGGTGCCATCGCGGTCGTACTTATCCATCAAATTATGCAGATGGCTGGAGGCAGCATCCAAACCATCAGCCATGACGGGTTGTAGCCCAAACCTAAAGCTTATGAACTGGGCAGATCGGGCTTCCAGCTGATTCAAGCGATCCCCATACTCCAACACGACCTGCTGGAGGAGACTACGCCGAAATCGAGGGTGTTGCCAAAGTGCTTGCCACTGTGTGAGAAATTGCAAGTGGGGCTGTACGGCTTCCCATTCGTCCAGAAAAGTTGGTTCAAAGGCTGTCGAGGGCAGTTGGGCATAGCGGGTGAGGTCCACCACTTCCTCAATTCGTCTGATCTGGTCAGCCAGAGATCTTAGCCTGCTGGTATCCATCCAGTTTTCAGGCATGGGCCAGTCATGGCTTCTGAGGCTATGGTCTGCTTGTTGCCAGCGTTGAAGCAGGTCCACCAATTCCGGAATGGCGACTTCCTCCAGTTTTTCGCAAAGCCAGTGCGTACGCTCCGGCAATTGCTGATATCGGTCGGCCCACTCTGGCCAGGTAAGTGTAAGCTCTTTTCCGGCTCGAGGGTCAGACAGCGAGAGGGTATCCTGATAAAAGCTCAATTGCGCCGTAACCGCATCTTTCAGTTGTAATATGCGATCCTGTAAGCTGGCCAGTGTCTCTTCCTGGTCTGCCAAGGTCTCATCGCTTTGGGCTTCGGTGAGGTGGTCGCTTACCACTTCGATGCTGCGTTTCAGTTCGTGGACAGGCATCGCCGCTTCGCGGAAGAGCATGGCCATTTCCTGAATTTGGGGTGGCAACTTTCGATAGATCACTTCCAGGGCCTTCGGGTTCTTGGAAATGACCAGTACCCGCTGCCCCAAACTGGCATGGTGGGTAAGGAGGTTGGCGATGCTGTGACTTTTTCCGGTACCGGGAGGACCTTTCACCGTCACCGCGTCCTGGATTTCCAGGCGTCGGGCTATGGCCAGTTGCTCCTGATTATAGGGTAGGGGAAAAAAGTAGCGGTTTTCGTCTGAGGCGTCAAATGAGGCTTCTGCCGTACTGCCCAGCTCACGCAATTTGCTGGATTGCCGTTTGTAGCCCAGGCGGAACCCATTTTCATGTGTCTTCAGCGAGAAAAGGTGCCGAAAGAAGTCGGGGATGGCGTCAGTTTGTCCCTCATGGATCAGTTGGTTAAGCTGCCGTAAAATCCGGTCAGCATCGCGGGCGACGGTTGCCTCATCCTCGGGCTCAGCAAATCGGAGGACGGGCGAAAAACTTAAAGAAACCCTCGCTTCACCCACTTCTTCCAGTTTCCAGTTCGGATTTCCATTTAGGATGAACCTGTCTTCCCATCCGAACACCGGGTCCAGAATCCGGCAGGCAGCAGCATGGTAATGGTATTCCAGGTATTGAGGATCAAAATTGAACTCGTGGGTTTGCCCATTAAACTCATCGACTGCTGCCATGATCTGGCTTTGGCGAGCCTCCAGAGAAGAGGGACTGGCTTCAGGGTACCACACAGGCATCAGTTCAGTAAACTGCTGGCTGGTATGGATTGGGTGTTTGTCATCGACATGAATGGTTATCTCCTTCTGCCCACAGGTAAACTGCAAGGGTACATGAAACAGAAAATGACGATAGGGGGCATCGCTATGGGAGTTTTGCAGGAGACCAAAACTCAGTACAAGCCCCATTTTGTCCTGGCTGCTTCGCTCATAATATGCCTGATGAAGCTGATCGTAGAGGGCATTTCGTGTTTTTAGGCGATCCTGAATCTGAAGATACTTTGCATACGCCTGTTCGAATTCCTGCCATTTACCCGCCAAAGCTTCGGGCAGTGCGGGTTTGAGGGATAGGGTAGGGTAGTGGGTCAATCTTACCTGATCCTGTTCATCGACTTCAAACGATAGCCACGGATCGAGAATCTCGGGAATGGGTATATTTCCGATTTCATTGATGTGCTTGCCTTCTACCTGCTCCTGAAATGAACGAAATGTTGCAACCCGATCTTCGGAGTCCTCAAATTGCTCACTGGATTGGATTTCCGGATATGGCTGCCCTGACTCATTCTTTACCCAGCTGAGAAAAGGCGTTAACTCTTCAGGCTCCTGAGGTCGAGGCGGAGGAGCAATACGTTTAAGCTTAAGTAAAGGACGGGCAGGATCAGAGAGGTTCATTTTCAAAGAATCTCCATATGGTTGAGGGAGACTTTGATCGGCCCATTCCTTGATCTCAAGTAATGGCCACCATGTTATATGTGAATCCGACCCCTCAGCTTCAAAGTCGGTTTTGGGACCAGTAGACCGGTAGAGATCCCTCAGGTAGGCAAACAGGTTTACCAGCGGGGTCTTTTGACCCTGTGAAAGTGCAGAAGAAACAGCAGGTTGCATATTAAGCTTGGCGTTAAAGTCAAAAGGAAATAGTACTTGACCAAGCTTGATGGTTTTGGAATGGGGAGGGAGAGGTAAATCCAATACCACCTGATAAAGGGAGGACAATGTCAGTTACGTGATTGGGGACAGGGAGGTTTCCCGATTAGCTCGATTCAGTATAAGGATGGAGGCTGATGAGAGAATCCGGTGGGATTTGAGCCGCTAAAACTGTGTCGAATCCTAAATTTTTGATTACTTTTTAAGTATATCTCTTTCGGAGAGACCCCAGCCCTGACAACACTTTTCATGCTAGCTGACATTTATTTCGGCAGAAAAATGGTCGAAAGCCCCCACCCATATGGCGTTTCAGGAATTACTAAAAAAACTCATCAGTCTTGATCCCCATGAAGAAGGCTTCGCAGATGAGTGGCGCTCATTGAGGGACGCCCTTGTCTCGATCAATGGGATTAGGGAAGACCTTCCTTTGAAGCTGCTTTCTGGTGGATATACTGGCCAAGATCTGTTTGACTGGATTTGTAGGTACATCACCACCCATGTGGACGAAGTCGCCGTTGCCTATATCGGTTACTATGAAAGAGAAAGGGATATGGTGAAGGTGTTAAGTGCCTGGGGGAAGGGGGGGGCAATGGCTCCATTTACCTATGAGTTAATTGATGGGCTGTGCTCCCGTGTGTTGAATGAAGGAAAGGTCGTGATTCATCAATCAGGGGTGGCAGAAAGTTTTCCGGAAGAAGTTTTTTTGAAGGAGATGCAGGTAGAAGGGTACATGGGGATTCCATTAATAAGCCGAGAAGGGGATACACTGGGGCTGGCGATCCTGCTCAGTCAGCGGCCCATTCATAACCCCGGGTTTCTGGAGTCTCTACTTGACATAATCAGTGATCGTGTATCTTCTGAACTGGAGCGCCTGCTAATTGATGAAATCGTACAGCAGAGAGATCGGCTATCAACAGCGCAGCAGGAAGTATACGAATGTATAATTCAGGACAAGGGACTAGAGGCATCTTTAACCCGGATTGTAGAGATGATAGAACAGGAATATCCCGAAGTTATGGGATCAATTGTTCTATATGATGCGGAAGCGAAAGTGCTTAGACATGGAGCGGCGACCAAACTCCCATTTGGATATGTAAAGATTGTGGACGGCTATCCAATTGGGCCACAGGTAGGCTCCTGCGGTACAGCAATTTACCGCAAGGAAGAGGTCATAGTTACGGACACTCTCAATGACCCCCTTTGGATACCATTTATCGAACTAGCCAATAGATATGGCCTGGGAGCATGTTGGTCCATACCTATCATACTTGAGAGCGGAGAAGTGTTGGGGAGTTTTGCCATGTACCTCCATGAGCCCGGTAGCCCGACGGAAGACCACCTGAATTTATTGCGGAGAGCAGCTTCTCTGACGGGCCTGGTCATTAAATACCATTATAATCAGCGTAACCTCGAGGCGAGTGAAAAGCAGTTTCGGCAGCTTTTTGAGCGAAATCATGCCATCATGTTCCTGGTCGATCCCACGACCTGGAAAATTCCCGCAGCCAATAAGGCAGCCCTGAGTTTTTATGGCTATTCGATGGAGGAATTGCATCAACTGCATATCTGGGACATCAATACTTTCCCCAAAGAGAAAGTAATAGACCTGGTAGCCAGTGTTAAAGAGTTGAATGTTAGCAGCTTCAGAGCGAAGCATCGGCTCAAGTCTGGAGAAATCAGAGATGTACAGATAAATTCTGGTCCTGTGGAAACTCCTGAAGGAGAGTTGTTATACTCTATCATTCAGGATGTAACGGTGCAGGTGCGCGCCCAGGAATCTTTAAAGGAGTTAAACCTGGAACTGGAAGAGAGGGTACGGCAAAGAACCGGAGCACTTGAAGCTTCAAACGCTGATCTTCGGGCATTTGCCTCTGCAGTTTCTCATGAACTAAGAGGCCCGTTAAGAGCGGTAAACGGTTTTGTTTCTGTTTTGAAAAAAACTTTGCCAGACGAGATCGGTTCGGATCACCAGGATTATCTGAGGCAGATAGAGGAAAACGCCCAGGAGATGAATGAATTGGTCATCGGGTTACTGGATCTGGCCCGATATCAAATTGAGGACCTGAATTTAACCGAGTTTGACGTAGGTCCAAAAGTGCAGCGGTACGCACTTCAGCTGCAGCTTCAACATCCAGAAAGGAAGGTAAGTATCGATATTGAGCCCAACCAGATTTGCTATGGAGATCGCAGGTTGATCGGGGTGGTGATATCCAACTTATTGAAGAATGCCTGGCTCTACACATCCTCGAAAGATCAGGCTGAAATCAATGTTTATAAGGAGACCTCCGGTGGAAAAACTGTCCTTTGTGTTGAAGATAACGGGATCGGTTTCAGGCCTGATCAGGCTGATCAGATTTTTGAGCCCTTCAAAAGGCTGGATAATGGTGCTGGTTATCCAGGAATAGGGATTGGGCTGGCTACCGTTGCCAGGATAATTTACAAGCACGGCGGCGAAATCTGGGCAGAAGGCAAATCCGGAGCTGGAGCTAAAATCAGCTTCTGGTTACCTCCAAAGAAGTATTAACCTATTTCCTGATTCCCGTAAGCCGTATTACTTCTGCCTCTCCTCGGTGGTAGGCTCCTTCAGACAGGGTGACCCTTTTCTGTTCAATTTGGATGTCCTGTATCCATTCGGAGAAATCACCTATCAGCTCCTCTTCACTAAACAGCATTTCTTCTGATTTTGGCCCCCCTGTCCCCAAAGGAAGCTGTGTTTTGTGAAACCCTTCGAGTATGATGGTTCCACCTGGCTGTAAACTCTGAGCGATTTTGCCATGGATGGTTGGACGTAGCTGCGCCGGACTATGTGCAAATACCAACCCCACCGCATCATACAAATTCTCTTCCAGCACCAGTGAAGCATAATCCCTGAGGGTGTATTGTATGGTCACACCAGCCTTTGCGGCCTGAGTGAGGGTATAGTCCCTGGCAACCTCGCTGTAGTCAAACGCATGGACTTCCCAGCCCTGCTTTGCAGCAAAAAGGGCGTTTCTGCCCTGACCTTCTGCGGGAAGTAATAGTTTGCCCGTGGGGAGCTTGGCTAACTCTGAGGCGAAGAACTCGTTAGGCTCATGGCCATAAACCGGCTCGTCTTCGCTAAAGCGCTGGTCCCAAAAAGATGAATTCATAGAATAATATTATCTATGACCATACTCCTAGACAAATTAGACAGGATTTTCAGGATTACAGGAAAGACAGGATAAGAAAGCC
>CAYFIR010000020.1:0-60411 GCA_964343195.1 uncultured Bacteroidia bacterium | reverse complement strand
GAAAACGGCATGGTCAATAACATTGGAACTTTGGACCGCGAAACAAATGACTAGTGCTTTGTCAAGTTAAAAATGATGGGTAAGCGGTCGCAGATTTTTTCGCAGATCAAGGCGGAAAATTCGAGCCTAGTGAACTAGGCGAGCGATTTTTCAACGCAGATCATAGATGCCGATTCATCGGTAGATGCGGAAAAAGCCTGTCCTGAACGGAGTGAAGGAACTCAGCGATCACCCATCATTGGGGATTTGACAGAGCACCAGGCCCACCCAACCATTTTACCAATAGGGGGCACTTTGATGAGTTGGCTTATTTGGCCAACTTTGCAGGCAATTTATGTACTCACGGCGATCAAATAGTTGGGTGAAGGGAAGCCTTTTGTTAGGGTTACTGATCCCCCTTTTGGTTTGGGGGCAGCTACCCCGATCCACGACTTCATCGGGTTCCAATTACTCTTCCAGCCCATTTGGGCAGGGTAGTGGGAATTTCGGGCAGGCCCCTGGCGGATTTGGGCCAGATTCTGCCGGTTCTGATTCGTTTTACAACAAGGCACCAGAGATCAAGCCAGAAACCAGATGGGTAGAGCCTGACCTGCTTTTTAGCCATCGGGACTTCAGGCCCATGGCCACCCCTACCCTGGCAAGCAGCTATACCTGGGATCGGCTACAGCGGGTGAATGGTTTTGTCCAAAGCCTGGGGCAGATCGCCAAGCCCTATCAGGTGTGGTATGACGGCGCTGCCGAGCGGTTTTACCAGCGAAACTTATGGTATGATGCAGTCATGGGCCGGTATGACCGTCAGATAGGAGATCCCCTCACTTCGGTCAAATACTATGACACACGGACTCCTTATGTGGATATTTTTTACACACAGGGGCCAGACAAACTGCTGCTTACCGATGTCACCGCTTCCCAGAACATCACCCCCTTCTGGAACATCAGCCTCAAGGTTCACCGCAACCTGTCCGAAGGAGCCTATCGATCCTTTGTCTCAGAGCAAACTACCTTTTGGGTTAGCAGCAATTTTCGCAGCAAAAACCGGCGATACTACCTTTTTGGAAACGTCACGCTCAATGGCCTCAATAACCAAATCCATGGAGGAGTGCCAAGGTCCGGAAGTGAATTTAGCCTGGTGGATGGCGTCCATCGGGACAATCTGACCTCATACAATCAGTCTTTTTTCAAGGGGTTCAGTTCTCCTGTGTTATCTGAGGCCAGCCTGAGCCGCAATGTACGTGGGGTAGTCGTAGATCAGTATTATCACCTAATCGGCCACCCTGATAGCAGTGGACGACACCGCCTTACCTTGCGCGCCCTGGCTTATGGAGAGCAGAACTACCGCAGGTTTTACGATGCAAGTCCCTCCGTGAGCAGCCAGTTGATTCCGGTTCTCCCTACCCTGGAAGAAGGGGCCAGCCGCATCGAAACGGACTGGACGGCCTGGCAGGGCAAAGTGGCCGCCGAAGGCAGTTATACCTGGACTCCACGCGATGGATTTCGTGTGCATGCCGATGGGGGAATCAGCTACCAGTTGATCAACCTGAGCAACGACTCCCTGCTTATCACCAACCAGAATATCACCGACCAATATGTTTCGGGGGAGCTGCGTTCGCCCTGGCTGACGGTCAATGGCCATATCAAGCAACGGGTTTCGACACGATTCTCGGCCCAGCGGCAGGTCGGTGCCAGCGCAGTGATGTACCCACTGGTGCGTCGAGGGACCGCGGATACGGCGACTTCGCCGTTGCAGCTATTCGCCCAACTGGACCTGGATGACCTCAATCCTACCCTGTTTCAGGCCTATGTCTTTGGAGACTCAGGAAATGTATACACCCCCAATCCCAACCTGGAGAATCAACTTCGCTTTTACGCCAATGGAGGCATCGGCCTGCGGGAAACTTCCCCTCTCCGCGACGGTGACACCCTGCTGCCCATGTACCTGAAGGTCAGGGGATTCTACCAGCGCTTTGATCGGCAGATCTACTATGACTCTCTCATGCGTGCCCAGCAGGCCCCAGCGGGAGAACCCGCCCAGTGGATCGGAGCGGCGGTAGATGCCCGCCTGCGTCTCTGGCGGCACTTTTTCGTCGAGACTCACACCAATCTGGCCCGAGGCAGCGTCAACAGCGACGACCTTTCGCGGCAGTGGGCCGCACGGAGCATTCCGCTGGTAAGTGGTCGTACAGCGCTTTATTTCGATAGCCGGGATGTCAGTTGGGCCGAGCAGGCCAGGCTTGGGCTTGAGGTATTTTACCACAGCAATTACCTGGGTCAGACCGTCGATCCCTGGTCGGGAGAGTATTTCCCCACCAACTACTACATGATCCCCTATGCCCGGGTGGATGCCTTTGCCGCCGTGCGCCTGATGGGTGTGTATGTTTACCTCCGTTACCAGCACCTCAACGAATTGTTGCCCTATGGTGGCTATTACACCACGCCGTTTTACCCCATGATGGAACGGGCATTGACCTTTGGGCTTAGGTGGCGGTTTTTTAATTGAGGATGTCTTACCGGACACTAATCTTCCGGCTATGAATCAGCTGCCCGGAATCGGCATTCGTGACCTGCAGGATGTACACCCCACTGCTGCTCAAATTCAGGGTTTGAACCCTGCCGCCCTGAATGGTCCCAGACAGAACTTCCTGACCGGTGATGTGAAACACCTTGAAGGTGGCCCTTGGGACTTCCTTTTCCAGCAAAACGGAAAACTCCCCCTCGCTTGGGATGGGCCACACCTGCACCTGAGCAGCCCGCTTGATTGCTTCTATATCCGTAATTCGGTACCCCCACAGGGTGTTCACGGTGCGGGTCATGCTGTCGCCTTCTGCGTCGGTGACGGTGAAGTCAAATGAACCCAGGCCCTCGGCAGTTGGGGTAAAGGTGACCAAGCTCCCGCTAAGGGTGTGGGTGCCATTGACGACATTGGAGACGCTGTAGGAAGGCGCATCAACAAACCCCCTCGACAGCTTCTGCAGGTTGATGGTCAGCGGATCGCCCGTAGCGGTGCCAAAATGAGGCTTATCCATCCATTGCAGGTAATCATCCAGGTTGGTATATCCGTCCAGGTCAACGTCTGCGTTGGCGTCGGAGAAGTCCCCCGCACCGGAGTTCAGATTGGTCCCTATGATCGACTCGTACCAATCTGGCAGCCCGTCGCCGTCAGAATCCCAATCGGCAGGTCTGGTCTCGGCAGGATAATCCTCATAGCCACCTGAATCCGCCTCGTCGTCAGGGAATCCTTTCTTGCCAGTCACGCTGCCGATCACCGAGTAGGTGCTGTCCAGGGTTTCCTGGATCATGCGCTGGTCGTGGTCGTCGAGCACGGGCTGACTACATCCCACGTCTGAGAGCACGACCTTATAGGCATGTCCAGCCCTTTGGGTCGTAACGTATGAGGGGAAAAAGGCCGAATCGACGAAGTTCTCAAAAGAAACAGAGCCGGTCGTTCTTCTGCCGTCTTCCTGATTGCTTTCATCAAAACGACCCGGCATGACATTGCCTGCGAAGTAGTACTGCTGGGTGCCAAGGCCCGCATTTTCGTTGTCGGCTGTCAGGGCTGCAAACTTGGTCGTTCCCGCGCCGGGTTTGTAGTAATTGTTGACAAAATTGACCTGATGGGCCCCACCGTCGGTGGACCGAGCGCCCCAGTTATACACGACATTGTTGGTGATGTCGAGTCTTCCGGCGTAATACCCGTTGCCATCCAGCCCACCGGCCAGGCTCCAGTTCCGGCCATAGTTGTGCGCCAGCAGGTTGTGGTGCAGGCTGGCGATATCGCCTCCAACGGAGGCGGCATAGCCGTGCTCGGTGCCAGGAGGATAGTTTTGGTGTCCGGCGGCATTGAGAGCTTCGGAGATCAAGGTACGCTGCAAGGTGATGTTTTGGGCACCGCGCGAACTGAACGCCTCGTCGATGGTCCAGCTAATCGAGCAATGGTCGATGATGCTGTAATCGGCTCCGGTCAGCCCCATGCCATCGTAGGTTCGCCCCCCTCCCAGTCTTACGCGGATATTCTGAACCACGCAGTCATCGCCGGTCACGCCAAATGGCGCAGAGGTGATGGTGATGCCTTTGCCAGGGGCCGTCTGTCCCGCCACCGTAACATACGGTTGGGTCAACGTCAACCGCGACCGCAACTCGATGATGCCCGACACAGCAAATACGATGGTGCGTGGCCCGATGTCGTTGGTTACGGCTTCTCGCAAGCTGCCGGGGCCGCTGTCGTTGAGGTTGGTCACGACAACGACCTGTCCTCCACGGCCTCCTCGCGCATAGCGCCCGTAGCCCTCGGCCTCCGGAAACGCCAACTGTGCCGGACGAAAACGCCAGATATTTCCACGGGTAATGCCATTGGCAAATACCTGGTCCACGCGCCAGTAGTAGGTGTCGCCCGTGTAGAGGTCAGCGACCTGATAACTGCTGTTGGCGAGGGTCTGGTTGCCCATGAACTCGGCAGAGCTGGTATCTGCGGCGGCTACTGAATCTGCATTCGTCCCGAAATAAATGTTCTGTGAAAGCGCACTATCGGATGGGGTCCAGGACAGGGCGATGCCTCCTGCATCAAGCTCCACGTGCTCGTCGTTGTGAGCCGGGAAAGGCAGTTCGGCCTGAAACTCAGGATTGGGCGTGTTGAGCTCAAAGCCGTTGAACATGACATTTTTGAAGTCTTCTGCCCCGGTGGTATCTGCTGCAAACAGAATGACCACGTCGTTGCCAGCAGTAGCGTCCAGGGTCAGGTACACCGATTGCGCCTCGGAGGAATTGGCAGCCCGAACGGTGGGTACCACCCCTGATTCTACCAGCACGCTGTCCACATAGACGTCAATCGGGCTGAAAGTGTAGGTATCGCTGTCCACGGCATTCAGATACGCAAGCAGGTAGTGCCTTCCCGTCGTCAAACCGCTGATGCGAAATTCTATCTGGCCGCCTTCATTGGCGTTGCCGTCTTTGACAGTCACCCCATCGTTGACCAATTTGCCCTCAGCAGATGCCTGTATCCCGGCTTTGTACCAGTTGGTTCCCAGGTTATCCCCATAATCTCCGGCTTTGGATACGGTGAAGGTAACCCCTGATTCTGTCATGGAGGCGGTCGTGGCACCTGCTACCACCCAGGGGGTATAGCCTACCTGGTTGACTTCCTGAGGTTGCCGCCCCGACTGGTCAAAGTCTATTTTGACGATCGGACTTTGGGCGAATGTGTAGGACAGGGCCAACAGAAACAACAGGCTTAATAGAATCGTGCGCATCATGAAATCAATTGGTAGTAGTAAAGATTCTGCCATCTCAACTAGCAGAAGGAATCACTCAACTACGAAAATATAGGACCAGCCCCTGAGTCAGGCTTCCTTTTTAATCGGAATAGGGGCAAAGTTTTTCCCCCTCCCCCTATCCGTGGGTTAAAACCGCACGGCTAGGGGGAGGGTTCCAGCCCGTCCTTAGGGACGGTAAACTGCTCAGAACCGCTATAGCGGTTTCGCTCGTGAGCTTCTCTGAAGCGAAACGTACAGTCATAGCGTCTCTGACGCCCGTTAATAGCTGATCTGTGCCCAGCATTAACCAACATGAGCCTGAACCCCGAGGTTGAAAGTCCAGCCAACCTCCCCCTATCCGTGGGTTTAAACCGCACGGCTAGGGGGAGGGTCATCTTTTCACTTGCTGCGCGGCTTGAGTCCGCAGCAAGTTCCCCTACTCCACGATCACCCGTTTAGTGATGGGCTCATGGTTGTGGGAATTGATGGTCACAAAGTACACACCGGCAGGCTGCTGCCCCAGGTCAACTCGGGCGGTATAGTGGTAAGCTCCGACCGGCTGGGTCTGAAGTATCCGCCCATCATAATTCGCAACCTGAATGGAAGTCATTTGCACGCTTTGGGGTACCTCCACATAAAATTGCCCATTCGAAGGGTTCGGGTAAACACTGACCTGCCCGGCGATGGGATCGGCAAGGGAGGTATTGGTCAATTCCTCCAGTAGCGTATCGCCAAACGAGACCATATAGGACGACACGATCAGGTGCGGATTGAAGGAGTCATTGCAATTGGGGCAGGTGACGCCGCTCTCGCAGTTGGGGTTGTTTCGGTGGCAGCGATCGACGTATCCTTCGTCAAAGACATAGCTCATATCTACCGGCTGACCGACATAGGGGGTCATGTCATAGTCAAAAAACTGGGCAATGCTTCCGGGGCACCATCCCGCACGATTGAAGTACCAGGTACCACTTTGCGGTTGACAGCCATCGGGGTTGGGGTCACAGTCGTACCAGTTGTCCTGGGTGAAGGTTTGTGTGCCATTGACCCAGATGTGATGGGTGTTTCGGAGAAATTCTGCGGCATTGTCGGTGTTGTTTTCGCCCCAGCCATGTCCTGTAGAGACCAGTTTGAGCTTGGCGGCGGAGGTATTGGGAGGAAATTCCATCGACAGGGTATCCGTTGGCTGCAGATTGGCCATGTCGCCAAACGGGTAGCTCTCGTACCACAACTTTTCGACGTGTGAATAGGGCAAAGAATCCTGTCCCCCCGTGTAATCCAGATCCAGCGAATAGAGGAAGCCATTGGCATAGGTGGTGAGGTTCACGCGGAATTTCGTCTTGCCGATCAGCAGCGATTTGAAATCCGTCAGGTCAATGTCGCTCTCACAGGCCACGCCATAAGGCGTCAGGTAGCGGATGATCTGGAACCATTGGCCGTCTTTTCCCTGAACCTCTATGGAGGAAACCCGGTCCCAGGGATCACAGTCCCCATTGGGACACTCGATGGTCAGGTGGCCCATGATCTCGGTAAATGCCCCTATGTGGCTGGGCAATTCAGCCTCGACTGTCACGCTCGACACCTCGATGTACACCCAGGCAGAGTCGATCGCCCGGACGGACTTGTTGGTCGTCGTAGGAAGGAGGGCGATGTCGTAGCTGGTATCGGCCTGAAACCCAAAATTATTGGCTGCGGACACCTCCACCGTATACACTCCGTGTCTTGGAGGGGACCACCAGGCCGTAAAGAAGCCATTCCCGTGGTCTTTCAACGAAACGGTTTCTCCTTCGATCGTCGCGGTCAGTTCGTCGATGTCAAACAGTTCGGGATGGTCGATGGTGGCTGAAACCCCAATCTGGAGAGGAGTAAGTTTGGGCGCATATACCGCACCCGCCAGTGGATGTAGCACCTCTACTTCTGGTAAAACCTCAGCTGGGTTCAGCACTTCAAAAGAAACATAAGCATCTTCTGCCGGATCGAAAGATCCATCTCCGGCCTGACTGGCCCGAATGATGACTTCGCCAGAAATTCCATCCAGCACGACAGAGTCCCCATTGACAGAAGCTGGCCCACTGAGCACCTCCAGCAATACTGGCAGCCCTGAACTGGCTGTTGCTCCCAGGTCAAAGGGACCATCAGTGGTCAGCTTGTTGGACACGGGCGGAATGCTGATGGTCTGAAAGCCGGGTTCCAGGGTTCCCGCAAAATTGGAGTTACTGCCGTTGAGGGCGAAGTTGTACAGATTGGAGTTGCGATCGGTCAGTCCCCCGTAGGCATTAAGCTGGGTAATGGATCGGTTGTCGCCTTCGGGTGCTCCCTGATCAAATTTGTAGTACACCACCAAATCGGTCTCCGTTCCGGCAAGTTCATTGGCCATCATATCCTGTATCTCTGCCTGGGTTAGCGCCTTGTTCCAAAGGGAAACTTCATCGGCACGTCCGCCATAAATGAAGTTATAGCCCGCCAATAGTGATTTCCCAATCGAAAAAGGACGGTCATTGGAACGAAAAGACCCCGAGGCAAAACTGCTACCGATCAGGTTACCATCGATGTAGAGCCGCACAGCGTTGATATCAAAAACCCATGCGATGTGCTGCCATTGTCCCGCCACGATGCTGCCGGCAGGACCTACGACTTCATGCAGGCCCGTATTGGTGATGAGGCGACACTCCAGGGTGCCGTTGGAAAGCTGTAGGACGTACATTTGCCCGTCGCCACTTCCGCCACCTCTGATGCTCATCATTCCCTGTCCATAAACCAGAGCGTCGGTATAAAACCAGCCCGCCATGGTGATGGTGTTGGAGCCATAGAGATACTGGGAAGCACCAGGGAAAGCGGTGTAGTCATCCTGCCCATCAAAGTGCAGATATAGGTTGCTTTGGCCAAACAGAGAAAAGGCCAATAGGTTCAGCCCAATCAACAGGGCGTATTTTGGGTAAAATTCTCTCATTGAGTCGGTTGGTTCAGGTAAAAGTGGAATCCAAGATTAGCGAAATTAGGCCAATAATTTTGGGTAGTGATAAAAGCCACCCTATCAGATTGCCAAAAAACCATATCTTTGCCCAACTCCAATTTTAGCTAGCTATCACATGTTTACTACTCCCGATAAAATCGCAGATCTCACCACCCTCACCCGACGCAGCTACTCATGGCGCGTATATGAGGACGATCTGGTATTCACACATGGAGCTTTCGACGCATTGCACCCGGTACACATCGCCCTTCTGGAAGAGGCACGCGCCCTGGGACAGCGTTTGATTGTGGGGGTATATGGGGATGATGTAGTATCCGGAACTTCTCTTTCTGCCGAGGATAGAGCCAAAGTAGTGGCAGCCCTGATGGTAGTGGACGCAGTAGTGATTCTGGAAAGTCAGTCACCAGACGAAGTGATTGAGGCGATCAAGCCTGATGTAGTGGTAGTATCTCCAGAGGCTGATGCCGCCCATGTATCCCCCGATCTGATCATGAAGCATGACCTTCGCCACGTAGAACTGGCCAATCCTGAAGCAGACTCTCTGAGCTCCTGGCTGGAAAAGGCCCGTTCGTGATCACTGTCCGGTGCCCCGATTGTTCAATGAGCCACCCTACTTGAACACGACTTCGGTGGCGCCATTGCCATATTTCCTGGGGTCTCCGTCGGAGAATGACTTGATATGCGGATGTGCTTTGAGTCGTTGTCGCACTTCCTTTCGGAGTTTGCCTTCGCCTACCCCGTGGATGATAATCAGGTTCTGGTAGTTTTCGGTCAAGGCTTTGGAAAGCGCTTCTTCCAATGCCTCGAGTTGTACCCGCATCATTTCGCTTGGAGCCAATAACAGCGGATTTTTGACCAGTTCCTCAATGTGCAGGTCCACCTCTTCATTTTCCTTGCGGATCTGGGGCTTCTCCGATTTTTTGATTCGGACAAATTCGCTCTGATCGATCTTCTTGATGTCTTCGACCTGCTTATCGTTACGGAGGGAAAATGCCCATCCCTCCTGCTTGACAGCCGGCAAAAAAGCTGGCGGCTGGTTCATGCGGCCCTTGTTCCACGGGAGTTCCATCACCAGTGGGATATGGGGGTGGCCCTGTCCAGGAACATAAGACAGCAGCGAAAAGTGAATCTGCTTGATGCGGTTCAGCTCGGCGCGAGGCAGGCTGAAGAGCTTGAAAAACTCCCCGCTGTCCACGCGACCTGCGGCCTGACCCTGGTAGCGGTTGCCGATCTTCACATAGCAGGTAAACAACATGTCAGCTGGTTCGGGATTGACCAGAAACACCGTATAGCGGTCGTCTTCGACGGCGCTGCCCTCCGCCAGAGTAACGACCATGCTGATGTCCAGCATGGAGGTACCCAATTGGGAAACGGCGCGGCTGCGCTTTTCGACGATCGCCTCTTTCTCTTCTGAACTCCCCATGATGTGGGTCTCGGCGCTGTCAACCGGGATGATCTCATCGAGGGAGACCTCCATCGGGAAGTCATCGCCCATATCGACCTCTACGTGGTTCTTGTCAATCAATCGTACCACGACTCCATCACCAGATTCGTGGAGAAAACGTACTCGTTGGCCTATGCGAAGATTCATGCTGCCAAAATTGTATATTGGGGGCCATAGTTGCAACCCGGAGGGATTAGATAGTGGTGTGTATGGTGTGTATGGTGTGTATGGTGTGTATGGTGTGTATGGTCAATACGAGAACTAATTACCCTTGCCAATATATCCCCTTATATACTTTATTCCCCCTATAAACCCAATTCCTTTCCCGCAAACTCATAGCCTTGGAAATCAATCTCCTAAATATCGTATTTATTGGCTTTGCCGTCCTCACCCTCGCCGGAGCGGTGGGGCTGGTGCTGACGCGCAAGTTGGTCCACGCTGCGTTTTTGCTGTTTGTAGTGCTTTTTGGTGTAGCGACATTTTTTGTGATGGCCGGGGCGGAATTCCTGGCCGTATCGCAGGTGATCGTCTATGTAGGCGGCATTTTGATCCTGATCATATTCGGGGTGATGCTCACCCAGCGCGACCTGCTCAACTATGGAGGGGCTGGCTGGAACCGTGTGCCACTGGCACTGGTACTATCGGCTGGGTTAGGGCTCATCATCTGGCGCGTACTGGGCCGCATCGAATGGGAAAGCCTGCCCAGCTACCAGACCGAGTCCATCCCGCTCGATGGGGTCGAACAAATCGGAATCCAGACGGTCACCAGCTACGTGTTGCCCTTCGAGTTGATTTCCATCCTGCTGCTCATCGCGTTGGTGGGGGCGGCTTATCTGGCACGGCCCATAGCCCAAAAGGAAGCCGTGGTGGATCAGGAGAGTGAGGGTACGAGGTGATTTTCAGAATGTGTTTTGACATTGCCCCGAGCGGCTAGATTGTTTTTCTTGCATCCGCATTTTTCAAAACCATTTTCCTGCCGATGAATGTTCTGAGATTCACCCTGTCCGGAATCCTGTTTTTCGTTCTGATATGCCTGCCGTACAGTTCTGCATGGAGCCAGTCCCTGCCGGACAAGTTCACCCTGGAACGGGTCTCTCCCCCCATTCGGGAACCCAATGGCATTACCTTCGATGAAAATGGTCGACTGTACATCCTGGAAAAACAGGGCAAAGTGCGCATCATGGAGGGTGATAGCCTGTTCAGCCAGCCCCTGATTGATATCAGCGAAGAGGTAGGGAGTTGGCGCGACCACGGCCTGCTGGGCTTCACGCTGGATCCCAATTTCTACGAAAATGGCCATTTCTACCTGATGTACGCCGTCGATCGCCACCACCTCTTCCACTACGGCACCCCGAGCTACGACCCCGATTCCAATGAATACTTCTCTGCGACCATAGGCCGCATCACCCGATATACCGCTGATCCAGCGACCAACTTCTCCACCACTCTGCCTGGCAGCCGCAAGGTACTCATCGGACATACCCACGACACGGGGATGCCCATTCTCCACGAGTCTCATGCGGTAGGGTCTCTGGCCTTCGGAGCAGATGGCACCCTGCTCGCCTCCATGGGCGATGGAGCCTCCTTTGATGGCATTGATGTCGGTGGCGACGAACGAGGGGCCTATGCCTCCCAGGCCCTGGCTGATGGGATCATCAAGCCCAAGGAGGACATAGGTGGATGGCGCTCACAACTCGTGGACTGCTATAATGGCAAAATCCTCCGCATTGACCCGGAAACGGGCCTGGGGCTACCCAGTAATCCGTTTTATGACCCCGAAGCTCCAGATGCTCCCCGCTCCAAAGTATGGGCCATGGGCCTGCGAAATCCCTTCCGCTTTAGCGTCGCGGAGGGAAGTGGAGGCCACGAGCCCTCTGAAGGAGATCCCGGCGTCATCTTCATCGGCGATGTGGGCCTGTGGAACTGGGAAGAGCTCAACCGTGCCGATGAAGGCGGACTGAACTTTGGCTGGCCGGCCTATGAGGGCATCGAACTGCTCTGGTGGGCCTACCAGAATCACCCCACGCCCAACCTCGATGCGCCCAATCCCGCCAGTGGCTGCGAAGGCGACTACTTCCTGTTCCAGGACCTGCTGGTTCAGGCCCGGGGCGATGGGGAGTACAGCTTCCCCAATCCCTGCCAGCCGCTGCTGGAGATTCCGGCAAATATCCCTCACTTCGTTCATACTCCTCCGACCCTGGAGTGGGCCAATAAGCTCAAAGACACCATCAGCGCTCGCGTGGCACACTATCCCAGAGATGGAGGCGAAATCATCGGCAAGGAAATCGAAGAACCTGATGCCCGCATTCAGGGGGCCAATTTCTGGGGATCATCTTCAACTGGGGGCATTTTTTACCAGGGAAATTCCTTTCCGGAGGAGTACCAGAACGCCTACTTTTTCGCGGACTACAGCGCCAAGTGGATCAAGTGGGTCGAGGTGGACTCCAACCTGAATCCCGTTTCGATTCATCCGTTTCTGAGCGACCGCTTTGCCATCACCGACCTGGCCGTCAATCCGGTTTCGGGCGACCTGTACTTCACCTCCTATCCCTGGGATGTCTGGCGCATTTCCTACGGAGGCAACGTCAAGCCGGACGCGGTACTGGATGTGGACCGAAACTATGGACCCAGCCCGCTGACGGTACAGTTTTCTGCGGAGGCATCTACCGACCAGAATGGCGACCCGTTGAGCTTTTTCTGGGAATTTGGCGACGGAGACACCAGCCATGCCATTGCGCCCCAGCATACCTATGAGGCTCCGAATGCTGATCCCAGAAAGTTCGTTGCGACGCTGACCGTCACCGATACTGCCGGGGCCAGCCGCCAACTGGCCAAGACCATTTCGCTCAACAATACCCCACCGCAGGTTCGCATTACGACGCCTGATCCCAGCTTCGAGTATTCGGTCAAAGTGCCGCTTGCTGTGACCCTGAAAGCTGAGGTGAGCGACGCCGAGCACGGCCCCGAGGAACTGTATTACCAGTGGCAGACGGTCCTGCACCACAACAGCCACACCCACCCGGAGGAACCAATTTTGGAAGAAACACCCACCGAACTCATCACCCCCATCGGCTGCGACGACGTGGAAACTTTCTATTACCGGGTTATCCTGCAAGTGGAAGATGCAGCCGGACTGCGCAGCAGCGATGAGGTTATCATCATGCCGGACTGTACGCCCGCGATGGAATGGGGAGATTTTTCTGCTGAAGTCCTGGAAAGCGAGGTACAGCTGCAGTGGCAAATGCTCTTCGAAGAAGGGGTGCGCTACTTTGAGGTGCAGCGCTCGACGGATGGAGGCGAGACCTTCGAAGTGTTGGATGAGGTCACCGCCAACGGCAACACCACCGAGCCCGTCAGCTATTCCTTCCTGGATCAGGCTCCTTACGAAGGGGTAGCGGTTTACCGGATCAAGGCCTACGAAGAAGGCATCAAGTTTGAATTTTCGCCCGAAGAATCAGTCGAATGGAAGATCTATGGGAAGATTCGGATTTATCCCAATCCCGCCACCGATCACCTGATGATCCAGCTCAATGACATCGTGGGCGGGGCCCACCTGCTGGTGACCGACCGGTTTGGCCGCAGCCTCCTGGAGTTTGAATGGAATGAAAATGAGGCCGGAACACACCGACTGGCCCTTCCTGACAAACTGCCCAAAGGCATTTACCACTACCGCATCGACAATGGCATTCAGGTTGAGTCGGGATCACTGCTGGTCGAGTAGGTGGAAGAAAAGGTATGGAGGGGCTGGAGGCTGGCGGTATATATCGGAAATAAGGTCAATGTCATTAAACTACAGATTGTATATGTTGAAAACATGGAATAAAAGCCTGCTGGCTGTTCGATGACTCCGATCATCGAACCCTCTAACTGCGAGATTCTATCTCGCGAAGGTCAATGCGGGAGCGGAGTCCCGCAGTTAGGCCGAACCATGATCGGAGTCATGGTTCAGCCGGGGAGCGAAGTCGAAGTAGCAGCCGAAGGGTATGAAGGCCTCAAGCAGTGACTTTCCTTCATATCCCCATAAACTTCATACCTCATAATTTTGTCTTACTACTTATACGGGCACGCTGGTTACCGTATCAACCTTATACACCCATCCCCCTCTGTCCCGCCACTGATCCTGAATCATCCCGTCAAATTACCTTTTGGCGAATGATTCTACTTTACACTCCGCATTAGCCTTAGTAACTTCCTACCCTACTCCAAATCCGACGAAACACCACCCATGTACCGCCCCCTTTCGACCTACCGCGTCCAGTTGCACCAGGATTATTCACTGAAGAAACTGAGCGCACAGCTTGATTACCTGCAAAAACTCGGCATTCGCACGATCTACGGCTCTCCCATCCTGCAATCGCGCGCTGGGAGCCAGCATGGCTACGACGGCATTGATCCGACCCGGATTGATCCAGAGTTGGGTACGCAGGATGAATGGGAGCAGCTTCACCGGGAACTACAGCAGCGGGGCATGGGCTGGCTGCAGGACATCGTTCCCAATCACCTGGCCTATTCATCCCAAAACCCGCTGATCCGCGACGTCTTCGAAAAGGGCCCTTTGTCTGAATTCTACCAATACTTTGACATCAACTGGCAGCACCCCAATGCGGAGTTTTCCGGCAAGGTCATGGTGCCGATACTCGGAAAGGATGAGGGAGAAGCCCTTACCGATGGGGAACTGCAGCTCACCTATGCAGACGGCGAACTGCAACTTGCTTACTATGAACACCAGTTTCCCCTACAGCCCGAAAGCTACTTTTTGTGGCTGGGGGATGACGCCTACCGTTTTGAGCAGGTGTATCGCTGGATGGGGAGTACCCGCATGGCCTTGGAATCAAAGGATGTGGAGCTCTGGGATTTGTTGAAAAAACGCCTTTGGGAATTCTGGGAAGAGGATGACGCATTTCGGGCCTACGGTACCGAGCGATTGGAGCAGCTCAACCAGAATGGAGCCATTTTGCGGGAAGTGCTGGAACAGCAGCACTTCCGGCTGTGCTATTGGCCGCTGAGCAATATGGTCATGAACTACCGCCGTTTTTTCACGGTCAATGACCTCATTTGTCTCAACATCCATGAACCCAGCGTTTTCGAGCATTACCATCAGTGGGTGTTGGGCGAGGTGAAAGCCGGACGCATCCAGGGCCTTCGCGTTGACCACATCGACGGGCTTTACGATCCGACAGCCTACGTCCAGGTGCTGCGCAAGTCTGCCGGAGAGGAAACCATTCTCCTCGCTGAGAAAATCCTGGAGCGGGATGAGCAGCTACCCGCCACATGGCCCATCGACGGAACCACCGGCTACGAATTCACTTCCCGTATCAACAAACTCCTCACCTACGAAGGCGGGGAAAAAACACTCGACCAGCTCTACACCGAGCTCACGGGTCAGCAGCCGGACTGGGAAGACCTGGTTTACGAGAAAAAGCGCCACATTCTGCACCATCACATGGTCGGCGAATGGGACAACCTCTACCACCTGTTTCAGGAGTTGGAGTGGATACCCCAACTCGAACAGGAACAGCTTGGCGAAGAAGCCCTCTACCTGATGATCGGCGAGTTGCTACTGGCAATGCCCGTTTACCGGATTTACCCGCGGTCGCTGCCACTATCAGGGCCAGACCGGGACCTGATCGCAGAGGTGCTGGCGAGCATTCGCAAGCGAAATCCAGAACTGACTACCGTGGCCGAACGCTACGAAGCCGCCTTTGTGCGGGACGAATTTGCCAGTGAACAACAGCGCAAGGTCGGCAGCAAATTCCTGCGTCGCGCCATGCAGTTCAGTGGTCCCCTCATGGCCAAGGGCCTGGAAGACACGACCTTTTACCTCTACAATCGCTTCATCGCCCACAACGAAGTCGGCGATGATCCCAGCCAGTTTCACCTGGCTCAGGCGGAATTTGAGCACTTTATCCAACAACGCCAGAAGACCCATCCGCTCAGCCTCAATACCCTCTCCACCCACGACACCAAACGCGGCGAAGATACCCGCGCCCGCCTATTCGTACTCAGCGAGCTGTACCTGGATTGGAAAAGCCTGGTCGAAGCCTGGCAGCCCCAGTGGAGCGTGGCTGGCGTTGAGCCAAACGACGCCTATTTCCTGGCTCAAACCCTGGCGGGTGCCTGGCCCATGGACGGCGAACCGGATGAGGCTTTTGCGGAGAGGCTCAAGGGCTACCTGCCCAAAGCCCTGCGGGAAGCCAAGGTCAAAAGCGACTGGGGAAATCCTAACGAGGAATACGAGCAGGCTGTCATCGCCCTCGCACTTGACAGCCTGAAACCGGAAAGTGCGTTTCGACAGGCATTTGATCCCCTTTTTCCCAAACTACGGGACTACGGCATCGTCAACAGCCTCAGCCAGGTATTGCTCAAAAACACCCTCCCCGGAACTCCCGATCTCTATCAGGGCAGCGAAAGCTGGAACCTGAGCCTCGTCGATCCTGACAACCGCCGCCCGGTGGACTACGACACCCTGAGTCAGCAACTGGCTCAGATTGACGGCTGGTTGGAGGAGGATAAATGGGAGGAAAAGCTCTGGGAAAATCGTTCTGAAGGCCAGGTGAAACTCTGGCTCACGCAGGCCTGCCTCAGAGCCCGGCAGGATTATCCCGAGCTATTCTCCGATGGTGAGTACGTCCCCATCGAAGTGAAGGGAACGCATTCCCAGCACGTAATGGCCTACTTCCGGCGTCAGGGAAAGGATTATGCCCTGGTGGTCCTGCCCCTCCACAGTGCCATTCTCACCGAGGGAAAGGCCAAGCGAATTACCAAAATCGACTGGCAGGACACCCGGCTGGTGCTACCCAAACTCGCTCCGCATGACTGGCAGGATCAGTTTAGCAGCAAGTCTCATAGTTGCTGGGATGAGTTGCCACTCAAGGACCTGATGGGCCAGTTGCCCTTTGCCCTGCTAACCGGAAGCCGCAGTAGCAACGGTCGAAAAGCCGGTGTGCTCCTGCACATCAGTTCGCTGCCAACGGCCTATGGAATCGGCGACATGGGGCCACACGCCACCAAATTTGTGGACTGGCTGGCCGAGTCCGGCCAAACACTCTGGCAAGTGCTGCCTCTGAATCCTGTCACCCGGGAGGGCTATTATTCGCCTTATGCAGCAGATTCTGCCTTTGCGGGTAATCCCATGCTGATCAGCCCCGATCTACTGGAAGAAATGGGCCTGGTGACCATGGAACATCTGGCCAAGCACTGGCTGGAAGCCTCTGGACCGGTAGATTTTATAGAAGTCGAAGCCCGAAAAACCCTATTGCTTCAGCAAGCCTACCAAACCTTTCGGTCAACTCCCGACAGCAATTTGAGGGAACAATTCGAAGCCTTTTGCCAGGCAGAAAGCGACTGGCTGGACGACTATGCACTGTACAGGGTTTTGCGGCAACATTTTGAAGGGAAACCCTGGTCTGAGTGGCCTGAGAAAATTCGCCACCGCGACGCCGAAAAGCTTATCAAAAAGCGGGAGAAGTTTGCACAGGAAATCGAGGCGGAATGTTTTACCCAGTTCATCTTTCAACTACAGTGGCAGGGACTCCGCCAGTATGCCCATCGCCGGGACGTGGAGATTTTTGGCGACATGCCTATCTACGTCAGCTACGACAGCGCTGACGTTTGGGCCCATCCGGAGCTATTCAAACTGGATGATAACCTCGCTCCGAAGACAGTCGCTGGCGTACCACCCGATTACTTCAGCGAAACAGGGCAGCTATGGGGCATGCCAATTTTTGACTGGAGCACCCATGAAATGAGCGGTTACCAGTGGTGGATACAGCGGGTAAGGCGCAACCTGGAATTCTTTGACCTGCTGCGCCTGGACCACTTCCGGGCTTTCGCCGCATACTGGCAAGTCCCAGCCTCCGAAAAAACCGCGATCAATGGCCGCTGGTCTCCCGGACCGGGACGCAAGCTGTTTGATGCGCTACAAGAGGCCCTGGGAACCCTGCCCATCGTGGCGGAGGACCTGGGCGACATCGACCAGGAGGTGTACGACCTGCGCGACGCCTACCACTTTCCCGGCATGCGGGTCATGCAGTTTGCCTTCAGCCCCAACATGCCGCAAAACCTTCACATTCCCCATCTTTATACGCCCAACTCGGTGGCCTATACGGGCACGCATGACAACAATACCCTGAAGGGTTGGCACCAGCATGAACTGGACGAAGCCGCACATAGGCGTCTGGAAGCATATCTCGGACACGCGATCAAGCCCGAATTGCTCCACTGGGAGATGATCCGGCTGCTGTATGCCTCCACCGCGGAGACCATCGTGGTGCCCATGCAGGACATCATGGGGCTGGGACAGTCTGCCATGATGAACAAGCCCGGTACGGTCAAGAAAAACTGGAAATGGCGCATGGAAAACTGGCCACCGACCGATGCATTGGCTGAGACGCTGCAGCAATTGGTGAAGGTGTATGGACGCTAGCAGGAGAACTGATAGCAGTGCTTTCCGCACCCTGGCATAGTGCCGATATCTTTTCAATTACGGGCGAGGAATCCTATCTTTTGTATTGGGTTCTGTCCACAGTCCGAACCATAGCCCTGTTTCTATCAAGTAATAACGCCTATGACCTATAAATCCTGCCTTCTGATCACCTTGTCATGGTTGATCTCCGTTGCGACTGGATGGGGGCAGGTAGCATCAGACGACCTGAATGTAGACCATCTCACCATCAGCGATGGACTCTCTCACAATACCGTGCACTGCCTTTTGCAGGATCGTCATGGATATATGTGGGTGGGCACGCAATACGGACTCAGTCGATATGATGGCTACAGATTTGAGGCCATTGCCTCCAGCGTCGATCAGGAGATTCAGGAAAATTTTAGCGGAAAAAAAATATCAGCCCTCTACGAAGACCGCAGTGGCAACCTCTGGGTCGGAACGGGTAAACACGGCATCAGCGTAAAAAAGTCGCATAGTGATCAATTTGTACACCTCAGCCAGGATTCGAGCTTTGTTCCCATCATAGAGTACGAGGTCACTTCTTTTTTTGAAGATAATGAAGGAGGCATCTGGATCACCACCATTGGAGGAGGGGCGCTTCGATATGACCCGCGGGCAGACACTTCTCGCCACTACACCTGGGAAAATAGCGGGCTCTCCAATGACCTGGTGTTCGACGTTGTGCAGGATCAGCACGGAACCATTTGGGTCGCTACGGCGGGAGGGGGACTCAACGTCCTGGAGCCCGATGGCCATTTTTCCCTTAGCCATCCGATGCTACCCAATCATCCCAATATGAGCGGGTATCGGAAGAGGTTGTTCCTCGATGGCGACTACCTATGGGTAGGGACTGAAGGGACTGGTCTCTACCGGATGAAACTTGCAGACCGCAGCTATGTGCACTATGCGCCGGGCAACGGATCTCGGTCACTGAGTTCCAATGGTGTCCGCGACATGTGGAAAACCACAGATGGCCGACTGTTCGTAGCCACCGATGGTGGGGGGCTCAATATCCTCGATCCGACCGGAGACGAGGTGGCCGTATATTCCTATTATCCCGGTCAAAAAACAGGCTTGAACAGCAATGCGCTTTTCTGTCTGTGGGAGGATCGCACGGGAAATGTCTGGATGGGAACCTACAACGGAGGGATCAACATTTACAAACCTGGGAAAGTATGGTTCAAGCGTTTGGCCCCTGGTCTGCCCGGTGGCGAAGCCCTCAAGAGCCGTTCCATCCTGTCACTGGCTCAGACCCGTGATGGGAAGGTCTGGGTTGGCACGGATGGGGGCGGCCTCAACTGGCAGAATCCCGATAGCAACCGTTTTTCAGCCCCCCCCTTTTTGCATGTGCCAGGACAAGGAGGAAGCCTCGCCGGAAATGTGGTCAAAACCCTGTTTGAAGACAGCCGCAATCGCCTGTGGGTGGGCCTGTTTGGGCAGGGACTGGATCGCTATGACCCCCAAACGAATACCTTTGCCCACATTCTGGGAGGCCCCAACAACGTCTGGTCCATGGCAGAGCAGGCAGATGGGCTGCTATGGGTTGCAACCGTAGGTGGGGGCCTCGTTTCGCTGGACCCCGAGACGCTGGACCAGACCCGATATAGCCACGACCCTGACCGCCCCGGTAGCCTGACCGACCTTAACGTGATGGTGGTTTTTGTGGACCAGGAAGACCAAGTATGGGCTGGTACGGTAGACCAGGGCCTGGATCGCTGGGACGAAGCAAAACAACAATTCGTTCATTATCGGCACGATCCAGCAGATCCCGAGTCGTTGAGCAACAATGAAATCCGGGCCATTTTCCAGGATAGCAGGGGCAATCTTTGGATCGGAACAGAGGGTGGCGGGCTTAACCGTTGGCTGGGGCAGGGACGATTTGAGCGAATCGGCAAAGATCAGGGCCTGCTTGCCAACAGTGTGATGGGGATTGCGGAGGACTGCAGGGGGATGCTTTGGGTGACGACCTTTGAAGGCATCAGCCGTCTGAATCCCGTTACCCTGAAGATACGCAACTTTGACTTCCGCACGCCGCAGGCGGCGAATCAGTTTAACCAGGAGGCCATCCTGGCGCTTGATGATGGCACCCTGTTATTTGGCGGGATCAATGGCCTGAATACCCTGCACCCTGAGCGGCTTCCTGACGAAGTTCATCAGGCCCATGTCACCCTGACGGGCCTGCAGGTCGCCAATCAGCCGATCCCGGTCGGTCAGCTTCCCGATGGCAGGATCATCCTGACAAAACCCATCGAAGAGGCTGAAAATATCAGGCTTAGCTACCTGGATAAGTCCTTTTCCCTCGAATTCTCTGCCATGGACTTCACCAACCCCATGGACATGCAGTACGCGTATAAGATGGAAAACTTTGACGAAGACTGGCAGGAAACAGAAATAGGGCAAAACAGCGTCACCTATACCAACCTCGATCCCGGGAGTTATACGTTCAGGGTAAAATACAGAGAGACCATCAGGGAGATTGAGATCCTCATCGATCCGCCATTCTGGCAAACCCTCTGGTTTCGTGGCCTCCTTACCCTGGTCATCATGGGGTTGGTCCTGACCGCTGGGTATGTGGTGGTACAGCGGCGCGAGACGGCCCATAAACGGCAGCTGCTACAGCTCCAAAATGAAAAACTGGCCTCTGAACTTGAAGCCAAGACGTCCAACCTCATGTATTCGTCGGTACAGATCGCGCATAAGAATGAGATCCTGACCGATCTGAAGGAAAAGCTCCTGAAGGTGCAAAAAGAAACAGGTGCCCCTGTGACTCCCATCATTCAGACCCTGAACCATGAGCTGAAAAATGAAGACCACTGGAAGGAATTTGACCTGTATTTCAACCAGGTGGACAAGGATTTTATTCAGTCTCTACGAGAAAAGCATTCAGAACTCACACCGCATGACCTGCGGATGTGTTCCCTGATTCGGATTAACCTCAGCACCAAGGAAATCGCTTACCTCCTCAACGTCTCTACCCGAGCTGTAGAGCAGGGACGCTACCGACTCAAAAAGCGCTTGGGACTGGGAAAAGAGGAAGATCTCATCCGTTACATCACCGGATTTGATCCCCAAAACTGATGAATGCCGTTTGCGAGCCCTCTTTGTAAGTATATGACAATCAATATATTTCTAAAAAAAGTCACGCTGTAGTATGATTGTAGTAGGGCTTTATTGGTGATTTTCGTGCGTTTTTGCAAAGTTGATTGTGAAATAAGTGCAAGATCAAGACTACTACTATGATGCAACAAACCTTATCCCTCCGGGCCTGGTTACTGGGCCTGGTTTTAACCTGCTTTTCGTTTCAGCTGAGTGCCCAGACCCAGGTCAGTGGTCAGGTGACTGATGCAGGAACTGGCGAGCCCCTAATAGGAGCGACGGTTGTAGTTGAGGGGACGACCAATGGAATGCTAACCGACGACGATGGCAGGTATCGCCTTCGAGTTGGCGAATCGGCTACCAGGATCCGCTTTTCCTACACTGGATACACCGCCCAGTCCATCGAGATCAATGGGCAGAGTGAAATCAGTGTTGCACTGGTTGCCGGGCTGCAGCTCGAAGAAGTGGTCGTGGTTGGGTATGGGAGCCAGTCCCGCGCCAAGCTGACTTCTGCCGTTTCAACCGTAGATGAAGAAACCCTCAAAAAACTGCCCGTCCCCAACGTCAGCAATGGCCTCGAAGGACTGGCAGCCGGCCTGTTTGTCCGGCAGGGGAGCGGGGAACCCGGATTCAGCGGATCTTCATTTGAGGTTCGCAACTTTGGCAATGCCCTGGTCATCGTAGATGGCTCCCCAGGCAACATCGACGAACTGGACCCCAATGAGATCGAAAGCATATCCGTGCTGAAGGATGCCGCTGCGGCTTCGGTATATGGGGTACAGGGAGGGAATGGCGTCATCCTCGTGACCACCCGAAAAGGATCGCTCAGCCGCCCCCGTCTGAACTACAGCAACCAGTTTACCTGGACAGAATTTACTGCCTATCCAGATTTCCTCAATTCAGTCCAGCGAGCCACCGTCATGAACGAAGGCCTGGCGAATGCAGGACAGGCTCCATTTTATACCGAAGAAGAGATCGAAGCCTTTCGCAGTGGATCAGATCCGATCAACTATCCCAATGAGGACTGGAAAGAGCTGATGTTCCGCGATTTTGGCTTTCAGCAGCGCCACAACCTGAATCTTTCTGGTGGCAATGAGAAGGTGAGATACTTTGCCTCAGCTGGCTTCCTGAATCAGGGTTCCAACTATAACGCTGATGTGCTGAACTACCAGCAGTTCAACATCCGATCCAATATCGAAGCCAACATTACCGATAACCTGGTGCTGAACCTCAAACTGGCTGGTCGCCGCCGTCTAAACGAAGCGCCTGCCTATTCAGCCTACAATATTTTCCGCGAACTGAGTCGTGCCCTGCCGACCGACCTGGCCTACTATCCGGATGGCACACCCGCACGGCCCAGCTTCAGTCCCAACCACATCCTGGAGGGCCTACGAGACTTCAACGCGGGATACTACCGGGCTCGGAACAACAACATCGATGTGAAGCTCTCGCTGGAGTGGGCCGTCCCGCAGGTACAGGGACTCAGTCTAAAGTCTTATGGCTCACTGGTGTATAATACCAACTTCCGCAAGGAGTGGGGGAAAAGCTATGAACTCTACACGCTCAACCGCCGCACCGGCGAGTACGATGAGTTCGTGGCCAGTCCGGAAGGTTCTTTCAGTGAAACGGTACTTACCCTTACCACTGGATTTGGGAACCACTTTGTTACCCAGCAGTCTGTGAACTATGATCGACAGTTTGGCAACCACAGCGTATCAGGCCTCCTGCTGGGCGAGTTGCAAAATAACAGTGGGCAGGACTTCTGGGGTCGTCGCCAGGACTTTCAGTCCGATCTCATCGACCAGCTTTTTGCCGGCTCCAATGAAAACAAGGATGCCAACGGTGGCGAGTACCGAGAAAATCGCCTGGGCCTCATTGGTCGGTTCAGCTATGATTACAAAGCCAAATACCTGATAGAATCCTCTTTCCGGTATGACGGTTCTTCGCGCTTTGCTCCCGGCAAGCGTTGGGGCTTCTTCCCATCGGTCTCGGTAGGGTGGCGTCTCTCCGAAGAAGCATTTTTTGAAGGAGCACGAGGAGTCGTGCAGGACTTCAAGCTGAGGGCCTCATATGGTACCGCAGGCAATGACGGTACCGCGGCCTATCAGTGGTTGTCGGGATTCGTTTACAGCGGATTCTTTGCCATCAACGAAACAGCGATCCCCACCATCGATAATACGTCCCTGCCCAACGAGGACCTGACCTGGGAAACCATCACCACCTATGATGTGGGCTTTGATGCGGCGTTTCTCAACAATGCCCTGACCCTGTCGTTTGACTACTTTTTCCGCGATCGGCAGGGGGTACTCGCCTTCGCTTCCGCCAGTGTTCCCAGCACCCTTGGGGTAGGGCTGGCCGCAGAGAACCTGCACAGCTATTCCAACGAAGGCTTTGAGGTCGCGCTGAATTACAACAAGCAGGTTACCCGGGACCTTACCCTCGGGGCCAATCTCAACCTATCCCGTTCCCGGGAGACGGCAGTGTTCATCGATGAAGCCACCATCGAAGATGAGTTCATGCGCCAAAACCTGACCGTAACCGGGGGCTACACCGGCCTCCGACGCGGGTATATCTCCGACGGGCTCTTTCAGACCCAGGAAGAAATCGACGGCTGGGCCATCCAGGATGGAAATGACAACAGCACCATACAGCCCGGCGATGTCAGGTACCAGGACCTCAATGATGACGGCATCATCGACGTGAGAGATCAGCAGGTCTTTGGCAACGGAGACAAGCCTGCCTATAACTTCTCCCTCAACCTGCTAGCCAATTATCGCAACTTCTCCCTCTCCATGCTGCTTACCGGAGCTGCGGTCTATGACCTTTGGCTCGACGGGGAGTCACAGAGTCCACTGCGAAACGGGTTCAATGGCTATACCTACCAGCTCGATTACTGGACGCCAGAGAATACCGATGCCGCTTATCCCAGGATCTCGGATGGAGGATTTAACGACAACAACTACCGATACTCTGATTTCTGGATGCGTGATGGGCGTCACCTGCGCCTCAGAAACATCAACGTCAGCTACTCTTTGCCCAGAGCATTGCTCAATCAGGTAAGGGGAGTAAAAGAAGTGAGGTTTTTCTTCACTGGATTCAACCTGCTGGTGTTCAAAACTTTTGACGAAGAATTTGACCCGCAGATGCAATCCTCAGCTGGGTGGTACTACCCCCAACTCAGATCTTACACCGCAGGAATCAACATCACCCTTTAACCTTAGCCATCATGAATCGACTTCGCATATTTATAGCCGCTCTTGCTTTTCTCTTCGCTGGATGTAGCGGGGGATTCCTGGATCAGCCGCCACTGGACCGCATCACAGACGCTGACGTCTGGAGCGATGAGGCCCTGATGGATGCATATATCTACAAGATTTACGACCTCATGCCCTGGGATTATCTCAAGGATTTTGGAGGTGGAGCTGGTTGGGGAGCCCACCGGGATGCCCTCTCAGACCTGGCCAGGAGTACCTATGCCTGGACTCCCGCTTCCAACTCGTACCGTACGGGTAACTGGGGCACCATCAACAACAACTGGCCCCTGGACTGGTGGGGATACTTCAACATCTGGAAGATCAATTATGCCCTTGAAAACATCGAGGCTACTGGCCTGGATGCCCTGAGCACGGAGGAGTGGGAACATCGCCTGGGCGAACTCTACTTCCTGCGAGCCTACTGCTACTTTGCCATGGCCAAGCGATATGGGGGAGTGCCCCTCATTCTGGAGGCCCAGGATCCGAATACCACCCCGGAAGAAGAATACTTTCCTGTGCGAAACACAGAACAGGAAGTATATGATCAGGTGCTGGCAGATGCGCAGCAGGCCTTTGAACTGCTGCCCAACAGGTGGTCTGATCAGAAAGGCCGGGCCAGTAAGTGGGCCGCCAAATCCCTGGAGTCCCGGGCAGCTCTCTATGCAGGTAGCATCGCCAGGTATGGTACGGTAGAACTCAATGGCGTCGTAGGAATTCCCGAGTCCGAAGCGGATAATTACTATCAGATCGCCATGGATGCCTCTGCCGAGGTGATCAACAACAGTGGGCACACCCTGTTCAATGAGTATCCGGATCCGGCGGAAAACTATTACCATCTATTTGTCGATGAAACCGACGACGAGGCCATCTTCGTCAAAGTGTGGCTGCCATTTGAAAAAGGGCACTCCTACGACCTCTACAACACGCCTTACAGCTACCGCGTGGACTGGGGATCGAGCATGTCCCCTTCCAAGCAGTTAATGGACAGCTACGAGATGTTGAGTACGGGGCTGCTGCCCAATGAAGAGGGCTCTGGCTTTGACCCGGCTTCTCCCTTCGAAAACCGCGATCCGCGTTTCAAAGGCACCCTCCTGACCGACAATGATATGTTTCAGGGAGACCGCATCGAAACCTGGTATGCTACGGAACGAGATGGACAGCTGGACACCAATACCGATACGGGTATCGGAAAAGACGGGATGGGCATCCACCCGGATGCTACGAAGACAGGAGCCTATGTCCGAAAATACCTCAATGATGGCCCCACTACATTGCTCATTCAGCAGTACTACTCCGGTCAGGACTGTATCATCTTCCGACTCGGAGAAATGTACCTGAACGCAGCCGAAGCCGCCATAGAGCTGGGCCTAGAATCTGACGCACGTGATTACATTGAGCCCATCCGCAGCAGAGCCGGCCTACAGCAGCACCTGCGTCTGGAGCCCTACTCGGGAGAGGACCTCAAGCAACGCATACGCAATGAGCGCAAAATCGAGCTGGCTTTTGAAGACCATCGCTACTGGGATGTCAGAAGGTGGCGCACAGCGGTTCAAGACCTGAGTATTCAGGTCATGGGGTACCGCTCACTCCGCCATGTGGATGCCGTAGGCGAAGAAACCTTCACTTACACCATCATTACAGCAGAGAATCTTCCCATGAAGTTCTATGAGCGTCAGTATTACTTCCCCATCGGCCAGGATCGGATCAACAACAACTCAAAGCTGGTGGAAAATCCGGGATACTAGTGCCTGCGGAATTATGTAATTATCCATTCGCAATTCGCATAAAGTGCTCACCAGCAACTTTTTCAATCACGTTGAGCGCAGCGAAATCCCCCACCACTAGCCGTTTAAGGTTTTATTTTTTAACAGGAAAAACGTCATGATTTCATTCATAAATATCCAACACGGATTGGCATGGCTGGCTGCCCTGCTCCTGCTATCCGCATGTTCCCTCAACCAGACCGAAGAGGTCGTGCCTCCTCCTACCAGCGAGGATGCGGCCTTTACTTTTTCCTACGATGCTGAAAATGCCAATCTGGTCACCTTCTCAGCCCAACAGGACATAGGAGCCTGGTACACCCACTGGTCTTTTGGGGACAACTCCTCAGCTGAAGGCCTGGAGGCAGAGCGCCTGTACCCCCTTGCAGGGGAGTATGAAGTCCGGTTCAAGGTCTTCACCGAAGGGGGAACCGCAGAGTCGGTACAGACCATTGTCATCGAAAACGACATCATCGGCCCCAATCTCGTCCAGAATGGAGAATTTGAGGGTGATGAATTCTGGACAGTCCTCCCCATCTCGCCGGGCGTAGAGGTCGCGTTTGAAAACGGTGCAGCAGCCTGGTCAGGCGGTGGATGGGGACACGCTGGTATTTACCAGTCTTTTAATGTCGAAGCCAACACTACCTATCAAATCGACATGGATGTAGTCGGGAATGGCTTGAGTGACTGCTGGTTTGAGGTATATGTAGGGACCGCCACCCCTGTACAAGGAGTAGATTACACCGATGGGGGAATTCGTCTGGGGCTGAATACCTGGGATGGATGTGGAGGAGAACCCCTGGAAGGATCCCTTAGTACCCTGTCCTGCTCCGTCGGCGGTGGAGATGGTACCTTCCAGTTTCCCACCCGTGAAACGGTGTATCTCGTGATCCGTGGTGGCGGAGCTGAGTATGGCTCCAATGGCATCGTGATCGACAATGTATCCGTTCGCGAGATCTGAAACCTGTGATCATTCACCAGTATCCGAGGTAATACGTCCCAACGCAAGGGCGTATTGCCCCCCTGTATTTTGTATCCGTTCGACAAGAAGTCGGACAGCGCTATATGGGGACGACAATGATGGAGATACAAGGTATATAGAGTTGATACAGGTAGCCAGCCTGCCCATATATACCTTATTCCCCTTTTTTCTCATTTCCAGCCTTTCACTTACCAACCTACTCGTATATGAAACCCATTATTCACCTTTCGATATTCTTTTTGCTGCTATTTGGCGGCCATTCTCTGCAGGGGCAGCATTTTCTCCGGGCCCAGGGCCGCGCGATTGTAAATGAAAACCAGGATACCATCCTGCTCAGGGGCATGGGCCTCGGGGGATGGATGGTACAGGAGGGGTACATGTTACAGACCGCTGGCTTTGCCAATCCCCAACACGAAATCCGGGCTACCATCGAAGCCCTCATCGGCGAAACCGCCACCGATCAATTCTACGATGCGTGGCTGGCCAATCACTTCCGCAAGGCTGACATGGATTCCCTCAAGGCCTGGGGCTTCAACTCCGTGCGGCTGCCCATGCACTACAACCTCTTTACCCTGCCCATCGAAGATGAGCCCATACCTGGCCAGCAAACCTGGCTGGACAAAGGCTTTGAGCTGACCGACAGTGTCATCTCCTGGTGTGCACAAAACGAAATGTACGTCATCCTCGACCTGCATGCCGCACCCGGAGGACAGGGCTACGATGCAGGGATCTCAGACTACGATGAGACCAAACCTTCTCTATGGGAGAGCAAGGCGAACCGTGATAAAATGGTAGCCTTGTGGAAAAAGCTGGCTGAACGCTATGTCGATGAGCAATGGGTCGCGGGATACGACCTGCTAAATGAGCCCAACTGGGATCTGCCAGGTAATGCCATGTTGCGTCAGCTCTATGTGGAATGTACCGACAGCATCCGCACAGTCGATACCACCCACATGATCTTCATCGAGGGCAACTGGTTTGCCAATGACTTTACCGGCCTGACGCCCCCCTGGGATGACAATCTCGTCTACTCTCCCCATAAATACTGGTCCAACAATGATGTCGCTACGATGCAATGGGTAATCGACCTGCGCAATACCCACAATGTTCCCCTTTACCTGGGAGAAAGCGGTGAAAACTCCAACGTCTGGTTTCGCGATGCCATCCGGCTGCTAGAAGACCTCGACATCGGATGGGCCTGGTGGCCCCTCAAGAAAATCGAGTCGATCTCCTGTCCACTTTCGGTAGAGAAAAGCGAAGCATACCAGACCCTCCTGGATTACTGGAGTGGCAATGGCCCTCAACCGACCGTAGAGTTTGCCACCAATGCCCTGATGGACTTAACAGAATCACTGAAGGCAGAAAATTGTGATTTTCAGCCAGACGTAGTGGATGCCATGTTTCGTCAGGTATATTCCGATGAGACTGTTCCGTATGGAGCCCCCCATTCAATCCCTGGAGTGATCCATGCTACAGATTATGACATGGGGGTAAATGGTAGTGCCTACTACGACACAGGTACAGCCAACTACCATGTTTCTACCGGTAACTATACCCCATGGAACAATGGCTGGATCTACCGTAATGATGGGGTTGACATTGAACCTTCAGAAGACAATGTCGCCTCCAACGGATACAACGTAGGATTTGTAGACTCCGGCGAATGGATGCAATACGAAGTGGAAGTAACTGAAAACGGGGTTTACGACATACGGGTACGCACGGCTTCGGATGGGGCTGGTGGACGTCTTTACTTCACCGCCAATGGAAGCAACATCACTCCAGTTGTGGCGGTTCCCTCAACAGGTGGCTGGCAAAACTGGCAAACGGTTACCATCCCTGATGTGATCCTGGATACTACGGATCGTAAGATCCGATTTTATATTGAAACTCCGGAGTTCAATCTAGGTAGCTTTGAGTTCGTTAAAACGGCCAAAGCCAGCAGCGATGTTCCTACCGGATTTAGGGGCGCTGTGACCAGGGATGAATACAGCATACAACTCGATGTCAATAAGCCCCTGAATAGCGACTTACCAGTTAGCCCAGCAGGTTTTGATGTGCGTGTAAACGGTAGTAGCGTGCCCGTTAACGCTGTTTCGTTTCATCCAGACAAGCCCAGGAGCCTAATCATAGAGGTGGACTACACCCTCAAGTCCACTGAAGAAATCGACGTCTCCTACTCAGGTAGTGCGGTCCTGGCGAGCGACGGGACTCCCCTCAACAGTTTTTCACAGGAAGACGTCATCAACACCCTCCGCTTTGTCCATCAACTCCCAGGGCGGGTAGAAGCCGAAGATTACGACTTTCAAATCGGCACTTCACTGGAAGATTGCTCTGATACGGGTGGGGGGCAGAACCTCGCCTATCTTGACCCCGGAGACTACCTTGAGTACGAAATCAATATTACGGAGGCAGGGCCATACCAAATCTCTTACCGCAATGCCTCTGAGTGGGGATCTGGTGGATTGGAACTGCTCATTATTGATTCCAACGGACAGTCCACTCTAATCAATAGTGCCTCTTTCTCCCCAACCGGGGGCTGGCAGTTATGGAATACCCAACAGGAGACGGCTACTTTACCAGCCGGACGCTACACCCTTCGCATCTACATCACTGCCGCGCCATTTAACCTCAACTGGGTCGAGTTTGCTTCTGCGACCAGCCAGATCGACCTGCCGGGCGAATTTCGTTCTCTACAGGTTTATCCCAATCCATCTGCTGATACCTTTACCCTGAATACACAGCTTCATAGTCCCCAGGATATACAGATTGAGGTATTTGATGTCACCGGTAAGTCGGTTTACCGAGAGGAACTGAGCCATGTCAACCAGGTAACGGAGCAGATCGACCTTTTCGGTCAGCCTGCTGGGATTTACTACCTTGCCCTGACGTTGCAGAATGGAACCACCTTCACCCAAAAACTCATCCAGACTGGGCGTTAATCGAGGGCAGTACCCAGAAGCTGTCCATGGCTAATTCCCCAATGTTTAGCAAAAAAGTGATCCTCATGAAACCCATATTTTCCCTTTTGCTGCTCCCCCTTTTCCTGTTTGGCTGTGATCAGCCAGCATTGGATGAACCCGATTCACCTGCTACCAGTAACAGTCAGACCGATGATTTTTCGGTTGTGGATAAAGCCGTTGAGGTGTACACCACTGCGGAAAACACCGACCTCAGGCTGACGCTTACCGCTCAGGGAGCCTTTGAATCAGCCGATCAGCCGCTGGAAACGGAGGTCGCCGTCTTCGTGAATCCCAAGCGGACTTTTCAGACCTTTATGGGCATCGGAGGGGCCATTACCGATGCCTCTGCTGAGGTGTTTTCGACCTTGTCCGAAGCCCAGCAGGAAGCCCTGTTGCGGGCCTATTACAGCCAGGAGGAAGGCATCGGCTACACCCTGGCCCGTACCACCATCCACAGTTGTGACTTCAGCCGGGGTAGCTACACCTATGTCGAGGAGGGAGACAGTGTGCTCGAAACATTTAGCATCGATCACGATAGGGAATACCGGATTCCCCTGATCAAAAAGGCTACCCAGGCCGCTGGAGGTGACCTCCCGCTTTATGTAAGCCCCTGGAGTCCGCCGGCCTTCATGAAGACCAATCAGAACATGCTGCAAGGCGGCAAGCTCCTTCCCGAGTACCGCGATAGCTGGGCCTTGTACTATGCCAAATTCATCCAGGCCTATGAAGCCGAGGGGATCCCCATCTGGGGCCTCACCATCCAGAATGAACCCATGGCGACCCAGCGCTGGGAATCCTGCATCTACACGGCCGAGGAGGAGCGGGATTTTCTGAAAAATCACCTGGGGCCTACCCTCGAACAGGAGGGCTTGGGAGACAAGAAAATCATCGTCTGGGACCACAACCGAGACCTGATTAATCACCGGGCCAATACGATTCTGGAAGACCCCGAGGCAGCCAAGTACGTGTGGGGGGTCGGATTTCACTGGTATGAAACCTGGACGGGCGGGGAGCCCATGTTCACCAGTCTGGGCAATATCAAAGAGTCATTTCCCTCCAAAAATCTGATTTTTACCGAAGGATGCAACGAGGCATTTGACGCGGCGAAGTATGAGTACTGGCCCAATGCCGAAAGGTATGGTCGCTCCATGATCAACGATTTCAACCAGGGGACCGTCGCCTGGACTGACTGGAACATCCTGCTGGATGAAACCGGTGGGCCCAACCACGTGAAAAATCTTTGCTTTGCCCCCGTCCATGCCGACACCCGTACTGGAGAGCTGATTTTTACTCCGTCATACTACTACATCGGCCACTTCTCCAAGTTTATCCGGCCTCAGGCCAAGCGGGTGAGTACCGTCAGCAGCAGGAGCCACCTGCTGAGTACCTCCTTCCTCAATGAAGATGGAAAAATGGTCACCGTCGTGATGAACCATACCGATGAGCCGATTTCCTACAAACTCTACGTCGGCGATCAGGCGATATCGGCCAATATCCAGCCCCACGCCATGCAGAGCGTGGTGTATTAATCCCGCTTGACCTACCCACCACAATCAAGGCCTGGGGGCACCCATGTGGGTGCCCCCAGGTATTTTTATTCCCCAAACATCTCCAGCACCCACTCAATGCAACTGTCGATCCACTCGACCTCTGCGGTGGGATTGTCCATGCCGTATCCATGGCCTCCAGCCGTGTAGAAAAAGGACTCTACCGGCACCTGATTTTGTTGCAGCGCCGCAATGAACAGGAGAGAGTTCTCCACCTTCACGACCCCGTCGTCGATGGCGTGGGTGATGTAGGTAGGCGGAGTTTCCGGAGTCACCTGTAGCTCGTTTGAGTATTTCAGCACTTTTTCTTCAGGGATGATGAAAGCGGAATAGTCCGCGTCGGGCACCGCTTTTTCTCCGATCAGGTTTCGGCAGGAGCCATAGTGGGTCAGGCTGTCGGCAAAACTGATCACGGGATAGTTCAACACCATAAAATCGGGGCGAAGATCCGTATTTCGCTGATTTTCAATGTGTACCTCGTTGTAGTGCGTTCCGACAGTAGAGGCCAAATGCCCGCCTGCGGAGCTACCTGCGATGCCAATTTTGTCGATGTCAAGGCTCCATTCATCGGCATGTTCTCGCACAATCTGCAAGGCACGCTGGGCATCCTGTAGCGGAACGATCTCCTTGTTGGGCGAAGTCTCGGCCATGGGCATGCGATATTTCAGCACGAAAGCCGCGATGCCGTGCTCGTTGAATTTTTGGGCCATCCAGTGCCCCTCGTGGTCGATGGCCACTCCACTGTATCCACCGCCTGGGCAAATCACCACGCCAATGCCGGTATTCGACTCTTCCGATGGAAGGTAAATGGTCAGCTCTGGCCTGGATACCTTACGGATAAACCGGCGGGTATCCCCGCTGCTTTCCTCCTGGACATCATGAGGCTTCGCATTCGGGATGTTGCCAGCGGGATAAAGCGGCATGACTTCCTGGGCCTGGCTGATACAGGCGGCACTCAAAAGGATGGCGATCAGTAGAGATTTCATTTTGGAGATGGGTTTTGGGTTTTGGGCGGAATGCAGCGTAAAATAGAAACTCACACCTTTATCGCTCCTGTTGGTTCGCTGAAGTTAGAGAATTTTGCGAATTAATAGTTGGGCTCGTTGGGTGCCTGGCCTGAGGAACGAAGCCCCCCCCGCTGGCGCGAGACTCTGTCTCGTGTCTCTCCTTGCCGGTCTCTGACCGATGAACTAAGCGGTCTAGCGCCCATGGCATCACGGGAGGGAATGAGTAAGTTTCAGCCCCCCATCGAATAACCGGAGGAGGCCGTAGCGGTCAGAGACCGACTGGACGGCACATCGGACGGGAGTCCGGCGCGAGCGGGGGGGCATCCGTATTAAAAATCTCAAATTATGAAGTCGGTATTTTTTATTTCGATCATAAACACTTTATCGATTGTTATTATGCGTTACGTAATGGTGTTTGTGTTATATGGTTTAGGCACGATAACAAATCCTTACTCGGAGTATGATGTCTGGAGGGGTATTTCCTTCATTATTGGGCATGTGTTAGTATTAGTTTACCTTGGAAAGAAGTGGTATCCTATTAAAAAAGCTACAGCATTGGGGTTTTGGATTAATGCCCCAATTCCGCTTTTAGTTCACCTTCTGAGATTTTATGAAGTGATTAGCTGGAAATTTATCCCTGTTCCGTATTGATCCTAAGCCGAGACGTATCCGTTCCCCCAAACCCATCTTGCTCCTAGCAGGCCGGGGCCCGACCTTTGGGTCAAAAGCTAAGCAATGGATCAAGTCAAAACCCAGGCTGCACCTCGTCGCAGCCCAGCCGAGGTATCCGTTCAGCGAACCCCATTTCCTGCTTTCTGTTCTGCTTTTTCCCCCTGCTGGCGCGAGACTCTGTCTCGTGTCTCTCCTACCCGGTCTCTGACCGATGAGCTAAGCGGCCCTAGCCCCATGGTATCACGGGAGGGAATGAGTAAATTTCACCCCCCCTAATCGAATAACTGGAGGAGACCGCAGCGTCAGAGACGCTATGACGTTGCGTGTCGCATCACAGATGCTCACGAGCGGCGCTGCTCAACATTATGACCATCTTCCACGATGGCGCTGGTATGGCCTCGGCTGGAACATAATTCCAGAGCCAGATAATCCCTCCGACAATTTTGCCCCTGCCACAAATTCCCTGTAATTTGCTCGTCCCTGCCCAGGTCCCCCCCCACCTGTTTACGAATTGCGAATTACGAATTACGAATTGTAACTCATGACAACACCCACCCTAAAGCCATTCCAGCAAAAGCTGGGGAAGCCATACCAAGACCTGGAATTTTTGTTGCGCGCTCTTGAGGAAGCCATGATCGAAAATGGTGAATCCGAAATGGCCAGCATCATTCCGCTCATCCATGAAAGGCAGCCTCTACAACCTCATCAGGTTGACAACAAGGTCATTCAGCTATACAGCATTGTCTTTCAGCTGATCAATCTCGTTGAGACCAATGCTGCCGTACAACAGCGACGGCAGGAAGAGGATGAATCATTCTCTGGCGTCAATGGACTCTTCGCCCAGCGCCTTGAGTCCCTGAAAAAATCAGGCATGTCTCAAGCCGACATCCTCTCCCACCTCGGCGATATCGACGCTGAGCCGGTGCTTACCGCTCACCCGACAGAAGCAAAGCGCTCCACCGTACTGGAACACCACCGCGAGCTTTACCTGCTGATGGTGCAACGCGAGAATGGCATGTTTTCCCAGCAGGAGCAGGAAAATATCCGCCACAACATCAAGCTGTCCCTGTACCGCATCTGGAAAACAGGAGAGATTTTCCTGGAGAAGCCCGGCCTTCGCTCTGAGTTCCGGAATATCATGCACTACCTGACCAGCATCTTCCCGGAGGTATTGCCTGTGATTGACCGACGCTTTGTTCAGGCCTGGGAAGCCGTAGGGCTTGACCGCGAAGCCCTGTTGGAGCAGGGAGAACTTCCAGGACTGAGCTTTGGCAACTGGGTCGGTGGAGACCGAGACGGGCACCCGCTCGTTACCGGGGAGATCACGCAGGAGGTACTCAGCCAACTACGGCTCTATGCCTTCATCGTCCTGCGTCGCAAACTGACGGCCCTGGTACGTCGCCTGAGCTTTGCGCTTGAAATCGAGGACCTGGATCGCGCATTTCGCCACCGGATAAAAGAAATCTGCGAAGAAATCGGTGCCGAGCGCGCTGACGAAGCACTCGCCAGAAACCCAAACGAAGCCTTTCGTCAGTTTGTGACCCTCATGCTGGCCAAACTGCCGCTCAATATGATGCGCGACCATGCCACCGAGTTCAACGAGTTCCCCGGCTGCTACCGCATCGCGGACGAATTGCTGGATGACCTGAAATTGCTCCGGCAGAGCCTGATCAACTACGGCGCACGCAGCATCGCCTACAACGACGTCCTCGATGTGATGCGGCATGTGCAGACGTTTGGCTTTCACCTGGCCCACCTCGACATCCGCCAAAACAGCAGTTTTCATGACAATGCCATCAGCCAGTTGATGGAAGCCGCCGGGTTGGAAGAGACAGATTTTGTGGAATGGTCTGAGAAAAAGCGCCTGGCTTTCTTCAAGCAGGAGCTGAAGCTCAACCGCCCCTTTACCCACAAAAACGCCGAACTGGGCCCCAATGCCAAGGCCGTGATGGAAGCCTATCAGGTGCTGGAACAACACGTCAGTTCCTACGGCACCCGTGGGCTGGGAGGGCTGATCGTGAGCATGACCCGCAGTTTGGCTGATTTGCTCGCGGTATATCTGCTCGCCCGCGAAAGTGGCCTGACCCGCGGCGAGGAGGAAGGCATCAGCCTAAACCTGCCCGTAGTCCCACTCTTCGAAACCATCGAAGACCTGGAGGCTGCTCCGGAAATTCTGGACAAATGGCTTTCACACCCCGTTACCCAGCGGAGCCTGGCCCACATCAAACAGGAGCGTAATCTACGCCAGCTTACCCAGCAGGTGATGATTGGCTACAGTGATAGCAACAAGGACGGCGGTATCCTGGCCAGCAACTGGTACCTGCACAAGGCCCAGGCCGCGTTGCAGCAGGTCGGAGCAAAGCACGGGGTGAGGATTACCTTCTTCCACGGAAAAGGCGGCTCCATCAGCCGGGGTGCCGGGCCGACTCATTACTTTGTCGAGGCGCTGCCTCACAGCACTGTGGATGGAAACATCCGCATCACCGAGCAGGGAGAGACCATCGACCAAAAGTACGCCAACAAGGTAAACGCGGCTTATAACCTGGAACTGCTGATGGCTTCGACCATGAGCAAGACCCTGCTCAGCCGCCACAGCGAGCAGAAGCCGCATCCATTGGCCGACCTGGTAGAGCCCCTGGCCAAGAGCAGCTACAAGCATTACCGCGCCTTGCTGGAAACACCGGATTTCATCAGCTTCTACCGGCAGGCTACGCCTATCGACGCCATCGAGCGCTCCAAGATTGGTTCAAGACCCTCACGTCGTACCGGTACAGCCAGCCTGGATGACCTGCGGGCCATTCCCTGGGTCTTTAGCTGGAACCAGGCCCGCTTCAACATGACAGGCTGGTATGGGGTAGGCTCCGCTTTGGAAGAGTTGAAAAAGAACAATGCCAAAGGATTTGAAGCGCTAACTGAGGCGACCAAAAGCGATCCTTTCATCCGCTATGTCTTCACCAATATCGACACGGCGATCGCCTCTACCGATGAGAAGGTGATGGCTGCCTATGCAGAGCTAGTCGAAGACGAAAAGGTGCGCAAACGCTTTATGAAGCTATTTGTTACCGAACTGGAGCGTACCAAGGGAATCCTGGGGGAGATGTTTGAGCGCCCATTGGAAGAGCGTCGTACGCACCATTACTATTCCACCATGCTGCGCAATGACCTGCTGCTCAACCTCCATCAGCAACAAGTAAGCCTGCTGCGTGAGTGGCGCCATGCAGGGCATCAACCCAGCGAGCCAGCAGATGGATTATTGGTAGACTTGTTGACCACGATCAATGCCATTGCAGGCGCGTTACGAAATACGGGTTGATCCCGCTTTGACGCGCTAATTGAGTGACTTAACGGGTTTCGTCAGTGATAAGTAGTCGGGCGGGATTTTTAGGTATGAAGTATAGGAGGATATGGAGGCAAATCGCTGCATAAGGCCTTCATACCTCCATTGCCTCCTTACCTCCCTCTCTCTTATAGTTATCTTTGGGCTCCTACTTACTGGTGAAACCCGTTGGTTGTTTTTTTGCAGCCTGGGCCGACGCATAGATGGCCTCAGAGCACTCTGTCCAATAGGGACTGGGTACGACAGCGTACTCTCGGGAGGGTTTCCTGGAGTTTTTGAGGAGGATATGCACCTGTCCATGATCTTCTTTGGGCAGGTATTCTACCTTATGAATTTGACCTATGGGATGCCAGGTTTCGACTTGCTCAAGCTTAAATGGAAAGCGTAGCCGCATCAGAAACAGTACGATGCTATCTTCTTCTATCTCAAGGCGATAAAGCATTTTCTGCTTGTACATAGCCCCAAGGGCAGCTGCAATAGGATAGACAATCGTAATGGCCCAGTTTGATCTAATGAGTCCCCAGAGGATGAAGCCTCCGATGATGAGCAAGACCTTTCGCTGAATAAATACTGCTTTCAAAAAGTTGGCTAGCGTTGGCTTTATCATGCTTTGAAGCAAGTCTAATGGTGTGAATAAGTTATATACTTATTGACCAGCATTCTACCTAAAAGTTGGCAAATAAGCCAGTAGGCCCGCATTATTGTTACGAATCACATTTGAACCCCGAACTTCCCCCCTAGCGATTCAGCCACTCCTTGAACCTCGGGGCTTTCTCGATGCTGACAATGGCCTCCATGTCGCTGACGGGGTCGAGCTCGATGCGCACCCGGCTTTTGCTGTAGCTAAACATGTTCTTGATCGCAGGATAGGCAATGATGAACTGCCGATTGATGCGAAAAAACTGCTCTGGGTCGAGTAGGTCTTCCAACTGTGTGAGGGTGTAGTCCACGATGTGTTGCCGTCCATCTGGCGTGATGAGGAACACATATTTCTGCTGCCCGAAAAAGTAGGCGACATCCTCCACCGGGATGGACTTTATCTTATCACCGGAGGTGACCATGAAGCGCTTCTGGTAAGTGGGCCGGGTCTTCTGCTCCTCAAGAGCACTCAGCACGGACTGTACGTCAAAGGGGACCTTGGCCTGTCGGCTTTCCCGGAATTTCTCCAACGCATTACCTAGATCTTCCTTCTCTATCGGTTTGAGCAAATAATCCACGCTGTTGAGCTTGAAGGCCCGAATGGCGTACTGGTCGTAAGCCGTGGTGAAGATGATCGGGGTCTTGACTACTACCTGCTCAAAAATGGAAAAGCTGTTCCCATCCGCCAGGTGGATATCTGCGAAAATGAGGTCTGCCTCATTCAACTCAAGCCAGCGGACCGCTGCGGAAACCGAGTCCAGAATTTCCATGATTTGGGCCTGGGGCTCCAGGCTTTGCAGCATACGACCAAGGCGCCGGGCTGCGGGTGGTTCGTCTTCGATGATCAGGACGTTGAGCATGGGGGACTAATTTGTGATTCGGAATTGGTAAGTAGAAAGACAAAGTTATATAGGTATGAAGTATATGGGGATATGAAGGAAAATCGCTGCTTGAGACCTTCAGCCCCTTCGGCTCCGCTCAGGGCAGCGCCTTCATTTCCTCCATACCTCTCTTTTATAGCTATTATGGATTCCCTATTTAATTGAAAAAACGGAACTCGTTTGGGGCTATAGACCACTATACGCAAGAAGAGGTGGCATGGGAAAAGCCCTTACCTAAAAGATCTCGCTAAACTCATAAAAGCCCTTCTTCCCTTTCATCCACTCAGCGGCGATAACGGCCCCAAGAGCAAATCCCCGTCGACTATGTGCCTGATGCTCAATGGTTATCGTGTCGATTTCGGAGGTATAGGCCACGGTGTGGGTGCCCTTGATGTCCCCACCGCGTGAGAAGCTGACAGAAAGCTCTTCCTCTTTTGGAGCCCGGTTACGCAGCGCGGCATCGCTGACCTGAGACTTGCGATCCAACCGAGCGATCAGGTCGCGCGCCAGGGTGTGGGCGGTACCGCTGGGGCCATCGGCCTTGTGACGGTGGTGGCGTTCCTCGATGAATGGATCGTACTCGGGCTGTCCATTCATCAGTTCGGCCAGGCGCTGGTTGAGTTTGAAGAACAGGTTGACCCCTACGGAGAAGTTGGAGGCATACATGAAGCTGCCATTCTGCCCCTCGACCTCGGCCTTGATCTCCTCGATGCGATCGTACCAGCCCGTCGTTCCTACCACCAATGGTACGCCTGCTGCCATGACAGTCTTGAGGTTCTCTTCGAAGCTATCGGGATGGGTGAACTCGATCACCACGTCGGTGTTGTCAGGGCTTAGTTGAGCCAATTCATCCAGATTGTCCTGGTCGATGCGATGGGAGATGTCGTGCCCGCGTTGGAGGGCTTCCTGTTCGATGGCGCGGCCCATCCGGCCATATCCTAGCAGTGCGATGCGCATGGGGGGGTAATTCGTGATTTGTAATTCGTAATTCGTAATTCGTAATCAACAGGGTGTCCAAAGTTAGCAGAATTTCGCGGTCAAATAATGGGGCATTGCTTCTTCAATGCTCCCTGCCCAATGACCTCTGTTCAATGCTCCATGACCAATGATAAAACCCTTTTTTCCGCTTTCCGTATCAAATCGCAAACGATCTCGCTAAAGAACTTAGCGATTACCAACTTTTTTGATAAGTTTGGCGGGCGTACCAGAAGCCAGGAGGAGCTCAAATAATCTTCTTTCGAAACTCCCAACGCTGAATCACCCACATGAGCCTGGTAAAAAAAGCTGTCCAAGATCGTTACGTCGTCATCAACAAGAAGACCGACTCGGTTGTGTACCTGCCACAGGGCAAGGAACGCCGCTACAGCAATCCCGAAGAACAGGTCCAACTTGAGACTTACCTGGAGTTGATCTACGACTTTGGCTATCCGCCAGAGAAGTTGCGGGTCTGCGAAAAGGTGCAGATCGGCTCCTCGACCCGTGAAGCCGACATCGTCGTGTACCGAGACAAAGATGCCATGGACCCCCTGATCATCATCGAGTGCAAGAAGCGAAAGGTCTCCAACCGGGTCTTTGAGAGCGCCATCGACCAGGGCTTCAGCTATGCCGCAGCGACCAATGCCGAATACGTCTGGGCGACCTCGGGCGACAAGGACGCTGTGTATGAGGTCTTTCACGACGCGATCAATGAGCGGGTACGCAACCGACTGGACAGGATTCCGGCTCACAAAGAACTGGACAGGAAAGGCTTCAACCTCCGGCGCCGCCTGTCGTGGTTTGGCCGAAATCCCATCGTCAGCGACACCCTGCTCTACATGCTGGTGCTGATCATCGCCATGGTAGGGCTGTCCAAGGTCGCCATAGCCTACCACCCTGAGATCTATAAATTCACACGTCCATTGTGGCAAAACCACGGGATGGACTTCAACTGGATCTACAACACCCTGGCAGCCACGGCCTCGCTGGTTGCACTGGGATTTGGCAGCATCTTCATGCGCAGCCATCAGTTTTTTCACACCTCCGAAGGGCGCAAGCGCATCACTTACTTCCTCATCGCCGCCATCCTGTTCGTGCCCGCCTGGTTCATCGGTGTCAACAACCACGACCCCGACTGGTGGATGTGGAGCAATTTCCAAAAGTGGCGCGACAAGGACTTCCCCATGATGATCTACCTCTGGCCCTACCTCAAATCCGTCGGCCCACAATTGCTCATGATTTACGCCCTTATCTGGCTGATGAACCGGAGGAAGGGGAAATAAGGGAAAAAATCGTGATTCGTCATGGCGACAACCCACACTCAGTGAATTGGCAGCCTCCTAATAGGACATGCAGGGTAAGTGGGAGGAATGAGTTAGTCCGACTACCACCATCTTATCCCCACTTCTGAAAATCTACCTAATCGCTCACCTCCTGAGATTCAATTCCCTCCAATTGCGTTAATTGGGGGGAATTTCTGCTTCTGCCATGGAAGGAGAAAAGCATTGGACAACTGATAACCGGATCACCTGGACCACTGACCACTTCTCTCTTTACTGAACCATGATCCATGATCAATGAAAAATGAACTTGCCTTTTACTACCGCGCCTTACGTTACCGCTACCGGGTTGATCCTCAGGAGATTCAGTTTCTGAGCAAAAATCTCAAAAGGGGCGAGGTAGCCGTAGACATCGGTTGCCACAAGGGAGCCTATCTCTACTGGATGAAGCGAGCCGTGGGAGCTAAAGGTCGAGTGTGGGGATTTGAGCCGCAGCGAAAGTTGTACGACTATCTTCAGGAACATGTCGGCCATAAGCCCGGCATCACCATCGAGCACCTGGGCGTCTCCGATCAGCCGGGGGAGTTGAGCCTGCAAGTCCCCATTTCGAAGCGCGGGACTTCACCCGGAGCGAGTTTCTCGGCTCCCAATCTGGGCGAAAGCCGGGTAGAGCAGGTTCAGGTCGTCACACTGGACAATTACTTCGCAGAACTTGACCAGCCCATTCGCTTCCTGAAAATCGACGTCGAAGGCCATGAACTGTCGGTCCTGAAGGGCGCCCAACAGATCCTGTCGCAGCATCATCCCACCATTCTGATGGAGTGCGAAAACCGCCATCTGGCGCAGGGAAGTGTGGCAGATGTCTTTGGCTACCTACTGGATTTGGGCTATCAGGGGCAGTTTTTTGGGGGAAATGGCCTGCAACCCCTTGCAGAGTTTGATGCAGCGATGCATCAGCAGCAGGGGGAAGGCCGCTTCTGGGAAGCCGCAGGGTATGTAAATAATTTCGCCTTTCATCAGCCCAAGCTGATTTAACCACTAAGGTCTCCAGGAAGGTCTCTAAGGGCACAAAGAAATTGCTTAGTGGTTAGGAAATATAATGCCCCATTCACTCGACCTCATACCGTATTCCGCATACCCTGTTCCGTATTCCTCAATGACCATTGTTTGATTTTCGTAAACATCCGCTCGATTTTCGTTTCTTCTCAGGGACGCTTCGTGTGTTACTTGTCGGCTGATTACTAACTATTCTGAAGCCGATGGACTACCATTCTTTCAAGCATGCATTGATTGTCGCCCTATTGCTGGTGTGGGGGCATATTTCTTTTTCGCAAGAGGCGGATAGTACCCAGGCTATCAGCCACTTTTCGGGAAAAATCAGCATTACCCACAACGGTATCTCGCTTATTCCGTCGTTTTCGCTGGATGCCCCGGCAGTATTGTTCAACCTCTCCATGGGAGGCGAAAGGTTAACCTTCGAGCCAGAAATGCGGTTTGCACTGGACGGAAAGCCCTGGTCTTTCCTGTTCTGGTGGCGCTACAAAGCCGTTCAGAGCGAGCGGTTTAACCTGCGGGTAGGTGCGCACCCGGCACTGAACTTCCGTACCATTCCGGTTTCCTCTAATGGGGTAGAAAGGGACGTCATCGAAACCCGCCGCTTTCTGGCTGGGGAACTCGCACCTTCCTTCAAGGTCTCAGATAATGTCAGCCTGGGAGCTTACTACCTCTACGCCCTGGGGCTGGACGAAAGCCAGCGACACACCCATTTTGTGAATGTCAACGCAGCTTTCGCTCCCATCAACCTGCCAAAAAACTTCTACCTGGGCATTTTCCCCAACGCCTATTACCTCAGGATGGATGACCTGGATGGGTTTTATGTTTCCGCCAGCCTTACGCTGGCAAACAAGAAGTGCCCCATTTCCGTCTCAGCCATCCTGAACAAAAGCATTCAAACGGAAATCCAACCTGAGCGGGATTTTGTGTGGAACGTCTCGTTGGTTTATTCCTTCAACAAGGAATATATTGACTACAGTCCTACTCTTTAGAATTGCCTTAAAAGAAAGCTACATTATGGCTCCTTCTGAGAATCTCGAAGGTTTTTACAAACGTAAGTTTGACTGGATACCCGATGACATTCGTAGTTCCATCGGGCACTTCAATGTCTTCCAACTGGATCCCTTTGTCGGAAAAAACGCCAAACCGGTTCCTTACAAAAAACGGGATTTTTACAAGGTTATGCTGGTAAAAGGACCGGGACGGGTTCACTATGCAGATAAAGTCATCGAAGTAAAAAAGCAGGCACTATCCTTCTCCAATCCCCAGATTCCCTACAAATGGGAGCATGACCGGATACGGAGCGGGCACTTTTGTATCTTCAACCAGGCCTTTTTCCACCAGTTTGGAGATCTGAATAAATACTCCGTGTTCCAGCCTAATGGGCCCCATATCTTCGAACTGACCAACGAGCAGGCTGCCAAGGTCGAGCAGGTATTCACCAGGATGCATGAAGAGATCCAGTCGGAGTATGTCCACCGATATGACGTACTGCGCAATCAGGTATTCGAATTAATTCACTTCGCACTGAAGACTCAGCCCTCCAAAGAACTGGAAGCGCCTCAGCAGACTGCTTCTCAGCGCATTGCGACCCTGTTTCTGGATTTATTGGAACGACAGTTTCCCATCGAGGAAAACCATCCGCAGGTAAGGTTCAGGACCCCATCGGATTTCGCGGAGCAGCTAAATGTTCACGTGAATCACCTCAACCGGTCGGTGAAGCAGGCTACAGGAAAGACCACCTCGCAGCTCATCGCCGAGCGCATACTGCTGGAATCAAAAGTCCTGTTGAGACACAGCGTATGGAATATCTCCGAGGTCGCCTACGCCCTGGGATTCAGCGAAGCCACTCATTTCAGCAATTTTTTCAAGAAACACACCCAGTCGAGTCCACTTCAGTTTCGGAGTGCATGAAAGAGGTTATCAGGTATTCGATATATGCCTGAATGTCTGTGCCTTATTCCCTATTCCTCATACCCCCAAAAAACAATGAAACAACGATTTTTAGGCCCCGATAAACTCCCCGTATCCTCCATCGGACTGGGCTGCATGGGCATGAGCTTTGGCTATGGCCCACCCAAGGACACGAAGGAGATGACCAAGGTGATTCATGCAGCTGTTGATCTGGGAGTTACCTTCTTTGATACCGCAGAGTTATACGGTCCTTTTATTAACGAAGAACTGGTCGGACAGGCCCTGGCCCCGTTTAAAGGAAAAGTGATCATCGCAACCAAGTTTGGCTTCGACATAGACCGCAAGGCCAAGAAGCACGTGGGGCTCAACAGCCGCCCGGAAAATATCCGTCGGGTAGCAGAAGAGTCGCTCAAGCGCCTTCAGATTGAGGTCATCGACCTCTTTTACCAGCACCGCGTCGATCCCAATGTGCCCATCGAAGAGGTAGCCGGAACGGTCAAAGACCTGATTCAGGAAGGTAAAGTAAAGCATTTTGGATTGTCAGAAGCCGGGGCCAAAACCATTCGTCGTGCCCACACCGAGCAGCCTGTTACGGCCTTGCAGAGCGAATATTCCATGTGGACACGCCAGCATGAAGCCGAGATCATCCCGACCATAGAGGAACTCGGCATTGGCCTGGTAGCCTACAGTCCATTGGGCAAAGGCTTTCTCACAGGCAAAATGAGCCCAAACACCCGTTTTGACACAGGCGATTTTCGTAATATCCTTCCCAGGTTCACCGAAGAAGCATTGGAAGCCAATCAGGCATTAATCTCCCTTTTGACGCGAATGGCGGAGACAAAAGGAACCACCGTAGCCCAGATAGCTCTCGCGTGGGTACTCACCCAAAAGCCCTGGGTCGTCCCAATTCCTGGAACCACCAAGCTTCACCGTTTGGAGGAGAATCTCGGTGCAGCCTCAATAGAACTGACGAGGGCTGATCTCCTAAAAATTGAAGACCGACTTTCTGATATTGAAGTTCTGGGTGCGCGGTATCCGGAAGCGATCGAAAAGACGACAGGGCTATAGTTAAAGAAGTCGGACAAGAAGCATTTCCGCGACCTTTCTCTTATTATCCCGCTTCTCGCAGTGAAACGGTCTCGCAGCGCAGCGATCTGACTTCTCAGCCTCCTCCCGACTCCTCCAGTTTACGCTCCAGGCGCTCGCGCTTGCGTCGGAGTTTTTCCTCCTGCCGCTGCTGACGCTCCAGCCGACGAGAGGGACGCTCCTCAGCGTCTTCCTGGATGTCGAGGTGCCAGACAAAGCCCGCCCCGATGGTCATAAAGCCCCAATCGCTGGCGATGTAACGCTCTCTGTCCGGGTATATAAAGCTCGTCTCGCTAGAGCGATAGGTCAGGTGCTGGTAATTGGCCCAGATGCGAATCTGGCTCTGTCCCGTCGCTCGAAAGCGATAGGCAAAGCCCAGACGCCCCTCGTAGGACATCTCCTGGCCTACCCCCTCAAAGCTACGCTCTGACTGGTAAGTCCCCAGCGATAGAGTAGGCTGCAGGCTGAATCGACGATCCCCAAATGGCAGGGCATAATCGTAATTCACACTGCCGGAAAGGGAGAAAAAGGGCCAGTAAACGTAAGATCCAAAGGGGGTAGTGGGATCAACACGCCGATACCCCTGCACCAGGTAGAAGGTGTAATTGACTCCGACGTAGAGGTTGTCCCAGACGTTGAGCAGCACCCCTAGGCGGACATTGCCAGCCTTGTAGTAGTCGAGGACACGATAGTCAATGGAATCCCAACTAGCCCACTCCCAACGAGCGGCCGTAGTGTCGGTCGCGGGATAATACCGTTCTCCTTCATACACATCCCGGTAGCGGGCATACTGGGTCGTCAGCCCCGGATCGATCACAAAGCGGATGTTCCAGGTACGGCCTTCGCCGACAGGGGGCGTTCCAAAAATCTGTGCTTGCAGGGGGAGGCTAGTAACAATGACCAACAAACCCCAAAGGAGAAGATTCTTCATCAGGTTGTATTATTGGCTGCAAGATATGAGGTAGCCTCCTATCGCTCAAGTACTTATTTTTATCCTTGGCCTGATAAAGAGGATTGGCTATCATTGCGCCAACTATCCTTTTCTCTCCCAACCCAGATCTCTCACCATGAGAACCATTTACACCCTTCTCGCCCTGGTTATTCTCAGCATTTCTACCCTACAGGCCCAGTACACCCTTAGCGGTTATGTGCTGGACAGCGCCAGTTCAGAGGTAGTGATCGGGGCCATCGTCTCCGTTCCGGAGCTACGGGCCGGAACCATTACCAACTCCTATGGATTCTACTCCCTGACGCTCAAAAACGCCCCAGATACCATTCTGGTGAAGGTTGACTATCCTGGCTACAACCGGATCCAGCGACAGATAGCCTGGTCTGGAAGTCAGCGGATCAATTTCCAACTCACAGAGAAAGAAATTCTGCTGGATGAGGTCGTGATCACTGGACAAAAGGCTCGGGAAAATGTGGAACGGGCCACGATGGGGGTGATCGACGTTAATATTGAAGAAATCGAACTGCTTCCCGCTATCGGGGGCGAGGTGGACCTGCTGAAAAGTTTGCAACTTTTACCGGGTGTGCAATCAGGAACAGAAGCCTCCTCAGGATTCTATGTCAGGGGAGGAACCAGTGACCAAAACCTCATCCTCCTGGACGAGGCTCAGGTGTACAACCCTTTTCACCTCGCAGGCTTTCTGAGTGTGTTCAACACCGCTGCCATCAAGAGCGTGAATCTCTACAAAGGCAGTTTCCCTGCTCAATACGGGGGGCGCCTTTCCTCCATTCTGGATATTTCGACCAAGGAGGGCAACATGCAGTCCTACCATATTGAAGGCGGCATAGGGCTGATTTCTTCCCGCATTATGGCAGAAGGCCCTATTCTGAAAAACAAGGCTTCCTTCATGGTATCGGCCCGGCGGTCCTACCTTGACTGGGTAATTCGTCCGTTTTTGCGATTTGGCCAGACCCAGGGTTATTACCTCCAGGATCTCAATGCCAAGGTTAACTACCGCATTTCGGACAAGGATAGGATCTTCCTGAGCGGCTACCTGGGACGAGACCAGTTTATCAATGAAACCATCGTCCCTGATGTAGATACCAGCCGCATCGCCATTGGCTGGGGTAACCGGACCGCTACCCTGCGCTGGAATCACCTTTTCAGCGACAAAATATTCTCCAATCTCAGCCTGATTTACAATGAATATGAAAGTCAGCAGGAGCAATATCAGTCCAATTATGGCAACACCCAGGAGTCTCGCATCAAGGACTGGACGGCCAAATTGGACTTTGACTATTACCCCAATCCGCGCCATCAGATCAAATTTGGGGTTATTTATACTTACCATGACCTGACGCCCAATCTACAGTATGGGAAAATCAGACTCAGCGAAACCAAGGACTCAACTTTCCGCAACGAAAGTAAACGGTACATCAATGAGGGGGCATTTTATATCAATGATGAGATCATCGTCAGCGATCGTATCGGGCTGAATCTGGGCATCAGGGTGCCAGGCTTTGTCGGAGACGATACAACTTACATCACATGGGAGCCGCGTGCTACGCTTCGGATTGGCCTTTCAGAAAATGCATCCATCAAGGCTGGCTACACACAGATGAACCAGTACCTGCATCAGGTGGCCAGTTCGGCGATTAACAACCCCTTTGATTTCTGGATACCCAGTGGGAAGCAGGTACTCCCTCAACGGGCCCATCAGTGGGCAATCGGCTATTTCCAAAACTTCCTGCAGGACCAGTATGAGGCCAGCGTCGAGGTCTATTACAAGACCATGAGCAATCAGATTGACTTCAAGGAGGGGCGAAATCCTTTTGTCCCGGAATATGAAGATGTACTGGTTTTTGGTGAGGGAGAAGCCTACGGGGCGGAATTTTACCTGCGCAAGCGCAGCGGTCGGCTGACAGGATGGATCGGCTATACCCTATCCTGGAACTGGCGGCAGTTTGACAGCCTTAACCTTGGAAAACCATTTTTCTTTAAATACGACCGTCGCCATGACCTTTCGCTGGCGCTCGTCTATCGCTTCAATGAGCACTGGTCTTTCTCCTCGGTATTTATTTACGGAACTGGCAATGCCGTCACACTCCCTTCAGGAACCTTCGTCCTGCCCGATGTAGTAGGGAACTTCAACCAGACTCAAAACTTTTTTGATTACAGCGGAAAAAATGGCTTTCGCATGCCGGATTATAGCCGCCTTGACCTCGGACTTCGTTATACCAAACAGGGCCCCAAAGTCAAGCATGGCTTTCACATAGATATTTTCAATGCCCTCAATCGGCGTAACCCGTTCTTCCTTTACCTCGACTCTGAATATGACACCCGTGCCAATGCCAACAGGATCGTCGGTCGGCAACTATCGCTCCTGCCGATGATTCCTACGCTGACGTATGTGTTTGATTTTTAGAGACCGTCCCGACTCGTCGGGACTGCGAGAAGTCAGATCGTTCAGGGGCTCGTCGCGCCTGAACTGCGAGAAGCGAGATAAGAAACTTTTTCTGACTTACTTCGACCCCGCTCAGCACAAGTCTGATAGGCGTAGCCGATCTGACCTCTCTCTTCTCTCCCCCATCTCAAAGTCTCGATATCTCAACATCTTTCCCACCATGAACAAACTCCTCCTTACCCTCCTCACATTCCTAATGCTGGGCCTGTTTGCCTGCGAAAAGATCGTGGACTTCCAGCCGACAGCCTACAACCCCAAAATGGTGATCTACGGTTCTCTGTTTGCGGACTCTATCCCAGGTGTGTTGCTCGGACAGACCCGCTCCTACTATGGATGGGAAGAATACATTGCGTCCCGGCTTTACGTGGAAGGAGCCTCCGTAAGCCTGACCAGCGATAATCAAAATCAAACGCTGAGCCTGGGCTCTTTTCAGCGAAACATGTTCAACCTGTGGATCGGACTTCCCACCAACTATAGGGAATATGCTTATGAGAATCAGTACAACTCCCTTGGTGACTCAGCTATTCGATTGTATGAAGGCCCCGAGCCTCTAAAAGCAGGCGAGACCTATTCCTTTAGGGCTGAATACGAAGGAGAGACCATCACACGCGACATTTATGTTCCTCAGCGGGCGACTAACTTCTCTGTGGAGTTTCGTACACGGGATACCAGTTATACCAATACCTATGAGTGGGATCCTAATTCAAAGGAGGAAGTTGTAGAAACCGTTTTTGAAGCGCTGGTACACTATACCATCCCGGAAGATATTGAGCTTTGGCATAAGCCTATCATCAGACAGCCATACACCGAGTTTGGGTACTATGAATATGACCCAGAAACGGGATATGAATACTACGTAGAGGATAGCATTGAACTAAACCGCATGGTTTATTCCCCATTTCAGCAGGTAATCGGGTCAAAGCAGGTAACCTATGCTGCCCAGGTGGGGAGCACCAGCATTAGGACTTACTCTTACGATAACGGGGAAGAATACTCTTACGAAGATTTCAACTTTACGGTATCTCCGGAGGAGCGCGAGAGGATTTTCAACGGAGACACCCTTAGCAAGTCAGTTTTTGTCCAGGTGCTGGTTTCCCATGCCCAGGAAGAAGCCATTCAACTGTCCAATTCGCTGCAACAACAGCTATTCAGTGGCCAGGATCCGCTTTCAGAGCCGATCATTACCAGCACCCAGGAGGACGGAGCCATTGGCATCATTGGAGGATTTGCGATTACAGAAGAAATCGAATTGCCAGTTCGGCTCTGGATGCGCTTTCAATAACAGCCGGAAGGAATACAAAAAAATCGGTACGGGTCGAAACAGACCTGTACCGATTTTTCATTCAAGAAGCTGAGCACTTTGATCAGTCTACGGCTGAAAGTCAGAATTCGCCAGAAAACCCGGATCACTCAGCGCCTTAAGGAATGCCAGCAGGTCGGCTTTATCCGACTCACTGTACTTGATATTGGAGATCAGCAAATCGGCATTGGGGTGACGATCATAACTGACATGGCCTACCTCCAGGTATCGGTCAATCACCTCTTCCAGGGTTGCGACGCTGCCATCATGCATATAAGGGGCGGTGTATTCAATGTTTCGCAGACTGGGCACCTTGAATTTGCCTTCGTCAAATGGATTACCCGTTAGCAGAAAGCGCCCGGCGTCGTCATAGACATCAAAGAAACCATTGTGGCGAAACTGTCCGGCAGGATCGTCGAAATTAAAGCCGCCGTGGCAGTGGAAACATTCTGCGTGTTTATCCCCTGTTTCAGCGAAGTATAGCTTGTAGCCGCGCCACTCGCTTTCGGTAAAGACAGTACTATCCTGCCCCTTTCGCATGAATTCATCCCACTTGGATCCTGTACTGATCATGGTCCGCTCAAAACTGGCAAGTGCCTGCATGATATAGCGTTCGGTGACGGTGTCACCAAAGGCTCGCCAAAATGCATCCGGATAATCAGGATGGGCCTTGAGTCGCTCCATGATCTCAGGGAAGTTGCCATTCATCTCATGTGGCGCTTCAATGGGAACCCTGGACTGGTTTTCGATCTGATCGTTGCGGTTGGTTTCATCCTCGATGGCTCCATCCCAGAAGAGGGAAATATTCCAGGCGAGGTTGAAAAGAGGTGGTGCATTTCGGCGCAGCTCTGGTCTGGCACCTGTAGCCCCCCCGACACCCGGGCTAAATGGCCGGGGATCAGCAAAGGCATTTTGCTGGAAGTGGCAGGAGCCGCATGACAACGAGCTGTCAGAAGACAGGATCGGATCAAAGAAAAGCTGCTTTCCCAGGTCTATTTTTGCCTGCGTTAAAGGATTGGCAGTAGGTATATAGGGCTCTGGAAAATAGTCTGGATAATCAAGCGTAACGATTTCAGTATCTACTTCTGGCCTGGTAGGGTCAACAGGTTCCGGGGGATTGGGTTTACAGGCTCCCCAGGAGAAGATGATCGCCAGCAGACTGAGGAACAGGATTCTGTTTTTATTCATGGCGTATATCCTATAAAAATTAGAGGTCACTAATGTAACGAAAATCAGGGGGGTGAAGGTTGAGAAAAGTTAGTACCCTCCCCATAGAATCACATTGTGGAACCTCTCCTAAACCACAGCAGTTACACCCAATTCGCTGAAATAGGGAAATCGGGATTGAAACCCCAGTTGCCATTGGGATAACTTATCTCCGGGGATCAAAATCTGTTCTTCGTTATAGTCGAGTTGCCCTTCCCTGCGAAGCCGCGTGAGCAGGGTATTGACTGACTGCCTGGAAGTAGCCGTAAATCGGGCAATATCATTGTGATTGAGGAAATTCGGGACCTCCATTTCTCCTCCCTGTCTCAAGCCATGTCCCAGTGCGAACTCACACAGGAAGGCCAGTATACGATCATGGGAACTCTGGGTGAGCATGGCCTGTTGCCTCGCCTGCAGCCTGTTCATGCGCTGGGCACATCTGGTAATCAATTGATAATTGAATAGAGGCTCATCCATCATGATCTTTCTCAGGTCATCGGCCTCGATTTCCATCAGGGTTGCTGCCTGGGCTGCCATGGCAAAAAACGGAGGAAACTCCGGCTCCATGACCCCTATTTCCCCTACCCATTGGCCTGCAGAGATCAAGTGTCGGTAGGCAAATCGGTTTTCGACCACCTTGCAACCCGATATGACCGTGCCTTCAAGGAGAAAAAATACTTTGCGCGGATTGTTTTGCGGAGAAAATTCATACTTCTCGCGAGGCCTCCAATGCACCACTGAGGAGGCTCGACTTAACCGTTCAAGTCCTCGCTCGCTCAGGCCACATCCATCGAAATACCGCTCTATCCACTGTTTTTCGTCCACTATTGCATGCATTTCCGCCGAGTTTAAAGATTTATCACAAAAGTATCACGGCGATGTGGCACCGTATGTCTTGCATGCGTCTTTTCGCGAAGAAAGTCAGGATCGTTCGTATCTCACAAACTCATAGGGGAAGCGATGTTGGGAGTCTGCTGGAAATGATTTTCGTGAAACTTCGGTCCACTCCTCCAAATTGATCGCAGGGAAAAAGGCATCTCCTTCAATCGTAGTATGGATTTCAGTGATGATGAGCCGATCGGCATCCTGGATAGCCATTTCGTAGATCCCCCCTCCTCCGAGGATAAAAAGTTCTTCTTCCCCACGCTGCCGGCCAAGGTTATAGGCTTCCTCCAGCGAATGACAAACAAACCCTGCTTTTGCCGAGTAATCTGTCTGCCGGGTAACAACAATGGCTTTTCGATAGGGAATGGGATCTTCCTCGTGGTGAGACTCGTATGTACGTCGGCCCATGACGACATCATGGCCCCGGATCTCGTTCATAAAAAACTCACGATCTGCGGGCATATCCCATGCAAGGGCGTTATCCTTACCGATGGCTCGGTTGTCGGCAACGGCTGCGATTAAGGTTATTAGCATTGGGTAGGATTTACCTGACTTCAACATTTCGGTTTCCAGTATGGTTTTCCCGCACAGATAAACAGGTGGATTTTCCGGATGAAACCGGGGGTTCTCACAACAAAAGGGATGAAAATTGGATTAAACACAGAAATAGGCCTAAAAAAGGCAACACGTTTATCTCCATAGAGAACGCGCTTGATAAGTCCCTAACCCTCAAGGGCATTATATGCGTACATACAAGCGTATGGAGGCCTCAATCCGGTAGAAATTGGCTATTAAATTTTGTACTTTAGAGGCTGAGATACAACCATGAAATTGAATCTATGAGCAATAATCCAGGATATATGAAACTTTTACCTTTATGGATTGTGGCAGGCCTCGGGCTGGCATTGTCGGCCTGTGGAAGCTCACGCTATGCCTCCACAACCGAATACGATGACGTCTACTACAGCAGCAGCGATCAGACAACTGCTCCTGAAGTAGCAGACCGCACCGTAGAACGACGCGACGATCGCTGGTCGGACTACGAAGAAGGCTATGACCGCAGCTATAATACCTATAGCGAGCGTGGCAGCTCGGTAGATAACTACATGGACGCCTACTATGCTGATGACGATTTTTACTTCTCTCGTCGTGTGCGCCGCTTTGACAATGCGTACAACAGCAACTGGCGTTACTATGACCCCTACTATTCCAATGACCTGTACTTCGTCATGGGTACTCCAAGCTGGAATAACTGGTACAACAATTATGGCTGGTATAGCTGGAATTCTCCCCGCTTTGCTTCGCCATACAACCCTTATGATCCATTTGCCCGCCGATACAATACCTGGTACAGCTATAACCTTTATGGCTCATATAACAGCTGGGGATCTTATTACTCCAACCCATGGGTAAGTACCTATTATGGCTACGGACCATCCGGATTCTACGATCCATATTTTTATGGCAATAGCTTCTACAGCAATGCCTATTGTCCTCCCGGGTATTACCGCAATGGGTACAACTCATTCGGGCTGCCAGTAGTGTATAGCAGCAATGCCGGTACTCGCAACAATGCTTCCCCTACTGTTACCCGCGTGCGACCCTCGACCAGGACTGCCTCTACCCAACGGGACATCCGTCCACAGGCAGGTAGTGCCAATGCAGGCCCCCGTACGACCACGACGACACGTACCAGTGAGGGACGTTCTACCGCTGGCCGTACTCAGCAGGCGACTCGTACCACGACCACCACACGGACTCAGGATGCTTACCTGCAGCCTCGTACCCGTACCACTACGGCTCAGCCTACCCGTAATAGCACTGGTGCCCCAACTCGCATGGCCACTCCCGAGCGAAATACTGCTCCAAGCCGTGCAACTACCCGGACCAACACTCCTGCTCGTTCCAATACGACCATCGAGCGACGTACGACCAGTCCTTCAAGGACAGTGAGCCCAAGTCGGAATCAGACCAGAACTGTTCCGAATAGCCCAAGTCGCCGAAACTATAGTCCTCCAGCACGTTCGACCTCTCCGACCCGGAACTATTCCCCGAGTCGCTCGACGTCACCTAGCCGCTCGACCACACCAAGTCGTTCGGTTTCCCCAAGTCGCTCTTCTGGAGGGTCCATGCAACGAAGCAGCAGCCCAAGCCGAAGCACCAGCCCACGTAGTGGTGGCAATAACAGCAGCAACAGTAGCCGCCGTAACAACTAGGTTGCGTGCGATAAGCAACCAGACACCAATATTCAACAGGGCGGGTCTTTACCCGCCCTGTTTCGTAATTTAAGGTAGGTACACCTGAAGACCAGTATCACCATTATTACTCAACACCATGCTTTTGATGACCCAACGATATACCTCACTACTATTGATTTTTCTGAGTAGCATGGCTTTTCTTACTGCTCAGAATGAAATTGATGCCCTCAGACACAGCCAGCGAAGCCTGGTAGGAACCGCCCGTACCCTTGGAATGGGAGGAGCCTTCTCTGCTGCTGGAGCGGACCTGTCGGCCGCGTCGATTAATCCCGCCGGTCTGGGAGTCTATCGAAGTTCGACTTTCGTCATAACCCCAGGTTTTAATACGGTAAACAACCGGGCCAGCCTGCTTGAAAAAACCCAGAATCAGGGGCAAACCTTCATGACGCTCCCCAGTGTAGGAGTGGCTTTCACCAACCTCAACTATTACGATAATGGGGAAGACCGTTACGAACAACAGGCAGGATTGAAGTCTTATACATTTGCCTTTGGATACAACCAGCTCGAGAATTATCGCCGGAACGGACTCGCTGTTGGAGGATTTAACCCCTATAGCTCCATTTCCCAAATGTTTGCTGAGCAGGCCCAGGGAATTCCTTTTGGCAACCTCCCTTTTGATTCGTATCCCGAGATTGCCTTCAACACCTTTGTGATCGACACGGTAGCAGGAACTTCAGACACTTACTTCCCCGCCTACTCAGAAGGGCAGATTGAACAAACCTTCCAGTTGGAGGAAAGCGGGCGAAGAAACGAATGGTATGCTGCGATCGGAGGCAACTTTGGTGACAAGCTCTACCTGGGCGCTTCTGTGAACCTGCAAAGCGTCCGGTATGAAAACACCTTTAATTTCAACGAATCTGATGTAGATGGCCTATATGAAGTCTATGATCCCAATCAGGATAATTTTCCCCTTCCCGGCGATCCTGGATTTGATCTTGAAATACCCAGTATAGCCCTTCAGTTCACCGACCAGTACACAACGCGAGGCAGTGGCCTCGGAGGTCAGGTAGGCTTGATTTACCGGCCCGTAGACGCCCTGAGAGTAGGGTTATCTGCCCAGACCCCAACCTACCTCACCCTTACTGATCAATTCTCGAGCACGCTTTCACATGACTTCTTTGATGGTGTCGAGAATACCAATTCGTCCATAGAAACCGATTTGGCCGAATATACCTACTCCCTTTTCACTCCCTACCGACTTACTGGTGGTCTGATGGTACTTGTCAACAAGGCCGGATTCATCACCGTGGATGCAGAGTATGTGGACTACAGCTCAGCAGAGCTTAGCAGTGGCGTGAGCAGCATCAATAACCCTGATTTTTATGACTTTAATGCAGAAAACCAGCGTATTGATGAGCTGTATCGGGGCGTGGTGAACTTTCGGATGGGGGGAGAAGCCCGGTTTGGGATATTCCGCCTGCGTGCAGGATATGCTTATTATCCTTCTCCGTTTGAGGGGCAAGGAGAAGAATACCTTACCCTGGTTCCCAATATGGATGATTACCGGGAGCTTACTGGATCTGATCCCGCCGATGCAGTGGTTCCACAGAGTCTTGACGGTTCTCGGACATTTTTGACCGTGGGGGCAGGCATCAGGCAACCGAATTTTTTCCTCGACGTTTCTCTAGTAAACCAGCAACAGGCGGATAAATTCAGTCCATACACGCTGGCTGACCCAACCCAATACGTCCCTACCATCGTTAATCAGGTGTCTCGCAACACGATTAATGCCAGTATGGGCTTCTCCTTCTAACCAAAACGCCAAAACCTCCCAACACGACTTGCCTATGGCCCACAGCTACCTCGTCTAAGTATCACATTAATGGAGGAGCTATGAACAATCCGATTCACCAGATCGTGTCAGATGATCTGTACCACAAGCTCGAAGAACTAAATTTACTGAATCAGAAAGCGATACGCGATCTACAGATCAAGCGTCGCTATCTGCAACTTCGTGACTCTGGTATCAGATCCGCTGAGGCTATCGAGGCTATTCTGGAGGAATATGCCTACCTACAGTTTGACACGGTTCGTAAAATCATTTACAGCGTAAAACTACCAGAAGAAATGCTGCCCCTCGGGCAAGGTCATTGTGCCTAGCGATGAATTACTTTGTCATCGATGAGTCCTGAAGAGCCACCTATAGGGTGGCTTTTTTATTTCCGAGGCGGGGAGAGTGGGGTTGATTCCCATCAAAAGAATACCCCCAGGACACTCAAGTATGTCCTGGGGGTTCTTATTGACAATAGCCTTGGTAAGGAGGCTTATGCAAGTGCTTCCTTCACACGTGCGGCAGCTTCAGCCAGGGTGATGGCAGAAGTTACCTTCAGACCAGACTCATCGATGATTTTGGCTCCGAGCTCAGCGTTGGTGCCTTGCAGGCGTACGATGATGGGCACAGGAATGTCGCCGATGCTTTTGTAAGCCTCTACGACACCGTTGGCGACGCGGTCACAGCGTACGATGCCCCCAAAGATGTTCACCAGGATGGCTTCAACTTTGGGATCCTTCAGGATGATGCGGAAGCCCTGCTCTACGGTAGTCGCATTGGCTCCACCGCCTACGTCCAGGAAGTTGGCGGGGTCACCACCAGAAAGCTTGATCATGTCCATGGTAGCCATGGCCAGACCTGCACCGTTAACCATACAGCCTACGTTTCCGTCCAGCTTAACATAGTTGAGGTCAGACTGGCTGGCTTCTACTTCGAGGGGATCCTCCTCAGCAGTATCGCGCATTGCAGCGACATCCTTATGACGATAAAGGGCGTTGCCATCGATGGCCATTTTACAGTCAACTGCTACGACCTTGTCATCAGCAGTTTTGAACATGGGGTTGATCTCAACCAGTTCGGCATCCAGTCCCTGGTATGCCTTGTAAAGGTTCATGATGAACTTAACAGCACTTTTGAAGGCCTGACCGGACAGTCCCATGCCGAAGGCGATCTTACGAGCCTGGAAGCCCGCAAGTCCTATAACAGGGTCAATCCACTCCTTTACGATTTTCTCTGGAGTTTTTTCTGCTACCTCTTCAATGTTCATTCCTCCTTCACTGGAAGCAATGATCACGTCGCGACCTGTTTCACGGTCAAGGGTGATGGAGAAGTACAGTTCCTCTCGCTCGCTTTCGCCTGGATAGTACATATCCTGTGCGATGAGGATTTTGCCGACTTTCTGCCCACCAGTTGCCTCGTTTTGAATGGTCACCAGGGTACCTCCGAGGATTTTTTCCGCGGCTTCCTTTACCCCCTCGAGTCCCTTCACAACTACCACTCCTTTTGAGCCGGTTTCAGTGATGGTCCCTTTTCCGCGGCCACCCGCATGGATCTGGGCTTTTACAACAAAGAATTGCCCTTCAGGGCCACCCTCATATAGATTTTCAGCTGCAGCGACGGCTTCTTCTACGGTAGAGGCAACAACCCCTTCCTGAATGGGTACGCCATAGCTTTTGATCAACTCCTTGGCTTGGTATTCATGAAGTTTCATGTGCGAGGATAATTTTGAAAAATGTGGTGTTCCGAATAAATCCTATCGGGGTAAAAATACAGGCCAAGGGGGGATTTTCAAACTTTCATAGACCAAAGGTTCAGACCTTTTGACCAGTCCGTGGTTTGAGCAGAAAGATTGGAGCAGATTGAGAGACTATACAGTCATCTGCGCAACTTTTTTAATCCTCGGATTTACCCTGCCTAAAAGCCCAGTTGAAGTGATCCCACCACTACCCTGCCCTGCCCTGGAAGATCACTGCCATAGTAGAGATACTGCTCGTCGAGCAAATTCAGGATACCCAGGGTGGCATATCCCCACTTGAATTCGTACCCCAGTTTCAGGTCCAGCACATTCCACGCGGGATTTCCTGCCACAACGGCTGGGTCACGACGATCTATGGGGGCCAATAACTCCTGGCTACCCGCATAGCGCCATTCGAGGCGGCTCCAGAGTCCCAGGGCATGCTGCCAGTAAACTCCCAGGCGACTGTTTAATGGCGGAATTCGCTCCATGGGGAGCCCCTGATTGATTCGTTCGCCATAGCTGTAGGTCAGGCTGCCATACACCGAGACGGCTGGCACTACCGGAACCTCGACAGAGGCCTCCAGTCCCTGGATAAATGCCCGCCCAACATTGGCGGCCTGCCAGACATACTGATCCAGGAATAGGCCAGCCCCCTGCCAGGAACCCGATGTGTAACCGATGTAATCCTTGAACTGACTGCGATAAAGGGCCAATACTCCTACAAAGTGATCGGTCTGAGCTTTTATCCCAATTTCAGAGGTTACCACCTGCTCTCCTCCCAGGCTATCACTTGGCACCGCTATCCCGGAGGGAATCTGGCCAAATCCACCCAATTCAAACAGGCTGGGCGCCCGATACCCTGCGCGCAGGTTACCAAACACCTGATAGTTAGGTGATAGCGGATACATTCCCCCCACATTTCCGGCCAGACGCAGGCTCTGCCAGTCCGCGGGATTCTGCTGAGATCCAACAGATCTCAAGTCTCCCTGGATACGCCCCCCAAATATCAGCCTGAGCTTTAGCAGGTCGAGGGTATGTAACGAGAACAGGCTCATCTGTCCGTAGGTAGAGCCATTGGGAAGCAGCGCAGGCAACAGCTCTTCTGTTCCGTTGGGGTCCAATGCGGTAACCTCTGAGGAAACTGCCTCACGCTGCATTTCTATTCCCGTGGAGATGTGCCACAGGGGCGAAATTACCGATAGGATCTCCACACGCCCTGATAGCGAATTCAGTTCAAGTCGCTCCTTTTGCCCCGGTAGAGAATCGGGCAACTCCCGCGCCAGTTCATCCCTGTATCGCTGCAGCCCGACAGTGGCTTTGATGGTGGAAACAAACGCATTGTCAAGGTTCAACCTGTATGTCGCATAGGTCAATTGGTGGCTGCGCTCATCCTGAGCCACCTGTCCAATGCCGGGACGATACTGCCCGAGTAATAGTGTCTGCTCCTGTATTCCCTGCCTGACTCCCAGGGTTAAACTTTGCCTTTCTCCCAGTTTCAGGGCCAGGGTCAGGTTACTATTCTTTTGTTGATAACCAGAACCGGGGACGGTCAACCCGTTAGCACCTTGCAAATCACCCCAATTCCTGCTTGATACTCCACCACTTATGCCCAGAAAAGGAGTGTGGATGCTGATGTTTGCGTGTGTCCCTCTTCCCACTCCACCGAATAGCTGTTCGTGCTTCAGGTTTCCATGAGCCGCAAATTTTCTCCAGGAAAAAGTTGGAACTTCACTCCTCATCAGAACCTGGCCTCCGGGATTGCCTGCCCCCCACAGAGTGAACCCTGATCCCAACAAAATATCGGTCTGGCTTACACTCCAGGGGTCTAGCAAGCCAAGCACAGATGCTTCGCCCGGAAGGCTCAGGCTCGGACTCAACAGGACTCCCTCATACCGCCATCCCTGTCGACGTGGGTCCATCCCACGCATCTGGACGGTAGGCGTGCTGTAACGGGGACTGATCAGCCATAAACTGGGAGATTGCTGGCCCAGGGCCTCGGGCATGCTGCGACTTTGCCACTTTTGCCAGTTCCTGCTGTTGGGATTGAGCTGGACAAATGGCGAAGAAAGTGTCGCGCGGGAATAGCCATGAGCAGAACTGGGCTTAAGTTCTTCCGCCTCTACCCCGACAGGTCGAAGGGAAACCCCGACAGAAAAAACCGGATCTGTTTTTAGGATATCCAGGGTTCTCCGCTCGGTTCTGTAGCCAGCCCTGGAAAAGATGATTCGATGGGCCCCGCTGTCAACAGGCGGGAAAACAAAAAAACCTTCTCTGTCCGTCATTACCCTTACGGAAGTACCCTGCAGCTCAACCGTCACACCGGAAAGTGGCTGACGCTTCGCCCGGTCATAGACAGAACCCCGAATCTGGGTTTGCCCCCATAACTGGGACACAGAGACAAAGAGAAGGATGAAAAAGGAAACAATACGATGCTTCATAGTGCGGTTTGGATCTGGAGCAAAACTTACACCGACAAAACTAACCCTTTCGCCGCGCCTTGCAATTTTAGCGGTATTTGATTAAAATTGTATGCAAGCATAACACTTTTTGCTTGCAGCAGAGTGAACCTGTTCCTCTGTAATCACCTACAATCATTGACGTATCGTGGAAGTAAAGATCAAAGAGAAGCGACGGGCTATATGCTTTGACATCAAAGTCGCATGGCTCGCCATTTCTCGTATGTATAACGTAGAAGCGACGCAGAAAGGCATCACGACCAATATTGGGTTCGTACTCCTGCATATCGACGAAAAAAACGGCACACCTGCCACAAAAATTGCCCCACTGATGGGCATGGAAGCTCGTAGCCTGACTCGTATGCTGGCCAAGTTGGAAGAACGCGGCCTGATTTACCGTGAGCCAGACCCTGTTGACCGCCGAATGGTACGCATTTTCCTGACCAAGGAGGGACAATATGCCAAGCAACGATCCAAGGAAGTGGTTATTGGCTTCAATAAAGAGCTATACAATGATATTCCGGCAGAAAAGCTGGACACTTTCTTTGAGGTAATGGATCAGATCAGGGAAAAGGGTTCCAACCGTGCCAATGGAGAAGCGCTCATTACGGAAGAAGCAGCGTGACTAGGGCAGCAAATTGATGAATAATACCCAGCCTATTTTATCGCTACCCTCAAAAAGAACAATAAAGCAAACCTGGGGCGGCGCTGGCCCGGCATTTGGCGCTCGGGGCGGCTTGCAGGGAAGCCTGAAATGCCGAAGTTTTTTGGCCTACCTTTTTTTGTAGGGGAGAAAGTAGCACTTTAAACTTTCTGATTCCTCCCTCTCTC
>CAYFIR010000019.1:0-61288 GCA_964343195.1 uncultured Bacteroidia bacterium | reverse complement strand
CGCTATCGAGTTTCTGCCTAAAATCAGTTGAGTAAAACCCGAAACTCACGTTAGCTACGATCCATGACTTCTGCCCGAATTCCTCCAAAACACGAACGTGATACACCCCATCAGGCAGTGTGACCAGCGACAAGTGAAGTCGCTCTGTCAACAGGACTTCCTCGATAAACTTTACCGTTTGCCCCTGAGAATTCATCACCAATACCTCAACCAGCATCGGCTCTCCCCCATTGATGATCCAGAGATCCTGGTCAAAGGGAACGGGATACAACGACAACTGATCCAGATCCATCAGATCTGATTCCACCGAGGTAATTTGATATTCAACCTCGTTACTTGGGTCAGAATCCCCCACGGCATTAAAAGCCAATACCCGGTAAACATAGATTCTGCCGCTTTCTATGGTGGAGTCAGTAGCCATGGTGCTGTTAGCTGGCAGCGTTTGAATCGTAGCAAATGGCTGATTTTCTTCCGAACGCTCCAACTTGAAGCCTTCCTCTGATTCTGCCCTATCTATCCACGTGAGGGTGGGAATTCCATCCTCCACCATCAGAATCTGGAGACTATCTGGCGCTTCAGCGGGAAGCAAGATGTGGTTTACCTCCACCACATTGGAAGGTTCGGATACCCCTGAAGAATTGAAGGCTATCACCCGATATTGATAGGAGAGATTAAACGAATCCTGCTGGATGAGATAACTTTCCTGGTTGGCTGGCAAGGTGTCAATCGGCACAAAAAGGCTATCCAAACTCCTTTCTTCTATGATGTATCCACTTTCCCACTGGTTATCCTCCCATTCTAGCTGAGCCTCCAAATCGGGCAGCAGGGTCGCCTGAAGGGATAATGGGGCCTCTGGAAAAGGTGGAGATTGCCGGAACTTGACAGCCTCTGAAGGCTCAGAAGCACCGGAGTCATTCATGGCGATGATGCGATACCAATAATCCTGATCCAATGAAAGCCCCTGATCCAGATACTGTGTTACAGACACACCCAGGGTATCGAGGCTGATGAATACCAGCGAGTCGAAACTGCGCTGTACGACGTAGGCCAACTCATAATCCGTGCTATCATTCCATTTGACCAACGCCTCAAAGTACACAGAATCGACAATCTCGGCGATTTGAGGACTGGGAGGGATTGGGACACCCTGGTAAAAATGCACCGTATCGCCAGGCAGCGACTGGCCAGAAACATTCTCAGTAATGACCCGATACCAGTAATGGGTCTCAAAGGCCAGCAGGGTGTCGGTATAGCTGGCATTAGGTGCTGAGATGGTATCTAGTGCGGCAAAGGTCGTGTTATCCAAACTACGCTGAATGAGATAAGTCTCATCAAATACGCCCCCTGCATCCCAGGTCAGGTAGGCTATCAGAGGCAGGGAGTCATGAAGTGAAACGTTCTGGGGAGGAGTTGGGAGCGGGGTATTTTGCCGGAATTTGACAGCTAAAGAAGGATCAGACGCACCCGATTGATTGTAGGCAATGACACGATACCAGTAGTCCTGATCCAATAAAAGTCCCTGGTCCAGGTACTCAGTTACTGAAGCTCCGAGGGTATCCAGGCTTACAAACACCAGAGAATCAAGACTTCGCTGTACTACGTAAGCTGAATCATAGCTCGTACTATCATTCCATTTGACCAATGCTTCATAGTACACAGAATCTACGATCTCCAGGATTTGGGGAGTAGGGGGAGTGGGGACTGGTCGATAGGTAGAGTCTAGATTTGAAAAGCCTGACGCACCTCCCATACCATAGGATTGAATCCGGTAATAAGAATTGCTGCCGATAAATAACGCAGAATCGACGTAGCTTGAGGTATTGGCAGGTAACGTATCCAGGACTGCAAAGCTCAGGGTATCCCCTTCGCTTTTGTATAAAATGAACCCAAATTCATCAGTTGCCTGATCCTGCCATGAAATTTGGGCTATCGTTGGAGAGGTATCTGGCACAGCCAATCCCATCGGAACAGCAGGAGGAATATTGACCAGGGTCAATTGTCCAGGCTGAAGGTTCTGATCAGGCGTGTAAATACCCAATGTCGTAATGGCGGTATCTGTCCGAATGGGCGGATTGAAATCGAAATAGATATCGGCAAAATTTTCAATGCCGAGCCCCAGAGGAACTCCGTCATAGGGATTGATCTCAAACTCAATGTACCCGTTGCTTAGAGGCTCGTTGGTATTGGAGTCAGGCAACTGGATATTCTGAAAATAGAAAGTGAGAATGGGAACAGAATCTCCTGTAATCCAAAGCTGATAATCATGGGAGGAAGAAGCAACCTCCAGGGTGCTTACATCCAGGAAAACGCTCATAGTGTCAATCACCCGAATATTAAAGGCTGTATCCGTCCCGGTATTTTGGAAGCGAATCCGGTAGGTCAGTCGTGTGCCTGGAAACGTGAGACTTTGCGGCCCAAGACCGGTGGGTTGTACCTGTTTGTCGTTGGGATCGTAAGCCCCTATAATGGGACGGCAGCGAACCTCATAGGCAGGATGACTACGCGACCTGGGTTCCGGGAATTTGCTGATCATCCCTCGCGAGGTATAGCCCCAAAGCGAGTCAGTACACCCTTCCAGCGCTGTGGCAAGAAGTCCCGGATAGTCATGTGAAGTATCCTGCATGACTTCCAGTCGGTAAGTAGATTGCCCGGCGGGGAAAGAAAAGATGGCGCTGTTGGCAGTGTCCAACAAAATGTTCCCAAGCTCGATGATGGTAGTATCCCGATAGATCGTGTAGGCCAGAGAGTCTGTTACCGGAAATTTCCACAGGTTCCGTGCCTCAAGTTCAACTAGGCTATCGCCGACGCAGCGATTTTGCAAGGCGATTGAGCCCCCATTAGGATTTGTATTCATGGCTCCACAGAAAGAAGGACTCTCCGCCCAGGCTTCAATGCATTGCTCCAGGCCCAGGTGCTCAACATCGGTACACACCACCTCCGTGATAATCGTTATGCTTTGGGATGTATAGGGCATGAGAGACCCGACATCGAAAACAAGCGTACTACTGTCCTGACTATACTGAAAGGGAGTTGAGGCCCCCAGTACATTCACCAAGTCAGGCAGCCGCACCATGATTTGCAGCGAATCCGCATTAGCATTTCCCAGGTTTTGACAGTGTAAGGTGATGTCTCTTGTAAAACAGCGGCGAAAAATCAGGTTAGAAAAACTGATTTGAATCTGAGGACATTGAGGTACCGATACCAACCACGGATCTACTTCTGCCGGGATATTCCCTAACGCAACATTGACATTTTTAAACGTGTCACATAGCACAGGAGAATTGAGGTACTGCTGTATTGAATAAGGGGGTATCAGCTCAAGTGAATAGCCGGTGGTATCCATTCCTATTTCGAATTGACCATCAGCATCGGTTATACTGTAGTAATTACCGGGGTTGGATTTGATCAACCAATTCTCCAGACCAGGCTCCGTGGGTTCCACCTGACAGTTCGCATTCTGGTCACTTATTACCTGACCCAGCACAGGGAACTTACCCGATTCACAAGGGCCATTACCTATAGCATCGGCAAGGCTCACCCCCGGAGCATTGGAGGAATAGCTCAACGTAATATTGGCGACATTGAGATTCACGTTATTGACCGCAGCAAAGAGGCTCAGTCCGCAAAGGCTTAAAAGCTGCGTATTCCCTGATACTACGACATTAAAGAAATTGAGGGGAGGAGTTTTTCCCACATAGGTCAGGTTAGCAAAGGCGGGCACACCAAACAAAGACCCGTTATTTCTGATAGAAATTCCTGCCTCTACGCTATCCAGAGTAGTAAAACCCGCTATCTCTACCAAAGATGGATTTTCCTCAATACTCAGGGTTCCCGCGATTTTCGTCAGGCTTGGGAATCCGTCAATAGCAACTAATGCAAGGTTGTTTTTAAGGCGAATGAAAGAGCCCACACTGCCCAGGCTTGAATATCCTTCAATCCGCTTGATAATGGGACAGTTAACCACTTCAAGTGAGAAAAGGGTATCCAGCATAGGGAAGTAGTCTAGCTTAGGGGTATGCAACCCAATAAATCGCATCACCTCACAGTACCTCAGGGAGTCTAGACCCGACAGATTGTCCAGAGTAATGTCATACAAATGAAGCGCCCCTACAATGCTGTCAAGCTGAACCAAATTATCCAGGGTAGTCAGCCCCGGAAATTCTCCCAGTTCCAGGTTCCCGTCCACCCGATGAATATCCTGGAAAAAGGCCAGGTCATCCAATTTGGAATTCTGGCCATAAAGTTTTATTCCAGCCTTAATTGTGCTGAGCCCATGCAAACCATCCAGCGACTCCAGGCTATCATTGAAATTCACATATATCTCTCCTCCGATTTCCTCCACATGACGAAGGGAATCAAACTGCTTGATGCTGTCGCAATAAATGAGGTTAAAATCCCCTCCGATGTAGGTGAGGGTATTAAGGGGATCAAGGTTCAGTACCCTCGGATTCCCATTGAACACGAAATCACTACCTATCCATTCCAACTCATGCAGTGCAGAGATATGGGCCAGCCCAGTATTGATAACAAATAATTCTTGGGCAAGGGAATCCAAATGCTGGAACCCCCCAAGTGAATCCAGTAGTGGCAAATTCTGAAAGCCTAGTGCCTGAGCATTGTTCAGTTGATCAAAGCCGGAGATGGTTTGAAGGGAGTCATTAAATCTAAATCTGATCCATTCTCCCACATAGCTCGTATTGGAAAACCCGCTGATAGATTTTAACCTATCACAGTTTTCGATTCTGATCTGCCCCCCAACGGAGTCAAGGCTTTCAAACCCGTCTATGCTCTGGAGCACTGGAGCATTTAGAACTCTAATGTTCCCTCCAATAGAAGCCAAGCTATCCAATCCTGAAATCGATAAAAGATGGTTTGAGCTACCGGAGATATACAGATCCATCCCAATCCTTTTCAGGCCGCTCAACCCATTGAGATTTTTTAGAGAATCCACACTTGCTCCCCCAATCGAAAGATGCCCTGTAACTTCAGTGTAGGGGAAAGTGTCAACTTCTGTTTGGGTTTCGAGAAAGAGATCCCCTACAAATACCTGCGCAAAACCTCTCTGTGGCAGCCAGATGATAAGCATGGCTACCAAAAGGGAAAAAAACGAAGCGCTTTTCATAGTTATGGATGGTTTCTAGCCTTGACCGGGAGTCAGTTTTGTAGGTGATGAACAAGGCCAATGATCGGACTTGAAGATAGTCAAAAATTGTCATGAGCCGAATCAATCGCTTCCGAAAATCATTTATTCCCGATAAGGGAATAAACCCAACTGCCATGAGAAGATAATCCTACTTACTGATACGTGGTTTGAATCTACAGCAAAAAGGTAACTCTCACCCCAAGATAGGTGCCATCGACTTTGAAAGCCTCGCCAGCGGCTATGTGATGACACATAGCCCAGGATGCGTTCGACATCCAGAGACATCCATCCCCCACCCGGCTTGCTGCGTGGTTTTAACCCGCAGCAAGAAGCAAAACCAACATAGCTCGACATCCAGAGACATCAATCACCCTCCTGCTTGCTGCGTGGTTTTAACCCACGGCAAGAAGCCTGTCAGAGTTTTTCATTACGAATACGAATTACAAATACCGAATTCCGTATTCGTCCCACTAATCGCCAAAGCTAATCCCAATACCCCGCGCGGTTTTCACCAGGAAGCTATCAGGATCGACGAAGTTATATTCCTTGATCGCATCGACCAGCGGCACGTCGATGATGGTGTTGTTGCGGTAGGCGGCCATGCGGCCAAATTTGCCTTCCTGCACCATTTTAAATGCCTTGACCCCATATTGTGTCGCTAGTACGCGGTCAAATGCGGTGGGAGTCCCTCCACGTTGCAGGTGGCCTAGCACCGTTACCCGAGAGGAGGCATCGCAGCCTGCCGCTTTGATCTGCTCCTGTAGTTGGTACCCTACCCCACCAAGCCGGACATTCTGATAGCCTTTCTCGTCAGATTGCTGCGAAATGACGGTTCCTCCTTTGGGCTTGGCCCCCTCAGCAATGATGATATTGGCAAAACCACGACGCTGTTCGTAGCGGGCCATGATGCGCTCAGCTACCTTGTGGATGTCGTAGGGGATCTCGGGAATGAGGCAGACCTCAGCTCCTCCTCCTACAGCAGCATGAAGTGCGATCCATCCGGCAGAGCGCCCCATCACTTCCATGATCATCACACGGCTGTGGCTCTCAGCAGTTGTGACCAGTTTGTCTATGCCCTCAGTTGCAATCTGCACGGCAGTCTGAAATCCAAAGGTAAAATCCGTAGCCGAAAGGTCGTTGTCGATGGTCTTGGGCACCCCGACGATGTTGAGGCCTTTTTCAAACAGCTTCTGCGAAATGGCTTGAGAACCATCCCCCCCGATGCTGATTACAGCGTCTATCCCAAATGCCTTGAGCCGCTCCAGCATTTCGTCTGAACGGTCAACGGTTCCCCATGTGCCATCGCCATTGTCCACGGGCCAGTTGAAGGGGCCGCCTCTGTTGGTGGTGCCGATAACTGTACCTCCACGGACGTGGATGCCAGCTGTATTGGTATGATCCAGGCGGATGATCTCCTGGGGGTCCAGCAGCACGCCATTGTAGGCTTCGATGCTACCGTAAACCTCCCAGTCTCCGGCGGTTTCTGCGCTTTTGACTACCGCACGAATGACGGCATTGAGTCCGGGGCAGTCGCCCCCTCCGGTAAGGACAAGTAATTTTTTGCTCATGGGGTGAGTGTGTCTTGGCCGAATTTAGGCTTTCTTTCTCTTTTACCGAAGCGGTATGGCCAGTTTGCAGAATTTACCCCAACAAAAAAGCTGAACCCCGCCACAGGGTTCAGCTAAGACTAACTACTACAATTCAATCGAGATTCTATGTTACTCAAAATCATGAGTTTCTATCTCTGATTTTCATGACCTCAAGATCGGTCTTCAACAGATTCCATAGGGGGGAGATATTCATCAAATTAGGGGTAAAAAACGTTCGAAGACCATAATTTTCTCCTGCCAAAGGGGACTAAAGAACCGACTTAGAGCTACTGTTCCCCTAGCTGATTCATTTCTCGCGCATTTCGCCTGATGAGCTCCCGGGTTTTCAGGTCGTGGATATATACCCCATACCAACCCTGGATTTCGTGAGGCGGATCGCCGGTAAACGGATCGCCTTCCTCCCAGGACTCTCCCGGACGAAGGGGAATGCCTTCTCCAGACCAGGACCAGAAGTTGCATCCAGCCATGACCTTCCGGGTCCGGGCATGGTCCAATATTTCGGTAAAAAGCGATTCATAAAACCGATCGCGCCACTCGGTATCAGCCGAATCAGCGAAAATGCCCCCGTCGCGGGAAACGCCAAATTCTTCCAGCACCAGCGGCTTATTCACCCGAGCTGCCAATTCAACGTGCCGGCCAAGGTAGTCCACGGCTTTTATCCAGGCCGAATCATAGGTTGCCTCTGGCTGCGCGGGATGGTACCAACCCCAATTCTCTACCCACAGGTGACAGGTCAGATAATCCAGGTGGCGGTTTTGACTTACCTCAGCGAAACGGGTTCCCACCTCGGGCAGCAAAAAGCCTTCTCCACCGAGCGAAACCAGGTGATTCTTGTCGAGCCGATGAATATATCGCGCGGTGCGCCCTACCCAGCTAGCATAGGCTTCGGCCCGCTCGAAGCCTCGGGGTTCGTTGGCCAACTGCCAGGCCATGATGGCAGGATCGTCCTCATACAGTTGTCCCGTTATGCTGTTTCGGCGCTGAATGACAGTTTTCAGTGCCTGCCGAAACATCCGCTGGGCCTTTCGATCAGCAAAAAACTCAGCCGAAAAGCGCTGGAATTCGTCCCAGGTATGTTCGGGGTCATGCGGATAGGGGATTTCTACCCCTTGTGACCAGGCGACATACTGGGCCATGCCTCCACTCCACTGAAAGAAGTTGTTCATGCAAATGACGGCGTTCATGTCGCGTTTGCCCATTTCGGCTAATAAAAAATCCAGGCCCACCAACAACTCTTCGTCAAACTCTCCGGGCGCGTTTTGAAGTGCTGGCTGCACACGCCATGGAGCATCAGCGGGTCCCTCAGTGGCTCCCATGACCCGCAGATTGGTGATGCCAAGCTCCTGCAGCCGATCCAGTTCACGGATGAGGCGGGCGCGGTCACCGCCTTCGCCTTCCGAGCCGAGGTTCATGCCATACCATAGATTGGCCCCCAGAAAATAATAGGGAGCGCCATGGCGGATAAACTGGCCGTCCTCGACTGTGATATACGTTTCCCCCTGAGCACTTGCCCTCTGTCCGTACAACCCCAGACCTATCAGCATAAGAACCAAAGCAGGATTGAAGAAGTGTTTGTTGAGTAGTCTAGCCACCATGATGTATGATTTATGATGAAATATATACGTCTTGGTAAAGACGTCAAACTGGCGTGATAAAATATGATTTCCTGCAAAAATATAGCGGGACACTTACACCAAGGGGAGGGGATAAATGTGACAAATATGTGAAGAACTCCTGGGTTACAGGCCCCTACCCTACTTGGGCAGAAGGCCCACCTATGATGGTTTCACCATTTATGACTTTGGGAAGGTGATACTTACAGTGACCAACTGTCAAGTGCCATTTCATCTTTTCAACACATTTCCAAAATCAAAAGGAATGAAGAAGCTACACTACTTAATTCCCAGATGCTTTGGCAGCCGGACGTTCCGGCATAGCCTCAGTTTGTGGATTATGCTTATGCTGTTTTCTGCCCTATCGGCGCAAACGATTTCGGTAGAAGGAACGGTATTAAATTCAGACGGTGTCCCCCTGGAAGGAGCCACCGTAGTCGTAAAGGAAAACCCATCGACCGGTAGCCTTACCGATACGGAAGGCAGTTTCAAATTCAATATGGATGCGGGTCAGACACTTTTGATCAGCTACATCGGATTTGACCGTCTGGAACAGACTATTAATGAGGGAGGAGCCCTCAGGTTCACGCTTACCCCCAGCGAAACCTCCCTGGATGAAGTTGTCGTGGTAGGCTATGGTACGGCTCGCAAAAGTGACCTGACAGGAGCGGTAGCCTCTGTCAGTGCAGATGAACTTACCCAGGTTTCTACTCCTGATGTGCTCCAGGCCATGCAGGGTCGTGTCGCCGGTGTACAGATCACCACTCAGTCTGGTGAGCCAGGTGCAGGTGTGAGGGTTAGAATCCGTGGCAATAGCTCCATCAACAACAGTAATCCGCTCTACGTGGTGGATGGATTTCAGACAGATGACATCAGCTTTCTGAATCCCAATGACATTGAGCGAATTGAAGTCCTGAAGGACGCTTCTGCTACCGCCATTTATGGTTCTCGTGGTGCCAATGGGGTCGTGTTGATCTCCACCAAGCGAGGCAAAAACGGAAATGTCTCAGTTGAATTCAACGGCTATGCGGGTACCCAGCAAGCGTGGAAAACCCTCGACATGCTCAATGCCTCAGAATACGCCATGCTCAGGCTGGAGGCATACGAAAACGATGGACTGCTATCCAGCCTCAATCCAGAGACCAACGTGGAGCGCAATCAGCTGGAGTTCGTCGCCGATGGCAACTACGAGGGAACCGACTGGCAGGACGAAGTGCTGCAAACTGGCTATATCCAGAACTACACAGTGTCGGTTTACGGTGGCAACGAGACCAACCGCTACAGCCTGACGGGAACCTACTTTGAGGAAGAAGGCCTGGTGAAAAACACCAACATGCGCAAGGTATTTCTGCGTCTGACCAATGACTGGCAACTCACAGATTGGCTGAAGGCCAGCAGCTGGGTGGCTTACACCAATGTGGACCGCACCTTTTACAATGGAGATTACTTCAACGGAGTGCTGCCACTAGCAGTACGGACCACTCCTTTGCGTCCCGCATATGATTATGAAGCAGATAACTGGGGCACCCTTGGCATCCCACAGGAAGGCTCAAACGCAGCCCGGATTGTGGACGAAAACCAAAATAACCGTGGGTTCACCAACAAGATCGTCGGTAACTTCAACCTGGAGGCGACCATTTTTGAAGGATTGACCTTTCGCAGCCTGGTAGGGGCCGACCTGACCATGCGCCACAACAAGGGCTTCTTTCCCGAGTTTCGCATTTCCAACGAGGAGTTTCGTGATCAGAGCAACCTCAACGAGTCCCGTCGCCAGTCTTTTGCCTGGCAGTGGTCCAACTTCCTGACCTATGACAATAGCATTGGCAAGAACAACTTTTCGGTCATGGCCGGAGCAGAAGCCCAGGCACGCAGTTTTGAACAGATGTCGGCCAGCGTATTTGACGTACCCAATGACCCAAGTCTATGGTACCTGTCGGCTGCCCGGGACGCGACTCTGAGCAATATCACCAGCAGCCAGCAGGAAGAAGCACTTGCTTCATTTTTTGGCCGCGTGAACTACAATTACGACGACCGATTCCTGCTGACCATTAATGCGCGATACGATGGTTCGTCCCGCTTTACAGCAGCCAATCGCTGGGGCTTCTTCCCTTCTTTCTCTGGTGGCTGGAACATCGCCAACGAGAGCTTTATGGAGAATGTCTCCTTTGTCAACAACCTGAAGCTACGTGCTGGCTGGGGACAAGTGGGTAACCAGAATGCCGCGAGCAATTACAATTTCGCTACCCTGGTACAGCCCAATCAGCTCTATGTTTTCAACGGAGAAATCGTCCAGGGATTCATTCCTACCCGTGTTTCAAACCCTGATCTGGTATGGGAGACCATCACCATGACCAATATTGGTATCGACGCTGGTTTCATGAATGATCAAATTGTAGTCACCGCTGACTACTTCATCAAGAATACCACCGACCTGATCACGGACGGGCAGCTCCCACGCTATGCAGGGGCCTTCCCCGCTAAGGTAAACGCCGGAGACATTCAAAACACCGGAGTTGAACTGGCTGTGAGCTACCGCAAATTTACCGGAGACTTCACCTATGAGTTTAACCTGAATGGTACCCGAATCATCAACGAGGTTGTGGACCTGGGTACCGTGCCATTTTACGACGGCGGATCAGTAGCCCGTGCAGGCAACACGACCCGCACCGAGCCTGGATACGAAATCGCATATTTCTACGGCTTCCAGAGCGATGGGCTGTTCAACAGTCAGGAGGAGCTCGACGCCTACCTCAATGCAGATGGAGAGCTCATTCAGCCCAACGCAGTCCCTGGTGACATCAAGTTCATCGACCAGAACGGAGACGGTATCATCAACGACGAAGACCGTGTTTACCTCGGCAGCGCGACACCCGACTTCACCTATGGATTTGGGGCGAATTTTGGCTACAAGGGCCTTGACCTGCAGATCTTCCTGCAAGGAACCTATGGCAATGAGATCGTGAACGGCATGTGGAATGCATTCCACGCTCCACTGGGCTATAACAATGCCACCACCGAGCGCCTCAACCGCTGGACTCCTGAAAACCCCAATACCGATGAGCCCCGCATGTTCATCTCCAATCAGGACAACCTGCGTTTCAGCGACTACTATGTGGAAGACGGAAGCTTCATGCGAGTACGTAATGTTACCCTGAGCTATACCCTTCCCACTACTGTTCTGCCCATGAACGGCAGCCGTCTGCGCATTTACGTCGCGTCAGACAACCTGCTCACCTTTACCAACTATAGCGGCTGGGATCCCGAAATCGGCGAACTCAACTTCAGCCCTCTCAGTTTTGGGGTGGACCAAGCTAGCTATCCTCAGCCTCGTCGATTCAGAGTCGGCATTGACCTGAAGTTTTAACCGAAGCCTCATTCAACAAATTTTAGATCAATGAAACTTTTCATAAAAACGCTCGCCCTACTGAGCATCGCCATATTCCTCTCAGCCTGCGAAGGCTTCCTGGATCGCCAGCCTCTGGGACTGGCTACGGATCAGAACTTCTACAATGATCCCCTCAACGCAGAACTGGCAGTCAATGCCGTTTACGAAGCGACTACCCGTGGTGAAGGCCCCAGTCCATTTGGATGGCTGGCCCACAACTACGAATTCATGATCGGAGACATCCTGTCAGATGACGCAGCCAAAGGCTCTACTCCTAGCGACTACCTGGAGCTTCAGAACATGGAGCGCTGGACCAATGAGCCGGGCAGCGGCATCGCAGCAGCTTTTTGGACCAATAACTACCGCGGGGTATTCCGTGCCAATACCGTCCTGGGCAACCTGCCTGAAGCGACCTTTGACGAGGCCCTCAAGACCCGCCTGCTGGGCGAGACCCATTTCCTCAAAGGCTATTTCTACTTCTATCTGGTGAAAATCTTTGGGGGAGTACCCATCTTCCGCGAAGAGCTTTCTCCTGAAGAGGTGCGCAACGTCAGCCGGGCCAGCCTGGAAGAGACATTTGCCTACGTGGTAGAAGAGTTGCAGATGGCAGCCGACATGCTACCTCGACGCAGCGAATATGCCACCAAAGACCTGGGAAGGGCTACCAAAGGAGCCGCACAGGCTTACCTGGCTCGTGTCTACATGATGGAAGTTGGTCAGGGAATCAATGGCCGCACCTGGCAGGACGTGTACGACATGACCTCTGCCGTCGTAAATTCCGGGGAATATTCTCTGGCATCCAACTATGCGACTATCTGGGAAGAAGAAGGAGAAAACAACAGCGAATCCATCTTCGAAATCCAGTTTGCCACCAATAGCTTTGAGTCTGGTGACCAGAAGACAGGCTCTAACGAGAATATCTTCCAAAACAACCGCTCTCTTTGGGGCTGGGGCTTCAACAATCCTACCCAGGGTCTTTTTGATGCATTTGAGGCAAACGATCCCCGCCGTCCCTGTACCATCATCCAAAATGGAGACGTCGCACACGGGCTGGCCCAGGAAATCGCAACTCCTGACGCCAACGAAACAGGTTACCTGAACCGCAAAGCCAACATCGCCCAGCCTCAACCTGGAAAGTCCGGTCCTCAGAACCTCCGCAAGATGCGCTATGCCGATGTGCTACTTATGCACGCCGAGGCTGCCTATCACCTCGGCAACGAGTCTGAGGCGAGAGACATGGTCAACATGATCCGTGAGCGGGCCCTACAGGCGACCATGCCCAAAGGAGCAATTGAGGACAATCCTGCTGGATATGATCCCTACCCTGCTGGTGCGCTTGATGGTGCCCTGCCCCCGATTGAAGGCTCCGTAACCGGCCAGGACCTGCTGGATGCCATCTGGCAGGAGCGCCGTGTCGAGTTGGGCATGGAGGCCCTGCGTTTCCACGATCTGGTACGCACTGGTCGCTACCTCGATGCCCTGGATGCAGCCTATCGCTCAAACTGTGAGGCGCGTTCGTTTACCTCTGGCCTCAACCATCCATACCCTGTCCAGCCCATCCCGCTGGACGAGGTTCAATCCTGGGGACTGGAACAAAACCCAGGCTACTAGTGGAAAGAGTTCGAAGTTCGGAGTCACTAGTTCGTAGTCGAAAGTGCTGCTCGTCAGTTTTTTACACCAGGATCAGGTGAGTCATTACTTCATTCCGAGAGCACTAGTCACATATTCCTTTCAGCAAAGGGCCGGCTTCGGCCGGTCTCTTTTCAAACTTTCACAAGAATCACAATGAAAAATTATCATATAAACAGGCTGCTGGTCGTCGCCCTCCTACTTGGGCTTGGATTGACTGCCTGCAAGCAGGAAGAGCCATTCTCTCAGAATTACGACATCGACTGGCCCCTGCCGACCATCACCTCCATCACCCCACAGGAGGCCATGATCGAGTCTGAGATCACCCTGCAGGGTACCAACCTCGACCGGGTAACCGAAGTACAATTGGGATCCAATCGCCGGACCATTTCCAATGATGAGATCGTGTCCAAGTCTGCCACTGAGGTAGTGATCAAGGTACCTCGCCTGACGGAGGCCGGTACGGCCATTGTCAGCACCAACCTGGGCAAGTCCACGACCAGTGAAGTGGTTTTTCGCCCCATGTACCCGACCGCAGTCGTAGAAGAATGGCCTTCCAGCATCGTCCGGGGTCAAAACTTCAAGATCAAAGGCCAGAACATGGACATGCTTACCTCGGCTACCGTTGGGGGGTACACCCTGGAACTGGCAGGTGGGGCGGCTACTCCTACGGAGGTATCTATTTCTACCGAAGGCCTGGAGCTCCCAGACGCGGTGACCATCTCCCTGCAGGGACGCAATGGCGTTGACAACGGTATCTCGCCTTCTATTCCGGTAGAAGACCCGGATCCCGACGGTTCCTTTGACCCGGTAGATCCTGTACTGGTATGGAATTTTGAGGATGGTAGCAATCCCTTCGCTGCCGGAGATATCGCGCCTGACTATGCCGACCTGAATGGTGCAGGGGTAGCCCCCGGGCGCGGAGACGGCTTCCTGAGCATTGTAGAGGATAACATCACCGATCCATGGGGCGTGAACATTGGCTCCATCGAAACGACCGACTTCATTGACCTTTCTGAGTTCCACCAGCCACACCTGACCTTCCTGGTTAATACCAACGGAAACGAGGGCTATTTCCAGCTGGAAATCACCCAGGGCGGCGTGCGTGCCGGAGGCCACTTCACCCCTGGCACCTCTTCGGACTCAGAAGACGACTACAAGTTCGCAACTGAAGGATGGGAGTGGCGCAGCATAGACCTGAGCAACTTTGAGTGGGGAGACTGGTGGGGCGATGGTGCCCTAACCTTCGATTCACAGGGAAGCCTGGAGCGCATTACCTTTGGGTTCAAGCAGGGGAATGGCGTTAATCCATTTGAAATCCACCTGGACCACGTCATGATCACGGATGGTCCGATGCTGCCTGCAGTGGAAGCCTTCAATTTCGAAGACGGAGTCGATCCTTATTCGGGTTCTGCAACAAGCGGCATCAACCTCGCGGGAGTAGGAAACGGCATGGGTGCCAACTACCTCACCGTGGAGCTGGGTACAGGCGTTACTTCCTGGAACTGGACCGGAGAGATCTTCTGGGATCAGCAGGCGGTGGACCTGGCCGAGCTTTCCAATCCGCACCTAAACCTCATGGTCAATACCGGCAGCGCAAAAGGTTACTTCCAGTTCGAGACCTTCCAGGGTAACTCCAAGTTTGGCATGGGCCAGACCGCACCCGACTACCTGTTTGAGACCCAGGGCGAATGGGTAATGGTCAGCCTGCCGCTCACCAGTCCTGCATTCTCCCTTTGGGGAGGAGATGCTGCAGACTTTGATCCTGAAGGAGTGCTCGACTACCTGAAGATTGGCTTCACGACGGGCAATGTCGCGGATGAAGCTTACCAAATCAGTGTCGATGCGATTAGCATATCGGATGGTCCCATGTGGTAATGGGAACGGGATGATAAGCATTCGCTAATCCAATATTCATGCGGGGGAGGAGCCCCTTATCTCCTCCCCCCATTTTTTCCTTAATTGTAGATGAATATTTCCCTGCCCGGACCTACTCTCTCGCAAAGACTTACCTCGGGCTATTTCCAGACTCCAACTGATCGACTCATGCTACAGAATCGAACCTGGTCGCTTTTGCCCTACCTGCTCCTTTTCATCCCTGTCACTTTGCTTCCCCAATTAACATTTGCCCTGGAGGATCCCTTCAAATTCGACGACTTTACCTCTCAGATGGTTGACCCTCAGGCTACCAAGCAAACCAAAGCCCTCTACCAACACCTGCATCAGTTCGCACGCTCCAGCCAATTTCTCTTTGGCCATCAGGATGATCCCGCATATGGGGTCCATTGGAAGCGCGAAGAAGGCCGCTCAGATGTGCTGGAGTCGACTGGCTCCTATCCAGCGATTTATGGGTGGGAACTGAGCAAAATCGGGCAACAGCCCTACAACATCGACTCGGTCAGCTTCGCAGACATGCAGCGATGGATGATCGAGGCCTACGAACGTGGCGGCATCAATACCATCTCCTGGCACATCGACAATCCGGTCACGGGGGGGGATAGCTGGGACACTACCTCGGCCATTCCCACGATCCTGCCCGGTGGCGAGCACCACGACTGGTACAAATGGAAGCTGGATTTATTCGCGGATTTTGTCAATGAAGTAGAGTCGGGCTTTCTGTTCAAGCAGAAGGTCCCCATCATCTTTCGCCCCTTTCACGAGCATACCGGCTCATGGTTCTGGTGGGGCACAACCCACTGTACCCCAGCACAATACCAGCATCTCTGGCGATTTACGGTGGAATATCTCCGGGATCAAAAGGGCCTGCACCAACTGATCTATGCCTATTCCACCGACATTTTTGAAACAGAGGAGCAATACCTCGCCTTCTACCCCGGCGACGAATATGTGGACATCATGGGCATGGATGATTACCACGACATCTCCGTCCACGGCGATCCCCAAAATCTCACCCGACGCCTGCGCATGCTGGTAGAAATCGCCGAGGCGCATGAAAAGATCCCAGCCCTGACCGAGACCGGTCAGGAGAAAATTCCAGATCACTTTTGGTGGAACCGTACCCTTCTGGATCACATCGTAGCCGATCCCGTCGCGAGCCGCATCGCCTACGTCATGGTCTGGCGTAATGCCCGACTGGATCACCACTACGTACCCTACCCGGGCCATCCCAGCCGACCGGATTTTGTCCTCTTTCGCCATCGAGATGAAGTCTGGTTTGAGAATGACCTACCGGATGTGTATCGGTTGAGATAGTTAGAGGCGAGACAAGAGAAGGGTGGTCCAGGGTTATCATTGTGAACAGTGATCACTCCGACCACCAGGATCACCTCGATCACCACTTCTTATTCTGCTCAATGTTAAATGAACACTCATGAACCTTCACTGGATTGACATAAGCGTTATTTTTCTCTACATCGTGGCAACGGTGCTGATCGGATTCTGGATCTCGAAGCGAGCGTCCAAAAACATGCAGAGCTACTTCCTCGGTGGCAATAGCATCCCCTGGTACATGCTGGGGCTGTCCAATGCCTCGGGCATGTTTGACATCTCGGGTACGATGTGGATGGTCTATCTGCTATTCGTCTATGGACTGAAAAGCGTCTGGATTCCCTGGCTGTGGCCGGTGTTCAACCAAATCTTCCTGATGGTTTATCTATCAGTCTGGCTCAGGCGCAGCCGTGTGATGACGGGAGCGGAGTGGATTAGGTTTCGATTTGGAGAAGGCCGCGGAGCGGAACTTTCCCACCTCATTGTGGTGATATTCGCCCTGATCAACGTGATCGGCTTCCTGGCCTACGGCTTCATCGGTATCGGCAAATTTGCCGCGATTTTCCTGCCCTGGGAACTTTCCGCTGATCCCGAAACCAACGCCCAATTGTACGGACTGATCCTCACTGCGATCACCACGCTATATGTCATCAAGGGCGGCATGTTCAGTGTGGTGTTTACGGAGGTACTGCAATTTTTTGTAATGACGGTTGCCTGTATCTCTGTGGGCATCATCGCCATGTACACCGTGAGTCCTGAAACGCTGGAACAATTCATCCCGGCAGGCTGGAAAAACGTCTTCTTTGGCTGGAACCTGGATATAGACTGGACGGGGCTGATGGAATCTGCCAACCTGCAAATCCAAAAGGACGGCTGGAACCTCTTCACCATCTTTTTCATGATGATGCTCTTCAAGGGCGTGCTGCAAAGCATGGCAGGCCCTGCACCCAACTACGACATGCAGCGAGTCCTCTCTGCCAAGACGCCCCGTGAAGCCGCCAAAATGAGCGGATTCGTCAACCTGGTCCTGCTGATCCCGCGCTACATGCTGATCACCGGATTGACGGTACTGGCACTGGTGTATTTCTCCGACGACCTCAACGCCATGGGAGCCGAGGTGGACTTTGAGCTGATCCTGCCTTTTGCGATCAAAAACTTTGTCCCCGTCGGACTGATGGGGCTGCTGATCGCGGGCTTGCTGGCAGCCTTCATGTCCACCTTTGCCGCAACGGTCAACGCGGCTCCGGCCTACATCGTCAATGACATATACAAGCGATACATCAACCCCAATGGCTCGGACAGAACCTACGTGCTCATGAGCTATGCCACTTCCCTGGTGGTTGTGCTGATCGGGACGGCCATAGGATTTTTCATTACCTCGCTCAATGAACTGATCCAGTGGATCGTAGCCGCACTGTACGGTGGCTACACCGCTGCCAACCTCCTCAAGTGGCACTGGTGGCGCTTCAATGGCTATGGCTACTTCTGGGGAATGCTGGCCGGAATCGTAGCAGCAATGGTACTGCCCTGGTTGCTCCCTGATGTACAACCGCTTTACGTATTTCCCATCAACCTGCTGGTCTCCCTGCTAGGTTCTATCCTGGGAAGTCTGCTCACCCAGCCGGAGGAAGACGAGGTGCTGATAAAGTTCTATTTCCGCGTCCGACCCTGGGGCTTCTGGAAACCCATCCACCAAAAAGCATTGGCACAATACCCCCAACTCACCGCGAACAAAGACCTGGGTCGCGACGCGCTCAACGTGGCTGTGGGGCTCATCTGGCAGACGGCCATGACCGCCGCTGGCATATTCCTGGTTATCCAGCAATACGACTACCTGACCATCAGTGTAGGCGTGATCCTGCTTACTTCCTGGTTCCTCAAGCAAAACTGGTACGACAAGCTCCAGGACTGGCCAGAAGGAGCTGAACCGGAGAAAACTTAATTCTGGAGGGAGGTATGGAGGGTATGAAGGGTATGAAGGATATGAAGGTCTAACGCTGCTATTTTCCTACATACCTCCATACCCCATACCTGCGTAACTGCATACCTCCATACCCCATACCTCTATACCCCATACCTCTACCCGATTACTTACTCAAAAAATGAATTTTAAAACTCGTCTCCAATCCCTGCTCGATGCTCATCAGGCGCTCGTTTCACGTCCCAATGAGCCCATTTTGCCCGATAATGGCATTTTTACCCGCTACCGCTACCCTGCCCTCACAGCGGCTCATACGCCCATTTTCTGGCGCTATGACCTCGATCCGGCTACCAATCCCTACCTGATGGAGCGCCAGGGCATGAATGCCGCCTTTAACGCGGGGGCCATTTACCATGAGGGCAAATACCTGATGGTGGTACGGGCCGAAGGCAATGACCGCAAGTCGTTTTTCGCGGTGGCCGAAAGCCCCAACGGCGTCGATCAGTGGCAGTTCTGGGACTTCCCCGTAAACCTGCCTGAAACCGATGATCCCGACACCAATGTGTATGACATGCGCCTGACTCAGCATGAAGACGGCTGGATTTATGGTGTTTTTTGTACCGAGCGCAAGGATACCAATGCACCCGCAAATGATACTTCCTCGGCTTTGGCACAGGCGGGCATCGTCCGGACCAAAGACCTCAAGACCTGGGAGCGACTACCCGACCTCGACACACCTTCCAGTCAGCAGCGCAACGTGGTCCTGCACCCCGAATTCATCGATGGGAAGTATGCCTTCTACACCCGCCCCATGGATGGCTTCATCGGAGTAGGCACAGGTGGCGGCATTGGCTGGGGACTTTCGGAGAAAATGGATCCCGCCAAAATCGAAGAAGAGCACATCATCGACCAACGGGTTTACCATACGATCAAGGAGGTGAAAAATGGCCAGGGGCCGGCCCCTCTCAAAACCGACAAAGGCTGGCTGTACTTGGCACACGGCGTGCGAAATACTGCCGCTGGTCTGCGCTACGTGCTCTACCTATTCATGACCGACCTCGCGGAGCCGTGGAAGGTAACCCATCAGCCTGCCGGGCATTTCCTCGCACCTGAGGGCGAAGAACGCATCGGAGACGTATCCAACGTGGTATTCTCCAATGGCTGGATCGTCAATGAACAAAATGAAGTCTTCATCTACTATGGCTCCAGTGATACACGCATGCATGTGGCAACCTCAACCGTTGATCGTCTGGCCGATTACTGTGTCAACACCCCCGAAGACGGGCTGACTTCTGCCAACAGCGTCAGGACCCGCAGCGAAATGATACGTCGCAACCTGGAGATCCTACGCAACTCATAAGCCATCAATGATGACCCAGCAGGAGATCGCGAGTTTGCGCGAAGAATGGAACAACGAGTTGCACCGCATCCTCCACTGGTGGATGGAGCAAATGGTGGACGAAGAAAATGGGGGATTCTATGGCCGAAGGGATGTGTATGGGAAACTGTACCCCCAGGCAGCGAAAGGCGTGATCCTCAACACCCGCATCCTCTGGAGCTTTGCCACTGCCGCCAGGATGTTTGAAAGAGAAGACTATGCCGCTACCGCTACGCGTGCTTATCATTACCTCTGCGACCGCTTCCTCGATTCGGAGAATGGAGGAGTGTTTTGGATGCTGGACTACCAGGGCAAGCCACTGGAGACCAAAAAGCAGATATATGCGCAGTCTTTCGCCATTTATGGACTGAGTGAGTATTACCTCCTGACGGGAAATGAAGAAGCCAAAGAACTGGCCAGAGAAATCTTTTCTCAGTTGGAAGCCCACAGCTATGACATCGACCACGGCGGCGGCTATTTGGAGGCATTTGACCGAAACTGGGGACCGTTGGAGGATGTACGGCTAAGCGACAAGGATCAGAACGCTGCCAAAACCATGAATACCCACCTCCACGTACTGGAGGCTTACACCCATTTTTACCGCGTCGTCCCGGATCTGATCGTCCGCAAGGCCCTTGAGGGGCTGATCCGTATTTTCCTGGACAAATTCATAGAGCCAGCAACAGGGCACCTGCATCTGTTTTTCGATGACCGGTGGAATCACCTGTCAGACGAAATTTCCTTCGGGCACGACATCGAAGCGAGCTGGCTGTTGATGGAAGCAGCAGAAGTGCTGGGGAATGAGAGCCTGCTAGAGGAGGTGAAGTCCATGGCACAAAAAATGGTGGACGTGACCCTGGAAAAAGGAGTGGATCCAGAATCTGGTGCTCTGTGGAATGAATCAGGCCCCAACGGGCACATAGACCGAAACCATCACTGGTGGCCCCAGGTCGAGGCCATGGTCGGCTGCCTGAATGCCTGGCAGATTGATCCTCAGAACCGCTATCTCGATGCCTGTGCGAGGCTTTGGGATTACTGTAAGCGGGAGTTGATCGACGATGAGGCGGGAGAATGGCACTGGGGCAAGCAGCCCGATGGCAGCCTGATGCTCCATGAAGACAAAGCCGGTCCCTGGAAAGGCCCTTATCACCATACCCGGGCGTTGATGGAGGGGTTGGGGAGGTTAAGGTGAACATTATCGCAATAAACTGAATCTGAATGTCTGCTCTTTGCCCAAAACCAATCAGGTTGTATCCTGTAATCATCCTGATCACCCTGCTGTCCACCGGATGTCAGCCTTCGGTGAAGAACCATCAAGCAGAAGCTCCCCCCAACATTATCCTCATCGTCGCCGACGACCAGGGTTGGGGGGACCTCAGCCTGACAGGTAACCCCGTAGTGGAGACGCCATACCTGGATAGCCTGGCCCGGCAGGGGGCATTTTTTGAGAACTTCTACGTGAGTGCTGTTTGCTCTCCGACCAGAGCCGAGTTGCTGACTGGACGCTACGCCGTCAGAGGAGGGGTCTATAGTACCTCCGCCGGGGGAGAAAGATTGGACCTCGACGAGATCACCTTCGCCCAAATCCTCCAAGATGCGGGTTACCGGACTGGAGCCTTTGGCAAATGGCACAACGGCATGCAGCCCCCCTACCACCCAAATGCCAGGGGATTCGATGAGTTTTATGGCTACTGTTCAGGGCACTGGGGCAGTTATTTTGACGCCGAACTGGAGCATAACGGGCAGATTGTCCAATCGGAGGGCTTTCTTACCGATGTGCTTACAGATCGGGCGATGGCGTTTATCGACGAGCATCAACAAGAACCTTTTCTGGTTTACCTACCACTCAATACCCCTCACAGTCCCATGCAGGTACCTGATCGCTGGTGGAAAAAGTTCGAGTCGATGGAACTACCTCAGCATCGTTATCGGGAACGTGAAGACCTGGACCATAGCCGCGCCGCCTATGCCATGGCCGAAAACATCGACTGGAACGTAGGCCGCCTCACCCGGCACCTCGCCGAGTTGGGCCTGGATGAGCGAACGGTGGTGGTTTACCTGTCTGACAATGGTCCCAATGGCTGGCGCTGGAACGCTGGCATGGAAGGCATCAAGGGGAGCGTAGATGAGGGAGGGTTAAAGTCTCCCCTGATCGTTCATTGGCCTGCCCATGTTTCTCCGGGGCTTCAGGTCGATGCAATCGCGAGTAGCCTGGACCTCTTCCCTACCCTACTGGAAATAGCCAATATCCAGGCTCCGGAATCTCTCTCAGTTGATGGCAACAGTTTGTTTCCATTGCTGGGTCCTGAGGATTCTGTCAGCTGGCCCGGCCGGACATTGGTGAGCCACTGGCGCGAGCAGACCAGCGTACGTACGCAACGGTTCCGACTCAATGATGCAGGACAGTTGTTTGACCTGGAGGCCGACCCTGGGCAGACCCGGGATGTCGCCGCCCAGTATCCTGAAGTCCGGGATCAAATGTCCCAAACCCGTCTGAATTGGCGGGAGACGGTGCTCACGGAGTTGCCTTCGGAGGATTTAAGGCCCTTTCCGGTTGGCCACCCATCTTTTTCTCACACCCAGCTACCGGCCCGGGATGCCGTTGCCCATGGCAACCTGCAACGCTCCAACCGGTGGCCCAATTGTTCCTTCTTTACCAACTGGACCTCTGAAGCTGACAGCCTGACCTGGGAAGTCGAGGTACTAACCGAAGGCGAATATGAAGTAGTTGTGTACTACACCGGCGATTCGGCCACCATCGGAACTGAGTTGGCGGTATCATTTCGAGGGGAGCATACTGGGGCCAGCATCCTGGAGGCTCACACTCCCCCTCTGCGAGGCATGGAGCACGACCGCATCCCAAGGGGCGAATCCTATGTTAAGGAGTTCGCGCCGTTGGCCCTGGGGAGCCTTTTCCTATCAAAAGGACCTGGCCCCCTGACCCTGACTACTCCGAAACTAGCTAGCAACCAGGGGCCTGATATTCGCAGGGTCATGCTATGGAGAAAAAACTGAGCACTCCCTATCCCTCATAGCCTGAGGGGCTGACACCAAATTCCTCCTTAAACCGCTCCCTGAAGTATTTCAGGTCCTGAAAGCCTACCATGTAGGTCACCTCAGATACGTTGTACTGGCCTGTTTTGAGCAGTTGCGCCGCTCGCTTCATGCGAATGGTACGCAGCACCTGGTTGGGGGACTTGCCCGTAAGGGCTTTAAGCTTCCGGTAAAGCTGCATGCGGCTCATGCCGACCTCTTTGCTAAGCTGCTCTACAGAAAACTCAAAGTCGTCCATATGATCCTCCACGATTCCCATCACCTGCTGCATGAACTTTTCATCCAGAGAGGTAACGGCAACTTCCGATGGGCTTAAGTCGATCCCATGTGAAAAACGCCGCTTGAGTTGCTGCCGTATGCGGATGAGGTTGCGAATGCGTGCTTCCAGCAATTGGAGGTTAAAGGGCTTGGTCACATAGTCATCTGCTCCGGTATCGTAGCCATCCAGCTTGTAAATCAGGGAGGTACGTGCTGTCAGCAGGATGACGGGGATGTGGCTGGTGCTTACATCAGTTTTGAGTTGACGGCAAAGCTCTATGCCATCCATTTCTGGCATGGCGATATCGCTTAATACCAGGTCCGGAGCATCCGATTGGGCGAGTTCCAGCGCCTGCTGCCCATTTTCAGCCTCGATTACCTCATACTGCGGGCTCAACATATCGCTCAGGTAGCTTCGAATATCTTCGTTATCCTCCACAATCAGCAGGGTGTACCGATGCTCAGCAGGTTTTGGGTCTTCAGCCGATGCGGAAGCTGGAATAGGCTCCTCCGCTTTGGTCTCCTCCTGATTCTCGGCAGGGATGTAATGCAGGGCATGCTCGCTGTCCTTGAAGCCAGAAATTTTCTCTGCCTCTTCAAAATGTTGATCCCCCATTAGCATGAACACCCGAAAGGTCGTGCCTTTGCCCACCTGACTATCGACCTCAATCTCACCGTGGTGCAGTTCTACCAGACTTTTGGCTAGTGAAAGTCCAATACCACTGCCCGGATAGGCCGACTCCGCCATTTCTTCTTCCTCTACCTGATAAAAGCGATCGAATACCAGTCCCAGCTTGTGGGCCGGTATGCCCCGCCCAGTATCCGAGACAGAAATGCAGGCTTTTTGCTCTTCGGCCAACAGGTAGGTACGCACCCTCACCTGTCCTTGCTCTGGCGTGAACTTCAGGGCATTGGAGAGCAGGTTGAATAGTATTTTTTCCATTTGATCCCGGTCAAACCAGACCTTTAGCTCAGGCTGATCGGGCGCATATTCCAGGTGAATGGAACGATCTCTTGCCAGGGAATCAAATGATCGTACAACCTCGTGGGTGAATTTCACGAGATTGCCCTCTGCGACCTGTAGCCGGGTCTGACCTGCTTCAGCCCGCCGCATGTCCAGCAACTGATTGATCAGATTGAACAGGCGATGGGCATTGCGGTGCATCCTTAGCAGGATCTCTCGCAGGCGTGAGTCGCCGCTACGCTCCTGAATCAATTGTTCCAGTGGACTGATCAGCAGGGTCAGCGGGGTCCTCAGCTCATGGGAAATATTGGTAAAAAACTGCTGCTTGACTCGATTTACGGCTTCCAGTTTTTCCCGCTCCATGCGCTCTACCTGCCAGCGATTGCGGAGGTTGACACGAATGAGGGTCAACTGCCTTACGCCCAGCAGCAGTCCGATGAAGAGTAGCCCGTAGAGTCCGTAGGCCAAAGGAGTCCGCCAAAAAGGAGGGGTCACCCGTAGCCTCAGTATGGCCGGAGTTTCACTCCAAACGCCATCGCCATTTGCAGCCTTGACCATGAAGGTATATTCACGGTAAGGCAGGTTGGTATAATGGGCAATTCTCTGGTCAGCCTCTGTGTAAATCCAGTCCTCGTCAAACCCCTGGAGTTTGTAGGCATACTGGTGTTTCCCTGGCTGGTCAAAGTGAAGGCCGACAAATTCAAAGGAAATTACCTGGTCCCGGTGGCTCAGCTCCAGAAAGCCTGTCTCTCCAATCGCTTTTTGCAAAATGGTACGTCCTTCATAAGTCTCGCCGGGGCTCATGGATTCATTGAATAGCCTAAAATCCACGATGGCTACCTCCGGTGGGATAGCATCAACCTTGATTTGTTTAGGGTCCAGTGAGCAGAGGCCCCTGGTGTCTCCAAAAACAAGTACTCCCCCCGGAGCCTTTTCATCCGCATCGACGTAGAAGAAATTACTCTGCAATCCATCTTCCTCATAGTAAAACTGAAATACCGGTTCTTCTGCTGAGCCCTGCATCGACATCAGTCCATCCTGGGTACTGATCCACAGCAGCCCGTCGTCTCCCCGTATAACGGACTGAATGAGGTTATGGGCCGCCTTTCCTTTGGGATGAATTTGCATAAACTCCTTTGTCTCCATGTCATAGGCATTCAGCCCAAATTCCGTCCCGATCCATACCATGTCGCCTTCTACCAGGATAGAATTGATAAACCCATTGGTCAGCTGCCCTTCTTTCGCCTGGAAATGGTCCACCAATTCTAGTTGCTTTGCCAGCTCATCGTAGGACAGTACCAGCACCCCATTCCCTCTGGTTCCCACCAGCAGAAATTCTTCTCCATCCTTCACGGCTGTGGCTATTTTCACATTGGCAAACTCCTGCAAATCGATTTTCCCCTGATCCAGGCTGGTAAAATGAATGACTTCCTTCCGTATCGGATCAAATCTGTCCAATCCTCCATTCCACATGCCCAGCCAAAAAATCCCTGATCTGTCCATATCAATGGACATGACATAGTTATCGATAAGAGCGGGTTCAGTTTTGGTATGAAACTGCTCAAAATCCCACAGGAGCCCTCCCTGAACACCCCTCTCAAGGTCCTGTTCTTTCACATGGATCAGTCCTCCTCCCTGGGATATCATCCAGGGATCGCCTCTTGAATCAAATATAAGGTCCGATAGAAAATCCAGTTTGGGCTCTGTCTCAGTGGTCTGGAGCAGGTAGGACTCCAGCTCTGGCCTTCCGGCAAGATAACTTTCCCAATTCAGACGACTGAAGCCTGCCCCGTAGGTAGCAATCCAGAGAAACTGACTGTCTGGAGCCATGGCCAGTCCAGTTATGGAGGCACTGTTTTTTGCGGCCTGATGCCCGGGAATGACCCATGTCCTGAAGGGATTAGGGTTGAGGTCATACAGGCTTATCCCTTTTTCCGTCCCAATCCACATCTGATGGTTTCGGTCAAATGCCAATGCCCGAACCAGGCTACTTTTGATGGCGGTACTGCTTTCGGAGTTGGCATAAAAGGTATTTATCGCGGGGGTGTCCAGCCTGATGCGATTCAGCCCCTGATAGGTACCTACCCACAGGTAGGGTTGCTCTGGCTCTTCCAAAAGTGAGAGCACAAAATTGTGACTCAGGGTGAGCCCCAGACCATTTGTGGTAGCCACCTCCTGCACTTCTACTTTTTCCAAATATGCTGCATCGGCTGTTACCTGCTTTAACCCGTTTTTGGTTCCTACCCATACCTTCATGGAGTCTCTCAAACTGGTTTTGAGGGAAAAAATGTAGTTGTGAAGGGATGCTGGCACCGACTCCAGGCCCTGGTCCGGAGCAAGGGAATAGGAGTAAATCCTGGGGTTGTCTTCCTCAGGGGACCAAAGGATGCGGTTGAGGCCGTTCTCCGTAGCTACCCACAAGCTTCCATCGGAGGTCTCGGCGAGGTTATAAATGAAATCATGACTCAGGCCTCCCGGACGCTGCCAGAACGTTCTGAATGTCCCCCTCTCTTCGTCAAAATAGTTCAGCCCCTCTTCTGTGCCTACCCAAAGCCGGCCCTGTCGATCCTGATAAATGCACCATACATTGTTGTTACTTAAGGAACCTGGCAGGGTAGGATCATGAGAAAAGGACTCAAACTGCTGTGTAGCCCGATCAAATTGTTGCACTCCTCCTCGTCGGGATCCTACCCACAGGCGATTTTGTTGATCCTCATATACTGAGGTGACTTTATTGGAACCCAGGCCCCCACTATCCGACTGTTGCTGAAAAATGGTGAACTCATAGCCATCATACCGCAGGAGTCCAGACCAGGTCCCTAGCCAGATAAATCCCTGGTGATCCTGACAGATTACATTGATGGCCCCTTTCCAGTCAGCCCCTTCCCCAGGCAGCCCTTCAAATTGTATGTTCCCTTCCTGAGCCATCAGCTTCATCAAACTGAAGCCCCAGATGCACAACCAGCCTATCAAAAATATCCTCCGCATGGTTCGAATTGTAGTAGTATGTAGAAATCCGATTGTATCAGCAGCGCTACTGCCCCAGCCAAAGGAGGGGTACGCTCCCCACCTGGTTGGACGTCAGCACCTGTAGCCAGTAAGTTCCTGGTACAAGGCTGGATGGCAATTCGCCCTTCCATTGCTGATTCCCTGCCCTTCTTTCCCCCTTATCCAATATGGCCACCTCTCGCCCAGCCAAATCCATGAGCCGAATCCTGACCTCTCCCACCTCCTTCAGCTCAAAGTCCAGGTTCAGGATCCCCCCCTGGGCAGGATTGGGATAGAGGTTGAGCTCCATAGCGAGCATTTGCTCTACCCCAACGGTAGCCGCTTCATCATCCAGCACCAAAGCCAGGTCCCAGGTTACCGCAGGGACAGATATCCAAAGAGAGTCCTGTTGCACATTCACCTCTGTAGCAGTCACAATTTGACCACTCAGGCAGTCATACCACTTGGCAAAATAGGTGCCCGGCGCCATGCCTTCCAAAAGCAGTTCCCCACCTGTAATTGCATCGGGAATGCCATCCTGCAAGGTGACGTGGTTGTACTCATGGTTCAACACCCAGGCCGCCAGGACGGAGCTATCGCGGGCTTTTAGCGCATAGACATCCAGTGCACTGCCCAGGCCTTCGAAGGTGTACCCCGAGATGGTGATCCAGTCGGTGCCCTGGTTATCTACTTTGATCTGGTGGACTCCTGCCGGTAAGCTAACGGAGTAGTCGGTTGCTGTCGACGCAGCCTGATCCAGTTCTACATTGCCATTTACCGTGATCACAATCCGGGGATCCTGCCCCGCATCTGCCCCTGTCCGCACCGTGAAGGTGCCGGCTGTAGGGTACTCCACACTAAAGGTGGGCGGACTGCGAAACTGCGTGTTCCATTGTGCGCCATAGAGGTATTCGCCCAGATTGGGGCTTCCCGGATCGGTGCTGCCATCGGGATTGATCGCAATCTGCTCGTCACCGAGGGTTCCCCATCCCTGGGTAGGGCTAAGTACCAGGTCTCCTCCGGCCCCTTCTATCCTGACTTGGTGTGGCTGGAAGTCCTTCTCCAGCAGGGGAAGGCCATGGGTCAGCTCTACCAATGGCTCATAATGGTAATAAAGGCGGCGCGGGTTGATGTAGCTGTCCCACCACCAACTCATCCCACTGCCCATTCCTCCGGCAAAAAAAGATCCCCAGATGCTGTTGTGCAGGTGGATGCCATCGGGATCTTCGGTACTGAGAGAACCTCCGTTGGTTCGTATGCCAAACTCCCCCGTAAGGGTGGGCTTGTCGTAGGCTGTCAGGTAATCCTGTACCCCACGAGCGAGCGTTCGCTCCAGATTGGGGATGGCAGCGTAGTAATGGGTCTGGGTGAAGTCAATGTCGTCCAGCGTCCAGACGATGGGCTCATACTGGTCCCTGGCAAAACTGGTGGTTACCAGGTGTTCATAGGGATCAATCTCTTTGAGAAAAGCGGCCATTTCTTCGTGCCAGTCTGCGACTTTGCTCTTATGCTGCTCGTAGTTATCGGTCCAGTCCACTTCGTTGAAGAGTTCCCAGGCGGCGATGCTCCTGGCATAGCCATAGCGGGCGACGGTGTATCGGAGTCGGTTTTGGGTATAGGCTCTGGCCTGTGGATCGGTAAAAAACTCCCAGGTCTGGTTGCACATGCCGCCATTGACCTGGTTGTAGGGGCTGCGGTCCCATTCGGGGTTCACTGTGGTCGAAACCTGTCCGTGGTGCTGTAGGCAGAGCATGGCGTATTGCCCCTGATTGGCCGCATAATCAAAAAGCCAGTCCAGGTAAGCCGCATTTTCCTGTTGGTACTGGCCCAATCCCCCGTATTTGCCGCCATGCCATTCCAGGCTGAGGCCCCAGTCGCAGTTCCAGATGCGAAAGAAATTGGCCCCTCGCTGGTGCAGGCTATCCAGCCAGCGCTGGTAATCGCGGTAAGGGTTGCCATTGGCCCAGCCTATGTTCTGGCCAATGGGTAGGAACATCTCGCCGTCATCGAAGCGCAGGTAGTTGGTTTCACTTAGGCGGACAAAGCCCTTATTCACTTCATTTGAGCTAACCCCACACTCGAAAGTTGCACTGGGTGCACTGGTTTCGCCATTCGCATCGCGGACAAATAGCTGGTAGCTCCACTGACCGACTTCTGTGGGAGCAAACCGTATCCGAAAGCTGCCCGTCCCTGGCAACGTGACCTGGCCGTTTGAATTGGGGCCTGTGTAGGCTTCCATAAAAAATCCGTCCACCTTCATCGTGTCTCCTGAGGGAGAGACAAAGTTTCCCCAAAGATGTATCTCGCCGTAGTCATAGGGATTGACATAGGAAGCTGACAGTTCAACCTCCCATTCATACTTGTGGTATTGCTCCGCATTTTCGACTGGAGCTAAGACTGAGTCAATACTCGGTAATTGAGCCATGGCGATGGAACTTTGGAGGAATATACCTCCCAGGACAAATAGTAGGTAACGGTGATTCATATGAGCGTAAAATGAAAATAAGGTGAATGGATGGATTTCCATTCACCTTTAAATATTCATTTTCCATTGAGAAGAGCGGGGGGTGATTTGTGGCAATCAGGCGGGGAGATGGTCACATTTCTCCACTATGGCTCTCTCAGGCCTGGTTTTCAGCTTACTTACCGCTGATGGTTGGGGCGCAGCAGGTCGTTGACGGTCTTGACCGGGTTGAAGGTAATGATGGGCACCTCTACAAAGAGGGTGTTCCAATTGGCCATGGCGCCATTCCAGAGTCCGGGTAGCTCCTGCGCTTTTAGCTCCCGTCCGCTTTTGGACTTGTAGGCGATGAATCCAGTTGCCGGATCGCGGTATTGCAGCAGGTCAAACTTATTGCCCTGATAGTCCGTCATGCCGCAAACGAGGTCCACAGGATTGAAGTGGGTGGCGTTTTGCATGATAGCTTTTTGGCCTTCGTCGTCGGTGTCGATCTGGGCGCTCTCTGCGATTTGCAGGCTGACGGTGCCATTGCTGTTTTTCACCCAGAATGGACCGCCACCAGGCTCTCCTTCATTCTTCACCATGCCACAGACGCGGATGGGGCGGTTCAGAATGCCTTTGAGGTAAGCGACTTTTCCATCTTTGTCCATCCCCGCATATTCATCCACAGGAACTACACAGAGGGTATTTTTCAGGAAGTTCTCGATATCTTCGATCAACCCCAGAGTCGGATTGGAGTCCAAATTCTGCAGGTAGCCAAAGAGCTTTTCCTGGTACTGGAGCAATACACCCGCCAGGGCCTGCTTGTAGGTGTAGGTGTCTCCCTTGATGCGGTCCGGGACGACGTTGTCGATGTTCTTGATGAACACGAGGTCGGCTTCGAGGTCATTTAGGTTTTCGATCAAAGCACCATGCCCTCCGGGACGGAAGAGAATGGTTCCGTCTTTTTCGCGGAAGGGATTGTTGTCCATGTCCACGGCGATGGTATCGGTCGAGGGCTTTTGCACGGAGAATGAAACCTCCAGCTTCACCCCAAATAGCGCTTCGTAATGGGCGAGTTTGTCGTCCATCAGAGACTGGAACTTGCTCTGGTGCTCGGGGGAGACGGTAAAGTGCAGGAATGCGGTACTTCCACCTTCTGCGGCGTAGTTGGCGGCCTCTACCAGGTGTTCCTCGGCAGGAGTACGGGAATGGTCGTCATACTGGTGAAACTGGAGCAGCCCTTTTGGCAGTTCTCCATAACCGAGTCCTTCACTGGTAAGCAGCCTTTTTAGGATTTTGCCGTATTCTTTTTGAGCAATCAGGGAATCGATTTCATTTCCCAGCGCAGCATTCAGGTCCTGATAGAAAGCAAAGTCCTGGATGCGGCTGAAAAAGTCTGCCAGCGCTCCTTCTGGGGTTTGGCTTCCGTCAAATTCGTCCATAAAGGCAAAAAGAGCCTTGAACATGCGGCTGGCAGCACCAGAGGCAGGCACAAACTTGACTACCTTGAGCTTTGAGAGTTGAGCCCGGTAATGACTGATTGCCTGATCGATGTCATCCTGGTTTAAGCGGATGATGCCATCCCCAACCGTCGCAGCTTTAATAACTTCCAGAAAGGGGAAACCTGTTTGGAAGTTTTCAACCTGTTTTTCCACGACTGCCAGGTCGCTACCGCGATTTTGGATTTGAGCAAGATCTTCTTTAGTGAACATAGCTTGATTTACGGGCATGAAGAAATGGATTGTGATTTGTTTTGTTGATTTTCCCAAATGGGGGTTTTTAATTCCAACTCTCTTCCCATAACTCTACAAATCCCGCACCGTTCGGAATCCCACATGAAAAAGCCCCGTCTCGGGAGTTGAACCGGATCTTCCAGAAACGCGATAGCCATGGCAGTAACTGGGATCACACATAAAGGACCCACCTCTCATGGCACGTTCGGGCTCCGGAGTCTGAATACGTCCGGGTTGATTGGGATCGTAAGACACGTACCAGTCGGCGCACCACTCCCAGACATTGCCGCTCATATCGGTAAGTCCAAGTTCATTGGCCCCAAATTCACCCACTGGAGAGGTGAACAGATAGCCATCGGCCTCGCTGTTGTAAGCCGGGAAGGTTCCCTGCCATACGTTGGCGTGGTAGTTCCCCTCGGTGTCCATAATGTCTTTTCCCCAGTAGTATCGAGTACGGGAATTTCTGCCATTACGGGCGGCATGTTCCCACTCGGCTTCGGTTGGCAGGCGATTTCCAGCCCATTTACAATAGGCCTGCACATCATTCCATGAAACCTGGGTCACCGGATGGTCATCTGGGGCTGGTCCGGCACTACGGCCACGGGGATACTCCCAGTGAGCCCCTACCTGCAGGTACCACTTGCGAGCCTTGAGATCAAAAACAGCGGCATCCCCATATTCCTCAGCCTGAGTCCGGTAGCCAGTTTCGGCTATAAATTCCCGGAACTGCCCTACCGTTACCGGATGCACATCCATGAAAAAGCCCTGTACCATCCGACTGGTTACCGGACGTTCGCGAGGCAGTCCCTGATTTGAGCCCATTTCAAACGTTCCTCCCGGCACGAATACCATTCCTTCTGGAATTTTGGTGTCCGGGGGTAGCTCGGTGATCAAATCAGGTCCGCTAAGCACTCTTCGTACTCCTACTTCCTCACTGGTTTTATGGATGACCTCCCCTTCCCCCACCCGTGAAGGAGTGTTTTTCACAGGATCGGTCCGGCTGAGATTCAACTCGGTCTCAGCCTGCTCAACAGCCTCATCAGGCGTCGAGCCTGATTGGGATTTTTCTGATTCCTGGCAACCTGTCAGGCCTGCAATAACGAAGAGGAGAAGGATAAAAAGTCTATTCATATCTGCCCCATTAGGGTTGGGTTAAATTTGCCAAAAAAAAAGTCGATACCCAAAAATCCGGTTTGTGCTCAGTTATCAGATTTCCCATTATTTTTGGCTTTATGCGACAACTTTTCTGGTCTACTCCTATTCTCATCCTACTTTGGGCTGCTACGGCCTGTCAGAATCCTGCTACCGATGATAGCAGCAATGATGAAGGAATCGTTTCCGAAACACCTTCAGAGCCTGACACTCCTGTCACCCTTCCTCCACCGCCCCCACCACTTCCAGATACCAGTGACCTGGAAAGAGAACTCATTTCGCAGGGGCTGGTAAATATCCTCGATTATGATTCCAGTGTGGTGGTCCGGATGATGTATTCGACCAACGATAACTTCCTGGGGGAAGATGTTTACGCGGATTACGACGAATGCTATTTACAGCCGGAAGTAGCTCAAAAGCTAACCAAAGCAGAAGAGTTACTCATAATGGCTCATCCCGACCTGAGGCTGATTGTTTTTGACTGCGTGAGGCCTCGCTCGGTTCAGTACCAAATGTGGGAAATTGTCAAGGGAACCGATCAGCAACGCTACGTCGCAGCCCCCGGTGGCAGTGGCTCCATGCACAATTATGGCGCTGCCGTTGACCTGGGTCTATACCACATTGATAGTGGTCTGGTCGATATGGGTACTCCATTTGACTTCTTTGGCCCTCTGGCTCAGCCTCGCTATGAAACTCAATTTTTGCAAAGTGGTGAGCTGACACAGGTACAGATAAATCACCGCGCCATTCTCCGAACGGCCATGAAAGAGGCTGGTTTTCAGGGAATCATGAGCGAATGGTGGCACTTTATCGGCTTTGGCCGGGACGAGGTTCGGAGCAGATATACCATTGTAGAATAGCTGCAAGGCTTTGGGAGGCGAAGGCAGATGAATTCCAAAACCAGAATGGGACTTATCGGTAATGGTCTAAGATGAAATACCTTCGCTACCTGGCTCAGGCTCAGGTTGGTTAATTCTGGGAACAGATCAGCTATTAGCGGGCGTCGGAGACGCTTTGACGGTGCGTTTCGCTTCAGAGAAGCTCACGAGCGGTACTGCTAATGCAGTACATAGCTTTTAACCATCCAAAGGATGGTGCTGGTGAGGCTCTCCGAGCCGACACCTACCGTCTTCTAGTCTCTGACTTCTAGCATGCCGGAACATTTGGACATCAAGGCCATTTTGACCAAAGTCCAGCTAAACCAGAAGCGAGCTCATCAGTTGTGGTCTAAGATGAAATACTTCCGCTACCTGGCTCCCCCTTTACTCATCCTATCCCTCCTGGCCCTGGATTGGCTCAATGGCCTGCTGCATATATTCCCTGATTTTGAGAGTGCAGCTATCATCGGCATAGGGCTGATGCCCTTATCGGAGCTGTATTATCTGTGGCAGCGTCCCCCGCACCTGCGGCATCCGGTGGAGTTGTCCGTTGGGCTACTTGTATTTCACGGAGGGCTCGGGATGCACCACTTCCTTTCCGGAAAAGGGTTAGCAGCCCTCTGGCATGGAGGTTCTTTCACCTGGGAGGGAATGATCAGGTACTGGATTGGACTCAGTGCAGCCTTTGTTTGCATGATGTATGGCCTCAGAACCTTCCACAAAACCACATATCAATCTATCGGGGTCGTCAAACTTATTTTTCTGTTGCTGTCTTTTGGCGGCGTGGCGACGTGGTTACTGGCCCCTTCAGTAGCAAACTGGGTACACGAAACTCCCAATTTACTTCGGTGGGTAATTTTTGTGATGATGGGAGGAGGGTTGGGTTTTTATATCCTCCACCTGATAGAGGTACTGTTTTTGCCAGAACCTATTCCCCCCACTTCTGTAGAAAGCCTGATTGAGGAAATAGCGGGAAACGATGGGGGTGGTAGAGATCCAACCAAAAAAAGGGAGCCATAAGGCTCCCCGTAGTTGTTTGGTTCATCATCTCTAAAAACGGCGATAGTCGGAAAAGGCTGCCTGGGATGTAAAAAAAATCCAATTTTTTTTCGGGGAAAAAGACTTACCTTTGAGTAGTAACTGATCGTGCCATGAATTTTATTGTCTCATCTACGGCCCTGCACAAGCAGCTGAGCCGCATCGCTGGTGCTATTCCAACGCGCTCAGTGTTACCTATCATCGAAAATTTCCTATTCGAGATAGAAGGGGAAACCCTGACCATTTCTACGACTAATCTGGAAACCAGCATGCAGACTCGGTTACCCATCGAGTCTAGAGGAGAAGCGGTTCGGGTAGCCATTCCTGCCAAGATTCTGCTGGATATCCTGAAAGCGTTGCCCGAACAACCTATCACCTTCATCGTGGACGAGTCGACTTTTGGGGTCGAGATCAGTTCCGATAATGGTAAGTATAAGATCAGTGGAGAAAATGGAGAAGACTTCCCCTCCATTCCACAGCCTGAGGCTACAGATTCTATTCAGATTCCGGCTCATGCCATGCTGAAGGCCATCACCAAAACGCTGTTTGCAGCCTCGACTGATGAGGACAAAGCGGCCCTGAACGGGATTTTCTTCGACCTGGGCGAAAATGGAGCGACCTTCGTGGCGACCGATGCACACCGCCTGGTGCGCTACCGCCGTGTGGACGTTACCGTTCCCAACCCTACGACTTTCATCGTCCCCCAGAAGGCTCTGAACCTGCTACGTGGCTCACTCGATCCCAATGACAACCGAGACATTGTCATCCAGTACAACGACAGCAATGCCTTTTTCCGCACGGATAACCTGCTACTCGTTTGCCGCCTGATCGATCAGCGCTATCCTGATTACGAGAACGTTATTCCCAGCAATAACCCGCACAAGCTGTTTATCGCCAAGCAGGAGTTGATTGGAACTCTTCGCCGTGTGAACATCTTCGCGAATAAATCTACCCACCAGGTTCGCTTCGCCATTAAAGGCTCCAACCTGGAAATCTCTTCTGAAGATCCAGACTTCGCCAATGAAGCCAGCGAAACCCTGAAGTGCCACTACGAAGGAAGTGACATCGAAATCGGATTCAACGCTGCCCTTTTACTTGATGTGGTACAGAATGTCGAGACCGAGGAAGTAACCATTGAGCTTTCTGAGCCTAACCGGGCTGGCATTATCCTGCCCAATGTGCAGGAAGAAGGAGAAAACATTCTGATGCTGATCATGCCGATTATGCTGAATAGCTATGTGGGCATTTGACAGGGTTCATTGATCATTTCTCAGTGATCAGTAAAGAAAAAAGCCATCGGCAAAAATGATTGCCGATGGCTTTCCATTTGCGGACATCCCGATGGCTCTACGAGGCAATTGTTGTTTGGGGTTCTTTTCCCATTAGGGTCAACACGCTACGAAGGGCTTCGCCAATTCCCTGAATCAACAACAGGGAAAACCCAACTGGAAGGGCTGCCTTGATGAGGTAGCGGGCTGGCAAACCTCCCGGATCAGCAGATTTTTCCCTGATCTGCCAGGCACTTTCCACCATGTCCCAACTGCGGGTGATAACGATCAAACAAAAGGGGATCAGAAACATCAGTATCCCGATCAGATTCACCCAGGATTTCCTTTTGGAACTAAAACGAGCGTAAAATACGTCTACCCGTACATGCGCATCGCTTTTCAGGGTGTAGGCCGCCCCAAGCAAAAAAATCATTGCAAACAGGTGCCAATGCAGTTCCTGCAACCAGATCAATGGCTCAGCAAACAGATAACGCATGACCACATACACCACCACCAACCATACCAGGATGGTCGTCAACCAGGCAGCAATGCGCCCGGTGTATTCGCTGATCAGGTCTATTATGCGAATGGCTTGACGCATATACTATACTAGCGCAGCTTTTTGAGCAGGTCAATGGCATCCAGATAATTCTGGTTAGCCGCCAGTTGTAATGACTGCAAAGCCGTAACGGTATCTCGTGGATACTCCCGCTGCAGAAGCAAATACCCATAATAGTACTGCCCAGCAGGCCAGTTTTTCCGGGCTGACAGCTGTGCATATTGAAGGGCTTTGGCTTCATTTGCCTCTACCCCCAGTCCACTATGGTACATATAAGCCAACAGGTATGCTCCCGAACCATCCAGCATGGGACCCGCTGCTTCCAGCTTGTCAATACTGCTACGGTACAGATAGCTCGATTCCTGCTGCTTGGCCTCAGAATAAAAGCGCTTTCCGGTTGACAGTGCTTTCTTCAGTTCTGCCTCCTGCTCGGGCGTCAGGCTACTCTTGTCAAAGGAAGAAGTCGTGGGCTCATTGGTTCTGCTGGCCTGATTATCGGATGCACCTCCCACCCTTCTGGCTGCGGAAGGAGAGGGAGCTGTTTCCTCCGCTGGGGAAATACTGCGAGAAGTGCTACGGGTTCCTGCTTCCGAGGAGGCCACCTGCTTGTCAGGATCAATCCCCAGTTTTAAGTCGATGTTCTCCAGGCGCTGAGCTATCTGGGTCTCCAGGTTGTCTTCAACTGGCTGCCCCTCCTGCTCAAACCCGGAAATCATGTCCTGGGCTGCACGGTAATATGCCCTGGCATCCTCCAGGTTTTCATTTTCATAGGCTTCGTCTGCCAGTTGACGGTACGCATTGAGCATATCCAGTCGGGGGAGCAGGGTATCATCGGCTGCTTCACTCTGTGCAATGAGATTTTTGGCTTGCTGCCAGTCTTCAATCGCCCGTAGGTAATTGCTGTTGTTGTAAAACTCCCGGCCCGCTTCGATCAGTTGCTCGATGGACATCTGCGCTGCAACGGAACGATCCTGTGCCAGCAGGAGATTATTTACTGAGTCCTGCCATACTTTTGCTTCCCGAAAATCATCAAGATTTTCCAGGCTATCTGCAATATATTCAGCCCGTTCAAACTGGGCCTTGGCATCCTCATATTTCCCTTCGGCCAACAGGCGTTTCCCCTCTTTCATCTCCTTCTTAAAGGGATTGTTAAAGGCTGAATAAATCGCAACCGACCCAAACGCGAGCAGGATAATGATCACTGCCCCAACCAAAATCTGAGTCAGGGTAAATCGGCTGCCTTTTGCTGGCTCATCCGCAGAATCTTTATGTGCGGTACCGGCGGCCCCTGCTGATTCCTTCTCAGGGGTCGCGGCTGCGGCAGCTGCGCCTGTTTCCAGACGCTCCACCTGGATTAGGTAACAGGAATAGTTTCCAGACTTGTCAGTAGTCGCCAACTTATCGATTTGCTCGACTACGTGCTGGGGAGAGTGGTCCGCTCCTGCCTGAAGAATACTCGTCAGGGTGTTGATTTCCAGCTGTTTGGCAATCCCTCCAGAGGCCAGCAGAAAAGCATCACCCACCCTGACTTCCTTGCTTGGAATAGTCGTAACCAACAGAGACTGAGGGTCTGTGTTCCCAGAAATTCGGGCATCGGGATTTCCCCGACCGGTAGTAATGACCTCCACCGCAGCTTCTCTGTGCTTATAATGATAAATCTGCGTATCTCCTACCCAGGCTAGCGTGACCTGATCTGTCCCCAGATGAACCAATGCCAGGGTGGTTTTCATTCCCTGGGTATCCTGATGCGACTCCTGATATGCCGTGAGGGCATCCTCTGCAGCCTGAAGGGCCTCATCCAAATAAGCCTGATTGAGCGCACCTTTGGGAGGAGAACTGGCGAAAAACTTTGCCAGGCTCAGAGCCACCAGTTTGCTGGCTATCTCTCCACGATTGGGGCCTCCGTCACCATCGCACACCACAAACAGCTTCTCCTCGGGATTCGCCTGATTGTGGATCGGAAAAATAAAATCTTCGTTGATTGAGGCGCCTCCTGCTTCATACAGGGCGGCTGGTTGTTTGATTTTTATCTGCATCTGAGATGATTCCTATGATCAGCCAATACGCTAAATATAATTTATATCCCTGAATAATCACCGTATCAGCCGTTATTTGGCTATTTTGATGGCCAAAAAAACGAAAAAGATGCCTATTTACTTAGGCATCTTTTCATTTTTGATGTTGATTGGATAATACAGCGATTGGTTTTTATGGAACCCAATCCCGGAAAAGCAAGTTAGGGGAGGTCAGCAATAGACTTGATCCGATTTCGGAAATAGGTAAGCGATCCACTACTGCTCAGCCCATTGCGCAAGGCTGGAAACTCTGTCACAATCAGCTTTACTTCCTCGTCATTGAGTTGGCGACTACGGCCTGTAAAGTTGTTGTGAACCGCCCAGTTTGCAGAGGACTTTCTGATATAATACATGCTTTGTTGGATTTAAAAGAGCTTGACGTTAGGGGTATTGGAAATTATTACGACTAAATAGTCAAGAGGTTCAGTTCCTGTTTTGCAAATAACCAGCCAAAAATTTTCAGGTTCGAATTACCTCCTATTCAGCAAGTATTCAATTTTTACGTAAAAAAGCAGGTCCCAAATCAGGAAACTCTTACACATCAGCCGTATAACTCACCACATGCATCCCACAATCGATGCCTTTGTCTTTGTCATGAAAAGAGAATCTGAGGGGGAGCAGCAGGCCCTATGCGAGCCAGACCTGCGGTTTATTGTGTGCAATTTTTGTCCAAACTTTACATTTAGCCTCTCCCTAAGACCTTTGCCAAAGACAGTGAAAACAAATAATATTTTTTTAGGGAGGAGGGCAAAAGCTCTGTTGGTTGTGTCAGATAACTGAAAAACCTATGTTACGGGACACAATAGCGCGAATGAGCTGGTAAACCCGGCATTCCTTCATAAATTCCGAGTCCAAGAAATACATACCTATCTCGGCCCAAATTTCACTGTATGAAACTACGCATTACTGGATGGATGTTGAGCCTGTTTTTGATGACCTGGATTTCCAGTCAGGCACAGCTCCCCGCCTACTATGACTACCTCAATCTCTACGAAGAAACCGTGGAGCTATTTGAAAAAGGAAAGTATGGTGCCGCAAAAACCAAGGCAGATCAGCTTCTGACCGCAGAAGCCGACCTCCGAGCAGGACCTAATGCCAACGACCTGCATGCCCACGTACGCTTTATTCAGGCCGTCAGCGCCCTGAAACTAGACCGCACCTCAGCGGTAGACCTGCTCAACCAGTATGTACGCGACTATCGCACGCATACCCGCGCTCCACTGGCCATGGCCTACCTGGGAGACTACTACTTCTCCAGACGGGACTATCGCGATGCCATCGAGGCGTATGAGGAGGCGTACAACTCCAATTCTTTGCCCAACAAGCAATTCAACGAAACGGGCTACAGGCTGGCTTACAGCTACTACCAGTCGGGCAACATCGATAAAGCCCTGGAGATCTTTGACCGCATATCGCTGATCAGCCAGGATAACCCTTACCAGGAGGATGCACGCTACTATGTAGCGGTACTGCTCTATGAACAGGGGCGGTTTGAAGAGGCAAAAATTGCCCTGGAAAGGTTACAGGATTCTGATAAATATGGCCGCGAGACCCGTATCTACCTGGCCAATACCCTGCTGGCTCTCAGAGATTTCGATGAACTGTACGTCCTGGCTGAAGAATTGATCTCCGGTCCCCGCATCCGGGAGGATGAAGCGCAGATCTATTATGTGGTGGCCAATGCCAGTTTTGAACGCGATGATTACCCACGGACAACGGAATACTTCCAGTTGTTTGACCAGAATCGTGGCAAGATGGGCCGTACGGACTACTTCCGCTATGGATATGCTCACTATCAGATGAACCAGTTTCAGGAAGCCATTCCGGTGTTTCAGAAAGCGCTCGGAACCAGGACCTATGATTCCCTGACCCAGGTCGCTTCCTATTATCTCGGATTCTGCTACCTGAAAACTGGAAATGTGCCCGATTCGCGGATCGCGTTTCAGAAGGCAGCCCAGGGAGAGCGCCTCGGCAATCCGGAGATCGCCAAAGACGCTCTATACCAATATGGCAAGGTGTCATTTGCCACTGAAAATTACAGCGATGCCCTCGATGCATTTACCACCCTTACCCAGCGCTATCCCCGGGAATCCTTTACCAGCGAAGTGCAGGGGCTCATCGGTGAGACCTATCTCAAGACCCGAAACTATGCCAAGGCAATCGCCTACTTCGAGTCGGTGCCACGAACGACCAATCGTGCACGCAAGGCCTACCAGATCGTCTGCTACTTTTATGGCATTGAGCTCTTTGAAAGAGCCGACTATCGTCAGGCAGAGTCATATTTCCGCAAAGCGCTGGATAACTCCTTTGATGCTGATTTGACATTGAGTGCAATGTATTGGTTGGGAGAATCACAGTTCCGCCAGGATAACCATGAGGGTTCTGCCAATACGTTTAAGACCTACCTGAATAGCCGCAGTGTCAGCTCGAACGAGTACTATGTACGTGGATTTTATGGACTTGCCTGGGCCCGTTTCAAAATGAAGCAATACAGCCAGGCATTTACCAATTTTGACACCTACATCACCCGCGCCGATAACGACGAGCCCGTGTCCCTTCGCGCTGATGCCTACCTGCGAGCGGGTGACTGCCAGTTTTTGCTAAAAAACTACACCAAGGCGAACGACTATTACGCAAGGGTGATTCGCTTCAACGCCTACGGTGACTATGCTGCCTATCAGTTGGCAGAGGGATATTACCGCATGAGCAACTATGACAAATCAGTAGAGACATTTGACAAAATGATCTCCAACTTTACCAAATCAGAGTTCCGGGATGACGCCCTGGACCGGATTTCTGAGATTTATGTGGAGTGGATTAAAAATTACAACCAGACCCTGCGCTACGGACAGGCTCTGGTCACCGAATACCCCCGTAGCCCGCTGGCTCCGAGAACCTATAACCGGATGGCACGCGCAGCCTTTGAACTGGGTCGTCAGGACCAGGCCATCCAATACCTGAAGACAGTGGTTACCTCTTATGGCAATGACCGCAAGGAGGCCCAGATTGCGCTGGACAACCTTTCCAGTCTGTTAAGTGAACGGGAGTTTGACCGCCTGCTTCGGGATTACCGCAACCAGAATCCGGACGTAAATTCGGATCTGGCCAGCCTGGTTTTCAATACCGGACGTGACCGTTTTTTCGCAGGAAACTATACCTCGGCGGCAGACCAGTTTAGCTCCTACATTTCCGACTATCGCAACGGTCCGGATTACTTTGAAGCCCTGGTCTTCCGAGCACGATGCTACCGCGAACTGGGGCAAATGGATCGGGCCCTCTCCGATTATCAGCGGGTGTATTCCAGCAATTCTTCGACGCCTTTTGCCACAGTGGCCCTGCAGGAAGCGGGTGAAATCGAGTACGAAATGGGCAACTATGCGCAGAGCCTTTCGCTGTATCAGCAACTGGAAAGCCTGGCAAGCAAGACTCAAAACCGCGTAATTGCCTGGTTTGGGATCGCCAAGAACCAAAAGGAACTCCGTCGCTACGGAGAAGCCCAGGATGTACTGCTCCTGATTGCCGAAAACACTGAGGTCGAAGTGTACTCACGCACCGAGGCCCTGGTCGAAATCGGGCGCTGCAAATACCTGGATGGAGACCTGACAGGAGCACTTCAGGCTTTTTCTACGGTAGAAAATGAATTCAAAAACGTATTTGGGGCAGAAAGTCAGGCCATGAAGGCTCAGATCCTACTGGATCAGGGATTGAAACTCAAGGCCCGTGGGCAGGCAGCCCAGGCCGAAGCCAAGTTTGAGGAGGTAAAAGATGCCACCCGCTACATGGCCAATAACTACCCGACATTCAATTACTGGAAAGCCAGAACCTTCCTGACTGTGGCTGAAGCCTACTATCACCTGGGCAAGGTATTCCAGGCCAAGGGTACCCTGGAGTCGCTGATCAAGCTAAACGAATTCCCGGATATCCAGCAGGCCGCTTCGGCACGCCTGGCGGAAATTGAAGAAGAGGAGGCGGGTAACTAATAGGGAGAATTCGAAATTTGTCATTCGTAATTCGTGATTTTACGCTGAGCAAATTCGATTTGCCACATTTCCTAATCCTTTGGCTGACTTTCTAATTCTGATAAAATGAAAACTGCTAATAAATCCCTTTTTCTCTTCATCCTGCTGCTTCCGCTGGGAGGGCTTTTCGCCCAGAATGATCCACTCGGAGGCCGTGACTCTCTGGTGCTGGAAAATGACCGCATCCAGGATGTAATTGATTCTGACAAGCCCTTTTATAAGGCTGAATATCAGACCATCAACACTGAAAGCGAGGACCCGTTGACCTATAATTCGCAGAGTTTCTATGTAGAAACCGACTTTGAACCGGAGCCTCCAATGGTGCGCCCTATTGACCTCGAAGACGAACTGCCAGGGCCACAGAACTATCTTCGCCTGGGAATCGGGCGATTTGTGACTCCCTCTGCTCAGCTATATGTGCACAATGGGCGTGACAAGGATCTGGACTATGGCCTTCAGTATAGCCACCAATCCGCCTACAACGATGTCATCGAGCTCCGTAAATTCAGGGTAGATCAGGGACGCCTCAATGGCTCCTACCTGATTGATAACCTGGGTCTTCAGGGACACCTTTCACTGTACAACACCAGCTACTTCAACTATGCAGGTGATTCCCTGATTGACTTGGGCCCAGACTCACTCCCCAACATCAGGCAGTTGATTGAAGACAGTCTGAGAATGAGTTTCACCCACTTCAACATCGGAGGGGGCATATTCTCTCCGCAGGATTTGGGGGCTGATTACCGATACAAAGTTGGGTCAAACATTGGCCTGTACACAGACAGAAGGAATAATCGGGAAATTCAGATGGCCCTGATGCCGGAAGGCGGCTATCAGTTTACCGATCAGATCGACCTGAGTCTGGAGTCCGAGCTTAGCTATACCCTGGGCCGTATCGATACGTCCACCCAAAATCGCTTGTTCGTAGACCTGACTCCTACCCTGAATTTCTACAATGACCGCATCCAGTTGACTGGTGGGGTGAAGTACAACTTCTTCAACAACAGCATTGATTCCAGTGGAGTCAGCCTGTTAGTGCCCATCGTGCGCGTCCGATATGCGTTGCAGCCTGGGGCATTTGCCATCATGGTAGGCTATGACGGAGGTATGCAACAGAATGCCTATAGCACCATGATCCGCACCAACCCCTATCTGCAACAGAGTGCCTACATCAAGCCGACCCGTCAGCAGATGAACATTTATGCCGGGGTGGAAGGCAGCATCGGCAGCCGGATCAACTTCGCGGGCCGCGCCTATTACCAGCGAAACCTTGACCAGATGATGTTCCGAAGCGACGACAGCATCTACTTCCGACCGGTTTATGACTCACTGACTACCGTAGTGGGCGCTTTTGCAGAAGCCGGAGTTCAGATCACGGAATCCCTGGAACTGGGAGCCGCATTCAACTTCAACGTCTATAACACCACCAATCAGGACAGCCTGACCGCCAAATACTTCCATGCCATCCCCATGCGGCTGGACGTGTATGCAGGATTCAAAGCCCTGGATGACCGCTTCACGGCTCGTGGAGAGTTCTCTCTTTATGGACCTACTCCGATGGGAGAAATCCAGGTGCAGGGATCTGGAGGAGAAACCTTTACCGAAATTGACAACCGAGGGGCATACCTCGGACTCAATCTTTCGGCGGACTACCGGATCACTGACGGCTTTTCGGTATTCGTAGCGGGCAATAACCTACTCGGCGTCAACTACCAACGCTGGTACAACTATCCTGAGCGTCGCTTCGACGTGCGGGCCGGGCTGGCGTTTGCATTTTAACCAGAGGCCGAGATATTGAGAGGCTAGATTTTAAGATAAAGGTTTCAAACCCTACCTAATCCCCCTGAGTACCTCCTCAGGGGGATTTTTCATTTACAAATCACCCAGATCCATAGTTCCTGCTAGGAATCCGTTAATTCCTGCCTGTCAGATGCGAAATCCTGAGGGTACCTTTTGACTACGAAACCTACTTGCTATTACTCATTCGCAACATGACCCGTCTTTACCAACTCTTCATCGGACTGGGGATCTGTTTGACCCTATCCGCGATCTTTGGCCTGAATACTCTTCATGCCCAGGGAATAAACGCTGACATTGTTGTCGCACAGGATGGCTCTGGAGACTTTACCACCATCCAGGCTGCCATCGACGCCGTTCCAGATAATAGTACCATTGAGACGGTGATCTACATCAAGCGCGGCACCTATAACACCGAAAAGCTCATTGTCCCCGCGACCAAAACCAAGGTCGTGATGATTGGAGAAAGCCGGGACGAAACCATTCTCAGCTACCACATATACGACTGCCAATCGGGAGGATTTAATGGCAAGTGCCCTGCTGCCGATGCCCAAATGTGGTCAGGAGATAATATCGCGACCTCAGCGACCCTCACGGTGATAGCAGATGATTTTCAGGCAGAAAACCTGACCATCGAAAATACTGCCGGTCCCGTGGGCCAGGCCCAGGCCATAACCGTACGAGGCGACCGGGTGGTATTCCGCAACTGCAACCTCACTGGCTACCAGGATACCATCTATTTCTGGAGCAATGGCAAGCGCACCTACCTGGAGAACTGTCTCATCGTAGGGCGAACCGATTACATCTATGGAGGAGGAACCGCCTTCTTCCAAAACTGTGAAGTTCGCAGTTGGGGCGGAGGCTGGATCACCGCACCTGCCACTTCGCAGAGTGAACCATTTGGCTATGTTTTTAACCAGTGCCAGCTTACCTATGCCCTCAACAGTCCCCGAGCGGGGGATGACGGAGCCCAGGTACGCTTTGGTCGCCCATGGCAGAACTACCCCAAGGTAGCCTGGCTCTACTGCGACATGACCGACAAGATTCATCCCGAAGGATGGGGCGACACATGGAACATGTCTTATGCGACCACCAGTACCGACCTCCACCTCTACGAATACATGAACACCGGTCCTGGAGCCGATACCACTGGCCGCGCCAACTGGGCTGGCCTGCGCAACCTCACCGCCGCCGAAGCCGCTAACTATACCGTACAAAACGTACTCGGAGGCAGTGACAACTGGGATCCGACGGCCATTCCCCCTGCTGTTCCGACCTATGACTGGACTGGAGCGGGAGCTACCAACGATTGGTTGCTCGCTGACAACTGGGATCCCATCGCGGTACCCGACACCAATGAAGCTGCCTATGTAACCGGACCCGATACCATCATGGCTTCAGGCGGTCACTTTGTAGCCGACCTGAATCTGAGCGAATATGCTACCCTCATGATCGCTGCCCCCAGTGAAGTGACTTACCTGGCGGTAGATGGAGCCATCATCCAGACAGATGTGGCCGCCAGCCTGACGGGACGCATCCGCACCAAAGATTCGCTCATCATCCGCGCTGCCGCCAACCTCGACCTGAACACCGAAATCATCGGGGTACACGTGATCGAGAAAATGGGAACCGCCAACCTGGGCCTTACCCTGGATAACTCCAACTTCTCTGGTCACTGGATCATCCGCGAAGGGAACATCACCGCTGATGGAACCAAGGCCCTCGGAGAAGCCCGCAGCGTAACCGTGGACAGCCTGGCCAGCCTGACCATCGAAACGGGCGACGCCATCTTTACCCAGACCGCCCTGAGGGCAAATGACGGAGCCACCCTGGCCCTGAATGACAACATTTCCCTGCTGGAATTTTACATAGACGGCGTCCTGCAGTTGCCTGGAGTTTACAGCTCCACGACCAATCCCGGCCTCATCACCGGTAGTGGCAGCATTAACGTGGGCCGTCCGACTTCCTACATTTTCATCGGAGGCTCCAACGGCAACTGGGACAATCCGCTGCACTTTCAGCCAGCTTTGTTACCGGAAGCCGGGGATACGGTGTACAACAGCATCGAAATGGAGACCACCTCATTTGATTTTCCGGCAGATGTGTATGTCGAAGCAGGCGGCAGAATCCGTTTGCGCGGTACCCATGAGGCGATTGGCACCCTTTACATGGAAACAGGCTCCAGCTTTTCCTATGCCACTGGAGGGACAGGTTTTACCCTCAATGCTCCTACTGTTATCCTGGGCGAAGTCCTCATAGACATGAACAGCCGGGCCCAGCCTGACCACGCCATGACCCTTGGTGGCCCCATCAGCGGGGATGGAAAAGTCACGGTTTACAACCGGAGAGACGACACCGAAAACACTGGCACGCTGAAGCTCACCGGCGACAATAGCGACTTCACCGGCACCTGGGACCTGACCCGAGCCAGCACCAACCCCAATAGCGTAGCTGCTATTCAGGGCCTTGCTGAGAACGCATTTGGGAAGGGACTGATTGAGATAGGCATCGACAACTTCGTCTCACTGGGCAACCAGAAGTGCGCGGGCGATACCCTGCGGGTAAACCTATACGACCAGGGCCGCATAGAACTACGCACCAGTGTGCAGGTACTGTATGCCGAGATCAACGGTTCTTCGTTGTCAGAAGGAACCTATGATGCGACCACTAATCCCGAATATTTTACCGGAAATGGATCCCTGCTCGTCGGAGAGACCAGCAATATCCTGAATGCCGACGGCGTTCGGGTGTATGCTGCCAACAAACGCCTGTACGTAGAAGGGAATCGCTCTGAGGTGAGCGTTTATGACCTTGGCGGCAGGGCTCTAATCCAGGGCAATACTGAAAGGGAAATCTCACTTGAGGCCCTGCCTCGGGGATTCTACCTGGTCCGTTATTCCATCGATGGAATCAGTGGAGCCCAAAAAATTATCATTCAGTAGTCATGACCACCGCCTGTCTCTGGGCTTTGCGGTCCTGGGATGGTGGTGGCTTTTTTCATAATTCAACCCAACCATGTGGTGAACCTGGCAGATAAACTGAATTAGCATCAGCACCTGGTTATTGGTAAGGAGCGCCCGACAGTATTCTTCGTATTGGAAGAACTGTTCGGGCGATTTTTCTTGAAAGCCATGGGAGGCGGGAAGCGGAATACGGTATAAGGCGTAACTATTGATTAGGGACCATCCCACCCTCACACCTCAGGGTCTATAGGGGTGATACGAATAACCAAAGTGCCAATATTATCCATATAAACCTTATTCCCCTATACACCCCACGATCTGGCTACCAGCCGCCATCGGCACCGCCGCCGCCGAAGTCTCCTCCGCCAAAGCCGCCGAAACCGCCTCCTCCACCGAAGCCACCGCCAAATCCTCCTCCAGAGCCGCCGCCCCAGCCACCGCCGTGGTTATGGCTGCCACCACCCCAGCCGCTGCCAAAGATCCAGAATAGCGGGAACCAGTTCCAACCACCACCACCATATCCACCGCCACCTCCGCCGCCGCCACGGCGTATCAGGGTGATGAACAGAATGATGATGATGACGAGCACTGCGATATTGGCACCGCCCGCTCCATTGTCCCTTGTTCGGGTATTAGGCTGGCTGTAATATTGCCGACCATTGGCCTGGTCGAATTCTCCGCTGGCGAGGCTGGCCATGATGTGTACCGCACGGTCAATCCCGTTGTAATAGTCACCCTGCTGAAAAGCTGGACGAATCACCTCACGGATAATCCCACCGGATGCGGCATCGGTAATGGTAGGCTCCAGCCCATAGCCTACCTCAATTCGGACTTTGCGCTGATTGAGATAGATGGCGAGTAAGGCCCCATTGTCATTATTTTCGCCTCCGATTCCCCACTTGCGGGCTGCGTCATTGGTAAATTGCTTGATGTCAGCCCCCTCTGGCAGGTCCATGATGGCTACCGCAATTTCGTTGCTGGTCTGCTGAGCGTTTTGAGTGAGAAAGGCCTCCAACTGGGTACGCTGCTGACTGGTCAAGAGTCCCACATAGTCATTGACAAAGCCATTGGCCTCCGGAATCTGGTCCATGTAGCCAAAGCCCTGCCCCATCGAGGGAATGGTTAGGGTGATGAGGTATAAAAAGGAAATAAAGGCCAGAAGGGTGCCCAGGAAGCCGTGGGATTTGCGGGATACCTCCCCTGATTGCTCCTCGATGGCGATTGGAGTAGCTGCTCCCCCTATATTAACCAAAGGATATGTCGTCCGGTAATTCATTGATGTCGTCGGTTTGGTACGGGAAAAACTCCTGGAGCTTTTCGCCTATGAGTTGGATGCCTTCGCTCAGACCAGCCACGAAGGCTTTTTCTTTGAATTTGGCGCTCATCAGGGCAGCAATGTCATTCCAGAAGTTCTCAGGGACGACTTTGTTGATGCCTTCATCGGCGATGATGGCAAACTTGTGGTCCTCGACCGCCATGAAGATCAGGACGCCATTGCGCTGCTCGGTGTCGTACATCCCGAGCCGGTCAAAGGCTTTGCCGGCCTGCTGGATGACAGTCTGTCCTTTGCGGACTTTGTTTTCCAGGTGCAGGCGGATTTCTCCCGATGTGTTTTGTTCGGCGGCCTGTATGGCATCGACGATCTGACGCCCTTCTTCTCGGGAAAAAAAGGTTCGTGCTGGATTGGAAAATAGGGCCATGGTTCAGGATTTAGGGAACAGAAGTTAGAAGAGAGAACGGCCTGTCAGAAGTCAGAGTGCTACTGGCGTATCCAAAACACGGTTGCGAAAAATCTTCGTCTTTTTTCTGACTTCTGACAGCGCAGGCAGCCAGTCCCGAGAATCGGGAATCTCGCTTTTCGCTTCTTACTCAAAATTCACCTCAGGAGCGCTCTGTGCTCCCTGGCTGGCTTCGAAGTACACTTTTTCATCAAAGCCAAGGATATTGGCATAGATGCTCTGGGGAAACTTCTTCACGTAGGTATTGTAGGTTCTGGCGGCTTCGTTGAAGCGCATCCGCTCATTGGAGATGCGGTTGTTGATGCCTTCCAGCTGATCCTGAAGGGTCAAAAAGCCCTGGCTAGCCTGTAGCTCGGGGTAGTTTTCTGAAACGGATAGCAGGCGGGAGAGGGCTCCTCCCAGCTGGCTTTGGGCCTGCTGAAAGCGCTCAAAGGCCTGCGGGTCTTCCAGTACTTCTTTGCTGACTGTCATCTGACCTACCTGGGCACGTGCTTCAGAGATGTCGGTCAGGGTAGACTGTTCAAAGTTGGCGGCGCCCTTTACGGTGTTGACAAGTTGAGGAACCAGGTCAGCGCGAGACTGGTACTCGTTCTGTACGTCGGCCCACTGGGCATCTACCTGCTCCTCGAGTTCGACCATTTTATTCTGGGAACTCTTGAGATTGAAATAGCCACATCCTCCCAGAAGGAATAAGCCAAGTATGAAAAACCAAAATGCTCTGCGCATGATTATTTATGAGTTGAAAGTTTATTCATTGATCATTTTCGGGCAAGGTGATCTCTGACCAATGTTCAATGTTCAATGTTCAGACGAAAGAGACGGGTTTTTGTTTTAATTGGTTGGAAAGGGAGTTCGCAGTTTCCCGCTTCGCGGGATTTCGCTGCGCTCAACGTGGTGAATAGTTCGTAGTTCGTAGTTCGTAGTTCGTAGTTCGTAGTTCGTAGTTCGTAGTTCGTAGTTGGGTACTGACCTGATTCCCATTGGGTTACAACAATTCCACCATATACCTTATACCCTTATACCCTTATACCCTTATACCCCATACCCATCCCCCCTTCCCCTCACTCCCCATCCGGGAAGTTGACCTTGACTTTGCGGCTGATGCGCATCACGGCTTCCTGCTCAAACTCTTCACAATATTGGTCGGCTATGTGGTCAAGGATCTCACTCCTTTCCTTTGATTTTGGATGCAGGATTCTCAGTACCCGCGAGGGTTCTTCCACCAGGGTTCCGTCTTCCATTCGCCACTGTCCTTTGCCTTCCAACAGGGTATATCCATCGGGAAATGCCGGACTTACGGTAGTCTGAACGAACCGTTGAAAGCTGCTATCCGCAATTACTTCGCCCTCCGGTCCTTTGAGCCCGAAGTACAGATCAGTCTGCACCCAGTTCTGATGTTCCAGTCCGGCCCAGGGGGCACATGCAGATAGAACCAGCACAAGGGAAATGAGGACATGCCGCATATCGACGATTTTTGTATTGTTCATGCATGAGAATATAAGGGATAAACAGCATTCGCCCAAGGGCTGTTATTTCCTGCCATAACATCCGAAAGTCCGAACACCAGGATATTTCCTGGTGATGCAGGCCCGCCTGGGTGGTACTCCAGGCAGCCTGTCAAATCGCCCACCAGAGGCCATAAAAGCCCTTCTCATCATATCATCCAATACTTATATGATAAAAGTCATACCTGCTTTTGATTGCCATCATGTCTGAAAGGAGGCCTCCCCTATAGTTTTGGGGAAACTTTCGCATCCTATGAGTGCTATTTTCATTTTGATTGCCTTGAGTTTAGTAGTGGCCCTGGCGTTTCTGGTGGCTTTTTTCTGGGCTGTCCGCAACGGCCAGTACGAAGACTCCTATACGCCTTCTGTGCGCATGCTTTTCCAAGATGATCAAGAGCCTAAATCCCACAATCAGCAATAATTAGTTATGTCCACGAATCCAACTCTGCAATCAGGGGCATCAGGAACAGCGACGCTAGAGCGCTTTTCCTACGATAACACCCTGGTGAGGAACTTTGCCATAGCCTCCATCTTCTGGGGGCTAGCCGGCATGGCGGTGGGACTCATCGCCGCCTTCGAAATGTTCATTCCTGAGGGAGCACTATGGGACGGGGTTAGTTTCCTGTCCTTTGGTCGTATCCGCCCTCTCCACACCAATGCTGCCATTTTTGCCTTTGTAGGTAACGGTATCTTTATGGGAGTTTACTACTCTCTGCCGCGCCTGCTCAAGACACCAATGTATAGCAAGGCACTGGGCAACATCCACTTTTGGGGATGGCAAGCCATTATCCTATCGGCCCTGATCACGCTCCCACTTGGTATTACTTCTTCCAAGGAGTATGCAGAACTTGAGTGGCCTATTGACATCGCGATCACCCTTATCTGGGTAGTCTTCGGGCTTAACATGATCATGACCATTCTGAACCGTCGTGAGCGCCACCTGTATGTAGCCATCTGGTTTTACATCGCCACATGGGCCACAGTAGCAGTTCTACACATTGTGAACAACCTGGAGTTGCCTGTTACCATGTTCAAGAGCTACTCCCTCTTCGCAGGGGTACAGGACGCACTGGTACAGTGGTGGTACGGTCACAACGCAGTGGCATTCTTCCTGACGACTCCTTACCTGGGTCTGATGTATTACTTCATTCCCAAGGCATCCAATCGTCCGGTTTACTCATACCGACTGTCGATCATTCACTTCTGGGCACTGATCTTCATCTACATCTGGGCTGGTCCTCACCACCTGTTGTATTCTTCGCTGCCTGACTGGGCTCAGTCACTCGGTACGGTATTTTCCATCATGCTGATCGCTCCGTCATGGGGGGGTATGTTGAATGGTCTCCTTACCCTACGTGGTGCCTGGGACCGCGTACGGAATGACGCAACGCTGAAGTTCATGGTAGTAGCGGTTACCGCCTATGGTATGTCCACCTTCGAGGGTCCCATGCTGTCCATCAAGAGCTTTAACGCCATCAGTCACTTTACCGACTGGACCATTGCCCACGTACACATTGGTACGCTTGGCTGGAATGGCTTCCTGACCTTTGGTATCCTGTACTGGCTGTTCCCACGCTTGTGGAGGACTCAGTTGAAGAGCACCAAGCTCGCTAATGCGCACTTCTGGATCGGCACCCTGGGGATCATCTTCTACGCATTGCCTCTCTACTGGGCAGGCTGGACTCAGTCTCTGATGTGGAAAGAATTTACTGCTGACGGCTTCCTGGCATATCCAAACTTCCTGGAGACCGTGCTTCAGATCGTACCAATGTACATCCTGCGTGCCGTGGGTGGATCGTTGTACCTCGTTGGGGTAATCATCATGATCTACAACCTGTGGGCAACTGCAGCTCAGGGCAAGTTCCTCAAGAAAGAGGAAGCTGAAGCTCCTGCAATGCCTAAGGCATACAAGCCTCATAGCAACGAACACTGGCACCGTAGCATCGAGCGCAAGCCTATCCCATTCCTTGTTTGGGCTACTATCGCCATCCTGATCGGAGGTATTGTGGAAATGGTTCCTACCTTCATGATCAAGAGCAACGTTCCGACCATCGCCTCGGTACAGCCTTACACCCCACTTGAGCTGGAAGGCCGCGACCTTTATGTCCGGGAAGGCTGCTACACCTGCCACTCACAGATGGTGCGTCCATTCCGCTCTGAAACCGAGCGCTACGGCGAGTACTCCAAAGCAGGTGAGTTCGTCTATGACCACCCATTCCAGTGGGGCTCCAAGCGTACGGGGCCAGACCTGCACCGCCTGGGTGGAAAGTACAGCCATAGCTGGCACTTCAACCACATGGAGGATCCACGTAGTACCTCTCCTGGTTCATTGATGCCATCCTATCCATGGCTGCTGGAAAATGAACTGGATCTCAGCAGCACCGATGCCAAGATCCGTGCTATGCAGACCCTGGGTGTACCATACGAAGATGGGTATGACCAGGAAGCGGTAGCCGATGCTCAGAAACAGGCTCAGGAAATCGCTGACGCCGTCGCTGATCAGCTAGGGGTTGAAGATTACAGTCAGCTCGCTGACCGTGAGATCATGGCCCTGATCGCTTACCTGCAACGTTTGGGTACGGATATCAAGGCAGAAGAGTAAGGTATTGAAAAGGTGTATAGGGGGAATAGGGGTATATAGGTAGCACCCTGATTTCCCCGCCAATTGTCCCCTATACACCCTATATCCCTTATTTCCCCATTCATCATTAACACTTGTCACCCATGTATAAAGACGTCCTGAGAGCGCTGACCGGAGTCGACATATTTCCAGTTTTCGCTTTCGTTATATTCTTCGCCTTCTTCCTTGGCCTGCTGGTCTACGTAGTCCGCATGAAAAAGAGTGAAGTCAATCTGATGGCCTCCATGCCTTTACAGGAAGATGAGCCCGTCATTCCACGATCAACCACTAATTCTCAATCCTGACTGCCATGTTTAAGAAGCTATATATTCGAACGTTGCTGTTCAGCCTGCTGATGGGGCTGGGGAGTGCGGTTTGGGCCCAGGCAGAAGCCGGGGGTATAACCGAGCAGGACCTGCTAAGAGCCATCATGTTCACCATGATCGTCATGGCTGTAGTTGCCTTGCTGCTGACCTTTACCATTCTTACGCTGGTGCGTGCGCGCTTTGCAGAGAAGACTGCAGCCGCACAGGCCAAAGCCGCTGAAACCGGACAGGCGGTAGAAGATCTGATGCCAGCCAAGCAGCCATGGAGCTGGGGCTGGATGAGAGAAAAGCTTACTGACGCTGTCCCTGTAGCCAAAGAGGCTGACATTGACCTCGGCCACGACTACGATGGCATCCGCGAACTGGACAACAACCTTCCCCCATGGTGGAAGTATGGGTTCTACTTCACCATCGCATGGTCGGTTGTGTACCTGCTGGTCTTCCACGTATTTGGAGACTGGAGCTCTGACAGCCAATATGAGGAGGAAATGGCTCAGGCTGAAGCCGAAGTGCAGGAGTACATGAAAACTGTTGCCAGTTCTGTAGATGAGAACAATGTAACCCTACTGGCAGATGCTTCTGCCCTGGAGAGTGGCAAGGCTATCTACGACGCCAACTGTGCTGCCTGCCATGGCATGAGCGGTGAAGGTGGCATCGGCCCTACATTTGCCGACAACTACTGGATCCACGGAGGCGACATTTCCAACGTCTTCTCTACCATCAAGTACGGGGTACCCGCCAAGGGGATGATTGCCTGGCAGGATCAGCTGCGTCCCGAAGAAATGCAGCAGGTGGCCAGCTACCTGATGAGCTTTGTGGGTACAACGCCTCCCAATATGAAAGAACCTCAGGGTGACCTATACGAGCCAGAAGCCGAAGAGGCACCCGCGGAAGGAGATGCTCCCTCAGAGGAGGAGGCTACTACCGAGACCGGCGAGGCCATCTCTATGAATTAATTGGAGAACCCGCTGCCATCACATCGCACCGAGGCTGTCCGATCAGGGCAGCCTCTTTTTTTGGGGTGAGGCCGACATCCGAACGTAGTTTTCGGGGTCCTGATCCAAGAGGGTAGCGGTCAGAGACCGAAAAAACCTGACACAAGACGGAGTCTTACGCCAGCATATGGGGAGCAATACCTGGCTTGCCCCTCCTGCGTTATTCTAAACAAGGGAGCATTTTCCCCTCCCCCACTACCGTCGCTCAGGGGTTTTTCTTAGCTTTCTGCCCAAATCCCGCTTCGATGCATGCACTGCGATTTCTGGCTCTCCTATCTCTGTTTTTCTGCTGGATAACCCCCACCCTGGCCCAGCGCCCCGACAGCCTTCCTGGCCCCATGACTGAAGACCTCGATCCCAATATCGAGGACCTGATCATTGGCACCGAAACCGAAAGTCAGGTGGACTTCACCTACCTGACCGACCGGCTGAATGAATGGCAGGCAGAGCCACTTGACCTCAACACAGCTGCCAGGGAAGACCTGCTCCTCCTGCCCGGCATGAGTGAATTGCTCTATCAGGGCCTGCGCCAGCACATCGAAAACTTTGGCCCTCTAACCAGTCTTTATGAATTGCAAGCTGTGCGGGGCTTTGACCTGGGCACCATCCGCCAAATCCAACCCTACATCTCCGTCAGGGATATCAGCGCAACTGACATCAGCCCCGGGGGGAAGCACCCTGCTGGGCCTGGCTGGAGCGACATCTGGGAGGGAATGGAATACGAATTCATCCAGCGGGGCGTCTCGGTGCTCGAAACCCAGCGGGGCTATACCGCTCCGGATACGACTTTTCGGCCCGTCCTGGATCAGGAGGGCAATCAGATCGGACAGGATACTTCGCTAAGTACACGCTATGCAGGCAACTCCTGGCGCAGCTACACCCGCTTTCGCGGGCGGTACAACAAGAACGTGAGCTTTGCCCTCGTGGGAGAAAAAGACCCCGGCGAATCCTTTGCCTGGAATCCCGATCAACGGCAATATGGATATGACTTCTGGGCGGGGCACGTGGCCATTTCCAACTATGGCGCCCTCAAATCGCTGGTCATCGGCGACTACAACCTCGCTGTTGGTCAGGGAATTACCCTATCACGGGGACTGGGGTTTGGGAAAAGTGCCCAAAGCGTGCGTGGAGCCAAGATGCCGAGCGTGGGCCTGCGACCCTATTCCTCCGTAAATGAAAATCAGTTTCTGCGCGGAGCGGCGGCAACCCTGGCCTTTGGCGATGTCTATGTGACGGGCTTTTTCTCAAGGCTGCGACTCGACGCTTCAGTGGCCGAGCGGGATACCCTGACCGAGGAGGCCCTGCTGGCATCGGGCCTGCAGATCAGTGGCCTGCACCGCACCCCAACCGAACTCGCCAATCGCCGCGCCATCCTCGAAACCGCCTACGGCACCCGCGTCGAATACCGCAGCCCTACCCTATCCATTGGGACGACGCACTATGTGCAGCAGTTTGGCGCACCGCTGGATCGGGTGTACAACAGTTACAATCAGTTTGACTTTCGCGGTGATCTCAACTACCTCAATTCCATCGACTTTGACTGGGTGATCCAGAATTTCAATTTCTTTGGCGAAGTGGCAAGATCGCGGTCGGGTGGCATGGGAGCCGTCGTGGGATTCATGAGCAGCCTGGCTCCGACGGTGGACCTTTCTGTGGTCGCACGACATTTTGACAAGGACTTTCACAGCAACAAAGCCTATGTCTTCGCCGAAAGGCCCACTGCCGCTCAAAACGAAACCGGGCTGTACATGGGACTGCGCATTGCCCCCAATCCAAAGTGGACGATCAATGCCTATTTTGACCAGTACCGCTTTCCCTGGAACAAATTTCAGACTGATTATCCCTCCAAGGGATGGGAATTCCTGGGACAGGTGTCCTACAAGCCCAAGCGAGGCACCCTGATCTACACCCGCTTTCGCAATGATTACAAGGAACTCAATGCCGACGTGTATCCCGCTGGACAGCAGGTCAGCTACCTGACCTTCAGCCAAAAACAGCAGTGGCGGTTGCATTTTGAGACCCGGGTAACCCGCGACATTCTTTACCGCACCCGGATGGAATTTAGCTGGTACCAGCAGGAGCGACAGCGCGATCGTGGATTTCTCCTGTATCAGGACCTCTCCTGGAAAATCGGCTACAAGTGGAAGCTCACCGGACGCTATGCCATTTTCGACGTATCGGACTACGACGCCCGGATTTATGCCTACGAAAATGATGTGCTCGGCTTTTTTTCCATTCCGCCCTATTACAACAAAGGCAATCGCTACTACCTGATTCTCAACTACAAACCGACCCGACAGCTTCAGTTCTGGGTGCGAATCTCTCAGACCAGGCTGCGGGAAATCGGCGAGCTACAGCGACCTCCTTTCGTCGATGCTGCCCCTCCAGGAGAGACCTACATGGTGTATCAGCAGGGGACGGGCCTCAACGAGATTTACACCCCTACCCGCACCGACCTGAAGCTACAGGTGATGTGGAAATTTTAAGGAAGATGTTGAGATGTTACGAAGCATCAGGAAGTTACTTCCACAGGTGCCTTTGCAGGAGACTCCACTTTCCCATACTGCTTGATGATCTCCTTCGCGACGACTTCCCCTGAGATCAGACTGGGGGGAACTCCCGGCCCGGGTACGGTCAATTGACCTGTGTACCAGAGGTTTCCAACTTTGCGTGAGCGAAGTTTGGGCTTGAAGAAGGCCGTTTGCAACAGGGTATTGGCGAGGCCGTAGGCGTTGCCCTTGAAGGAATGGTAGTCCTTCTCGAAGTCCTGCATGGCATAGCTGCGCTTGAGGATGACCTTGTCGCGCACGCTGGTGCCAGTGAATTTCTCCAGCCGATCCATGATGATGTGGTAGTACTTTTCGCGCATTTCCTCGCTGTCCTCCAGACCAGGGGCCAGGGGAACGAGCAGGAACACATTCTCATGCCCTTCTGGTGCTACGCTTTTATCGGTCTTGCTGGGCACACAGGCGTAAAAAAGCGGCTTGCTGGGCCACTTGGGTGTGGTGTAGATTTCCCTGGCGTGGAGCTTGAAGTCTTCGTCAAAAAAGAGGTTGTGGTGCTTGAGGTTCGGAATTCGTTCGTTGATGCCCAGGTAGAACAACAGGCTGGAAGGGGACATGACGCGCTTGTCCCAGTATTTGGCGGAGTAGTTGCGATAGGCGGGATCGAGCAGCTTCTGATCGGTGTGCTGATAGTCGGCATTGGCGATCACCAGATCGGTGTCAAATACGCCCCGGTTGGTGTGTAATCGGCTGGCAATGCCGCCTTTCACTTCGATGTGCTTGACCTCGGTGTTCAGCTCGATCTTCACCCCATGCTTCTCTGCCACTTTGACCATTCCCTGAACGATCCTGTTCATGCCCCCCATGGGATACCAGGTGCCGAGGGTGAGGTCAGCGTGGTTCATCATGCTATAAAGGGCGGGGGTATTTTCGGGTGTCGCTCCCAAAAACAGCACGGGAAATTCCAGGATCTTGATCAGGCGGGGGTTGGTGAAGAACTTGCGCACGTGCTTGGCCATGCTGGAAAACATCTGGATGCGAAAGCTCTCACGGATGAGGCGCAGGTCGATGAATTCGCCAATGTGGTGGGAAGGTCGATGCACATATTCCCCCATTCCCACCTTGTACTTGTATTCCGCCTGCTTGAGAAATTCCTCCAGCCGAGGTCCACTGCCAGGTTCTTCTTTTTCGAATAATTCGATCAGCCCCTCACGGGTGGCAGGTATGTCCACATGGTCTCCTTCCTCAAAATAGACCCGATAGCTGGGAGCAAGCCGATGGAGATCATAGAAATCCGAGACCTTGTGGCCAAATTTTTCGAAGTAGGACTCAAACACATCCGGCATCCAGTACCAGCTGGGGCCCATGTCGAAGTTGAAGCCGTCCTTGAGCCAACGACGGGCACGCCCCCCTGGCTGGTCGTTTTTTTCGAGTATGGTAACCCGATAACCCGCCTGCCCTAATGAAGTAGCAACTGACAGTCCGGCAAAACCTGAACCTATGACCGTAATGTGTTGAGGCTGATTCATGAAATCTAAGTAATTGAGTAACAGCCTACCAAACCTCAACATCCATTATCTTTTGCTGAGACTGGTAGCCAGAGAATAAGACAGAAACAATTACTTTTGCCTAATGGTTTTGATATTTCTGAATTTTAATATGTAATCCAATTTTGTGAATTATTGCAGCCAGTGTGGAAGCTCCGAACTTATTTTTGATATCCCCGAAGGGGATAATCGCCCCCGCCACATTTGCCCCAACTGTCAGACCATCCACTACCAAAATCCCAAGGTGATCGTCGGCTGCCTTCCCATCTGGGAAGACAAAATACTGCTTTGCCGAAGGGCCATCGAACCAAGAGCGGGCTATTGGAATCTGCCTGCTGGCTACCTGGAAAACGGGGAGACCCTCAAAGAAGGGGCGTTGCGGGAGACCCGCGAGGAGTCTGGTGCCGAAGTCGAGATTCTTCACCTCCAGACCATCTACGACATCCCCCAGATCGGGCAGGTGTATGTGATATTCCTCGCCCAGATGAAAAGCCCTCAACTCGACATCGGCCCGGAATCTCTGGAAGCAGGCCTCTTTTCTCCTGAAGAAATTCCATTCGAAGACATCGCCTTCACTTCCAGTACTTTTGCCCTGAACCAATACCTCAGAGCCCCCCATTCTACCGAAGTCAATTTTGGAACCTATCGGCGATAGCCAACCATAACACACTCAATATCAATCTATTACATAGTTTATTTGATTGGGTTTGGCTATGCTTGTCCAACCCTTTATATTTAGCCAATATTATCAAATTGTAAACAGACAATTGTGGAAGTACTAGGCGTAGATATTGGCGGATCCGGCATCAAAGGTGCTATCATCAATACAGACAATGGCGAAATGCTGTCGGAACGTTACCGACTCGACACCCCACAGCCGGCTACCCCGCAGGCCGTGGCCCAAACTTTTCATCGCCTGGTCAAGCATTTTGACTGGAAGGGGCCTGTTGGCGTTGGATTTCCTGCCGTGGTGCAGCATGGCATTGCCCGAACTGCCGCCAACATCGACAAAAAGTGGATCGGTACCGACGCTCAGAACATCCTGCACGAAGCAGTTGGATGTCCGGTTACCATTGTCAATGATGCCGATGCAGCGGGTCTGGCCGAAGAGAAATTTGGGGCTGGAAGCCGCCGCGACGGACTCATCATCCTGCTGACCGTCGGTACGGGGATCGGCAGCGCCATCATCAATGATGGGATTCTGCTGCCAAATACCGAGTTGGGCCACCTGCGCTTCAAAGGCGGCATTGCAGAGCATTACGCAGCAGATTCTGTCCGAAAAAAAGAAGATCTGGAGTGGCACAAGTGGGGCAAACGCCTCAATGAGTACCTGAAGCATGTGGAGGGCCTCTTTTATCCAGACCTCTTCATCATTGGAGGTGGGGTAAGTAAGAAGTTTGCCAAATATCAGGACCAGATAAATATTACCACTCCGGTGATTCCCGCCAAACTTTTGAACCAGGCTGGCATCATTGGGGCAGCATTAGCTGCAAAAGCTCAGATGGCTCCTTCTTCTGCATCCTGAAACTCATGGCTATTTCATACCAACCACTCAGTGTAGGAATTACAGGCGGAATAGGCAGCGGCAAAAGTCGTGTGGGAATGGTACTGGAGTCTCTGGGGTTTCCCGTTTACTATGCCGATGCCCGCGCCAAGGCCCTGATGGTAGAAAACGAAACCATCGTCTCGGGTGTCAAGGCGGAGTTCGGAGAAGAAGCATACTTTTCCGATGGCACATTGAACCGAGCCTATCTGGGCCAGCAGGTTTTCAATGATCCAGCGAAATTAAAAAAGCTCAATGCCATCGTCCATCCAGAGACTGGCCGGGACTGGATCAACTGGGAGCAGGAGAAGCGAACCAAAGAAGGCCATCAATTGGCCTTTAAAGAAGCGGCCATCCTCTACGAATCCGGAGCTTACAAAACGGTAGACCATGTCTGGACGGTCTATGCACCCAAAAGTGTGCGGTTACAGCGCGCCATGCAGCGGGATGGAGCGGAAGAACAAGCGATCCTGTCCCGGATGGACAAGCAACTATCCGAGCAGGAAAAGCTGCACCGGGCCGATTTTGCCATCATCAACGATGGCGCGCAACATATTTTGCCTCAGATAATGGCGGGGCTGGAGAGGCTGAGGGTTTAAAGTACATCTTTAGATAGTGCTATTTGCTGTTTTGGGTGGTATATTCAGGTCAAACCCCCAATCAAATCATGGCTGGAGAAAAGGAAAATGCCGTATGGCCCATGCCCAGGTTTTACTTCAAGGTAAGCTGGGATGATACAACTGTGAGTTTTTCGGAAGTGAGTGGTCTGGATGCAGAAGCCCAGATCATAGAATATCGACATAGCGACAGCAAAGTTCACTCGCCCATCAAAATGCCCGGATTGAAGAAGTATGGAAACGTTACGATGAAGCGTGGGGTGTTTGTAGGCGACAACAAGTTTTTTGACTGGTTCAAGGAAATTCAGCTGAATACCATCAAGCGCAAAACCATCACCATAGAACTCCTGGATGAATCCGGAAAGCCTACCATGAAATGGAAACTCTACCAAGCCTGGCCTACAAAGATCACAGGTACTGACCTGAAGTCCGATGGCAATGAGGCCGCCATAGACACGCTGGAGGTGGCATTTGAGTCGATGGAGATTTCGAAATGAAAACCTGACAGGTTTTCCAACCCCGCCAGTTGTCATTTAATCTGCTTCCTTTGAAAGTGCTAATTCGCCTCCCCGTTTCACGGGATCGCGGATCAGCGGGACTTACTTTTTTTTTAGCTCCGCAATCGGATTTTGAATATGCTTCCTCTGAAAGTGCTATTTCGCCTCCCCGCTTCGCGGGATCGCGGATCAGCGGGACCTACCTTTTTTCTAGCTCCGCAAATGGATTTTGAATATGCTTCCTCTGAAAGTGCTATTTCGCCTTCAGCGGGACTTACTTCTTTTTCAAAAGAAGTAAG
>CAYFIR010000018.1:0-62300 GCA_964343195.1 uncultured Bacteroidia bacterium | reverse complement strand
AAGAAGATATTGACCGATTTTACCCCAAATGATAACCTGACAAAGTAGAATTAAATACCCGCTGTGTTTAGCTAGTATTCATGGCGATTAAGGTCATTCTGCTTTATGCCAATGTCCATTGTTGAGGGCGAAGGATAAAGCGAACATTACTCCTCATCATCAGACAGATGGAGGAATTGTGGAGAGTGAAAATTTCGTGACACCATGTACTTTTTGCCCATTTTTCCATACATTAAGGAAATACGCAAAAGACCACTTACCCTCTTTGGGGGTCGAAATTTCATGTCTGGATGGTTCCCATGACTGGTTTGAAAATAATCAAACCGGAATCGGATCGCTCATTGATAATCGCAGGTCCTGGTGACCTGAATAACCGGAGCCTGATCAGTTGGGGGCAGCTCATGGCGAGTTGCCAGGGAAGCTGATTATGTAAGGCTTCAATTTTCTGCCAGATGAGTCTGGCAGGTTTCTTCTTTTTTCCCACCTCACTAAAGCTCGCGTTCCTATGAAATTTTATCCCACTGATCACATCAAAAACATTGTTCTTGTCGGCTCTGCGAAGTCCGGCAAGACCACTTTAGCGGAATGCATGATGTACGAAGGCGGCGTCCTCTCCCGCATGGGCAGCATCGACGCCGGGAATACTGTCTCGGATTTTCACCCCATAGAGGTCGACCGAGGCAGTTCTGTTTACTCTTCAGTTCTCCATACCGAATGGCGCGGGAATAAGCTGAACCTGATCGATACCCCTGGAATGGATGATTTTATCGGGCAGATAATCAGTGCCTTGCGCGTATCCGATACAGCTCTGGTAACCCTCAATGCTGCTCAGGGAGTAGAGGTGGGCACCGAAATTATCTGGCGCTATCTCCGCCGCTACCACAAGCCTTCTGTTTTTGTGGTCAATCAGCTCGACCATCCCAAAGCAGACTTTAACGAAACCATCAAGCAGGCTCAGGCCCAGTTTGGCGAAGGAGTTGTCCTGATGCAGTACCCTTACCAGACAGGGGAAGGCTTCAACGCCATCATTGACCTGCTGAAAATGACCATGTACCAGTTCCCGGCAGAAGGAGGCAAACCAGAAAAACTGCCGATTCCCGATGATGAGCGCGAGCGTGCCAAGGAACTGCACAACACCCTGGTCGAGGCAGCTGCGGAGCACGATGATGAGTTGATGGAATTGTACTTCGAAAAAGGTGAGCTGGACGAGGACGAACTACGCAAAGGCCTGCGGATCGGCATGCTGGAGCGGGATCTGTTCCCGGTATTCTGTGTTTCTGCCAGGCAAAACATGGGCAGCGGTCGCCTGATGGGCTTCCTCGGCAATGTGGCTCCCTGTGCAGGGGACATTAACCACGAACAAACGACCACTGGGGATGAGTTGCCTATTTCTGCCGAAGAGACTACCCTTTTTGTATTCAAGGCAACGAATGAGAAGCACACCGGTACCATGAGCTTCTTCAAGGTTTGCTCTGGTGAAGTTAAGGCGGGTCAGGAACTGTACAACAATATTTCCGACAGCCACGGCAAGGTGAACCAGCTATACGTAGTGGATGGAAAAGACCGGCACCCGGTTGACAAACTGGCCGCTGGAGACATCGGCATGATGGTCAAGTTCAAGGATACACACGTGAACCATACCCTGCGATCTTCAGCAGATGGCGTGGCGCTCGAGCCCATCAATTTCCCCGAAGCCAAGCTACGCAGTGCCGTGCGTCCCCTGGAACAAAAAGACGAAGAGAAGATGGCCCAGGCGCTGATACGCATGGTCGAAACCGACCCAACCCTCGGATTTGAATATGCCAAAGAGCTAAAGCAAAACATCATCCATGCCCAGGGAGAACTACATCTGTCCATGGTGAAGTGGGAACTGGAGCACATTCACGGAGTCGGGCTGGAGTACTATGAACCCCGGATCTCTTACCGTGAGACCATTCAGAAGCCCGCAAAAGGAGATTTCCGCCACAAAAAGCAGAGTGGTGGGGCAGGACAGTTTGCTGAGGTATCGCTTTGGATCCAGCCAGCTGAAATGGATGGTGCACCTCCTGCAGATCTCAAAGTTCGTCATACCGATGAGCACGAGCTACCCTGGGGAGGCAAACTGATCTTCCACAACTGTATCGTAGGGGGAGTGATCGATCAGCGATTTATGCCTGCCATCCTCAAGGGAATTTTGGAAGTGCTGGAAAACGGCCCGATTACCGGCTCATACGTCCGTGACATCGCTGTTTATGTCTATGACGGGAAAATGCACGCAGTGGACTCCAACGAGGTCTCCTTCAAGATTGCCGGGGCACAGGCATTTAAGACCGCTTTTGACCAGGCCAATCCACGTCTCCTGGAGCCTATGTTCCAGTTGGAGGTCCTGGTGCCAGAAGAGCAGGTGGGAGATGTCATGACGGACCTTCAGGGACGTCGGGGAATCGTAGAAGGCTTCAGTGCAGAAGGTAACTACCAGCGGATTTCAGCGCGGGTACCCCTGGCTGAGCTGAACCACTACGCCACTGTGCTGAGCTCTATCACCCAGGGACGTGCGACCCATACACGGCGATTCCTGGAGTACAGCCCGGTACCCCGCGATGTGCAACAAACACTGCTGGCTAAGCATACAGCAGAACCCGTAAGCTAACAGAATGTGCTGATAATCCTCGTTCTTTATTCTTATGAGCAAAAGAGTCGCCTGGGTCTTATGACTTAGGCGACTTGTTTTTTGAGGTGGATTGGGTCCGGCCTTACATCTGAGGTTGGATGATGCTGTTGCGGTTGCCTTCTGTATCGCGAAAGGATACGTACAGACCGTAACCGGGAATTAGGCGAGGCTCTCCTAGCACCTCACCGCCATGCTGCTTGACAAGGCGCATGGTCTCCTGGATATCGCTGACGCCGATTACGACCGATGGGTGTTGATCCGGCCAGTCAGGCTTTACCGGGAAAAAGCCTCCGTTGATCGCTCCGGCCGGAGTACCGGGCGTAACATCTTCCAAGGCAGTAGTCGCAAGGATGTAATCGTCCATCTCAGCGCCTAGCTGCTCCGTTTGCCAACCAAATACCGACTGGTAAAAAGCACATATCCGACGTGCATCGTGGTAGGGAAACTCAAAGTGGTTAACTGGATTCATGGGGTAAAGTGTTAGGGGTGAGGGGTATGAAGGTATATAAGGGGAATATGGTGAATGGAGGCAATATGGCCTGTTGGGTGAATTTCCCTGCCTTTAAAACCTCTATACACCTTTCCGCTTTTCTAGCTGCTAAAAGCTTCTTCAAACTCTGCCACAATCATCTTTTTCATGGGCATCATCACTTGCATGACACGCTGGGTTTGCTCGGGAGTTCCGGTTTCCATCATCTCCAGGAACCGTTGAGGGACGATCTGCCACGAGAGGCCAAATTTGTCCTTGCACCATCCGCATTGGCTTTCCTGGCCGCCGTCGGTAGTCAGGGCAGCCCAGAGTCTATCTACTTCCTGCTGATCTGCGCAACGCACCATGAAGGAGGTCGCCTCGGTGAATTTGAATTTCGGCCCGCCATTCAGCGCCACGAATTTCAGTCCCTCCAGTTCAAACTCGACGATCATCTCGCCGGCAGAGAGGATCTGCGAATGCTCGAAGAGGGAGCAGTAAAACTCAGCGGCTGCTTTAGCCTGATCGTCGTACCAAAGGTAAGGGGTGATCTTTTGAATCTTGCTCATTGATAAGTGAGTATTGGGGTGCAAGGAACCGGAATGAGGCATAGGGCACCTTCATTCAAACTTATACCGCGTTCCTCATTCCGCCTTATATCTATTGTTTTTCAGCGCAGTTAACCATCCAGTTGACTCCATACTTATCGACACAACTGCCAAAGTAATCCCCCCAGAACATGTCCTGAAGCTCCATGGTTACCTTACCGCCATCAGACAGTGCCTCGAATAGTCGCTTGGTCTCGGCGCGGGTGTCGGGTTCCAGGTTGATGTGGACGTTGTTGCCGAAGTTCAGCTTGAACCCCATCGACTCTGGTGCATCAGTTCCCATCAGTTGGTGTCCATCGAGGATCGGCAGCATGATGTGCATGACGAGATTTTTGTCCTCTTCAGCCAATGGAGGTTGGCCCGGAGCAGGAGGAGCGTCTCCCATGCGCATGATTTCTCCCTGAAACTCGGTCTGGAAGACAGTTTTGTAAAAATTGAACGCCTCCTCGGTGTTGCGAGGGAAGTTGAGATAAGTGCTTACACTTGCCATGGTAAATGTAATTGGTGGTGGTATCGGCCTGAATCCTTTTAGACAAATCTAGCTCAAAGCAGGGCCAACCCTACGGGGTGATTTTGACAATCTCAAGGGTTGATTGCGACACCCGGAGAAGGTAGTTTTATGGAGCCCCACTATTACGAATCTTCCCCGCCATAGGCCCATCCTCTGCGTAAAACGATCTCCGCATCGCTTCGATTACAAATCACGAATTCCCACTTACGAATCTCTTTCCCCCTCATGAAACATGTCTCCATTCTCGTTCCCAAGGGCCAGTATAGCATCGTAAATATTGGCGGTGCCTTCCAAATCCTCAACTGGGCCAATGACGTCTTTTTCCAACAGAGCCGACAGCGTCTGTTTGAAATCGAATTTGTCGGACATGAGAGTCCAGCCCGTGATGCCGAAGGCTTCTACACCATTACTCCGCCCAAAACGATCTCTGATGTCCCCAGGACAGATCTCATCATCATCCCGGCAGTGCATGGTGACCTGCGTCAGGCCATCGAGATAAACCGTGAGGTTACCGATTGGGTGGTCCAGCAACATAAGCAGGGAGCCGAAATCGCAGCTTTCTGCATTGGGGCATTTCTCCTGGCCGAAACGGGCATCCTCAACGGAAAAACCTGCTCGACCCATTGGGGCCATGCAGCCGAGTTGCAGGAGATGTTCCCGGAAGTGATCGTGCAGGCCCAGCACATCGTTTCCGCCCAAAATGGCATTTACACCAGCGGCGGAGCTTACGCCTTTACCAATCTCGTCATCTACCTGATCGAGCGCTATGGAGGCCGCGAACTGGCCCTGATGACTGCCAAGGCTTTCATGATCGACGTGGACAAGCACAATCAGTCGCTTTTCATGATTTTCAATGGCCAGAAGGATCATGGCGACGAACTGGTGTTGAATGTGCAGGAGCAAATCGAGCAGCACTATGCCGAGACGTTGACGATTGGGGATCTCGCCGATCAGCACGCCACCAATCGACGCACTCTGGAGCGACGCTTCAAATCCGCCACAGGAAATTCAGTGCTGGAATACCTACAGCGTGTCCGCGTCGAACAAGCCAAAAAGGTACTGGAGCAACCCTCCAACACGGTTTCCGATGCCATGTACGGAGTTGGCTACACCGATCCCAAAGCATTTCGTGAGGTGTTCAAGAAGTATGTCGGGGTGAGTCCACTGGCGTACAAGAAGAAATTCGCGCAGGCGCTCGTGGAGGCTTAGTGCTTTCGGAACAAAATCTTAGACCATCATGGCTTGATCTTTTCGCACATTACTTCGTCGAAAAAGCGTCACCTAGACCGCTAGGCTCATTTTATTCTCCTTGTCCTACTCAAAACCATCTGTGATTTTCCGGGCCAAAGTGGTCTTTCCCACCTGTCTTGGACAGATTAAGAGAACGGCTTTTCCTCTCCCTAGCCAGGGCTTAATGCTTTGCTCCAGTGTACGTGGAATCATGCAAATCTGTATTTTTATAGGAATTTACGGATTTGAATCTGCAAATTCATATAGATTTACGGATTTGGCTATTGCGAAATCTATCTTTGAGGCCCTCGGTACAAAATTTCAGGACGGCGATCATCCCAGCCGCCCAATCAAATCGTACTCCATCGCATCGGTGATCTCGACGGGGTAAAACTCGCCGATGTTCAGCTCCTGCTCGGTGTAGATCATCACCTCGTTGTCTACCTCGGGAGAATCGCTCTCGGTGCGGCCCACGTAGAAGTCGCCTTCGTGGCGGTCGATGATGGTCTTGAGGGTTTGGCCAACTTTGCTGCGGTTGATCTCGAAGGAAATGTCCTGCTGCAATTCCATCACCTCGTCGTGGCGGCGCTGCTTGGTCTCCTCGTCGATCAGGTCTTCGAAGGCATTGCCCGCGTGGGTGTTCTCCTCATGCGAGTAGGTGAAGACTCCGACGCGATCCAGCCGCTGCTGCCGCAAAAACTCCAATAGCTGCTGATGATCGTCCTCGGTCTCGCCAGGGTGGCCCACCAGCATGGTGCTGCGGATGGCGATGCCCGGAACTTCCGCCCGTATGGTGTCGAGCAATTCCTCGGTGCGTTGACGATTGGTGCCGCGACGCATGGTCTTGAGCACCCCATCACTGATGTGTTGGAGGGGAATGTCGAGGTAGTTGCAGATGTTGTCGCGCTCGCGGATCACCGGCAGGATGTCCACCGGGAAGCCGGAGGGGTAGGCATAGTGCAGGCGAATCCACTCCAGTCCCTTCACATCGCTCAGGTGCTTGAGCAAGTCTGCCAGGCGGCGCTCACCATAAAGGTCCAGTCCATAGTAGGTCAGGTCCTGGGCGATGAGCATGATTTCTTTGACGCCTTTGTTGACCAGAAACTTCGCCTCATCTACCAAAAACTCAATGCTGCGGCTGTTGTGCTTGCCCCGCATCAGCGGGATGGCACAAAAGCTACAGGGGCGGTTGCAGCCCTCGGCGATCTTGAGGTAGGCGTAATGGCTGTCAGTGGTGGTGCGGCGTTCGCCGAGCAGTTCTTTTTTGTAGTCGGCGCCCAGGGTTTTGACCAGTTGGTCGAGCTCATTGGTGCCAAACCAGGCGTCCACCTCGGGGATCTCGGCCTGCATCTCGTCCTTGTAACGGTGCGACAGGCAACCAGTCACGATGACCTTGTTGACCAGCCCCTCTTCCTTGCGGCCCACGTAATCGAGGATGGTGTTGACCGACTCCTCCTTGGCCTTGTCGATAAAGCCACAGGTGTTGATCACCACCGTCCCTGCGTTGGAGTCTTCCTCCTCGTGGGTGGCGCTCATGCCGTTGTGGTCGAGCTGAGCGAGCAGCTGCTCAGAGTCCACCAGGTTTTTGGAGCACCCCAGGGTGATGACGTTGACCTTGGACTGGTCGAGCTTGCGGCGTTGTTTGAGGATGTTTGCGTGCATAAAAGAAGAGGTCAGAAGTCAGATCGGCTTCGCCTGCCAGAGGTCAGAATGGAAAAGAATATTTCTTTTCTGACTTCTCACAGCGCAGCGGTCTTAAGTCTCGCTTCTATTCAATCCGCAAAGGTCGCAAATGTTGGGGAGAAAGGGAAAAGTGTGGTGGGGGCTCGTTGGCTCTTTAGCCAACTTCCTCCACCAAAATTACGGATAGCTCAGATATCCGCTTGAGGGACTTGTCATTGGTGAAGAAGACGTCACAATCCAACGTCAGCGCCGATGCAATTTGTAAAGCATCAAAAGCCCGCAGGCTAGGATATTGAGACCTCATTCTCGCAGCGAGATCAGCTACGTCCCAATCTATGACTTCGACTAGCACTGGTATCTCATCCAGCAGCACCTTGAAATCTTCTAACAGATGAAGTTTTTGCTGCTCATAAGGCTTGATGGCAAACTCGTTGAAAGTGAGTACGGAAGTGTACCAGAGTGCGTGTTCGTACTGGGCAAAGAAGAGCTCAACCTGCGAAGCAAAAGTAGGATGTCCCTCCAGTAGGTATATGAAAGGAGCCGTATCAATGAATACCTTTTGCTCAGAATCGGTCGCCATCTCTCAGTCGGTTAACTTCCTGTTGGGCATCCTCAGTCCAAACTCCTTTGCCACGCCCTTTGTAGCGGGCGAGTACTGATTGTACTCGCTCAGTCCGTCGCCTACGAACCAAGACCTCTTTCAAGACCACGCTCAGTTCGCGGGGATCTAGTTCAGACAGGTATTTAAGGACGATTTGTAAGCTGGACATATAGCACTCTGATAGACTGATTTTCAATATCGCAAATGTTGGGGAGAAAGGGAAAAGTGCGTCAGGTCTTATGGAAATCGAATGAGGCCAAAGTCATTTAAGAAAAAATATGAAAATCACCTATGTATGGGGATGGCGGGCGCTAACGGTTATAGTAGCCGTCATGGCGACCTCTTTTCTCTGGGAGTTTATGACTTCGACGAAATACGAACCTAAGCCAGTTTCAGAATCAAAAGTGAAAGAGTAGGTACTTACCAATGAATCTGGAGAACTGATCGGGAATGTCCGGGTATTGGCCAATGGAGACACACTCAAGCACTTTCCTGAGGGGAAATACCAGGTTATCAATACTTTGGACGGTGATTGAAGAAGGGACAGAGGAAGGATATGATGGCCACCCCTGCGGTTGTTCACCGGATAAACATGGGATCGTCATCCATCGTTATCCCGAAGGCCGTTTGAAGGAAATAGCTACCTATTGGTGTGGCAAGAAGGTCGGACCATGGATTTCCTATTCTCCTGAAGGAGAAAAAACGTCCCACAACTTGAGGCAGTGGACAAGGAAGCAACCTTTTTAGCGTAAGGGGTCATTCCCACATTTGTAGCCATTCTTCAAGTTCTGCCTGCTCCAGGGGGACTGGTTCCAGAACTACCCCCCATTTTCCCTCAATGGGTAGATCAGCTTGCGCAACCGCCCAATGCGTGGGGGTAGCATCGCTTCCCTGCAAGGCCACAATCAGGGCTTTGCCTTCATTGGGGAGATACATATGCTGGTTTGCGTCTGCCCCAGGGAATATCCAGCTCCCTTCCGGGGATAGTCCTCCAGTCACAACCACCCGCTCTGCTGGCAAAATCAGATGCACGGAGGTCCAATCTGTTTGTTTACCCTCCTCCATCACTACTACATCATAGGTGATGGGATTCAGATCCCTTCGCTTGTAATAACGATCCAGATTGGTCCAGCCCCAGTCGCTGATGGTCAGGTGGTAACCAGAATTTGGGTAGGAAATGAGGGAAAATATTTGTGGGACAGTTTGCTGACTAGTCGCCATGCTGTCCCGCCGTTGCCTAATGCGATCGATAAAGCCCGCACGGGTATTGGAACTATCACACGGGGAAACGGGAGCAATGTATGACGGTTTTTGGGTGCCCACCTGCTCCAGATAGGCATAAATACTTTTGACCTGAGTAGCTGTCAGAGAGGGAAAACTCTGCATTTGTTGCACATCCCACTGATAGTAGAGGCAAAGTGCCATCGAATCTCCCTTTGCGATCATGTCGGGGGCGTTTTGGGTAAAGGCGATCAGCCATTCCTCCGGGTACTTATCGGCCACCCCTACCAGTGCTGGACCTATCCGCGTAGCAAATGGGGCATGACACGCAGCACAATACTGCTCGAATAAAGCCCGTCCCTGTTGGATGAATTCACGCAAAGAATCACTGGTGACGGGCTGGTCAGTAGCTTCCCATATGATCCCCGCCTCGGTTTCTATGCCATTGAAAGCCTTCATGTCAATATCTGGCAGCCCCCTACTGGGTACGGTTACCGTGATGGGATTTTGCAAAGGGATAGGGTTTCCGTTGGCCTCGGCGGTAAGGCGAAACATCCCCGCCGTTCGCAGCCATTCTCCTTCCGTATCTACCGTACTGAGACCTGCTTTCAGCATATCGCCCAGGGTCAGCGCGGTTTGCAGGTTCAGGGTTACCGTTTCGTCTGACTCCCAGGCGTCCTGGGGGAGGTAGATTAGCACTCCAGATTTTGACTTTAAAACCGTATCCTGGGTCAGGCGAATCTGCCAACTTTCAGTCGGCAAAGAAGCCCATCTCGGCGTGGCTGTCTCTGTGGTCTGACAGGAATACAGGCTAATGGTGATGCTCAGGATCAACCAGAGGGAATGGTATGTGGATTTCATGATGGAGGCGATGGATGAGTAGGGGAAGATAGCCAATTCTGCCTATTTCCCCAGCAGCACCTCCACCACCCACGGCGTCAGCGGCGTGATCGAATAGCTCACCACATAGTAGGTCATGAGTGGCAGGCCCAACAGCACCAGCCACCAGACTTTTGCGGAAAACTTCTCCTTTTCTTCCGCTTCGTACAGGTGAATGGCCGCCAGCACTACCAGCGGGAAAGCGAGGCTAAACAAGCGGCCCAAATCCACGGCAATCAGCGTTTGTGCCGCGACTCCGAGAAGCCCCACGGCAATGGCAGCGACCAACCAGCGGTCTTGTTGCTGATGGGCCAGGTGCAGGTGTTGCAGGGGCAGGAGCCATGCGAGTTTCAGGGCGAAAAAGGCCCCCAACGGGATGTAGGGAATCTGCGGGAGAAAGTTGTAGCGGAAATTGTCCTCGGTGAAGTAGAAACCGAAGTCGAAGCTGGCTTCGATGCCCAGTACCTGTTTGGCGGCGATGCGCCATGCGATCCAGGGCAGGATGACCAGGATGGATTTCAGGATGGAAAGATAGGGGGGCTGGTCGTTTTGTTGTGCAGAGCGCAGTCGCAGAAGCAGCCAGGCCGGCCAGAGCACCAGCGTACATTCGTGTACCAGCGGCGCGAGCGCCATGAAGAGCATGGCCCAATCTGAGCGATCCGCCAACAGGAAGGCCCACAAAATCAGCAGGTAGTAAATCGGATCGACGTAGCCCCGCGCGATGAAATGCAGCACCAGTACGCTGCTCAGGCCGATCAGGGTGGCGACACCCAGGGCGGCAGCAGGGGCCATTTTTCGTCCGTTGCGCAGGTGGGCGAAGATGCTAACCGGAATCCCGATCCCGGCTGCGATGGTCAGCCAAAGGAAGTTATCGCCTCGCAAGCCCAGCAGATACCCCAGGATCGGCCCCAAACGGCGATAGCCCACGTCGTATTGAGTCGCAAAGTCAAAGGGGGTTTCAGACAGCGCCATGTAGAGCTTGCCATGCGGCCCAGGCCGGAATTCTTCACCCGACACATAGCCCATAGCCAGCAGATAGACGCCAATACCAGCCATGAGAGATGCTCCCAGCACTCCTATGCGCCCTTCCAGCCATTCAAACAGTCGATCCAATGCCCTGATCCAGCGTTGCATGCTGCAATGATAAGACTATTTCAGGGTTCATTGAACAGTGAGCAATGATCATTGACCATTGAACAATGACTACTGCGCCAACTGGAACTTCAACTGGAAGCCAACCGAAGTAAACGCTGTCTCAAACGAAGAGGCCACCCATGGTCGGTTGAAGTTGTACTCCACGAAGAGTTTGACGTTGAGGCGTCGGTTGACTGCGTACTCGATCGAGGGGTTGCCGATAATGTTCAGCGCACCTCGGGTGTATTGTGGGACCAGGGTCGGATCAGTTGTCAGTCCTATAGGCGAAAGGGTATGGTTAATCTCCCGAGTATCTCGCATGGTGACCCGTAACTGGGCGTTCAGGCTGTTGGTCAGGTGAAACTCTCGACCTAATGCGTCAAAGTGCAAGTCAAGCTTGTCTTTCCGCCAGCCCATACTCACAGACAGGTCCTGGGTCCTGAGCTCGGTCAGCTGCAGGTTGCCAATGTTCAGCGTAAACTGCCGGCCCCGCTTGTAGTCGATCTGCCCGGTGATGTTGTTCTTGGTGCTAAAGCTTACCCCCAACAGCGGTGTAAACTGGTCGGTGATCTGTACCGCCTTGATCACATTTCGGGCGTAATAGTTAAAGACCGTTTGGAGGGATCCATTGGCGAGTGTGTCAATTCGCACCGTATCCGGGATATCTGCGTAGCCATCCATGTCAAGGTCCAGGTAGTTCAGGTTGTTCTGGAACTGCCCCACCGAGTAGGTTCCCCGGTAGCTATGCTTGATGGTAAACTGATTGAACCACTCTTTGAGCACTGGAATGGTCTGGGTCGCGTTAAAGTTGAGGCTCCAGTTAGGGAGGGGAAGCCTGGGCTGCGTTTCCAGCTCAATCTCCTGCGCATCAATGATTCCATAGGCCGCCAGCATCGACACCACCAGCACGTCCTGGTTGGTACCAGTGTACCCGTTGACGTAGTCGCCGCTGATGCGCTCCGCACCGATGGTCTGTGGATTCTCTCTGGCATATCGTTCCGAAATGATTTTTCGGGTCTCCGAGAACCGTTGGAATACCTCCGACTGTAAGGGATCGCTGGAATCAAATGCAGTATTGGCGAAGATATAGGTCATGGTGAAGTTTCCGTTGATCAGCGGGTCAAAGCTGCGGAAGCTATCGACGTTCGCATCATATCGGAAGAACTCACTCTGGTTTCGGCTAAAACTGCGGTTGGCAGATAGGTCTATCCTGAATCCCCTGATCGGTTCGACCGATGCCCGTGCGGTGAGGTTATCCCGACGGTCATTGATGAAGAGGTTGGAGAGAGATGTATCATTGGTCAGCCAGCCATTTTGGGCCGCCATGTACCGGACCTCCGCCTGACTTCCAAGCACAAATCCTGGAGTAGGAGGGACCAATGGACTTATTTGCCCTGTTTGTGGGTTGGTGTAGCGCCAGTCCATTCCGAAGTTGTCCGTTCCCGGCAGGTAGCCTGGAAGCACCGTACTGGCATCCTGGGTATAGGAAACATCTATGTTCTTGACGCTCAGCACCAGTCGAACGGAATATTTGCCGATTTCCTTCATGACACGGAGGAACTGGGATTCCTTCACGCTATCCTGCTCTGCCTCCTCGGTACCTGGAGTGGGAATTTCCGGCCGGGTTGGCTCTGGTCGGGTCGGTCTGGTTGGCTGGCGTCTGGGGTCTCTGCCCGTGTTGCCGCCCGGTTGCTCATCAAGGATTTTTTTGATGAATCCCACCTTCCGATAGAGGCTATTGAGGTCGGCCCGTACATTGCCCTGCAATCGCAGCTGGTTGCTGATGGTGCCCCCAAAGTCAGGATTCACCTCAGGTGCCTGCAACCACTGGAATGATCCGGTGTAATTGGCATTTCCCGTAATCCAGTTCAGGTACTTGATCTGGCTGGTAGGTAGCTGATAAGCCAGGGTGACGTTCTGGTTGAAGGCAATGTTTCGACCAAAATTGACGAGGTTGTCATTTACCTTTTCGAACTCTACAAGCGTACCATCCGGCCGCTCTGTCTGGATAATGGTTCTTGACCTGCCCACTGTGAACAGGTTTTCCGAAAGGGTACCAACAGAATCCCGTTCATACTGAGATGCTGTCTCGAAGTAACCCCTTACTTCATCTACACGCCCATCGTTGTTGGCATTGTATGTAAGCTGAAGGTTCTGGGTAAGGTTCCAGCTGAGGTTATAGGTTCGCTGCAGGGTGAAGTTTTTGCTGTAAAGCGGGTCAACGTTGCCCCCAAACTGATTGGTCGAGCGAAGTAAACGCTCCTCAAACTGTCGGTTGCCTCGCACCCCTACGGCTACTGATGTAGGCCAGGGCTGAATGGCCAGTCCAGTCAAAAACGGAGTTTTGCCTTCGAGTGGCTTGATTTTGTCGATCCAGCCCAGCGGCTTTAGCTGCAGCTGTGGAAATGTATATCGGTAGTTGATGCCTCCCTGGTGCTGTGTCTGGAAGCGTCGCTCCGTGATAGCGTCACGTGCCTCCAATTCTGCGTAAGAATAGGAAAAGTCAAAGTTTGACAAACTCCATGGATAGCTGATCTGATTGGAATTTCGCTCAGCACCAGGCTCGCGAGACTGTGTTTGGCCTTTTCGCCAGTTCAGGAGCGCGATGGATCGTCTGCGCTGGAAAGTCTGTAAGTCGCGAATGGTTTCCCGGGCTTCATCCTCCGGTAACTGTTCGGCCAGTTGATCGGTCCGCACATCGGCCTCCTGTGGATTATATACCGGACTAATTCGCGTTTCATCATAACTGGCACTTACCGGAAGGGAGAATCCCCAGCGGCTGGGCAGGAATTTGTCCAACGAAAGTTGGGCGCGGATTCCGTATTGCAGCTCATCTTCCAGAGATCGGTCACTCAGGGTCTGTTCCAGCGGACCAAATCCCGCAGATTTATAGCGTCCATTGACATCAATGCGGCCGAGATCGGCCAGTGTAATAGAGCCATTGACATTGGCGGCGACCCCGGTGCTTTGGTCGAAGTTGGTGAGTCGCAGCTCATTTACCCAGACTTCTACACAAATGGGGTCCTCATTTCCATCCTGGGGGTTTCGTACCCCAATCATGATATTGCGGACATCGCTGAGCTTGGGGGTACCCTGGATGTGGATAAAGTGCCCCTCCGGCATGGTGGAGTCACGGTAGGTGTGGCGGTAAATGAGGCCAGTCCCTACATCGTTTCGGTCAAACTTGGCCAGGGCTAGCGTAGCCAGTTCAAAGTCAAATTCGTTAACTTCTGGCCAAATGGCCTCGGGGTCATTGGCGGCTCCCTGAGAAGGCGTCAGGGGCATTTCGTATTCGTAGTAGTTCTGGTCGTTGTCAAGTCCCATGCGAATAAACACGGTTGCATCACCTGTTTCTTCAAAGTTGGGAGGAACGACTCCTTCATCTAGTGGCTCTGCGTGGACAAACATTTTCAGTCGGCTGTACTGACGCATGTCCTGATTAACTGTTTTGAAGATGCCTCGGGCATCACCATCCTCAAGACCACAAATTCTCAGAGTCAGCGACCGCTCGTCATCCAGGAATCCTGGCAGGGTATTTCCGTTTAGCTGCTGACGCTCGATCCCGGGAGGAACTGCGTAGTTATAAGGGAGCTTGGTACTATTCTCCTCGACACTCAGGCTACCCAGTTCAAATGAGGCGAATGGAGGCTCCTGAGGGTTGACGACGACATCCGGAGCACTCAGGTCTCCAGTAAAACGCAGCCACTGAGAGGCCACCAGCTGTGGTTCTGCCAGACGTAGAATCACCTCCTCCTGGAAGTTGGTGAGGTACATCCGCATGAAGCTAATGGTCTTGAAGTTCTGAATGTCGTTTATGGCTTCACCAGAGCGTAGCGGAATCCTGAACTGGTACCAATACACCGGCTCCGCAAATCCTCCGCCAGCACGAATGGAGTCTGCCAGGATACGGTCTACCACGTAGCCCTGACCCGGGACCAGCGAATTGGGATCCAGTGGGATGCGGTACTGCCAGTACTGCTCGGCGAAGTTTAGGCTACCATTGCGGTTAATATCTTCATTATCAGGCTGGTTGGTGCCCTGGAGGGTGTATCGGTTATTCCCCTGAATGATCGGAGAGTTGTTTTCTACTCCGTTAAACACGGAGTATCGCTCCAGAATACCTGCTGTCCGATCCTCATATTCGTCATCCCGGAAGTGAATGAAGTCATCAGAGCTTGGGTCGGCAAGTAACTCATTGAAAGCCTGGGGAGTAAGGTATCCCTGAAGGCTGTCAAGTACATTGTCCTGGAAAAACTGGGTTTCATCAGCTGAATTAAGGCCATCGAGTCCGATGTCCTGCAAGGCACGGTCAGCTTCCTGGTTACCAAAAGCATCTGCAGAAGGGGTGCCAATGGGAATGCGACCATATGCTGTGCTATCAACCAGTAATTCCGGATTATCTACTATTGAGGTTGGAAGCCCGTTTTCACGGCTAAGGCTCTCGTCGTTCAGCACATCTTCATTGACCAGCCCCAGGTTGATGTAAAAGTCTCCCCCTTCAGCGGTTGGATCGTCCCAAAAGGGGTCCATCAACCAGAACTCGAGGAATTCCACATTGGTGGCTTCGAAGTCATTGTTGATGTCAATTTCCCGCATGATACCCGCCCAGTTTTCCTGAGGCTGAGAAAGATTGCCATTGGGAGCTACCCGGCGGCGATCAGTCTGGTAGTTATACATGCCGCGCTCAGTGGGGATGTAGCGGAGGTCGAAAGTCGAGAGGAAGTCGGTACCAAAGGCAAATGTTCCGGTTGGGAAGATTTCGGACTGTTTTACCTGGCGGGTAAAGTTGTTTTCCAGGTCTTCATCTGGCACCTCCAGGTTGAGGCCCCGCTGGTAGAAGGCCTGGTCAATCTGGTACCATGCGAGCTTGGCACGTGAGAAGTTGGCGGCAAGCGGACTGTTATAATCGTTGGCAGGATTGTAGAGCTCGGTATTGCCTTCCGGGAATGAAGCGAGCTTCCACCGCTGCAGACCTCTCAGGGTATAGGGAGTGGCCGCAGATTCAAAATCATCGAGATAGACAATCCCCCGGTCTTCAGCGTTTCGGGTGGCACGGGGTGCTCCGGGTATGAACTGGGCAAATTCTCCTGCGAAGTTCAGGTTGGACATCTCCTTGGTAGAGATACCTGGAATGCGGTCCACCATCTTGGTAATAAAGTTGGATTCCTGACTCCAGGATGCATCCAGCCCCCAAATGGTATTATTCACTGGTTCATCACCCAGGATGGTTTTTTGGGTGAATGGCTGCTCTCTCAGGTTCATGACCGTCGCTCCCAGTGCAAGGTTGGGGTGAGGACTATATTCTATGCGGGATCCCATGAGCGTTTTGGTCTGTACGTTGTACAGAGAGGAGCTTTCAAAAGAGATCTGTATTTCCTGGCCGGAGGCCAGCACCGCAGGATCGAGAATGGTCAGCGTACCGGTCATGTAATTGACCTGATAGTCAGACCCTTCAGAGAGTGTGCGGCCGCCTACTGTGACGGTGACACTGCCCTGGGCAAGGTTAAAGGTGTTGAGCGGAATCTCCGCACTACTGGACGATGAGCGATAATAGCCCTCGAGTGTAAATCGGTTTTTTTCTGGAAACTTCTGCTTGGCATCTGCCTGTGTCAGATCGTAGAGTGCATCAAAGACGTATTTGCTCGTTTCGTTGAGGTCATTGTTGAGCTTCTCGGAGAGGTTGTCCCCAAACGGTTCCAGTACAGGGAAGATGATGTAGCCTCGCTGGGAGTTCACCGTGATGCCTTCGACGTAGTCAAAATAGTTATCCGGATTGGGGGCTGTATGGTTGGTCAGGCGGTCGAGTCCTACCACCTGGATCAACGGCTTATTTTTGATGGCTCCGGACGGCAGGAAGTTGATTTTTCCCGCAGAAGTGCCTGATTCATATTTCACATCCAGGAAGAAGCCGTCATTGCTCAGGCCGTATCCGATGTTGTAGATGTTCTTCATCATCAGATCCCAGGCTGGGTACGGCGAAACCCGCAGGACGGAAGGCTTGAGCATTTTGGTGAAGAGAACATTGGAGTTCAGTCCGTCGGTAGGCACATCGTCGGTAAATTCTCCCACCTGATGGGTCTCGCCATTCAGCGTATAGTTGAACGCGACAAAAAGTACCTCATCCGGACGCAGGGGGGTATTCAAAGAAATATACCCCAACTGGGTGTTGACATTGTATTCATTGGTCTCAAGACGACGCATGTTCCCGACCACCTGGAAATCCGAAGTGTTTTCCATGCGCAGACCAGCCAGTCCCTCTACAGAGCTTTTCGCAGTGTTGAGTTGGCGGGCACCGGGTACTGCCAACAGGCGGTCGTGCAGCTCGTTGGCGTCATTGTCAGGGTACCGCTCTGAAGTGCTAAGCTGAAGGTTTTCGTTGAAAACCTGACCCTGTCCATTTCCAACGGGCTGGTTATTTTCGCCCATGTCCACAAAGCCCACAATGTTACGATTGTTGCGGGTGGCTCCCTGCTGCTCGCGCCATACCTCCACGCGATTGATCCGCAGGTTGGAGCGCACGATGGGCAGATCGCGAAGTGCATCGTCGTATAGTGAACGGAAATAGTGGGACAGGAAGTAATGGCGATTCATGTCGTACTCCACAACTTCTTTCTCATATGGAGTTTCGACTGCACCACCACCGGCGACAGTGATGGTCTGCACCTGCCCTCGTTCGATTGAGGCGATATTGGTAATGTAAACCGGGCCAAAGCGCAGTTTCGCTTTAATTCCCATCAGATTTTGACGTCCCTGAATCAGGGAATTGCCCAACTGCATGCTCACGTTACCGGCTGCGATTTCCTGCAGGATCTGGTCCTCGGTCCCTTCGTGGCGCAGTTTGAGCTCATTTTCAAAGTCGAAGGTCGCCTGGGTGTCAAAGTTGACATTGAGGCGCATCTTGTTCCCGATTTGCCCGATCACGCCGAGCTGTATCTGCTGGTCAAAGTTAAAGGTGGTAATCCGCTGCTGACGCAGGGGCAGAGCAGGGTTCTCGGTGCGGTTGCGGTCCAGGGAAAAGTCAAGGGTAGCAAATCCTGTAGGACGGATGGAGATTGTTCCTCCACCAAATACGTCTGACAGCTCCTCTACATTCACACGCAACTCCAGGTCCTGGTTGAGTTCTTCGTTGGAAGCCAGAGATTGATCCCGGAAGTAATCGCTGCGCTGTTTGTTGCGCCGGTAGTTGAAGTAGTCCTCGAAGGAAATGGTGGAAGGGTGGCGTACATCTACCTTCCCTACCCGCTCATAGATGTCATAGCCTGAGAGGTCATCACGAAGCTGAAAGGAAGTAGAGTAGTTCCCCGGCATCCCAAAGTATATCGGTGGCACATAATCCTCATGAGTGGCGTCCCCAATGCGGTTATGTGGGTTCTTCTTTACCTTGGATGTATCTCCGTCATCGCCTTCATCCGGAGGCATGAGGATAACATCGTCTGTGGTTTCTACAACAACTGGGCTAGGAGTATCCACTTCAGTTTTGGGGTTCACTGGCTCTTCAGGTTCGCTGAAGAACAGTGACATTAGAGCGGATAACAGCAGAGCAACGCTGAACTTAGACAAAGCCTATTTCGGTTTTAGGTGTTGAAAACATTTCACATCAGGGTGATTTTCCGGATCAAAACCCTGTGCAGCGGATAAGAAAGTCCAGTGGACCGATGTTTTTGATTACCGCCGCAAACTTATCAAAAGGTTTCTACCTTCCGATACATCCTCATGTGAAATTAAAGATCAATGTAAACCTCTAGCCATAGGCAACTGATAATGAGCAACTTGTCAAGTACAGGTTAAGCCGGCATCATCTTAGCCGGGAGTCCAAAACTATGGATAATGATTGGAAATAGAAGGGCTAAAAGAGATCCCTCCCCTTCATAAGAAAGGTATTCAGCTATTTCGCAGGGCGAGTTTGATGATTTCCTCAACTGAAAGCTGGGTACCATGCTGCTTAAAGATTTTCTCGAGCCGCTGGTTCACATCCTTTTGTGAGAAGCCCAGGTTCATCAGGGCCTTGGTAGCTTCTACCTTTCGGGCAGCATCACCTCCTGCCATAGAGGCACCTGCGGCACTTGCTCCTGAAAGGTCTTCCACCTGAAGTTTGTCTTTTAGCTCCAGGATGATTCTTCCCGCTGTTTTGGCCCCGATCCCCTTTACCCGTTTGAGGGCGAGGGTGTCCTCATTGGCGATGGCGATCATCAGCTCATCAGCGCTGATACTCGATAAAATGGCAAGCGCCGTATTGCCACCAACTCCAGAGACACTGATCAGGTGTTCAAACAGGCCTTGTTCCGCAGGCTGTGCAAATCCATACAGTTGCTGTGCATCTTCCCGCACCTGCATGTAGGTATACAACTTCACCTCTTTCTTCCCCTGAATCTTCTGGTAAGTATTCAGGGAAATTTTTACCAGATATCCTACCCCCTGGCAGTCAATAACTGCATAGGTAGGCTCTAGTGTGTCAACCAATCCTTTAACAAAGGCAATCACGGTTTTTTACTGAAATACGTAGGTAATGCCAATCAGGAAGCCCAGATTCAACGCCTGGGTAACTGCGCTGCGGCTTACGCCTCTCACATTGTTCCAATAGTTAAAGGAGTTTACCTGACCATTGGAAACCACCCGGTAGGTTGTGGTTTTATCTTCTGCGTCATTCAGCCCATAGTCCCCTCGCAGTCGGAGGTTGAGGGTAAAATTTTCCGGAGGGAGCTGTATATCAAATCCTGTCTCTCCGATGAAGCTATAGCCCATCCTCATGTAGCGATCCTGTACAGGAGGAATGCTAACATTGGAAGGCACAAAAAAGAAAGGATTGTCGTTAAAGCTTTTGGCCCCAGTCAGTAGATCCAGGGAAGCACCTATATACAGGGAGTAGATAAATTTTCTGGCTACGGGAGAAGTGTTAAAGCCGAGCATCAAGGGCAACTTGAGGTAGTTGAGACGCTCTACGTAACGCACCGTTTCTCCATCGTTCACCGCGGTAAAGGCACCACCCTGCTGCGCCAGGGTAGGGCTAAAGCGGATGCCAAACATATCTGTAAACCCTACGCCCACGGTAACGCCACCCGCCATGGTAGGCAGGGCTTCCTGATTGTAGATATCAGAAGAGTAGCTGTTATCATCAGCGTTGTTGAGGTAGGAGATTTGGGGAACACCAAATACCCCAACCTTTAGTCCCTTTTGGGCGAAAAGAGTAGCCGTTAGGCCCAGAAAGAGGATAGAGAGCAACCAGATACGCATGCTAGATTTTGTTTGAGCCAAAAATAGGATACATCCCAATCATTTCAAAAGTTGGGATTACCGGGAGTTCTTGCAAATTAATGTATGATTAACAGAATGTATGAGATGGGATGACAGGGGAAATAAACCTTTGAGCAATCTTAACCCTAAAATTTTCGCGAATGATCCGGACCCAGGTACTTTTTTTCTTATTGTTAGTCACAGTCCATGCGCTGTCAGGGCAGAATCTCAGAGGTGTGGTCTTTCATTCCGAAACAAAAATTCCCTTGGAGGGGGTAGAAATATCGATCCAGAATCGACGAATTCTCGGATTTACGGGGGAAGACGGGGCATTCAGTGCCAGCCTTAGCAGTGGTCGCTACACCCTCGTGCTAAAAAAGCAGGGGTTCGTACCGTACGAAGTCGAGGTTCCCATCACTCCAGATCCCCTTTACCTGAGCGTAGGCCTGGATCCACTAACCTACAACCTGCACCAGGGAATCACGATCACGGCCCAGCGGAGCGAACAGGATCCGCTGGTATCTCCCGTCCACTTTTCCATCTTGACCCAAACCCAACTCCGTGAAGAGCAGGCACGCAGCACTCCTGAAGCACTGATGGGGATGACCGGGGTTTGGATGCAAAAAACCAACCATGGAGGCGGTTCTCCATTTGTCCGGGGCCTGACCGGGAATCAGACACTGCTATTGGTCGATGGCATACGGCTTAATAATTCTACCTATCGATATGGCCCCAATCAGTACCTAAATACTGTAGATCCCATGATCCTGAGTCGGGTAGAAGTCCTGCGAGGTTCTGGTGCGGTTGCTTATGGCAGCGATGCACTTGGAGGCACGGTGAACCTCCTGTCTCAAAATCCGGAATACAGTCCATCCGGATTCAGGCTGAAGGGAGAGGGCCACGGTAAATACATGAGTGACGAGATGGAAAAAAGTGTTCGGGCCCAGGTGGAGCTAACCTCCCCCCGGACAGCATTTCGGGTCGGAGCAGGGTATAAAGACTTTGGCGATGTGGTTGCAGGAGGCCGTCTGGGAGTGTTAAGCCCTTCGGGCTACACAGAAACCAACCTCGATTTCAAAGGTCGACAACTGGTGGGAGATGCCGGAGAAATAACCCTGGCCTTGCAACACACCGAGCAGGAACATGTGGGCCGCTACGATCAGGTGGCTCAACGAGGGTACGCCGAATGGGAATTTGACCCCCAAATACGGACCCTGGCATATCTCCGCTATGAGCAGGAAACGGGCAGCCGACTGGCCGCCAGGGTACGAACCACTGCGTCCTTTCAGCGATCCTTTGAGGGCCGATTTAGCCGAAGGGAGGGCAGTTCAGTGCAGAATCTGGCTTCAGATGAAATCCGGACAGGGGGCCTGCAACTGGAAATCGAGAGCGAACTGGGCGAAAACTGGACATCCGTTTCGGGTTTCGATTTTTACTACGACCTGGTCTATAGCGAAGCTGAAACCCGAGACACCCTTTCGGGCGACGTGGCCTACCAGCGAGGAATCTACCCTGACGGGGCCACTGCCTGGCAGGCAGCCCTTTTTACCCTTCACACCTGGGAATATCAACGGTGGCTGCTGAATGTCGGTGCCCGGTATCAGCAGGTGGGGCTTATGGCAGAGGACAATGAATTTGGGGACCTGGACCTGATGGTTGGACAACTGGTAGGTAACCTTGGGATGAGCTATGAAATGTTCTCCGGACAACGAATTACTGCAGGGGTCAATACCGGTTTCCGTGCGCCCAACCTCAACGACCTCTCCTCATTTGGTCCATTTGACAGTGGGATAGAGGTTCCCACTTCAGGTTTGCGACCTGAGAAATCCCTTACGGCAGAGTTAGGATACAAAATCCGAAAGCCTCATGTGGCTTTTTCAATTGTAGCCTTTCAAAGCTGGCTATTTGACCTGATGGTCAGGCAGCGGGCTACCTACCAGGGGGACAGCCTGTATGATGGCCAACTGGTATATCAAAAAGTGAATGAAGAGGGAGCGAGGATCCGAGGCGTTGAGGGAGACCTGGAAGTGCGCCGTGGGCCCGTCAGGGCTTACGCTGGGGTAAGCTATACCTTTGGAGAGACGATAGAGGAGGAGGCATCCCCACTCAGACGAATTCCCCCGCTTAATGGCCGCCTTGGTCTGAGATATCAGCAGGGCAATTATTATATAAAGCTGGAGGGACTGGCTGCGGCAACACAGGATCGCCTGTCTTCAGGAGACATGGATGATCATCGTATTCCGGCAGGGGGCACACCGGGCTGGGCAATCATGAATGCGCGCGTTGGGTATCAGGCAGACTGGTTTACCATCAGGCTGGGCGTGAACAATATGTTTGACGAAGGCTATCGCTATCATGGTTCCGGAGTAGATGAGTATGGGCGAAGCTTCTGGGTAGCGCTGGATTTGACTTTGGCGCGTTAGCAGAGGGAGGGCATTACGGAGTGGGGCAAATAATAAAAAGGATATGGAGGTTAGGTACGCTCCATATCCTTTTTCATCAGCCTGATTAGGGCCGTCTTTTATAAGCTATCGCTCCGCAACCAGGGGAGAGAGATCCAACAGGTGGACGTCAATAGCTGCATATCGGCTCATGGCATCGGCATATCGCTGAGCCAGATCTTTGTCGTCAAATGCGCCCAGCACCAGCTTGTAAACCGGTTTTGAGTTGTCTTCCAGGTCGGCGTAAACATACATTTCACCAGGCCAGATGCGCTCCATGCGACGCATGGCTCTTTCCAATTGTGGAACCTGTCCATAACTACCGGCTAGCAGTCCCATGGGGGGCTGATTGGGAGCCGGAGTGAGCTGTAGTCGGGAAAAGCTGTAGGATTCCATTCCGCTGACCTGTAGCTCGAAATTGGAGCCTGGATGAGCCAGTTGAATGGGCATAGGGGGAGGGGTGGGCCTCCTTACAGCAAAGTGATCACCAGTAGTCGGAGAAATACGCTGATGATAGCGCGTCAGCATATTGGAAAGGGTTCGTGGAGCTACATTTCCCTCTACGCTTCCCATCAGATGACCTTTTGGGTGAATGAAAAGCAGGGTCGGAAGCTGAGTCAGATGATACCTCAGGTTGGCAGGCTGGGCCAGCTCTTCCAGTGGCATGAAGTACACCACAAAATTTTCGTAGAGAAAGTCCCGAACTCCCTGATCCTCCCACGTATTCCGTTTCATTTGACGTGCGGAAGGGTGGTCCTCCTGATATATGTACAGGAGGAGAGGCCGGTTTGAGACCTTGGCAGCGACCTGTGCTTCAGACAGTGTGCCTTGAAAAGTGGACAGTGGGGGCGCGGTGGTGGTGGCGTGGGTGTAGCACCAGGACATGAAAAGAGCGAACCCAAAGAGCGTCTTAGAAAGCATAGTGGCGGTTTTTGGGGCTTAACTAGAGCTAATGAGCAAATTAAAGGAATGTAGAGCAAGAATAAAGAAATGCTAGTAGACTTAGGGGAGTGTTTTGGCCTAATAGTTGCATTTCCCACAAGTTTGGTCAAAAATAGGACTAAAAGTTCAGGGATGGAAATTTTTTAAATCCCAATTGCCCTGCCATTTGATGCATAATTGCCAAAATCCTTACATCAGCATACTCAAACATTGGAGCAGTTTTTTCTGTCATAATAAAGGACTGTGACTTTAATCTGTTGGTTCCGTCTTCAGTATAGTTGTCCCCTAACTCAAAAAAACTCGATTATGAAGACCTTTTTTACCCCCGCGATAGCTTTCTTACTCGGTATTTGCATGGCCCTACCTGTGTTTGGGCAGGATGCTGTGGAAGGAAATTTCACCTTCATGCGCAGCGAGACAGCTCCTGGGCTGTCCATCGTTATTCAGGGTCAGGCCAAAAGTGTTGACGAAGTAATTGCTGCTGTCTTTAAGGATGTGGCCAATGAACGAGGGAAATCCCGTAAAGGGATGGTGGTATTTGAAAATGCACGCTTTACGACTCTGTCCTCAGAGGAGTACACTTACTCCTTTACCATAGAAGCTCCTTCTCGTCGAGACGACGAGCATACCCGGATCAACATGTTTATCCAGGATGTGAACCAGGACTTTGTGACCTCTGTTAACCACCCAAGAACCGTTGCCAAGGCCAAAAACTGGCTGTCAGACCTGGAAATGGAAACCCAGGTATATGAGATGACCCTTGTGATCGAGGATCAGCGAAAAATCGTTGAGAATGCCATCAAGGCCCATCGTGACCTGATCGCCGACTCGACCAGCCTTCAGGAGGATCTCGTAGACCTGCGCCAGTCAATCTCTGACAACAAGGAAGAACTGGCACGTCAGCGTGAAGATGTCGCAGAAGAAGGGGAGCAATTGCGCGCTTTTGAGGCAAAACTGCGGGCCCTTCGCGAAGAGCGCGACATCGTTCGTGAGGCACGACGCAGAGCAGAGAATACCCTGCAAAATGGGAATAATTAGTGCCTGCGGAATTAAGTCATTCCCATTCGGAATTTGTATAAAATGCTCGCCAGCAGCACTTTCAATCGCTGATTGCTGGTCAGATGCTTCGATTGTCACTCCCCGTTTCACGGGATCTTCGACAGGACAGGATTTCGAACTCATTCCACTGGTTTCTGCTGAATATTAGCCTGACAATGGGCTAAAACAGCGATGGAGGATATGTAGAAGGTACCCCCTTCCACATATCCTCCATAAATTTTAGGGCTGAACAGTGAATGTTGCTAGCGCTGATGTGTGTAGTCAGCTTTGAAGATTTTTTTCTGTCCGGTCCAGCGATCCTCACTGATACTTTTGGGAGGGTCTCCCCATCGGTGAACGAAATCATACGCCCAGATTGCCCCTGCATTGGACTGCATAAACCGGCCTATCTGTGCCTCAATGGCGACCGTTGATCGGCGATAGGTCAGGCGGTCGATCAGATCCTGATCATACAGAAAGTCATACAGGTAGAGGCCGCCCCAAAGGATGAGCGCGACTTTGAATCGCTGATCCAACACCAGGCCCAGTTGTCGGGTCAGGTAAGACTGGAGGGTGTTTTCGTCCAGAACGAAAAAGCGTCCCAATGGAGCTGAATCCTCACAGTTTCGCTGCCAGTAGGCTGCCAGATAGCCCCAGATCTCCGTGCTCACGGCAAAGGGAATTCCTTTGGGGAGCATCGTCCGCAGGAACCACATCTGTAGGACCAAAAGCGCCTCTGAAGGGTTCTGGCGAAACATGGTCGGAAGTTTCTCCGCCAGCCTTCGGTCATCTGATGAAAACAGTCCCTCAGAAACAGGCCCTGTAAAGCTGGGTTCCTGGTTAAAGTCATAGGGAGCCAGCAGCTCACAGAGGCTGTCCCAGTCAAGTGGCTGTTGGCCAGCAACCTGAAATTCGTAGGCTTCCTGTAGGGTCTGATAAATGTGGTAAATCGCCAGATCTTCTTCGGAACCCGTGATCAGCCGTGAACTGGCTTTTATGGTCGGGTAGATTTGTTGGCAAATCTCATTGACTACATCTGTATGGCCATAGTACAGGGCCTTCTGGATGCATAGGAGGAATTCGTCATATTGAGTGTCGGGAGTCTCAGCCATGTCATGCAGGACACGCTTGATGCGTTTTCGTTTGTTGTGAAAACAAAACACATCAATCAGGTCCATGTAGATATAGCCCCGAGCCTGGGGATATTGGCACTCCTGCTTTTGGCGTAGCAGGTCTGTGAATTTGATAACTTTATCAAACTCTTTGGCTTTATAATGGTGTCCGGTTATTTCCAGGATGACCTCAACCAGGTTATACTCCTCGGTTATCTCCTCAGACATAGGTTCATCGAAGGCCTCCATGGCAAGATCAAAGATCTCCAGGACGTCGTTTTTCTTATAGGCCTTCCAGAACTTTTTAAAATTCATGAAGCAGGGGTAGTAGCCAGGGATAGGAGTATCTTACATAGCTAAGGCTTTGCTGTGAGATTCTCAACCATTCTGCGAAATTTATATCAAAATTATAGGCAAAATACGCAACATGGGGAATCCCGATTTTACCTCCACCTCAAAAGCATCCAACCCCAGACTGGATGCCCGGTGGTGGTGGATAGGTGCGGCCCTGATCACTATGCTGGTGGGCTGGTTTTTTAAGGTAAATCCCTATTTCTGCGAAGTAGTGTATAGCCGGGGCATATTTCTCCTGCTGCGTGCGGTGTGGGACTACACACTGGCATGGCTGCCGATTCCCCTGCTCTACATGGCGATCCTGGGCCTGCTGATCTGGGCAGGTTGGGAAATCCGAAAAGTCGCACGACGTGGCTTTCGTTACAAAGGCCGCTTCCTGATAGGACACATCGCGCTCAACTTGCTGGCCTTCACCGCGGCGGTTTATACCCTGTTTTACCTGAGCTGGGGCTACAATTATCATCGGCGTTCGGTGGAAGATCAACTCCATATCCCGGAGGTACAGGCAGACAGCCTGGGGCTGGTGTCAGAGTTTGAGCGGGCAACTGAAGAGCTTGTGGCCGCCAACCTGATTTTGGGCCGAAATGACAGCATCCCGCTCTCGTCCTCAGAACTGCCAGACGATCTTGAATCCCAGGTACGACAACTGCTCACTGACACCCTGGAGGGCCTGTTGTACCCTACACCCGGGCGAGTACGGGCCTGGCGCATTCAGCCCTCGGGCTTCCTTATGCAACTGGGAGCCAGTGGAATTTACATTCCCTTTGTCGGGGAAGGGCACTACGATGCGGCTCTTCCCGCATGCCTTTGGCCTGAGGTCATGGCCCACGAAATGGCCCATGGCTATGGTTTTGGCGACGAAGGGACCTGCAACTTCTGGTCATGGCTCGCCTGTAGTGGCAGTGCCGATCCTGCCATCCGTTACAGTGCAAATCTCAGCTACTGGATCGAAGTCGCCCGCAACTATCGAAAATATTTCCCAGAGGAGTACAAAGACCGACGCCGACAGCTTCCGGTCTCCATCCGAGCGGACTTAGCGGCCATCAATACTGCCTATCGCAAATACCCCGGTTTTTTCCCTGAAACCTACAACCGGGTGTACGACAGCTACCTGAAGCAGCAGGGCGTCAAAGGCGGCATCAAGAGCTACTCGCGGGTGATCGAGCTGCGAATGGGGTGGGAGCAGGTGGAGGAACCATGAGGCTACCCCTGAAACTATGAAAAGTTCGGACGGATCTGGCCCCGTTCACCCTGTAGCGCCTGATCGCCTCTGTACAGCAAATAGTCCTGATGAGCAGGCGTACCAGAGATTTCGTTGAAGAAGCGCAAGCCCTTAAAAAAATCATTCTTCAGCAATTCGCTGGACTTTATTTCCATGGGGTATAGCTTCCCTCTCTGATCGATTAGCAGGTCGATTTCATGGCCGTTGGAGTCGCGCCAGAAGTAGGCATTGGGTGTACGGCCCCAAGGGTTCCGACTATCATATTCCTAAATTACATGAAAATACGGCGACTTTTTTCATGCAGATTGGGAATCCAATTCCCAATCTGCATTAGTTTTTGCCTCATTAAGCTATGCAATCCAGGAGTTTGGATATCAGCCTGCTCTGTCGCCTTTAGGAATTCCTGGTCTCCGATACCAGTTCCAGGACTTCTTCCAGGTAGCGGCGGTTGTTGGCGAGACGGGGTACTTTGTGCTGACCACCGAGTTTGCCGCGTTGCTTCATCCATTCGTGAAACGTACCGACAGGCATGACGTGGATCAGGGGCTTGTCCAGGGCGAGGTTGCCGCTGCGCTTGGCGTCGTAGTCTGAGTTGACATCTCGCAGGGTCTGGTCCAGCACTTCCTCGAATCGCGTCTGGTCATCCGGGGTTTGCTCAAACTCGATGAGCCATTCGTGACCGCCGCGCTGATTGCCTTCGAAGTAAATCGGAGCGGCCGTATAATTGGTGATGCGGGCCCCGGTCACCTGACAGGCCTTGGTAATAGCTGCCTCGGCATTTTCCACCATCAGTTCTTCCCCAAAGGCATTGATGAAGTGCTTGGTACGACCCGTGACCTTGATGAGGAAGGGATCTTTTTGGGTGAAAATGATGGTATCGCCGACCTGATAGCGCCAAAGGCCACTATTGGTGCTGATTACGACTGCATATTGCTTGTTTAGCTCTACCTCATCCAGTACATGCGTCTTTGGATGATCTTTTCCTACTTCTTCCAGTGGAATAAATTCGTAGAAGATGCCATAGTCCAGCATCAGCAGCAGATCGGGGCGGCTAAGATCATATTGCACCGCAAAAAAGCCCTCAGACGCATTGTAAACGTCCATATAGTTCATGGTGCCGCTGGGCAGCAGTTGCTGAAACTGAGCCCGATAGGGATCAAAACTTACTCCGCCGTGGAGGAAAAGCTCCAGGTTGGGCCAGATCTCACGGAGGTTGCGTGACTTGATGCCCAGCTTTTCGAACATATGATTGATGAGCACCATGGTCCACGTGGGAACGCCAGCGATTGAGGTGACATCCTCATACATGACCTCTTTGGCCATGGCCTCGATCTTTTCTTCCCAGTCTGCCATGAGCGCCACGCTCTTGCTCGGCGTGCGCATCAGTTCATAGAACATGGGCAGGTTTTCCAGCATGACGGCACTGACGTCGCCGCATCGGATGTTTTTTGCTTTGGGGTGTGGGCTATGGGTACCTCCAATGGAGAGGGCTTTACCGGTAAATAGCTTGGACTCAGGATGCTGATCCAGGTAGAGGGCCAGCATATGTTGTCCAGCCTTGAAGTGGCAGTCCTCGAGGGTTTCTTCGGTAACAGGGATGTACTTGGACTTGTCGTTGGTGGTGCCGGAGGACTTGGCGAACCAGTTTAGCTTGCCTGGCCAGAGGACGTCTGTTTCGCCCTCAAATGCCCGCTCAATCCAGGGATATAGCTCCTCATAGGTTGAGATGGGGACACGCTCCCTAAACTGGTCGAGGGTGATGCTCCTTTCGTAGCCAAATTCTTCGCCCCATTTGGTATGGGTGCCACGCTGGGTAAGGTACTCAAACCACTTTAGCTGGGCGTCATGGGGGCGCTCCATGAAAGCCTTGACCTGATCCACACGGTGTTTCAGGTACCAGCTGGCGATGTTGTGTACCATTCTATTCATCAGCGGTTCATTTTGAACTTTTCTCCTAAATACAGCCGTCTTGCTTCAGGGTCGTTGGCGATTTCTTCGGCAGATCCCGAAATCCGTATCTGTCCTTCGAACAGGATATAGGCCCGATCGGTGATGCCCAGGGTAGCGTGGACGTCGTGGTCGGTGATGAGGATGCCGATATTGCGCTGAGAAAGGTCAGAAACCAGTGCCTGGATGTCCTCGACAGCCTTGGGGTCAATTCCGGCAAATGGTTCGTCCAGCAGGATGAAGGTTGGGTCTACCGCAAGGGCCCGGGCGATTTCTGTCCGGCGGCGTTCCCCGCCCGAAAGTACCTTGCCGAGGTTTTTACGGACGTGCGTGATACCAAATTCCTCCAGCAACTGATCGGTTTTCATCTGCCGCTCCTTGCGGGTCAGGCGGGTGCCCATTTCCAGCACGGCCATTATGTTGTCTTCTACCGAGAGGTGGCGAAAAACGGAGGCTTCCTGTGCCAGATAACCGATCCCAAGCTGCCCCCGCTTGTACATCGGCAGGCGGGTGATTTCGCGGTCTTCGAGGAAAATCTGGCCGCTATTGGGCCGTATGAGTCCCACGATCATATAAAAGGTTGTCGTCTTCCCCGCCCCGTTGGGGCCGAGCAGTCCTACAATTTCCCCCTGATTGACCTCCAGGGAAACCTCTTTTACCACAGCACGCTGTCGGTAGCGTTTGACCAGATTTCGGGCGCTCAATACCATAGTGCAATATCAGAATATTAGCCAACTTTTACGAAGCCCTACCGGAAGCTACCAATAACTGACTAGTTCTTCAATACCCTGGACTGGTAAACTTCAGTTCCCAGTTGCATTTGCATCAGATACAGGCCATCAGGAAGCTCACCCAGGTCCAGATGCTGTACCTGAATCCCAGGATTGCGGGGGGCTTTTTCCTCCACAAGGAGTACCTGCTGACCCGTGAGGTTGTATAGTCGGATGGTTACAGGCTGTACGCTGTACTGTTGCCACTGTACGCTGAGTTGTCCTGAAGTTGGATTGGGGGCAATAGAAAGACCGATAGACTCTGCGGGAGCAGGCACATTGGTCTGCACTCCATTGGGGGAATAGAGGAGCCCGACCCCGGTCTCTTCCGGCTGATTCTGGCGCCCGATGATATAAAAATCCTTTTCCAGGCGATGAAAGTCAAATTCGCCTGCGATGCCTGCTCCATTGCTGAGTACAGATACCTGACGCCACTCACCTGCCACATTTCGGCGTACAAGCCGTAATTCGTTGATCGCTGTAGGAAAGTTGTATAGGATCCATGGACGGTCAAGGTCGTCAATCAGCATGCGTAGAGGTCGCCCGGAGGTAGCGGACTGGGTGCCTTTCATAGAAGCGGTCTGCCAGGTTCCGGAAATCCTTTCGGCCAGGAATATCGAGTCTACGACATTGTTCTTGTAGGCAATCATGGGGGTAAGGTCTGATTTGAGGGCAAGTTCCAGACTTGCAGCTTCTACGGAGCCATCTAAAACCAGTGATTCTGTGTCCCAGTTGCCTCCTTCAGGACGATAGGCATACTTCAACTGAGCATTGCCGGGATCGTAATAGCCGATGTGGATGCCGCCAAGGGAGTCCACTTTGAGGCTAGGTTGCCTGCCTACAAAGGTGCTGCTGCTGTCCACCCATGTGTGTTGCCAACTACCGCTTCCATCGAGATGGGAGTAGCGGAGGGCCTGATTGATGGGGTCATAATAGCACAGGTGCAAATCATTGCCTTCTATCGCAGTTGAAATGGCGGTAGCCTGTCCGGTGGAAGGGATGTCCGTCAGTCCCCACACACTGCCCTGTCGGCGGGCCAGTTTGAGTTGATTGGTTGAGGCTTCGGTGTGAACAATCAGCAGTTCCCCATTTTCTCGCTTCTGTAGCTCCATCGCTCCGATTTTTACTTCGGGCAATACGGTGCTTGTGGTCCAGGTAGCTCCAGAGCGTTCACTTAGCTGTACTCCACCACTCAGTCCATCGTAATAGGCCACCCATACCTGATCCTCGCCCGAATTTCTTTCTACCACTGAAGAGGTCAATTCCCCCTGGGCCTGACTCAGCGTCGCAGCACTGTATCGCCAGATAGCAGGAATGTCCTTGAGGTATCGGCTGGCCATTTTGATCTGATCGCTGCGGGTGTCATACAGCAGCAGGTGCAGGCTGTCTCCAATTATACTGCTGCGCATCATGGAATTGACCGTCACATCCTGATAAAGCGTGTCGGGGTCGCTCCAGGTCAGGCCTCCATCATCTGTATCCTGGATGATGACATCGCCACTATTCCGCTGAAAGTAGGTCAGTGAGATATTGTTGGAATCCTTGGGGGAAATGGTCGCATAGTAGCGTGGCTCCGTTTGTCCCGGAAAGGCATATCGGAATGGCTCGTAGTCCGGCTTGCCCATCGAGTCGGGATGAAAGCGGGCGTACACCAGCTTTTGCCGACTGGTCGCCAGCCCGGTGGCTCCATAGAGCTCTGTGGTGTGGTAAGTCGCATGGATAAATCCATTGGCCCCGATCCTGGCGTCGATGAACCCAAATCCTTCGTAGAATTCCGGATCACTGAGGTAGTTCCCCAGTTGGTCGAGTGAAAAGCGATCCCATAGAGCAGGGTTCTCGTCTGTGCCTTTGTAAAAAACCAGCTCATTGTTATGCATGGAGTTGGCCAGGCCATAAGTCTCCCCGCTGGGACCGTTGAGCAGGGTAACAAATTCTCCGAATCGGTCCCCACGGTTCAGGCAGGTGGGGAAAGGCCCCTGGTAGGGGATGTTTTCATATGCTACTGCGGTCCAGTTTCCCTGGTCCAAAATGGCTCCTTCCAGATCCATTTGATAGTTGAAGTAGGTAAAGCCCACTCCCGAACAGGTAAGCACCAGACCGTAATCTGCGTTGAAGTAGGACAGACCGACCTTTTGATCCGGGGTGAAATAGAGATCCAGCGAATGCTGCATATGGGTCGGATATTGAAGGTCAGCCCCGTAAAGCCCCAGATAGGAGCTGTCAATCAGGGTGCTAATGCTCCAGTTCCCCGTGCTGGGTTTGGTCGCGTGCTTGAGCACAACATTCCCTGCCAGGTCGCTATGGTAAACGATATGTACCGTGCCATCGCTCTCGGCTATGACCGCCGAGGCATATCCGCACAGTCCCGGGTCTGGGACAGATTCTACTGTCCAGGCTCCTGTGGCCTGGTTTCGGTAGGCATAACCCAGTTTGTCATCATTGGATCTCCAGTAGGAAACATGGAAGTTTCCCTGGCCATCGACATAGAGGTCGGGTCTGCTACCCGACTGGTAAATGTCGCGGGTGATTTCTTCATAATTCCAGTTGATCACCTGCCCGGATACATCGGGAAAGCCTAAGGCCATCAACAAGAAGAAGGAGGTGAACAAATAGAGCGAGCGGGAAGCAAACAGGGACAGGTCAAAGCGAATGAATAGCTTCATGGATAGGTTTCAGGTCTTTGAGGCGTAAGTTAAGCTTCACTTTCTGATTCCAGGTATTGAAAAACGGCTGGAAGGCAACATCCAAACGTTGGCCCTCCAGGCTATGGTATTTCTCTGCAAGATTAAACCCGACTCCTTCCCACATGACCGGACCCTGCTGGAGCACCAGTCTTACGTGCTTTTCTTTCATCACTGTCGCGTGCAAGACCTCCACATTTCGCGCAAAAAAGGTCGGACGTCGGTTACTAGGGCCAAAAGGTTCCATTCGGTTGATCAACCTTACCAGCCGGGCATCGATCTGGTCAAAGGTCACTTCAGCATCCAGATACAGCGTCGCCTCTCGCTGTTCGGGAGTGATGTGGGCTGCAACGGCGGCTTCGAACTGTCTTTTGAAGGCCGTAAAGTTTTCTTCCTTGAGGGTTAGACCAGCCGCGTATTTATGTCCGCCCCACTGGAGGAGGTGCTCATCACAGGCTTCCAGCGCCTGGTAGAGGTCAAATCCCGGCACACTACGGGCCGAGCCGACGAGCTTGTCCTGCGAGCGCGTCATCAGGATGGTGGGTCGAAAATAGGTCTCGACCATCCGAGAAGCCACGATGCCGATGATTCCCTTGTGCCACTGCGGATTGTATAGCACTGTCGTGTGGGCTTTTTCGAACCCCTCGTCGATGCTGGCCTGGGCGATGGCTTCCTGGGTGATGAGTTGGTCGAGCTCTTTGCGCTCTTCGTTGGACTCGTGCAGGTCCTGGGCCATGGTGATCAGGTCTTTTTGCTGGCCTAGCAGCACCTCTACTGCACCGTGAGCGTGGTGGAGCCGGCCGGCGGAGTTAATTCTGGGGCCAATGAAAAAGACCAGATCTGAGATGTTCCATTCGCGCTCGTCTTTTGCCTGTGCCTTGAGGGCCGCAATGCCCGGGGTCGGATTGTCGCGGAGCTTGTGCAGCCCAAAATAAGCCAGCACCCGGTTTTCGCCGGTAATGGGGACGATGTCGCAGGCGATGCTCAGGGCAAGGAGGTCCGAATACTGCTCGAAAGGGTCATAATCGTCATTTGGGAGAGGTAGCCCCTGAATGCGCATTTCGTCCACCAGGGCGACGAGCAGCTTCATGGCGACGCCGCAGCCAGTGAGTTCCTTGTAGGGGTAGGCGCAGTCCTTGCGTTTGGGGTCGAGCACTGCCACTGCCGGGGGCAGTTCCTCCCCGGGGGTGTGGTGGTCACAGATGATGGTGTCCATCCCTTTTATACCGGCGTATCGGACTTTTTCGATGCCCTTGATGCCACAGTCAAGGGTGATCATCAGCGTGGCACCATTGCTTTGCCCAAAATCAATCCCCTGAAATGATAATCCATAGCCTTCCTCATAGCGATCCGGCACGTGGTATATCGTCTGAAATCCGAGCTCATCGAGGGCGAGCTTCATGGTCGCGACCGAGGTGGTACCATCCACATCGTAGTCCCCAAACAGCAGGATCAGTTCCTTTTTCTGATGGGCCTGAATAAGTCGTGAAACCGCCTGATCCATGTCGCACATGAGCCGCGGATCGTGTAGCTGCGACAGCTCCGGTTTGAAAAATATCCGGGCTGCCTCTACATCCTCGACTCCCCGCCTGACGAGGACCTCTGCCAGTGGCTGAGGGAACAGAGCATCTTTGGCGAGTACCTGTTGCAGATGGGCTACAAGATCAGAATCTGGGGCAGGGCGTTGGATCCAGCGCATGGTTGGCAGTAGTATTTCAGGTTTTGAGTACTGGCTAATCTAACACAAGACAGCGATATTTTATTCATCCAGAGCGCAACGATCATGAATTCCCCCGGAAATGACCATCTGTTTTGAGCGGTAAGGGCATAAAAAAACTCCCAGGAAGAATATCTTCCCGGGAGCAAATTACATCTGACAAGAAGTCAGGTCCTCACTGAGGATCAGCCTAGAAGCGGATCTTCAGAGAAGTGTTCCAGGTACGACCAAAGCCGTAGAAACCGAAGTTCTGAGCCTTGAAGGTCTCAAGCTCGGCGTCGGTCATCTCACCCATGTCGTTGGTGCTGATACCTTCCAGATCGTTGGTATACAGCTCGGAGATGTACTTGGTGTTCAGGATGTTGTTCATGTTGAAGCCCCACTCCAGGTACAGCTTTCCAACAGGGATGCGAGCAAATGCACCAGCGTCAACCAGGCCATAAGAAGGAAGCTTTACAACCTGAGCATCTTCAGTGAAGAACTGGCTGTCATTGACGTTAAACTGAGCATACAGGTTGTCAGCATAGTAGTACTGAGCGTAGATGCGTACACCGTTTACTACTTCGTAAGTAGCACGGATGTTGGCAGTGGTCTGAGCAGCATCACCTACCTTCAGATCCTGAGCAAAGATGGTAGCTTCACCCAAAGACTGGTTGTTATCAGTGTCAGTGATGGTGGTGGTGAAGTTGTCAGTGTAACGCCAGTTACCTACAGACAGCATCGCGTCGATGGACAGCTGAGGAATAGGACGGTAGCTAAGTTCCAGTTCAACCCCCTGGTGCAGCTGAGCTACGTTTTCAAAGATGGCCAGTCCATCAACCTGAGTGCTATCGTTGATACGCACGGTGATACCTTCGTCAAACTGACGGTTACCCCATAGGGTGTGGTACAGGTTCAGGCTAGCAGAGAAGTTTCCAGAAGTGTAGTTGTAACCAGCTTCGAAAGCCTGTACAGTCTGGTTCTTCACATCTTCGTTTACATCGTTACGGAAGTTGAGGAATACGTTGTCAAAGATAGGCTGACGAGAGAAGTAACCACCGTTTACGAATACGTTCATCTTGTTGTTGATGGCATAGCTTACACCAGCTTTGGCAGTACCGCCCAGGAAGTTCTCCCAGTCAGAGATGCGATCAGGATCATCGCTTTCGTAAACGAAGTAGTCAATTCGCTTGAAGCCCTGGTTTGATCCAGAGAAAGAAGCGAAGGCAGTCAGGCGATCAGAAGTGTACTCAAGCTGAGTAAACAGCCCCAACCACGATACCAGACCGTCGTTGTAATAGTTCAGTACGTTGTTGCTCTCTTTGTAGCTGTTGCTGTAGAAAGAGCCGAAGTTGGCAGGAGCCACCTCAGTGATGAGGTTAGAAGGGTTGTTGGTGTTGGCACGAGAAACATAGCCATCCAGTCCCATCAGGTTCTCTACGCGACGGAAGTGCTCCCCTTTGTAATATCGGGCGTCGATACCTGCAACCAGATTCAGGTTGTCAGTCAGTTGGTGATCCAGAGTAGACAGGATACCGTACCAGGTGTGGTAGTTCATAGAACCACGACGGATGATACCGTCTCCGCTGCTGGTAGTAGTGTAGGTACCATCACCGTTAGGATCTTTGGTGTCGCCACCTAGCTGACCAGTTCCCTGATGGTAGGCAACCAGGTCATCGTAACGGAAGTGACCATTTTCGTCATGCAGGTTTACACCGAATCCTGAGAAGGAGTCAAACCAGAAAGCAGAGTCGTTCTGGATACGACCACGAGGGCCAGTACCACCACCAAGACCGAAAGATACGTAGGCAGAAGTCTTCAGGCTGGTGCGGTCAGAGATGTTCCAGTAGTGGTTCAGGAATACCTTTGGCTTGTGGTAGAAGTTACGACGGAAAGAGAAAGCCTCACCGTTCAGAGTACCAGCAAGTGGGTTGAAGCGGATTCCTCCGATGTCTTCGTTGTCGTAAGTAGAAAGAGTAATCGCGTCAAAGCTGTTGTAAAGACGCTGGTGGTGCCACTGAGGAGCGCCCAGAGCAGTCAGAGCCAGGGTGTGCTTGGTACCGAAGTTCTTGGACATAGACAGGAAGTAAGAGTATGCCTGGAACTCAGTTCCCTGTACATAACCGTTACCACGAGTGTGAGTCAACTGTACAGTAGCCGCGAATCCGTTAGCAGTCAGTCCAGTAGAAGCTACAGCAGCATACTTCTGGTATCCGTCATTACCCAGAGAGAAGGTAGCAGCGCCACCCTTCTTGAAGTCAGCAGGGTTGGTTACGATGTTGATAGACCCCCCTACAGAAGGTACTGCCAGCTTGGAAGCACCCAGACCACGCTGAACCTGGATGGTAGAAGTAACGTCAGAAAGACCAGCCCAGTTAGACCAGTATACCCAACCATTCTCCATGTCGTTTACAGGGATACCGTTGATCATCACAGCGGTGTTGCGCTGGTCAAAACCACGGATGTTGATGCGGCTATCACCGAATCCACCACCCTGCTTGGTTACATAGATAGAAGGAGTAGAGCGCAGGATCTCAGGGAATTCCTGGTTTCCTACCAGTTGAGCAACCACATCTCCGTCGATGGTAGAAACAGCAACAGGAGTCTTGCGGTCAGTTACGATAGAAGCAAGAATCTCTACTTCATCCAGACCTACTCCGCTAGGAGTCATGGTGATGGTTCCAAGGTCAACGTTTCCGTTAACAGCTACTTCAGCTTCATAAGCTACGAAGCCGTAGTAGGAGATCACTACAGTGTACTCACCGTTAGCAACATTGCTCAGGTTGAAGTCACCGTCAACGTCAGTCAGGGCACCCATGGTGGTACCTTGCAGGATAACACTAGCACCTACTAGAGGAGCATCGCTTCCTTCTTCCAAAACAGAACCGGTAATGCTGTTTTGGGCCACAGCAGTCCCTACCCACAGCATGGCGATAGCCACGAGGCTCAGGACAGTTTTGGTAAAATTAGTAGCCATAAAGTTCATGTGTAAATAGTTTGGTTTAACACAAGGCATTTTTGCCTAGAACCTATTTGGTGCGCAAGAAGGAAAATATCTGTTAAGGCTTTGTTATTGATTTGCTAACGTTCAGGAAACTTGAGATCGGTTTTGCTCCGATTTTCGGAGTTATATGTGCCGTCGAATGCCTATGTAGCCGTTAGCATCTATTTTGGCAGACATTAAGTGTTTACGTTTTGTTAACAGTGATTTGTTAACTGCCCAGGAGTAGCCCACTCGACGAATGAGATTCCTAATTTGCAGGTGAAAACCTTTCATTAACTCAGTGATGCTATGTATATGAAAGCACTCCGATTCCTGGCTTTTTTGCTGTTGTTTTCCTTCAATCCTGCCTTTGGACAGGAGGTGATCAGAACTTCTGGCCCCGAACAGGGACTGGTGGAGTTCATGAGTTACCCTCAGCCCAAGGCCCCCCCTATCAGCGCCCATCGAGGGGGCGGATTTCCCGGCTATCCGGAAAACTGTCTGGAGTCATTTGCCCATATCTCGCAGCAGGCTCATGTCCTGATAGAATGCGATGTGCGGATGACAGCGGATTCAGTCCTGATGCTCATGCATGATGCTTCACTGGACCGTACGACCACCGGCACCGGGCTCGTTACGGCCTTCAACTGGTCCGATCTGGATTCGCTGCGATTGCTGGATAGCGATGAAAAACCGACAGAGTTTTTGATTCCCTCCCTTGAGCAAACGCTGCGATGGGCCAAAGCCAATAAGGTCATCCTCACCCTCGATGTGAAAAGGGGCGTACCCTTTGAGCGGGTTGTCACAGCCATTAATGATATAGAAGCCCATAGTATCGCGGCCGTTATCACCTACAATCTCACGGATGCGAGCCATGTGTACGAATTGGATAGCAGCCTGCTGATCTCTGTCGGTATGAGAAATGAAGAGGAATATAACTGGGCCATGGGCAGTGGCATTCCTCCTCGCAACATGATCGCCTTTACCGGTACCCGTCTGTCAGATCCTGTACTGTATGAAAAAATTCACGAACAGGGAATTCTCACGATCATGGGGACCATGGGCAACCTTGATGGGATGGCTGAGGCGAAAGGGGACACCCTTTATAAGGAGTGGCAGAAAATGGGGGTCGATATATTCTCAACAGATCGACCGATAGAAGCCTATGAAGCATTAAAGAAGGAATAGTTTGCTAATAAAAATAGAATGTGTCCTAAGGGAGCCCCAAAGGCTCCCTTTTTGCTTGATTTAGCATCCTCTCATCAAATATCTGGCTGTTGAGGGAGGAAGTAGCCTACTGTTTTGTGGAGGGTAAAGCGGCATAATGTGTCAGTTAGTGTCTCGGAATAGCATTTAGCTAAAAATTTGAGATAAATTGCTAAAAATATTTTGATTCGACTTCTGGCCCGGCTATCTTGTTGTCAAATAATTCAGCAAGAAACAGAAAGCTTATGTTAGCCGCCTACACCTTCAATACTGAATACCGTCCCAATCCTCAAGGTAACATGCCCCAGTTGAGATTACTGGAAGGGGGGAAGTTCATGAGTGGAGATTATGCCCCCATACTTCTTCAGGAGGAAGGAAAAATCCGGTTGAAGTACTTTCAGTGGGGGTTGATAACAGACCTGCTACAGGTTCGGCCGGACCGTGAAGCCCGACTTTACCTGACAGCTGAGCAGTCCCTGCGTCGTCCGCCATATCTGAGCCTGCTGCGCCGTCAACGCTGTCTGATCCCCACCGACGGGTTCTATGTAAATGGAAAGCAGGGGCAGGCAGGTAGCACTCTCAAGGTGGCAAAAGCAAGCGGAGATACCTTCTGTCTGGCTGGAGTCTATGACATTCACCAGCAGGAGGATGGCCAACTGCTACATAGCTTTGCTGTCCTGACAGTTAACAGCCCGATGCGACTTAGCCTGGCGGGGCGGCGTATGCCCCTGATCCTTCCCTCCAATGTGGAAGCCACCTGGCTGAATCCCTACACCGACCTGAACAAAATTCAAAAAATGCTCCAGCTGCCATTGGGAGCCGGCCTGAGCGTACACCATGTGCAGGAACTTCGCCTGCCTGCGGCTACGCAATTTGATCCCCTGGCAGCTTGAGCATACTTAACCTCCGTTCTTTTCGCCAGACCAAACTGCCAGTTGTGGAGTTTCCTTTTTTCACATGAGTTTCTGGTACCTGAATTCTTTCCGGCAATTGGTACGTTTGGTTTTTATCAACGGGCAGCTCCTGGGGGGGCTGCCTTTTTTCATCTAAAGAAGAGGCCCTCTACGGGGAAACATGGGAATGTTTCCTTTTTCTCTCCCGCTATGCAACCCTGCATGAGAATATCTTCTTCATATCTTCCGATCTCCGCGTGAATAAAAAAAGAGCCGAGCATGCGTACACTCGGCTCCTGGTATAAAACACCAAAGATCAACCCATGTTTCCTAGCGAATCAACGCTTGTAGGTAGGTGGCGATTTCGTAGTTATAGATAGCCCCGTTGATGAATTCTTCTCCTTCATAAGGAGAGTTCAGGATGAATAGCTGGTTGTTGATGGCGCAGCGAGAGCCAAAGGCAGTCGCATCATTTGTGACTTGGGTGACAAACTGCCATACTCCATCATTGTAGGTGTAGAGGTAGGCCTGTCCACTGGCCCCGACGATGAGGTTGTTGCCATCCGGGGAGAGTTGTAGGGTACTTGCAAAGCTCATGGCCTCGCCAGCATTTGGATTGTCAAGGGTAGCCACGATTTCCCACTGATCGATGTGTCGTTCAAATATGACTACCTGATCGTATGCACCGACTGCAAGTCGATCCCCCTGTATGGCCATAGACTGCCCCAGATCCTGGTAGGTCCGATCCCCTTTGAATGCCTGGACGAGTTGCCAGCCTTCAGGCTTCATTTCGTAGAAATACAGTGCTCCGGTCTTCTGACGGCGCTCCTCAAAACCTGGTGATCCAACTATGGCAAAGCGATCATTTATCGCAACTGCTTCCCCAAATCGGTTTGTTGGCCGCTCATCGGGATTGTCCAGTGTTTGAGCTTGCCACTCTCCTGCGACGTTATGGTAGAGGTAGGCGGCACCCGTTTCGTATTCGAGCTTGGGCGCCCCAGCGATAAACCAGTCCTGGTCCACATCAATGGCAGTCCCAAACTGGGCGCCAGCAGTTGCCTCAGGGGCATGTACCACTGCATCCAGTGTCCAACTGCTTCCATCGTAGGTGAATACTTCTACCAGCCCAGCCTTGGAAGCACCGGAAGTACCTCCCTGTGGAGCCGCTACGAGGAGAATGTTATCGTTCAGGGTCATTACTTCGCCCAGGCCCTTGGCCAGGCGGCGGTCCATGCCGTTTTGTATGCCGGAAACTTTTCCCGTTTCCTGCCAGGCCGTTCCGTCAAAAGTGAAAAAGTAAACACACTGGGTAAAGCGAGTGGATACCGCAAGGTGCTCATTATCAAGGGAAATGGCATAGCCAAAACCCTCACCGTTTGTAGGATTTTCGGGGACCAGGCGTAGCCCATCGGGCGTCTGGCTTATAGCCAACGATGTGCCCAGCAGCAGGGCCAGTCCCAGCAACATGGATTTGATCATTCTGGCTTTCATTGCTCTGGTCTTTTGAGGTAAAACTTAAGTGTTTTCCTGGTGACTGATTGCTCATGCAATTGCCAGAATATCTTCCTTTTTACCTCAGAATCAGATGCGTTTTGATCTTATCCTTAATGATTGTTGGGAGTCGAAATGCTGCCTTTTCGCAGTGCGGATGAGAGATGCAAGGCGCTACCAGCAAACCGGTATGGGGAATGCAGAATATCGCTTTGCGAATAAGCCATATACCGTATTCTGCATCTCCCAATCCTCACCTCCCCTATGGCCTGTAATCCGGATTGGCAATGGTCAGCTCAAAGGTCCGCATCTCCCAGGTTACTTCCGGTGGGTTCTCATCGGCAGGAGGGCCAAAGTCCATGAATTTGTTCATTTGTCGGGGCTCGGGTGCAGGTGCAGGGAGGTCTTGCTGGGCAGCAATGCTGATATCAAATGGAGTCGCACTGACGATTAGTTTCAGATAGTCCGTATGGCTGGGCCAGTTTTGCTCCCTGACATATCCACCAGAATGAATGCGGATGTAACGCTTGCCATTTTCCTGTGGATGGCCTCTGGAAGCCAGGGACTCCCCGGGATCAAGCAAAGGTTGGAGCTGCTCCATCATGCGATTTTTTTCGGTAGCATACACCCCAAAGGTCTGCGACAGGTAGATCAGGCTGACCTGCAGCGCCTGGGTAGAATGATTGACGAGTTCGAAGCGGATGAATTTCTCCACCTTATCAGGAGTGAGGTCAAGCGTCAGGCTTTGATTAGCAAGGCTGAGTGGAGTTTCCTGTTGAGTATCAGGATTATACTCCCAGGCCAGCACCTCAACCGGATACATCGCGATTCGGGCTGACATCGAAGCAGGGACTTCATGCTCATTGTACTCCAGGTCCCTGAAAAAGCGCCAGCGAGCCACATGATCCAGTTCCCAGGCCAGTAATTCTGCTGCGGCATCAAGATTCCTGTAGCTGAGGCCCTGCACCAGTGGATGTTCATGCCCCGCTTCAATCAGATAAAAGGCTCCGTCTTTGGCGTTTACAGAGTAGTCGGCTTCGTCAGCATCCGAGACAAACTGGTAGGAAGGGCTGGTTTGCTCCTTCAAAAATTTTTCCGATACCTCTTTTAGGTGCTCTATCGCCTTTGGGTCGCCATGTACTGATACCCTGATCTCAGGAACAAGTGCTTGCCCGAGCTTTGCCCGGTAGGCTTTGTTGGCAACCAGTGAAAAATCCGGGGGTACCTCAAGTGTAGAATAGGTCGGGAAAACCGATTTGATATGAGCCAGGGTAGTTTGGGCTTCTGCTTCTGCGGGAAAAATGGCTACCTCGATGCCATCTGCTTTTGGAGGAATTCCCTGAAGGGCGCCCATGCCCAGACGGTACTGGTTTTCCGCACGGTTGAATTCTACCGTAGCGTATCTGGGCTGTCCCACTGGCTGATTGGTGAGGAAGTTTCGGTATCGGTCTGTGGCCAGAGGCGAATGAATGTAAAGCTGGGGGGTCTGTCGCTTGTCCTGCCCCTCTTTTTGGGTGTGGAAGAAAAAGCGCATCCGGTTCAGCAAGCGATTTTGTAGCTCATGGTAGCTGATATGGGCCTCATGCTGTTCCAGGACCTCAATCATGGCAGAGGTGAATGCTCCTTTGCCGCCTCCCTCCCAGGCCAGTTCGATCTCACGGCAAGCCGCCATCATGACATGATCGGCCTGGGGCAAGACCTGTTCCAGAGGAAGTTTTTGCTCCAGTTTTTGCTGGATATCAGCGTCCTCACCGAAAATAAACCCCTCTAATGGACGTGCAGGAAGGCTTTCACGTTCTATCTGACGCGAACGCATATCTTCGGATTGTTGCTTGAGTATGGCCCTGGTGTGGTCCCCGGAGTGGCAGCAGTCAAACAGGAATAGCACATGGGGGTTCGATTCTCCAAAAACGGTCTTGAGGAGATAACGAAATTCTTTGTCAGAAAGGACCGTAGAGCCCGGAGCTGCCTCAAGTCGAAAATCCGAACAGACAATTCCACCAATGGCATTGTCGATTTCGTCCTCCTGAAAGGCGGGGATGTCGCATTTTTCCCGGATACCGTGGCCAGAATAGTAAAACAGAACCGTATCTCCCTGCTTTGCCTGTCCCAGGTGGTCGCGGATGCCATCGACGATCCGGTCTTTGGTGGCGTCGGTGTTGTGGATGGACAGCACCCTGGTTTCATCAAATTGAGCCTTGATATAGGGCTTCTGGAGAAAGGATTCGATGGATTGGGAGTCGCTTACACAGGCATGAAGCTGCTTGGTCGCATCCAGATGAGGGTATTTATCAATCCCTACCAACAGGGCATAGAGGGTAGCCATAGGAATTACTTATGTATCACAACAGGAGAGGAAAGAGTCCCTTGGTAGAGTTTCTTTCGTTGCATCTACATAAGTTAACACTTTTGGAGCAGTAGGCAACCGGTCTACAACCGTAGATTTGCGAGTTCTACACGGTTGAGGACGGCCCCCATGAGCTTGGTGCCCAGGGTTTGCAGGTAGCGGGTAGATTCAAGGTCCAGGGGTGCCAGGGGTAGGTTCGCGGCAAAAACCGGAATGACCTTTTCCACGTATTTGGCAAGCTCTCTGGAGTCTGAAAAGCCATTGAGCTGAGAGCCTTCGATCAGAACAAAATCATAGTCTTCTGTCAGGCTGGCAAGCAGCTCGGTAAACGGCTCATCTTTGAAAACCTCCGCTGGAGAGAGGTTGCCGCCTTCGCAGCCAATTACGTCCACTCCATCAAAAATGGAGTTGGAGACGAGTGCCCGACGAGGGATTTCCTGGTTCAGGAACTTCTCCAGCGTAGCATTGGCCCCAATGATGCGTGTGAGGGTGTTGTTTTTGAAGTTCGCATCGATCATCAAGACCTTCTTACCAATCAGGCTCAAGGCATAGGCCATGGAAACCAGCAGAGAAGTCTTCCCGGTTTCAGAGGCAGTACTGGTGAACAGGTAGGTTTTGGCGGGAGACTCCAGCATATCGGTGCGGAGCTTGCGCATCAACTGCTTGTAAGTCTCCAGGCTCTGGTTTTTGCTGGCTTCACTGAAGAGAGAAACGAGGTCCAGGTTACGTGCCTGCAGGCGGTTCAATGCCCCAAGAAAGGGCAGCCCGGTGGCGGGTGAAAGCCGCGAGGGATACTTGATACTGGAGTCTATGTACTCCATGACAAATATGACGATCACACTGATGCCCAGGCTGATTAGCCCTGCGAGTACAGACAGGAACCAGACCTGTGAGGGCTCGGGTTGGTCGGGCGGCTGCACGAATGCAACCGGGCTCACACGGCCCGAAGCCTGGGATCCCACTCCAAGGCGGGCTTCGTATAATCGATTCAAGGCATTGAGGTACTCATCCTGAGCTATCTCAAGCCCAATGAGGTCATCGGTTTGGTCTACATTGAGTGCTGCAAGCTGGGCGCCGATGTTGCGTAGCTCATGATACAGGACAGCCTGCCAGCGCTCCGCAATGGCCCGGTCAACTTCTGCCATGATCTGACCTCTGACCAGGTCCTGGTTGATAAGCGCAGCCTGCGGTAATTGCTTGTTGGTAAATTCTTCCAGGCGCTGCACCAGGCTTCTGCTTACAATGTCGACGGAGTCCAGTGTCTGACGATTGCGGCTGCCACCGCTGACATATCGTTGCAGCAGGCGGGAGGCCTGATCGAGTAAATCTGGAGTTTGAGGGGTTGGAGATTCTGCCTCCAGACGCAGGTATGGGGCTACCGGGTTTTCATCAATCCGGACACGAAAAGTCTCATACCGTACGATGGCCTCGCTCCGGCGACTGCTAGCTTCAGAGCGTTCTTCTTCCAACTCATCAATGGTTTTGAGCAGGAGGTTAATGTCTTCCGACAGTTCCTTACTATATCCCTCGGTCGGCATAAGGGTCAGGCGCTGGTCAAGTGCAGTACGCCGCTCTTGCACCAGGCCTTCTATGGCCTCGATGGCATCGGCATTCCGGGCCATGCGAGATGCCTCGTGGTAACGGGAGAATTCCCGGAGTAGGTTGTTAATGACAAATGCCGCAAGATGTGGTGTTTCCCCGATGAACTCTACGTCGATGAGATCAGTGCCGGGAATCCTTCTAACCAGGAGCCTGTTTTTCAGGGCTGACGGGTCATAATCCATCTCGGAGATCATCTCCAGATACTTGGATTCGTTGCGGTCATCAGGATTGAGCAGATCCATCGAATCCAGGTGCTGTTCGAAGCTGATGCGCGCAGTTTCAATTTCTGTGACAGGAAACTGGGTCCGGAGCTCATTAGGGTCCCTGAAAGCATCTGTTCGATTCGGATCCAGGTCGTGAATCATTAATCGATAGGAAACAAGCGTCAGAACCTGCGGAGACTGAATCTCCTCAACCAATGATTTGATCTTGGATTCCGTCTCGTACTTCCCGCCCGAAGAAATCTGACTGGACTGGAAAAGAGGAGCATTGGAGCCGATAAGTCCGGTAGACAACTGGCCGGAAACCCGATAGATAGGTGGGGTCTGGCGTACAATCAAAAAGGTAGTGATCATAGCTACACTGATCACGGCCAGCATTAGCCACTTTCTGCGATCCAGTACCCTCAAAAAATTGATCAGATCCATAGAGGTATCAAGTAACCCATTATGCTCCAGCGCTCTGAACGCCTGAATTAGAGGCGCATAAAGGTAAGCAACGGAATTTGACCTCACAATTCAGGGCATGCCCTGATTTTCGAAAAACGAGCTGTTTCGTGTTGAAAAATGGAGGAGATTATGAATCTCCTAGCAAATAGCCGTCCATCTTCGCCTTTTACTCCTGATTTCTCTGCGCAGCATGTATATCCGCCCAGGACCAGCGGACTCGTGGTTGGATCCCGGCCAGGGCCTCTTCATAATAGTCGATGACCAACTGTTTGAATAATGCGGGTTCAATACTGGAGCTATGAATCTGGCGCTCATACGGGTGGGCATATCGGGCGGACTTATCCAGGCTTGCCGAACCCAGGTATAACATGGGGCCTGTGTCCATGATGCTTTCGCTCTGCCAACTTAACCCACTTTGTTCCTGGTCATCCAGGATCCGGGCAATAGGTTCCATCCTGATCCGTGGGAGTACCTCGCGATGTGCCAGGTCCACCCAGGTGGTGTATTTGTATTCCAGTTCGTATCGATTGTCAGGATAAATACTCAGGATCATGTCACTATCCTGGGTGTCTCCCATGAGGGCATAGTAATGGATTGGCTCCAAGAGGTGGAAGATTGTTAGCTTAATGGAATCTACCACTTCAATTCTACAGCGGCTGGGATCTCTTCGCAGCTCCCAGTCCATTTGTACACGATTATATGCGGAACTCCAGTCAGAGTTGTAGGCATCAGGATCTGCCAGGACCTCTGCAATTCTGGGCAGGAAAAATTCATATTTCTCAACGCAATCACGCGCTTCATGCGAAGAATCAAAGGGGCGGTAAAAGTGGGCCTTTTCGACTTCGTTTATCCAACATACCAGCTTGAGGGCTTCTTCACTATATGGCCGCAGGGGACTATATTCCCTGAAATCACCGATCAGTGCCGCTTCTCTCAGGATTCCTCTGTATTGCAAGGCAAGTTCAGGTTCGATAAAAGCCCATACCCCCAGTAGGCCATCAATGTCGAAGTGGTTGTTGGTGACAAAAGGCAGGTCGAGGGCAGGATGCTGGCCCTCAATGGCGTTGAGGACGATTCCGGTACTAACATCGTCGTGTAATGCCGGAATCTGGGTAGCCCCTCGCCAGTGAGATAATGTTAGGCCTCTGGGGTGATAGGCGTCGACAACGGCAACGTTACTACGGCTCTTGATTTCGTAAAAGGGAATAAATGCTGGCATTCAGTATTATTGAAAATGCAGGTTAAACCCCAGCCTTGGCACAGACCCGTTGTACCAGAAGCCAGGGTTGACTTCATAGCGGAGCCCATACCCAATCCCGATGTCGAGGCTCCACCAGATAGCGGGGCGGTAGGTCACTCCGACCAGGGCCTGGAGTTGGTACACCCAGGGACTCAGGCTGGAGATGTTCCAGAACCGGTAATTGATTCCTGCTCCACCCTCTAGAAAAAAGCTTAGGTCTCCGCTGCCCATTTGGGCTCTGGCATAGGGCCGGAAAATGCCCGTCCAAACCAGGGTGCCTCCTGACTGACTGTTGTTGACCAATGCCAGGTCAGCGCCTACGTCAGATCCAATGGTGATATAATCCTGCAGGTTGTACCCGTATCTCATGACGATAACCGGCCTGAAAAATGCTCCGCCTGTCAGCGGGTCGCGCAGGGTTCCGGCAATACCCAATCTGCTGATACCGACGGTATGCTCACCCGCTAGGAAATTTTGAGCTTGCAGCGAACTGCCAGCGATGAGAAGAATGGTGAGAAAAAAGATCTTTTTGCCCATGAGAAAAACATTAAAGTCAAATGTCACAGGATATCAACTCCCAGACAAGGGAATCTTTTGGAACCCTTGAAATAGGGAAATTTTGCATTGGTGGAAAAACGAAACCCCTAGAAAACACAAACAATCGGTCTTGTTTTTGGAATACTCACAGATCAACGGTTACATTTACCGCTGACTATCATTCATACACTACACTCTCAGTTCCTATGAAGATTGGTATCCTAAAAGAGAGTCAAGACGCCCGGGTCGCCATGATCCCCGCAGTTGCGACCAAAATGATAAACCTTGAGCATGAGCTCTTCCTGGAAAAAGGAGCAGGAGCACAGGCTTTCTACGCTGACGAAGAATATGACGCAGTCGGCGTAAAGGTAGTGGATCGCGCCACACTTTTTAGCGATATGGAGGCGTTAATCAGCATTACCCCGCTGGACGCGGAAGACCGGAGCAAGCTAAAGCCTGGCACCATATTAATTTCCCTCTTCAACCCTCGTGGCAATGCCGAGCTGGTAGAAGAGCTGCGCCAGTCGGACCTGCGGCCTTTCAGTCTTGATGCTATCCCACGGATCACGATTGCCCAGGCGATGGACGTGCTTTCCTCAATGGCATCACTGGCGGGCTACAAGGCAGTGCTGATGGCTGCGAATGAACTGCCTGGCTACTTCCCCATGCTGATGACTGCTGCAGGAACCATTCCTCCTGCCAAGGTTCTGATCCTTGGAGCAGGGGTTGCAGGTCTTCAGGCGATTGCAACTGCACGCCGTTTGGGAGCCACTGTTGAAGCCTTTGATGTACGTTCCGCTGTAAAAGAGGAGGTACAAAGCCTTGGAGCCAAATTTGTCGAGGTAGAAGGAGCTACTGAAGACAAAGGCGCTGGTGGATATGCTGTAGAGCAAAGCGAAGAGTACCAGCGTCGCCAAAAAGAACTGATACATGAGCGTGCGGCACGTGCCGATGTCATCATTACCACTGCCAATATTCCCGGTCGTCAGGCCCCCCTGCTCATCGAACAGCGAACCGTAGAGGCCATGCGCCCTGGTAGCATCATCGTTGACCTGGCTGCGGCTACTGGTGGTAACTGTGCCGTTACCGAAAACGACAAGACCATTGTTTTTGATGGTGTCAAGGTAATTGGAAACTCCAATCTGCCAGCGGAGATGCCTCGTGATGCCAGCCTCCTGTACTCCAATAACATGCTGAACTTCGTGAAGTATGTATTTGAAAATGGTCCGGATAACCTGGACTACAGCAAGGAGATTGTGAGCAAGACCTTCCTTGGCAAACTACCCGAAACAGTTGCCAGTGAACAATAGACCTAATGATGCTTGGAGAATGAGCCGTGGTGAATGAGATCGTAGTCTCAACCTCTCCATTCTCAACATCTATTCTTCCTATCGAATTTCCCAATCTACATAATCCTCGCAATGGATACATTTCTGGAATTTGTGAACAACAACCTCACCATGATCTATGTCCTGGTGCTGGCCATTTACCTGGGATTTGAGTTGATCTCAAAGGTTCCCACGGTACTTCACACTCCCCTCATGTCTGGTGCCAATGCCATCTCAGGTGTTGTAATCATCGGGGCTATCACGCTGATCCTGAGAGCGGAGAGTACTGACTATCTGGCCCTTATCCTGGGCTTTATCGGCATCATCCTGGGGATGATCAACGTTGTAGGTGGCCACGCTGTCACCAACCGTATGCTCGAAATGTTTAAGAAAAAGAACTAAATCATCATGGTCCTAAAAACCATCATAGATCTGGGCTACCTGGTGGGGGTCGTCCTTTTCATCCTGGGACTTCGTCGTCTCAGTTCTCCCAAAACTGCCCGAAACGGTAACCTGACGGCTGCTGTTGGTATGGGCATCGCGATTCTGGTAACGCTCCTTCCCGTTGTCAACGGAGAAATTGTAGCGTTGCAGGATAAGCTCATCAACTACGTGTTGATCCTGGTTGCCCTTATCATCGGAGCGGTGATCGGTATGGTCTCAGCCAATCGCGTGGCCATGACGGCCATGCCCCAAATGGTCTCCATTTTCAATGGCCTCGGTGGTGCCTGTGCCATGGCGATCTCATTGATCGAACTGGTAGATTACCAGGGGATGTTTGAAGCCCAGGGGGCTGATGCCGTGGCTATGGGAGTCCATGCCACTACCCATTTGGCTATGTTCGTTGGAGCAGTTGCCTTTACCGGTAGCCTGCTGGCCTATGGCAAGCTTCAGGGACTCATCAATGACCGCAAGGTCAAAATTCCTGCTCCTACATTTGTTAACATGACCCTGCTCGTGATCATCATCGCGGGCATCGTGTATAAGTTGATAGATCCAACCGCTCCATTCTCCATTGCCCTCATCATCATGGGCATCGCCCTGGTGTATGGAGTTACCTTTGTAATACCTATTGGGGGTGCGGATATGCCAGTAGTTATATCCCTCTTGAATGCCTTTACCGGAGTTGCAGCTGCACTTGCCGGTATCGTATATGACAATCAGGTGATGCTGGTTGGCGGGATCCTGGTAGGTGCGTCCGGAACCATCCTTACGGTGCTGATGTGTGAGGCGATGAACCGCTCTCTGTTGAATGTAATCATTGGTGGTTTTGGAGGGGGAGGAACCTCCGCCGCGGCAGACGGCGATCAGGTGGTACGTGAAGCTACCCTGAACGATGCTGCCATCATGATGGCCTACGCCAAGTCGGTAATTGTGGTGCCTGGCTATGGTATGGCGGTGGCCCAGGCTCAAAAAGCAGCCCACGAACTGGAGCAGGTCCTGGAAGAAAACGGAGTGCAATTGCGTTATGCAATCCACCCGGTGGCAGGTCGTATGCCTGGACACATGAACGTACTCCTGGCTGAAGCAGACGTTCCCTACGACAAACTGCTGGATCTCGATGACGCCAATAAAGCCCTGGCTGACACAGATGTCGTCGTAGTAGTAGGTGCAAATGACGTAGTAAATCCTGCTGCCAAGGATGACCCTGGTAGCCCTATTTATGGCATGCCTATCCTGGACATCCTTCAGGCCAAGAGTACCATCGTGCTCAAGCGCTCCATGAGCACGGGTTATGCGGGGATCCAGAACCCCCTGTTCTTCCACGAAAAGAACCGAATGCTATTCGGTGACGCGAAAAAATCCCTCACCAGCCTGATCGATGAGGTGAAAAGCCTGTTGTAGGAACAGGTACTTACAGTCTTTTAAGGCCAATAGGACGGGTATAAGGGAAACTTATACCTGTCTTTATTTTATTAATGGCGAAAATCTGTTACGAGTTCGTTACCTTTTTGGAAGCTGATAGTCTAAAGGATAACATAGTGTTGATTTCCAATCGGTAAAAAAGCCATATTATGGCAAGAGTTTACTTTGGAAGTCGGTTACTTGGAAAAAAGGATTAGTTTTAGACTAGGAAATCTGGTCATATAAGAGCAAAACGAAAAGCAAGATGGTTAACAGAGCGTTAATTATTGATGATGATGAAATTAATAATTTCATATGCATCAAAAACATGAAGGACAGTGGGTTTGCCGAGTCTGCGAGTTACTGTTTACGTGGTGAAGAAGGCCTGGAGGAGCTGCGGGACGCAACACAGAACCGTCCTGAAGATATCCCGGATGTAATCTTCCTCGATATCAACATGCCCATGATGAATGCCTGGGAATTTCTTGATGAGTATAAGCACATTGCTCCCTCCTTCCCCAAGGATGTGAAACTGTTTGTACTGTCTTCTTCGGTTTACAGGAAGGACATCGATAAGTCCAGTCAATACGAGCTGGTTACCGACTATATCATCAAGCCGCTAAGCAAAAAGGCATTGGAAACCATAAAGCAGGACTACTTCCCAGGATAATTCAGGTATAATAGCGCTTCCCCAGGAATCAGGATTTCCGATTAAAAGTGCTCATTGTTCGCTCGATTCCAGCGCTGACGAAAGAAAAAACAGCCTCTTTACAGATGTCCAGTACTTCTGGAAGTGCGTTTTCCTGCTCGGACGAAAATGGCCCCAGGACATAGTCAACCTGTTGTCCTGGGCCAAAATCATTTCCTATTCCTACTCTTAACCGGGGATAGTCCTGTCGGCCCAGAAGCTGATTGATATTCTTCAGGCCATTGTGGCCACCATCAGAACCTTTGGCTCTGATACGTAACTGCCCAAAGGGCAAGGCGATGTCATCATAGATGATGAGGGTCCGCTCAATGGGAATTTTTTCCTGCTCCATGTAGTAGCGGACCGCCTTACCACTAAGATTCATATAGGTACTGGGTTTTACGAGCACCAATTGTCTTCCTTTGAATCGGGCAATTGTGGTATCAGCGTACCGATTGGGAGCCGTCGTGAGGTCAAAATGCCCCAACAAGGTATCAATGGCCATAAACCCCACATTGTGGCGGGTAGCCTCGTATTCTGCTCCAATATTTCCTAGTCCAACGATAAGGTATTTCATGGCAAAAAGGCCAGCTCATCTCAGGATAAGCTGGCCGTATTTTATGGTTACGTTCAGCCTTTAATTCAGGCTGATGGTTTGCAGAAAAAGCTTATTCAGCTTTTGCAGTTTTACTACGCAGAGAACGTGGAATCTCAACCGCAGCGATGGCAGCAGAAGCAGAAGTAACGATCTCCATGTTCTCCAACTCAATTTCACCAACCTTACGGGTTTGGCCGAGTTCAAGGTCAGAAACGTTTACTTCGATGCTTGCAGGCAGGTTGCCAGGAACGCCCTTTACTTTCAGCTTGCGAAGCTTGGTAGAAAGCTTTCCACCTTTGGTTACACCAGCAGGAACACCTTTCAGCGTAATAGGCAGATTCAGGACAACAGGCTTGTCATCAGCAACCTGCAGAAAGTCTACGTGCAACAGGTGGTCGTGAACAGGGTGGTACTGAGCTTCACGCACGATGGTGCTAACGGTCTCTCCTTCAACGTTGAGCTTTACAAGGTAAGTCTCAGCGGTAAAAAGAACCTTCTTGGCCTCACGGCTTTCCAGCTGGATGTGCTTGGCTTCAGCGTTGTGATAGACCACGCCAGGTACCAATCCTTCTTCGCGCAGGTCTTTGCTATTGCGCTTACCCAGTTCTGGGCGTGCACTTGCTTTCAGTTCGATGGTCTTCATTTCTTCCCCTAGCTAAATAAAAAGTGAACTAATGGATTCGTAATTGTGAATTTTCCGGAAAGCCTTGGCAAAAACCGGTGCAATGCTCAACACCTTGATTTTTTCAGACTGGCGTCTCAGTGGAATCGTATCGGTTACCACCAGTTCGTCCAGCTTTGAGGCTTCAATTCTTTCGTAGGCCTGGCCTGAAAGAAGCGGATGGGTGGTGATCGCACGAACCGAAAGAGCCCCCTCTTCAATCAACAGGTCTGCTGCTTTGCAAATGGTTCCAGCGGTGTCAATGAGATCGTCCACCAGGACAATATTCTTGTTAGAAGCATCCCCGATTACCTGCATGGAGGCAACTTCGTTGGGGCGCTTACGATGTTTATCAACGATGAGAAGATCTGCACCTATGAATGAAGCATAACGCCTGGCGCGAGCAGATCCTCCGATGTCTGGAGAGGCAATACAGAGATTGTCCAGCTTCAGACTGGTCAAGTAAGGAACGAAAACAGCTGAGGCATCCAAGTGGTCCAGGGGAATATCAAAAAATCCCTGAATCTGCCCAGCGTGCAAGTCCATGGTCACAATCCGATCAGCCCCCGCTGCAGTAAGGATATTCGCCATAAGTTTGGCTCCTACCGATACACGGGATTTGAACTTTCGGTCCTGTCGGGCATAACCATAAAACGGCAGCACAACAACCACCTGATTAGCCGATGCACGCTTGGCAGCGTCAACCATGAGCAGAAGCTCCATGATATTATCTGCTGGGGCAAACGTGGACTGCACAATAAAAATATCAGATCCCCTGATGGACTCTTGGTAATAGACCTGCATTTCTCCATCACTGAATCTTAGCAGTTCAACACTTCCAAGAGGAGCACCGAAGAAATCTGATATCTTCTCAGATAGTTCTCGCGAAGCCGAGCCCGAAAATATTTTAATCTTCGGATTCATAAGAGTATTGTTGACCCGGGAGGATTCGAACCCCCACAAACTGAACCAAAATCAGTCGTACTACCATTATACTACGGGTCAATCCCTTATTTGGGAGTGCAAATATGCGAAGTGTTTTTCTTTCTATCAATAACTGTAAGGATTTTTTTCCAATTTTGGGGGCATGATGCATCGCGAAATCCTACTCTGGCACCTGTCAACCCTCCTGCTGGTTTTATTTGTCGGTTGTAGTACTCCCCCTGATCCACTTTCTCTGCCTGCAAAAACAGATTCGGGTAACCTCAGGGTAGTGGTGGAAATCCCGGCCGGAACCAATCACCTGGTTCAGTATGACCCGGTTGCCAGAACCTTTCATGCCCCATCGGAAGAGAGCGATTTGGGCAAACTTGAATTTCTCCCGCACCCCGTAAATGTCGGTTTTATCCCTTCTACTTACAGGTCGGTCAATGATTCCATGCCCATAAAAGCCTTGCTGATGGCCGAAAGCATCCCAACAGGGCTGGCCATGGAAGCCCGGCCCCTCGCTCATATGGTCCTGCAAAACTCGGAAGGGGGTCAGAGTCACTACCTGCTAACCATCCCTGCCGCCCGGTCCCGGCGGGTGATTTCCGATAGCACTTTCACTCAGTTTCGGACTCAACATCCTGCGGCACAGGAAATTCTTGCGCTATGGGCACGGCATCACCGCCCTTCAGATAGCATCAGGGAGATTATTTGGACAGATGAAAGAGAGGCCATGGCCTGGCTGGAGGAACACTTGGTGCAGTAGATTGAGCTTGACTTTTTGGAAATAAAAAATCGACTGCCTGACAGGGTTTGGTGACTGTTTGCGCAGGGAAACTGACCGGTTGAAACAGGTTGGTTGACCATTGGCGTGTGTGGAATTGTTTGGTCAGCCATTTATTATGACCAAACATGCGGGGATATTAACAGTTCGGCCAATCGTATATTCTGGACTGCGATTTATAGTTGCAACTTCAGGTAAAAGGCACGGAAAACCGGCCTCCCTACCTATAATTTCGGCACATGCCCAGATTGGCAACTTGGTCCTGGCAAAAATGGATATGGATACTCCTATACCTTTGGTTGGGCTCCTTTGGTTGGTTACAGGGGCAGACTTCATTTCAGCAGATATGTCCAGGTGAGCCCTTTCGATTTGATACTCATTTTAAGTCTGTTTCCGGGCGCATCATCGAATGGAAATGGAATTTTGATGATCCGACTAGTGGCGAGAGAAATACAAGTACAGCACAAAGTCCACAACATTCGTTCGTGAATCCAGGAGAGTACCATGTGCAGCTGATAATAAAGCTGGCGATTGGTATCTCAGATACGCTGATTACCCCTGTAAAAGTCCGCAACCCCCAGCAATTGGTAGTGGACGGACTAAGTGCTTGCACTGATTCATGCTGGAAGCTGGAGGTAGTCGATGAAAAATCGGAATGGCAGTCAATTCATTGGGCCTGGGGAGATGGTACAGCGCCCGACTCCGGTTTGATGGCCATGCATCGGTTTGCAAAAGAAGGAGTCTATCAACTCAAGGTAGTAGGAATCGATCCCCAGGGCTGTGTGGATTCTCTGGAGTATTCGCTCAACTCAAACCCTCAACCAACTCCACCCAGGGTGGCCAATGACACGATCTGTGCGGGGGAAACAATCACATTGCCAAAACCTGCCGGTGCAGACAGCATTCGATGGTATTTGCAGACACCTGAAAAAACATTCACTCTTTCAGAAGCAGATGAAGCTATCTCTCCCCCTATTCCTTTTGGAGCCCGATTGGAGGTGAGCCACTATGCTTCCCTTTCTGGATGTGAAAGCCCACGAGTCACTGTCCCCCTTACCATTCTGGCTAAACCAGAAGCTCATATTCAGCAGTACCACCAAACCCCCGACCGCCTCCCTGCCCGTATCCGGCTGTCAGTAGCGAGTGCCACATCTTTTTATCGCTACCGCTGGAATTTTGGCGATGGGACCACTTCTTCAGATTCCGTTCCTGTCCATTACTACAGCAAGGCGGGAGAGTATCAGATCGGGGTAGAGGCTGTAACGCGAAGTGGTACCTGCAGGATTAGCCTTGAGGATTCCATTACCATATCGGTGCCTTCTATCGTGACCTTTCCCAGTGCTTTTTCCCCCAATGGGGATGGTTTCAACGATTATTTCTCGCTGGAAATGGTCAACCTGAAGGATCTGGATGTCTCGGTATTCGACAGAGGAGGAACGCTCGTATTCCATGCCCGTGGAGCGGATTTTCGCTGGGATGGTCAAAGTCGTGAGGGCAGAGCTGTTGCAGAAGGTGTCTATGTCCTGCTGATCCGCGGGCGTGATGAGACTGGAAAATTATTCGAAAGAAGAGAAACTCTTACGATTATCCGCTGACTCAGGTGGTGGCTAATCTATGCCGATACTTTTGGTTGTCGATGGCCTCGATGCTGTCGACGGTAGCAGCCACAGCTCCCAGTCCTGGCGCAAGAACCATCCCGACTACCGGAACCAGTAGGAGCAATAGGAAACCTGTTCCATTGCCCACGGCAATTCCCCGGTAACTGGATACAAAGTTCACACTTTGCTTGATGCTGTACCGACGTCGCTCCAGGGTAAAGTCCATGTTGCCAAATCCTGCGTAGTAGGCCTGAATCAGGAAAATAAGTACCCCGGTAATGAGCTGCCCGACGACTGGAATGAACAGTCCCACGATGGTAAGCAGCAGGGTGTAAAACAGCTCTCGGATGATATTTCGCAGCGCAATCCGAAGTCCCCGAACCACATCCTGGATCATTTCTTTGACCGAAACTTCAGGCGCGGGTTTGCCTGTAAGTTTGGCTTCTACCTTTTCAGATAGAATGCCCATGAAAGGAGAACCAACTACAATAGCGATGTATTTTATGGAGTAGAGGACAAGGATCACCACGATCATTCCGGCCAGAATTTCGGTGCTTGTCTCGATAACAGAGCTCCAAAACTCTGAGGAGATTCCTCCCGTCAAGCCTAGTACCCAATCAGATACTGAATCCATGTAACTGATGCCCCAGGCGATTACAGCGCCTCCTACTGCAAGGGCCAGTAAACCAGGTAGCAGGACCCAAACCCACAGGTTGTATCGGCTGATAATCTGGAGGGCAAATGAATATGATCGGATTCCTTGGATTATTTTTCCTAGCATGTTAAACGGAGAGCTTGGGGTGACACTATATTCCATTCAACGTGGGAGAGGCAGATCAGTTTGGTCTTACTGTAAACTTTCCCATTCCTGCTCGACATACATCCGCAGGGCCATATTGATGACGTCTTTCACGCGGATTTTCTTTTGCTCTGCGATTTGGCGGGCTCTGTTGAGAACCTCTGAGGTAATCATGGTGCTGAAGCGTATTTCCAGGTCTTTCTGCTCCTTATCTCGCGAGATATGGGGCTTTTCCGGGAAAATATTGTCAAAGGCTTCGCTTTCAAGCGCCTCCTCCATGGTCTGAAGCAGTGACTTGCGGCCGGTCTTCCTGGGTTCAGGAGGGAGTGCCTCAGTGATGCTATCCCGAAAACGCTTTTTCCGGCGAGAGCTGCCGCTGGATTTAGTCGTCCGGGGCTTCTTGCCAGAAGACTTTTGTGTGGTAGGGATCACCTGGTCCAGTTCTTCCTCCTCGTATGCATCTGCCAGTAAGTCCAGAAATTTTTTTGCCATGGTGATCTGTTAGTTGGAAAAGAAGAACGCTGGTGCTGGTTGTTGATTTGCCAGAAATAAAGGAGGTGAATGAATAGAGAATGAATGGTACTAACCTTCTACGAGTTCGCTGCTCAGGCGTTGAATAACCTCGCGACTTAGCTGCAAATAGTCTTCGGCTCCGTTGCACATTTCGTCGTAGTCAAAAATATGTTTGCCCATGCTTTGTGATTCAGCCAGTGCGACATTACCCCTGATATGGGTATTGAAAATAGCATCGCCATAGCGGTCCTCAGCTACCTGTAACACTTCCCGATGGAGTACCTTGCGGTGGTCGTACTGGGTGATGACGATGCCCAGGAGTTCGAGCACATCATTCATGCGGGTCTTGACGGTACGGAGGATTCGGATAAAGTCAGCCATTCCCTGCATGGCAAGTGACTCCGGCTGCAGGGCTACAACGACAAAGTCGCTGGCAGTCAGCGCTGCGACGGTCAGGGAGCCTAGGGATGGGGGGCAGTCGATCAGGACGAAGTCATACAGTTCACGGACTTCCCTGAGGGCTTCCTGGAGGATAAATTCCTTGCCTACTTCGGTATTTTTCTCAAATCCTGCCAGATGGACCGAGGAAGGAACGAGGTGAAAGTTCGAATCCAGGGGAAGGATCATCTTGGTGATGTCGTCCTGGAAAGCCAGTACCTGATAAATCGTTTTTTCCTGCTTGCGCAAACCCAGTGAAAAGCTGGCATTGGACTGGGGGTCCATGTCGATCAGGAGAACTTTGTGTCCCATCCGGGCCAGACCGGCACCGAGATTTACGGAGGTGGTGGTTTTTCCTACTCCACCTTTATGGTTGGCAATTGAGATTACGCTCATGTCGAGTGGTAATACTTGGTGAATACAGAGGTCGGCAAATTTATGTGCTTTTATTTAAACGGACCTCTGTAAAACGGCTTTGCTGCTAAGATAGTGCGACCTCTTTGGGGGCAGAAAATACCCAGGAGTTGCTCCTTTTGGGACTTTTCTACCCATCAGACCTAATCTAAGCAAAAAATTCCACTATTGGTCAGTTTGAATAAAGGGTCAAATTGAGTGCCGAACTGCTTGCAGGGCGGCAGTTGGCTTGCAAAGAGAAAGGAAATTGGCACAGCCTGGAAATAAATGGCTCCCGACCCACAGGGGACGAGAGCACTTATTGAGATCTTTTTATTGGTTATGACTGGCCTATGGCTCAACCCATTGCTGGGGCACATCAAGGACGGTCACCCGCCCCTGTGCTCCTGCAGCATCCAGTAATTCCGCGACCAGTGGGGAGAAGCCATATTCGACGCTGCTACCTCCATTAAGTCTGTCAATCACTTTCAGGTCCAGGGTTCCCGCATCTCCAGGGATTGCAATGGTAATGGTGGAACCAATAGGATGGCTGTCATGCAGGGCATAAAACTGAGTGGAAGGGTTGGATTTGCTAAATACGGCGTAGGTATGGGACGTTCCGGCAGCTTGTGCGGTACGCTGATTGGAACCACGGAAGTTGCTCCCATCTGTGTCAGCAGGTTGAGTAGAGCTCGGAGTAGAACCACTGGTGCCGGACTGCAACGCAGGGGTGCTTCCTGACAGAATCCCTTCTACCTCAGCGAGTTCTACATCAGTAGTGGTACCTGAGCGGCTTCCTTGCAGGGCTTCACTTAGCTCTATCCGAATGGCCTGGCCAGGGTAGACCGAGCGGGTGCCATTCCATCGTCGAATTTGCTCCACCTGTACGCTGTATCGTTTGGCAATGTCATAAATGGTTTCACCGGGTTGCACATCGTGGTAGATGCGACCTGTTCCGGGTTCAGCCACTCGTCTGGTCGCAGAGCCTGTATTGGCTCTTGTTTCACCCATGCCTCGAGTTGTGGAAGACTGGGAAGTCCGACGTCCTGAGCTTTGATAGTCAGGAGATTGACTCCTGGTGTAGGTGGGAGTGGTATAGGCATAGGAATCATGCTGTCGCATGCGATTCTGCCGTTCAACATAGGACTGCTCAATTATGGGAGCCGACTGTCCATCAGGATTAAGCATCCGTAAATGGTTGCGCATCCATACATCTTCAGCGTTAGGGGCAGGGTCTGAGGACAACATAACGCTGGTTTCGGCTGCAATAGGGGTTCCGGTTGCTTCCATTCCTCGGGTAAATCCTTCATCAGCCATGGCAATGTTGCTGGCTACCCGACGATGGTCACCTGTATCCCGTGCCGAACTGGATTTTTTGGCTACGATAAGCGTCTGACCACTGTAGATACGATCGTCACGTAGTCGATTCAGGCGAGCGAGCTCACTTACGTTCATGTTATACTTCCGGGCGATCATGGTCAGATTTTCGCCGCGCTGCACTATATGATAGTTGCGGGATTCAGCAGTATTTGCACTGGTGATAGAGCGGAAGGTCGTGGAATTTTGGGCAGAGAGGAGCAGGGTTGAGACCACCAGACATCCAAGTAGCCCAAGACGTTTGATTGGCGATATAGTGGAATGGATATCAGCCATGATGAATAAATATTACTGGGTTCGGTCATGCTGCCAAAAGGGCAGCCATATGTAAATAACGCAAAAAAAGGTCATTCCGATCTGACGTTCGAGTATATTTTCAAACATTAGCGCCATTGAAAGGGCTCCAAATAGGGCAAACCCCAGCATTTGGGTGGGGGGACGCGACCGAATGATGGGAATGAGGAGGACCACGAAGAGGGCAATTAACCCGGGAAACCCATACCCAATCCAGTAGGTCAGGTATTGGTTATGCGGATTATGCAAGGGTTTTCTCGCCCTGTCCATGGCTCCATTTTCTTCATATTGGGCGGCCATATTGGGTTGCACCTGTGACAGCCCCGCCCCGATTACCGGGTTTTCTACGATCAGTTCCCAGGCAGTTTGCCATGCCAGGAGCCTCAGAGCCGCAGAGTTATAGGAAATATCCTCCTCCGAATTTTGAAATCGGCTCCAGTCGTTGGTGGTATTGTGGATTCGCCCTCGAAAAGAAGGCACGGAAAAGTAGGCAATGGAGGGAATGACTACCAGCACTCCCAGCCCAAGGAGCGCTATTTTCCAGGCTTTAAAGCGAATAATGGCATAAATGAAAATGCTACTCAGCCCGGCATAAAATGCCATCAGTCCCGTCCGGGAGGTGAAAAAGTGCAAGAGGATGGCGTTGAGTATGGCAAGTATCCACCAGATCCGGTGCATGCGGGGAAAAAGAGTGTTTTCTTTTTCCCATGCCATGTAGCCGGACAGCAACGAACTGAAGGCCAGGGTCACCCCAAAGTAAATATGTGAAACCCCGGAAATAATGGGGATGTGGCCGCCTTCTACAATGGGTTTGTGGAGATAGCTAAAGCCCAGCATATGCTGAGTCAGGGAGGCTACTGCCACCAGAGCCTGAGATAGGACCAATGTGATGGCTAGCCAGTTCATCTGTTTTCTGGAAAAAGGCAATAGCCAGGCAAAGCCAAGGGGCAGGAGCAGCAGAGGGAGTTTGCGGTACAGAACAACACTCCAGTCAGGGAAATCCTGGCTGAGAAAAATACTGAGGACTCCCAGGCCCCACAGTACCAGCATGCCCATTCCGGGCCCCGTAAAGATCTGCCGGGCAGCTTCCGGGATTCGCCACCCCAGGGTATATGCCCGCCAGATAGCGAGTATCGGGATCAGAACAGTACAAATACTAATCAGGGCTGGGGATGTCCCCAACCCTGTTATCAGTAGTATCGATACGATGAATGCGGCTTTCTGGCTTATGTGCATTTATTTCAGTACGAATGAGGCGGAAAGTGCGTCCCGGTCCTTCATGATGGAGTTAAAGTTGGTCTTTAACTCTACCTGCTGTCTTTCTTCATCGGTCACTTCAACCTCAGCCTCGGAATACACAACTTTCACACGGCTGGCAAAGTCCATGTTCATCTCGTAGTTCATGGATTCCAGGACATAGTTGACCTGCTCTTCTTCGCCACCCATCTCCGCCATCAGGCTTTGGGCGATGCCATCAACCAGGGTCAGCCCCTTGGTGGCAGGTAGATTGGTGCGAACGATGCTGTTGCCTTCCTGCTTGAAGAACTGATGATTGTCATCGACACTTTCTGCGACGAGAACGGCATTCAGAGCTCCGTTGAGGGCGTCAAGGTCGGCAAAGTCATAGCTGATGCCCAGGCGGCTGTTTTTACGGTCTTCGATGATCTGCAGGTTGCTGATGCCTTCCAGGTCTTCCATCTGAGCCTCCATTTCGGTGAAGACTTCTCCAATCAGGAAGAGTGAGTCTCGCTCTGGACCTTCAGGAATCAGGGATGCGATCTGACTGATGTCCAGTATCAATTCCATTTCGCCAGAACCATCTGCGTTGAAAGTATAGTTTTCTTCGAACGTAAGGCAGGATGTGGCAACCAGGCCTATGGCCAGGATCAGGAAGATTTTAAAAAAATGTCTCATGAAAAATTGTCTTTGGGGAGCAGTGGAAACCCCGCTTGATGAATTAATGCTAAATAATACGAACATAAGGGGGTAATTGCTGCCTTCCCTCCCAAAAATTCACAAAATACGCTAGGCGGGTCGCTGATTTGGGGCTAAAACCTGTTCCTGCTCTTCGATATAGTTTTGAACGAGGCTCATCACATCTGGGGCGGGTTCATTGTGGCTAAACGGTTTGAGCTGCAAAGATTCAACCATAGAGCGCAAAGCTGCATCTAGCGACATCTCCTCGAGGTAATGTTGGTAGCGCATTAACAGCCAGGACTCCAATCGCTTTTCTATCCGATCCATGGATCCTTTTGGGAGTAACGTGGAAAGGAAACCAAAAAGATGCCCGATGTAGTAAAAAAAACGGGCATACCACGCCGGGCTTATTCCTCTTTTTCTCAGCAAATCCCTTAAAAAAGCAATGTGGTGAGCCTTGCGTGCGCGCAGGTGACGAATTTCCTCTTCCCCAATTCCCAACTGTCGATACCAACCCAGTCGCATGTATTCCCGGGCATGTAGATCCCGGATGAAGAACTCGGTACGCTTCTTTATATCAACGGTCGCCATGAGTGATTTCAATTATTCCTGAAAATACAGCCAGCAAGAAAAGCATATTCTAGAAAAGGTATACGACAGGCCCTAGCTCACGTTAGGATTTTTCTCTGATTCTTTACTTCTACTTTGTCAAGTTAAGAAAAAGGCTTAAGCTCGGGATGTATGTAAAAGAAG
>CAYFIR010000017.1:0-62397 GCA_964343195.1 uncultured Bacteroidia bacterium | reverse complement strand
CGTAGCCCAGGCAACTTTCAACCTTGAACTTTGAACCGCGAAACTAATGACTAGTGCCTGCGATCCGAGCGGGTTTCGCGACGGTCTTCCCGTAACTCACGGTGATCCTCACCCAGCTCTTTTTTAAGTGCTTTCAGGTCTGCCTCCATCAAATTACCGAATTCGACAACCTGCTGACGGTGACGGGCCAGCGCATTGTCCCACGCCAGCGGATAGTCTGTCAGTTCCTGGTAAATGCGCTCCATCCTGGCAAGCCGCTGGACAGCCTGCTCACGGTCGCGACGGTCATCGCGCAGGTCCCGCTGATCATCCCGGCGGTCTGCACGCTCGGCTGTGGCAGCAATCGGCTGCCCCTGACGACGGTCACGAACGACATCGCGTTGCTCGGCATTGCGCTCGCGCACGCTTTGGCTGACTTCCACCTGGGACTGGATGGCTTCATTTTTGACCTGAGCGATTTCGCGACGCATTGCGGCCAGCAGGTCCTGACGGATCACACGGGCACGAGCCAGCTCCCGGCGTTCTACCGCTTCTGCCAGTTGGTGACTCAGTGTGCGATAGTCGGCCAGTTCCTGTATGTCTCTCTTTAGCTCCGCTTCACCTCGTGCTATTTGGTGGTGATCCTGAGCCCGCTCAGCCACATTACGTGGTGCCTGGGCAAAAAGGGAAGCAAAACTCAACAAAAGGGTCAGAAGAAATGTGAATCGAATCATGATGAATGGATTATGTTAAATTCATCAGTTTGACCCACTTCCTCACCGATGGTTTATTTTCGATGTGTTCCATTGCCCCATCATGCATGATTTCCGAACAGGTGTGTCGCATCTCGGCATATTCGCCACCAGTTACTTCATCATCATGACCTCGACTCCCTGCCAGTCAGGCGGTGTTCCTTCCGTCAGGTATTGCTGGGCCAGCATCGCATACCACTGAGTGGGAGGATCACCGGGAAGGCCTTGCAGCACCGATTCCCAGGCTCTGAGTGCGTGAGGAAAATCAGCGTTGAGGTATGCTTTCAGCCCCTGCTCAAATTCATCCCGGATGGCGGCCTTCCGGTCTCGCTGCGGGGCCGGGTCTCCGTCAAAGCACTCAAAGACCCCCGTAGGCCGTTTCCGACCTTTCACCAGCACCTTGCCCAGATAGCGTAATCCAAAGGCGGCTTTGTCCCGAATCTTCTCCTGCGTGGTAGCGCTCATCAGAATCTGCACCCCAAAGTGCTTGGTAAGTCCCTCCATGCGGGCTGCCGAATTCACGGTGTCGGAGACCACTCCGGCATCCATCCGGAGGGTATCACCGATGATTCCCATCATCAATGACCCCGTATGCATCCCGATCCCAACCTGAATCGGGATTCGCCCTTTTTCCATACGCTCCCGATTGTATGCCTCCAGTTCCCGTTGCATTTCGATGGCGGCACGTAGCGCATCACTGGGATCATTGAGAAAAAGGGCCATGATGCCATCGCCATAATACTGGTTGACAAAACCTCCCTGCGCCTGTATCGGGGGTCCCAGGCGCCCGAGATAGGCATTGAGGAATTGAAAATTCTCCGAGGGGGTCATTTCCTCCGCAAGGGTCGTATAGCCCCGGATGTCAGCAAAAAGTACGGTTACTTCTTTTTCTACCTGATCGCCAAGGCTCACCTCCAGGACCGATTCGTAGCCCAGTGACTCGATGAATTCATGCGGGACAAAGCGTCCAAAAGCAGTGTTGACCTTGGAAAGCTCCTGATTCAGGGCTTCCTGGGCTTTCAGGCGCTCATTCTGCTCCTGACGCATTTTATACCCCAATCCCCAGGAGAATACCAGGACTTCCAGCGTGAGCGAAACCAACAAATAGTTGGGAGCATTGATGTCAAGATTGATGATGTTCTGGAGCATCAGAGGAAACAGCCCACTACCGAAAACCAGAATGGAGCCGACAATGAAAAACCAGGCTACTCTTGACCGGGATCGAATGAGCCAAATAATGTAAACCAGCAGAATCAGGCCTTCTACCCCAAACCAGATTACTCCAAAAGTCAGCAGGGTTCCGGATATGGCTGATAACCCTGGGGATAGAATAAAAATGATATTGACCAGGACGAATAGGGTCCGCAGCCCAACCATTCCCTTTAGCACCTTATCCCAGCCAGGGGTAATGCGCCAGGCTTCCACCAGACTTCGCCCAAAAAGCAGGTAAAAAATGGAAATCCCATTGAGCCCCAGGGCAACCATGATGCGATTGAGCTGGTAATTGGAAAAGCCCAGAATTCCAAACTGCTCGATCAGCGAGTCGAAATGCAGAGAGATGATCAGCGCCAGCAAATACAGGGCATAGAACAGATAAGTGTAGCGGGTAGTGCTGAAAAAGATGATCAGGTTATAGATAAACAGAATCAACACCGCCCCCAGAAATACCGCCAGGATGTAGTTGGAGATTTCTACTTTCGGATGGCTGCTGGCATACCACTCATTGTAGTCAACAATAGCAGGCTTCAGATGGGGACCTGTCCCCACCTTTTCCTTCATCAGCACATATAGCTCTACCGTCTCCCCCGGTGCCAGGGTAAAATTCAGGCCATTCTTGGAGCCAAGCCAGGTATCCCGCTCCATCGGCGGGACAAAATTTCCGGTTTGCAGGACCTGAACAGAATCCCGACGGAGCACATGAACCACCACGGAGTCAGAAGTCCCGGTGTTGAAGTAAAATTTTTGGTCGAATGCTGCCCCATTTCCCAGTTTCATCCGCGCCCACAGCCGATGGTCCAGAGGGAGCGGAAAGTCAAAGCTCTTCAAAGGGCGGTACCCCTGGGCATTCATCGCATCGGATAGCTTCATGTTCCCTACGGAATCCACCATCCCCTCAAAGTAGCGATCCATTCCCAGCCAGGCTTGGGGGGGCGTATCCACCATCATGATGGAGGCAGAATCGGCCACCTGCTCGAGTGTATCGACCTGCGCGAGCGCCCTACTGCCGGAGAGAACCAGCAAAAGAGCTAACAGGAACCGAAACATTCTGGAACAGGGATGGGATGATTTCATGGGACAGGCAAGTTGAATGGGCAGTTCAGGACAATGGGTTATGGGGAAAAATCCATGCCTTTGGAATGGAAATATAAGACCCTTTGCCTGGAAATTCCGTCCGGACTAGGATTTCCTCTCCGCCTCGGCCCGGTGCAGGCGGTCGTTGATGGCACGCCCCAATCCTATGTTGGGGACGGGCTCCGCCAAAATCAAATCTACCCCTGCAGCATCCAACCGGCGCAAAGCCGCAAACAGGCGACTTGCGGCTTCTGCGACATCTCCCTTTTCCGACAGCACTTCCACCACAGACGCATCCAGAGCCGGATAATTAGCCTGCCACGTCAGCAGCCCCAGTTTTGCCACCTTTTTTTCCTGTGCCAATGCCTCGATGTCTCCCAAAATCAGCGGGGTATCCGGGGCATAGTGGCTTTTGAGCATCCCCGATGATTGGGGGTTTGACTCGGATTTTGGGGCCCAATCCAGCGGACCAGTGAAAGCTTCGAGGTCTTCGACGGCTGTCCCTCCCATGCGGTACAACTTGACACTCCCGTCTGGTTCAAAGCCAATGATGGTCGATTCTACCCCCACATGGGCCGGCCCTCCATCGAGGATATAACTTACCCGTTGGCCTAGTTGAGCGGCCACGTGCTCCGCCGTCGTGGGGCTGATATATCCGAAGGGATTGGCACTCGGAGCAGCCAGGGGAAAATCCAACTGGGCCAGCAGTTCCAGTGCCATGGGATGATCCGGCACCCGTACTGCTACTCGTGGATGCCCCGCTGTCACCAGATCGGGGATGCTTTCCCGCCGGGGCAACAGCATCGTCAGCGGTCCCGGCCAAAAGTATTTAGCCAACTCCTCGGCCAAAGCAGGCAAATCCAGGAGATGCGGCCTCAGTTTGTCCAGGCTGTCGGTGTGTGCGATCAGGGGGTTAAACTGCGGTCGGTTTTTGGCTTCGAAAATCCGCGTAACTGCCACTGACGAAAGCGCATTACCCGCCAGACCATACACCGTCTCAGTCGGGATGGCCACCAATTGATCTGTCCGCAGCAACTCCGCTGCGTGTTGAATATCGGTTCCTATGAGGTTTTCATCGGACATTGGTCATGGGTCATTGATCAGTGAAGAAAGAGGTCAGAGGTCAGAGGTCAGAGGTCAGAGTGGTACTCGCGTAGCCAAAGCAGGGTTACAAGGAATCTACTCTTTTTTTTCCTATCTGACCTCTGACAGGCGATAGACGATCTGACAGGGCAGGCAGCCTGTCCCGAGCATCGGGAGTCTCACTTTTCACAGCAAAGTGGTCTCACTCCTCCAGGAATCGCGCTGGAATGCGATGCAGGTCCTCGGGAGTTTCGATGGTAAAAGACTCTATATCAGACATCCCAACGTGGATGGGGTAGCCATGAGCCATCCAGCGGAGTTGCTCCAGGGATTCCATTTGCTCCAGTTCAGTAGGGGCGAGTTGGGGATATTCCAGCAATACTTCCCTCCGAAATCCATAGAGGTGGATGTGCTTGAGAAATGTCCCGGCTTTCATCCAGTCGTCTCCTGCCGGTTTTCCCCGAAAATACGGAATCGGCAGTCGACTAAAGTACAGTGCCTGTCCCTTCAACCCCATCACGACCTTGATGATAGAGGGATCGTGCAGCATATCAGAGTCGTAAAAACGTCGAGCCAGGGTCCCTACCTGTACTTCGGGCCGGGAGATCACCGCTGCCAATTGGTCGATGTGGTCTGGCGCCACGAATGGCTCATCTCCCTGTACGTTGATGAAGTGAGTTGCCTCTGGGTGCCGCTCTGCTACCTCAGCCAGGCGCTCGGTACCCGATTGATGGCTTTCAGCGGTCATCTCTACGTTTCCCCCAAAGCCGCGGACTTCCTCGGCGATTCGCTCGTCGTCGGTAGCCACCACCACCCCGGCCAGACTGGGGGCTTTACTCGCCTGCTCGTACACACGCCTGATCATGGTCTTGCCATTGATATCAACCAGTGGCTTGCCTGGGAATCGAGTGGAAGCGTAGCGGGCAGGAATCACGCCCCATATAACGGTGTCTTTATTCATAATGCAAGGTCGGAATCTGCACGCGAAATTGCAGGTTGGATTAATTTGTCGCAAATTGAAACCACAAGCAACTCGCAATTTTCCTCTCTTCCAAACTAACCCCTATGGACTGGAATACTCCCTTAGAAACCTGGTTAATCAATGGTGGCTACGTCATCCTGTATGTGGCTCTTTTCTTTTTTGCAAAATGGCTCAAGGGAACTTTTGCCTCCTATCGCCTTGATGAGCAGCTCACAGAATATGACAATAACGCCGTCTCAGTCAGCTTTGCCGGCTACATCGTCGGGGTAACGGCGATTTTTCTGGGTGCCGTTACGGGTCCAGGTACGGGCGTGATCTGGGAAGACTATGCCAATGTAACCGGCTATGCCCTCGGAGGTATCCTCTTGCTCAACCTTGCCCGGTTGATTAACGAGCGGCTCATTCTCACCAAGTTCTCCGTTGAAAAGGAAATCATCAAGGACCAGAATCCTGGAACGGGGGTGGTAGAAGCAGCCGTTTACGCGGCAACGGGCCTCATCATCGGGGGTTCTATCAGCGGCGAAGGCGGCGGTCCGTTGACGGCTCTGGCTTTTTATGGCATCGGGCAGGTCTGTCTGATTCTTTTTGCCCTGCTCTATGAAAGGCTCAGCCCCTACAACCTCCACGAAGAAATCGAAAAGGATAACACAGCAGCAGGACTGGGATTTGCAGGTGGCATCATCGCCATTGGCGTCATCATCATGAAAGGCGTATCCGGCGACTTTGTCAGTTGGCAGCAGGATCTCACCACCCTTGGGCTGGACATCGCCCTGATATTCGTGTACCTGATCTTCGTGCGGTTTGTATTTGACCGCCTGATCCTGCGTAACTCCAACCTCAACACCGAAATTTCTGAAGACCAGAACCTGGGAGCAGGCCTGCTGGAGATGATTGTAGCTGTTTGCTTTTCTGTGGTTCTGTACTTTCTGCTCTAGTTTCTGTCTTCGACAGTTGAAAAGCGGCCATCAACATGCCCACTACTCCAACCCAAATAGCTCCTCTCATCTCGCAGGTAGAACACCTGATCGATCAGGCTGAGCGATTTTCAAAAGTCCACCAAGAGGCCCTGGACCAGGTCAGGCCCAGCCAGAAATTGAGTGCCCGGAATCTGCTCCATTATATTTCCCTGAGGTCCCAGGACATCCGGCCTTTGCAACAGGAACTGGGACGCCTGGGAGTATCCCGGCTGGGAAGGGCTGAGGCCCATGTGATGGCGAGTCTGAGTGCGGTCCGGCACGTGCTTTACCGACTCCATGATGAGTTGGACGCCCCTTCACCTGATTCAGAATTGACCATAGAAGCAGGCATTCGGAGTACCGACGAGCAGGCCCATCGCCTGTTAGGCCCCCGCCACAAGGCCAATCAGGGCAGGGTAATGGTCACCATGCCTACCGAAGCGGGACAAAAAGGGAGCTTTATCCCCGATCTCGTGGAGGCTGGAATGACCGCTGCCCGGATCAACTGTGCCAAAGACGGGCCCGAAGTATGGGAACGGATCGTTCACCGTGCCCAGGAAGCTGCTGAAGAGTTCGGACGTCCAGTCAAAATCTGCATGGACCTCGGTGGCCCCAAACTCCGTACGGGAAACCTCCATGCAAGCCTTCCAAATGGATTTATCAAGCTATGGACCTCCGATCACCTGTGGCTCACCCGTGCCAATGTGCCGGGCATGGCAGCAGTATACGATTCTCACGGCAACCTGATCCGCCCTGCTCAGATCAGTTGTACCCTGCCAGAGGTATTTGATCGGGTACAGGTCGGCGATCCGGTGCTATTCAACGATGGAAAAATTGAAGGGAAGGTAGTGGAACAGGCCCAGGACAAATTGGTGATTGAGATCACTTTTGCCAAGACCAATGGTGCCAAGCTTCGCCCGGACAAAGGCATCAACTTCCCCCAAACCGATCTGGGTATCAGCGGATTAACCGCAAAAGACCGTCAGGACCTGGATTTTGTAGCGAAACACGCCCATGTCGTCAGTCTGTCTTTTGTGAATAAGCCAGACGATGTGTTGCAATTGATCGAAGAACTCAAGCAACGCGAAGCACATGACATCGGGATACTGCTGAAAATTGAGACACGTGCCGGGTATGAAAACCTGCCCAATATCCTGCTGACTGCCATGCGACATCCTACTATTGGGGTAATGATCGCCCGTGGAGACCTTGCCGTAGAAGTCGGATGGCAGGAAATGGCGCTGATTCAGGAGGAAATCATCCGCCTCTGCGCAGCTGCGCATGTGCCGGTAGTCTGGGCTACACAGGTGTTAGAGAGCCTTGCTCAAAAAGGCCAGCCTTCCCGATCTGAAATTTCTGATGCGGCGATGGCCCGCAGCGTGGAGTGCGTCATGCTTAACAAAGGACCTTTCATTCTGGAGGCGGTCAAGCTGCTTGGCGCCATCCTGATGCAGCTGGAAGAGTTCCACGCCAAAACGGCCCCTATGCTCCCTCGCCTTCAAATGAACCTCCCATGACATTGGTCATGGATCAATTTTCATTGAGCATTGGTCAGTAGAAAACAGTAAGTGTCATCTTACCATCCATTGATCAGTAGCAAATCGAAACAATTTCCTTTATACTCTTCATTTTCTCGATACCTTCCTTTCCCCATGCCCAAAAGTCCCATATCGCTCGGTGTATTGCTGATTCTGGCTTATGTCATCATCCGGGTGGCGCATTTTTATCCCCGCTGGGAGAAGCCCGGAACGGAGGCCACACTTACCTGGGATGTCTATGGGTACTACCTCTATCTTCCGGCCATTTTTATTTACGATGACCTGACCGAACTGAAGTTTCAGGAGGAAATTTTCGAAACGTACAATCCCTCGGGTAGCTACTACCATTCACACCAAATGGAGGATGGAAAGCAGAGTCTGCGCTATCCGATGGGTGTCTGCTTCTTTTATCTGCCGTTTTTTCTGTTGGCTCATCTCTTTGCGAGCATCAGTCCGGATTTTTTGGCGGATGGCTTTTCGCTGCCATACCAGTTCGCGATTTCGATGGCCTCGGTCATCTACAGCATTTTGGGTCTGGCCGTGCTGCGAAAGGTATTGCTGAAGTACTTTTCAGACGGCGCGACTGCCCTGACACTGGCTCTGCTGGTGCTGGGCACAGTGTTGCTCAACTATGCCGCCATTGATGGGGGCATGACGCATAGCTATCTTTTCGCCCTGTATGCAGCGGTGCTTTGGCTCACCATCAGGTGGCACGAGTCCCCTCACTGGCTGACCGCGCTGGGACTGGGAGCGTCCATCGGCCTGGCGGGCCTGACCCGCCCGACAGATGCTCTGTTGGTGATTGTACCCGTGCTTTGGGGTATCGAAAACCGCGAGACCTTTCTCCAGAAGTGGCAACTGATCAGAAAGCACTGGTGGCAATTTGTCATCGCGGGGGCAGCCATGGGAGCTGTGGGTAGCCTGCAACTGTTATACTGGAAACTGACTACCGGTCACTTCATCTTCTACAGCTACGGAGACATCGGCTTCAATTTCCGTGATCCTAAAATCATCAAAGGCCTGTTTAGCTACCGCAAAGGCCTGGTGATGTATTCTCCGGTCATGCTGATCGCCCTGTTGGGGATTTACGCCCATTTCAAGCGGCATAAGACCTCTTTCCTGGCTATCTGGGCCTATATGCTGGTCGCACTCTACGTGTTGTTCAGCTGGTCGATCTGGTGGTATGGCGGTGGACTTGGGGGGCGTCCGCTGGTGCAGACCTTTGCCTTGCTGGCTTTCCCTATGGCAGCATTTGTGAGCTGGGTGATGGAGCAAAAACGATGGATCGCCTGGCCCATCTATGGGCTGCTTATCATGGGTACCGAGATCAACCTCAACTTTCACTGGCAGTCGCATGGGGGCAACAACCCTTACTGGATGGCTGACGGGCTGTTTCGCCCCTACTATCAGCGAGTAGTGGGCCGCACCCACTTCGACAGGTACGACACCCGATTCTTTGAAGTGCGCAGCGAGCTCAAGGACCTGGACGGTTGGAAGCTCACCCCTCTGCACCAGGATGGATTTGAAGATGACAGCACCCTCATTCGCAGTCAGGGCAGATTCTTTGAGGGGGAATTCAGCCTGATGCTCACACCAGAACAGGAGTTTTCGCCCAAATACGAAGCGAAACTAGGGGACATCGGTGCAGAGCCCGGCGATTGGATACGGGTATCGGTGCAGTTTTACTTCGAAAAGTATCCACCAGTATTTTGGGACTATGCCCAGTTCACGCTCATGTTTTTGGATGGCGACAGGGTCATCAAGGCTACCCCCGCCAGGATGCACCGCATCGGTCAACCTGGAAAATGGACCGAGTACGAGTATGAAATGCGCGTCCCTTCCAAAACAAAACCCGAAGACATCGTCCGGGCCTACATCTGGCATCCACAGGCCAAGACGCCATTGTGGCTAGATGATTTTAAGGTCAGCCTGATCGAACCTGCTCAGGATTAAGAGGCGGGCGGGATTCGTAATGGGTGATTCATAATTCGTAACGAATCGGAAGTGAGATGAAGGCAGTGCTGGTGACTGCGGAATGCAGTAATTGACCATTCGTAATTCATCTGCCTATTCTGGAAGGGGCCTCCGCTGCGATTGCCACGGAATTCGGAGGAAGTCGGTTTTTTTCCAGCCTTGGGAGTGCTACTTTCGTAGTATAATAATTATACGTCCAGATGGGGGAATCATGGACTTCTGGAAGCTTGTGAAATTATGCTTTTGGGCAAACTCCTTCCCCCTTGTGACGTTCACTGTTTCGGAAGCATTAGGTTAAGAATAGATGAGTCAACCGAGGAACCAGCGTTTCAAACGACTGGGTGTAATAGGAGCCATCATACTGGGGGCTGTACTGATAGGATATTTGGCGGGAGAATTACAATTGGTACTCGATGTGCTGCGTGCCATCGCGTTGGTACTGGTCGGCATTACCATCCTGGTAACCATCCACGAATTGGGCCACTTTCTGACTGCCAAAGCATTTGGAATGCGGGTGGAGACCTTCTCCATCGGATTTCCTCCCAAGCTCTTCAGCTTCAAACGCGGCGAGACAGAGTATCAGGTTGGAGTGACTCCTCTCGGTGGCTATGTCAAAATATCAGGCATCATCGATGAAAGCCTTGATGCAGCTACCATCCAACAGGAAAAAGAGCGCGAACGACTTTCCAAAGAAGACCTAGATTACTATCGCAACCATCCAGACGAGGCACCGGACTGGTTGCCCAAGCCCTGGGAGTTTCGTTCCAAACCCGTCTGGCAACGCCTCATCGTCATGACTGGTGGCGTCATCATGAACGTCATACTGGGGATTCTGATCTTCACCACCATGGCTTATATCTATGGTGAGCAGCGCATCCCCATGTCTGAGATCAAATACGGGATTGAAATACCTGCCAGCGCCAACACACTCGGCCATATCATTGGTTTTGAAACAGGGGATACCCTGGTGAGCTTCAAGGGAGAAGCATTTGAGTTTTTTGGCGAATATCAGGATGAGCAGATTTTGCTGGAGGACGACGCGTACTTTGAAGTGCAGCGAAAGGGCGAAATTGTTACCCTGAAGGTTCCTGAAGACATCCAGAACTACTTCAACCGAGACTCCATTGAGCCACTGTTATTTCTACCCAACATCCCTGCCGTAGCAGGTATCGACACCAGTAAGCAATCTCAATCGCTCCCCGCCTATCAGTCAGGGATGCGCGATCAGGACCAGATCATCCAACTGGATTCTACGCCGATTCGATACTTTAGCGACCTGCGTGCTTTCATGAAGGACAAGGCCAACAAGACCATACAGGTAACGGCCTTGCGCGGCTCTGATACACTCCACTTCGAAGCTCATATTGGAGAAGATCCCATGCTGGGTGTGCGCCCAAACTATGAGGTGGTCTTCCACATCGACACCGTCGAATATACGTTCTGGGAGGCCATCACGCCCGGCGCGAAGCGCGCTTTTGGGTTTGTCTCCGCCAACGTTCAGGGCATCAAAAACCTGACCCGCAGCAACGTAAGCGCCAGTGAATCAGTCATGGGACCTGTACAGATCGCAAAACTTTACCTCACAGCTTTCAATGCTGGCGGGGTGGAAGCTTTTTTACGCCTGACTGGCATGCTCAGCATGATCCTGGCTTTTGTCAACATCCTGCCGATTCCGGCTTTGGACGGAGGCCATGTCGTATTCCTGCTGATCGAGGGCATCACCCGCCGTGAGCCTTCTACCCGGGTACGTGTCATTGCCCAACAGATCGGGATGCTGATCATTCTGGGGCTGATGGTGCTGATCATCTTCAACGACTTCTTCCGGGTGATCTTTGGGTAGGTCTGGGAAAGCCCTGGGCTTTGGGGGTCAAAAAAGTTAATTAGGGGAATACAGCCACTTCCTGCCTATATAAACCCTGGATACTTTATCTCCCCCGCCTCAGGATATTTGTGGTTTTTCCCCGGTTCTCCTTGCCACTATTCGGACTTCTTTCCGAACTTGGCTCTCCATGACCTTCCTTGAACAAATCGTACACGAACTCAAGCAGGAGTTTGGCAAGGGCATCGCTGACCTCACGCTGATTGTCCCGACACGGCGAGCAGTGGTGTTTCTGAGGCAAGCTCTTGCCAAAGCCTACCAGCAAACCATCTGGGCACCGCGTATGGTCTCAATCCAGGACTTCGTGCGTCAAACCGACGGGCGGCAGTTTCCCGACATCATGCCATTGGTCTTCGAACTGTATCAATGCTATGGGCAGGTCATGCGCAAGACAGATCCACAGTGGCATGAGACCTTCGAGCAGTTTTACAACTGGGGCGAAATGCTGGTCAAAGACTTTGACGAAGTCGATAAGTATCTAGTGGATGCGAAGCAGCTTTTTACCAATATCAAGGACCTCAAGGAAATCGAGGCATTCTTTGACCTTCCGCCCGAAAACCTGGAGCACGTCAAGCGATTTTGGGAGACCTTGCGAGGCAAAGGCGAGGATCTCCACGAGGTTCAAAAGCGCTTTCTCAAAATCTGGCAAAACCTCCATCCGGTTTATGACCTGTATCGCCAGACCCTGCAACGCAAAGGGATGGCTTACGATGGAATGGCCTATCGCAAGTTAATTCAGCGATTAAAGGGAGCAGAAGACGTTTTCCCGGCTCAACAAACACTCATTTTTGTAGGCTTCAATGCCCTTTCCAGTGCAGAGGAACAACTGATGGGCCATCTGCTCAAGGCCCGGCAAGCCATCGTGTATTGGGATGTAGATCTCGCATATTTCACTCCACCAAAGGACAAATGGAATCTGGGCAAGGAAATCTACACCGATAAAAGTGGGCACCTGACGGGCGAGGAACCAGGAAAATTTATCCGGGAATACCACAGCAAATGGCGCGACCTGGAAAGCCGGCTTGTGATTTCGGATATGGGCCAGCGAAACAAGGAAATTTACGTGACAGGCGTCCCGCTACAGGTCGGACAGGCCCAATATCTGGGCAACCTGCTTCAGGAGGCCCCACTAGCCCCCGATCAATATCAGGAACACGCCATCATACTAGCGGACGAGCAGTTGTTATTTCCGACGCTATACGCCCTGCCTCGCAAGATCGAGCACCTCAACATCACCATGGGTTTTCCGCTGCGGCAGACCAATATCCACGACCTGCTCCTGCGGGTGATGAACCTGCTGCGTACCCAGCGCATGTCGCCCGAGAAGACGCCTATTTTCCCATACCGGGAAGTCGTCGACCTGCTCAACAATCCCTATCTCAAGGCGCAGGCACCAGAACTAAGCCAGCAGTTACAGGAAAAAATAACCAAACAGAACCTCCTGTTTGTGCCGGGGACCATGTTAACTGAAGTGGGATTGCCCCTTTTGCTGAAACATATTTTTTCGCCTCCCGAGTCTAAAGGGGCCCCTGACCTTGAAGCCCTTCTTGACTATAGCGAAGAAATATTCACCTATCTGCTGGCAGATACCGCAGGTGAAAATGATACCCTGGAAGCAGAATATACCTTCCAGTTTTTCCTACAGTTTCAGCAACTCCGCAACGTACTCAGTACTTACCAGCCCAATATTTCGGTGCGGGGTTTTGCCAATCTATTCCGTGATGTTATCCAGCGGGCGCGGATTCCCTTCGAAGGGGAACCCCTGCTCGGGGTACAGCTCATGGGATTTCTGGAAACCCGGGTGCTGGACTTTGACAAGCTGTACATCCTCGCCAGTAACGAGGGCAAGCTTCCTGACACCAGCAAAGGGACCAGCTTCATTCCCTATAGCCTGCGACAGGGTTTCGGCCTTCCGACTTACGAGGAAAAGGACGCCATTTATGCTTACCACTTCTACCGCCTGCTCCAGCGAGCGAGCGAGGTACACCTGATTTTCAACAACCAGAATGAGCAGGCTGGACAAACCAATGAACCCAGTCGCTTCATTCGCCAGATCGAGCACTTTTTCCAGGGACACCCACATCTGCATGTGCATCAGCGAACCATCGCTACCCCGGCTCCCTATGTCGAGCCTTCCGCGATCAGTATTCCGGTTGACGGGGACATACAGCGGCTGCTGACACAGCGGTTTACTACACAGGAAGCAGGCGCTGAGCGCAAACGATACTTCTCAGCTACGGCCCTTACTACCTACCTCACCTGTCCCCTGCAATTCTACTTCAGGTACCTTGCCGGAATTCGCGAGCCAGAGGAAGTTGAGGAGTCTATGGCTGCGAATACTTTTGGCTCTGTCTTTCACCAGGCGATGGAGTACCTGTACAAGCCGTTTAAGGGAAAACAACGCTCACTGACGGACCAGGATTTTGCCGAAATCAAGCCACGCATCGAAGCAGCTGTCAAACAGGCGTTTGCCGACTATGAGTTGGGCTGGGATGAGCAGGTGAGGGGCAGAAACTACCTGCTCCGCTCGGTCATCCTGACCCAGTGTAAACGGGTCATCGAACTGGATGAAGAAGGCCCTGAATTTCAGATTGTGGATTTGGAAAACCATAAGGGGTACCTGCGGACAATTTCGACTTCCTGGGGAGATGTCCGGGTCAATGGGGCATTTGACCGGATTGACTGGCTACCGGAGGTAGAAACCTATCGAATACTCGATTACAAAACTGGCCGCGTAGAACTCAGCCCCAGGGCGACCCTGGACGATGCTTTCTCTGACTCTAAGCACAAGCAGATGTTACAGGGATACCTCTATACCTGGCTTTTTGACAGGCAACATCCTCAGTCAAGGGTGCAGGTAGGATTTGTCCCCGTAAAGCAGGTCGGGCAGGGTATTCAATATCTCGCCGGAGGAAAGCCCATCGAATCAGCTGAGTTACAGGGATTTGAACAGCGTCTGGGACAATTGGCTGAGGAAATTTACACCAATCAGTTTTGTCAGACAGAAGATGAGCAAAAGTGCAGCTACTGTGCCTACCGGATGATCTGTAACCGGGGCTAGTGCTTACAAAAAAAACGGGGTGCCATATGACACCCCGCAATTTATCGATACCAGTTCCTGTTGATTACTCCTCTTTGGGTGCTTCACCTCCCTCTTCCGCAGGTGGAGTTGGTGTGGCCTCTTCACTTGCTGAGGCATCAGCTTCGGGAGTAGCAGCTTCCGCGTCTTCAGAAGGAGTTTCTTCTTTCTTTGGCGGATTCTTCAACATTTCGTTGAACTCGGTGATCTGCTTCTTGTATTCCGCAATCAGGCTTTTTTCCTTCTCGATTTCACCCTCAATCTGCTTACGGAGCGCATCTCCAGACTTGCCCCGCGCAATGCGGTCCATGTTTTCCTGGTACTGGGTAATGGTTTCACGGGCTTTACCGATCTTACGACGAAGACGGCTCACGCGATCTTTCACGACCTGGACGCGCTCGTCCTGATCTTCGATTGTATCAAGGGAAGTCCGTACCTGGAGCTCACGGATTTCGCTACGCTTGGCAGGAAGTGAGTTGAAGAATGCATCAACCTCAGCACGGAATTCATCCCAAATCTTGTCTTTTTCTTTAAACGGTACCTTACCGATCTCACGCCAGTCCTTTTGGATCTGCTTGATTTGCTCGATCATTTCAGGAACCTTGCCCCCTTCCTGCGAGCTGATTTCTTTCACCTTGGCAATCAGAGCATTTTTCTTCTCCAGGTTCTCATGCTCTTCTGCATGCAACTCCTGGTAGTGGCTACGACGTGACTCAAAAAAAGTATCGCAAGCTGTACGGAATCGGCTCCAGAGCTTATTGGAATGACGCTCAGGCACGGGACCAACTTCCTTCCACTCGCGCTGAAGGCGCTTCAACTCCTTGGCTCCGCGCTCCCACTCGCCCTTGGCTACAATCTCTTCCGCTTTCTCGACCAGGACTTTCTTTTTCTCCAGGTTTTCCTGACGGAAGTCATCAAATGTCTTGAAGAAAGCAGCCTTGCGCTCGTAAAATGCATTGCAGACATCGCGGTACTTGGCCCAAAGTTCTCCATTAACAGCCTGTGGGGCCTGGCCTATTTCCTTGTATTCTTCCTGATAGGTACGGAAGGTCTTGGCAGCATCATTCCACGCACGTGGCTTGGATGCCTCAAACTCCCGGTACTCCTCCATTTTTGCGAGTAACTCCACCTTCTTATCCGCATTCACCTGACGGAGTTCATCCAACTTGGCGCGGAATGATTGACGAATCTCAAAGAACTCGTCAATGATGGAGCGATACTCAGTGTTGATGCGGTCCATGTCCTCACGTGGTACATGTCCGACGGACTTCCACTGCTGCTGTAGTTCGGAAAGGAAATCCATTTTCTCGTGCCAAACCTCGGGATCTTCCCGAAGTTCTTCAGCCGGAATCAGATTCTCTTTGGCTTCGCCAATGAGGCGCTCTTTTTCCTGCAGGTTGATCTTACGATCATAGTCCAGCAGCTCAAAGTGCATTTCACGGAGCTTGTAGAACTTGTCCAGCAGGAATCTGTAATCTGTATATAGCTGGTCCAGGTTTGCTTTGGGAACCTGTCCGGTTGCCTTCCACTCTTCCTGAATAGCGCGAACCTCTTCAATTTTGAGGGGATCTTCTGCATCCACGACCACCTTCAACTGCTCCAGAAGCCCCTGTTTTTTGGTCAGGTTGGCACCCCGCTGGCTTTCCAGGTTGCGTTGTGCGGCGACACGCTTCTTGTTAAAACGAGCCAGCCGATCCAGAAAAAGGTCCTCGTGGGCTTTTTCAAGATCTTCCTGAAACTTGAGGGTATCATAAGAACGCTTTACCAGCCCTACTTTGGGGGCCTGGGCAAGCAGGTTTTCTTCTTTTAGATAGCCGTCGATCAGATGGATCAGATCTGCAATACTGGCCTGGGTCAGTACCTGGGTCCCGTTCCCTTTATCACTGAGGATTTCGGTAACACGAGCTTCCACAGCAGGATTCAAAGCCGCGAGATCAGCAGGAATGGGGGCAAGCTCTGTTTCTGACTCGGCCTCCTGTTCAGACTCACTTGATTGTGCTTCAGTGGAATCGGCTTCTGCACTCTGCTCTGAAGTGGATTCCGGGGTTTCTGCTACTGGCTCAGGAGTAGCCTCCACTGGTTCCGAAGGAGTTTCTTCCTGGCTTTCAGAAGACTCTTCTGCTACGGGAGCTTCTGCTGGCGTTTCTGGCTCAGCAGCAGGTTCTTCTGTATCAGAGGAGGATTCTTCGACAGCGCTGGGGGTTTCCTCAGCAGCAGGAGTTGAAGTTTCCTCAGAGGGTTCAGGAGTTACGTCAGCCTCTAGGGTAGATTCTTCGTCTGAAGCTTCTTTTTCAACCTGATTCTCTGGGGAGGTCTCAGGTGATGGAGTCGGAGTTTCGTTCTGGGTCTGATTCTGGTCCAGATCTTCCGACTTTTCGGGATTCTCGTGATCGAACAGCATAAGGTCCAAAGGTTTTTCGGCCTGAAAGTGAATTGGTTAAGGCCGGAAACGGTAGCAATATCAGTTGAGGTAGTTTTCTTCCGAAAACCGGACGCAATTAAAGGAAATATTTCCACAATTCTTCACCTTCTCCCTTATGCAATTGGATGGTCCACCCTAACATTTTGGAGGGCAGGCTGTTCTACTTCCTGGTTTATTTTAACCCATCCCAACCATTATTATGGAATCCTTAACCATCCACCTGCAGGAAGGCGACCGTAAGGGCATGGCCTACATAGGCCAGCCAGATCAACCAAATGCTGCCATGACTTTTACAAAAGCTGGCACAGAGCTCATGATCATCGACCATACAGAAGTGGAAGATGCGCTCCGTGGACAGCAGGTTGGTCGAAAATTACTCGACAGGCTCGTTCAGCTGGCTCGAGAGCGCAATCTGAAGGTATTGCCGCTGTGCCCATTTGCCCGTAGTGTCTTCCAAAAGGATGAGTCGATCCAGGATGTGTTGAGAAAGTAGCCCTGTTTTCGTGAAACTGACTTTAATACCCGCCCCTCTTAGCTTTCAACAAAATACCCTGCCATCTCTCCTTGCAGCTTTTGAGCAGACTCTGCGGCTTTTTCAGCAAAGTCTTCTCCTTCACTGGCAAAGATGATCCCCCGGCTGGAGTTGATGAGCAAGCCTCCAAGATCGGTCTGGCCGTGCTGACAGACTGCATGCAGATCACCTCCCTGTGCGCCTACGCCTGGTACTAACAGCGGTGCATCGGGAGTTAATTCCCGGATTCGGGCCAGACTTTCTGCACGAGTCGCTCCGACTACATAGCCCAGGTGGCCGGGATATCGCTCCCCCCATTCTTCCGCTTTGAGGATCACCCGCTCATGAAGCGGTCCTTCTCCTGTGGGCAGGTGCTGGAAATCCTGTGCGCTGGGGTTGGAGGTCAACGCGAGGAGGAAGACCCATTTATTCTCAAACTCCAGGAAGGGAGCTACGGAGTCTTCTCCCATGTAGGGAGCCACCGTGACGGAGTCAAAATTGTAGGTCTCAAAAAAAGTGCGGGCGTAGAGTCGCGAGGTGTTTCCAATATCTCCTCGCTTGGCGTCGGCAATGGTAAATATCTCCTTTGGAATAAGCTCCATGGTTTTGGCCAGGGTTTCCCAACCCTTAGCGCCCTGAGCTTCATAAAAAGCCAGATTGGGCTTGTATGCTACCGCATAGGGGAGGGTGGCTTCGATGATGGCTTTGTTAAAGGCAAATACTGGATCCGGCTCACCTTGCAGGTGGGCAGGAATTCGCTTAGGGTCACTGTCCAGTCCCACACAGAGGTAAGACTGCTTGCGCTTCATCTGGTCAAAAAGGTCGGTAGGCAGCATATCGTTAGTTGGATGATGTCTCAAAAATAGGCAAAAGTTGAGAGAGGCATTTCCTGAATTTCGCTACCTTGATGACAAGTCTGGCAACCTGGATATTCTTCCTCACACCCAACCTCCCCCCCATGTCAAGAGCCATCTTTTTCAGCCTGCTTGTATCTGTTTCCATTTTGTTCCTGTCTGCTCAGGAGAATGAATGGGGCATTGGGCTCATCATGCCAGCTGGCAACCAGGTATTCTCCCTGCGGATTTATGACAGCCCCGACCATGACGAAATAGATGGCTTGGTACTTAGGGAGGAGCCGTATCAGGCCCTGATGTGGAAAAATGCCGAGACCGATGTCAGGGAGCAGCTATCCCATGCAGGAACCATTGAATTCGACTATGAGATAAGTGGGCTAACTGTATATGCAGAACAAATAAACTATTATCAGGTCTTTAGTCCGGACCCGAGTCAGGCACGTTGGGTGCGGAAAAGGGACCTGCTCATGGAGGGCGTAGTGTATGCCGATTGGATGGAGTTCATGATTCACTATCCTGAAACCCTGTTTCCCGGGGCTCTGGGTATCAACATGAACGTCCGGGACAAACCATCTGTAGAAGGCAAAAAGCTGCTCACCGCCAACAGCGACCGTTTTTTCATCGAGCCTACTGGCAGAAGCCAAGGTCTTTGGGCCGAAGTAGTGGTTTCGGAATATTCCGGTGAGTACTGTTCGGGGGATGAAATCCTCATCCGCCAGGTAACTGGCTGGGTCAAAATGCTGGATGATGCGGGCTATCCCAACCTCTGGTATTATACGAGAGGATGTTAAGGGACGCGAGAAAAATAACTTCCCGATTTTACGAAGAGATCTTGTTCGCAGACAAGAAAGAAAAACCGAGTTTGGCGAGCCAAATGAGGCTTTTTCTGACGCAGTATACGGGCAAGATATCAAGTCAAAAGCGGAACTAATTTTTTGAGCGTTCCTATGGGACGGGATTGAAGTAACGTCGGTGGATATTACAGTCTAACTCCAACTCTTCGGCCAGTTCTCGTGGAGTGGCGATAAGCCCCGAAAGGACAATTTTGCGGCCTCCCGCCAGCTCGATGCAGAGATACTCTGTCAGGTAGGGAAGCATGGCACTCACATAAATATCACAGCGCTGAACCTGTTCTGCATGAAACAGGAGGTCCTGCCCTTTCTCCCTGTTGATGTAGCGAAGCATCCGGTTGCGGGAATCCACCTCAATCTCGGTTGAGCGATCCTGCAAAAAGGAACGCCGGTAATGATAAACCCCAGGCAGATAGAATGGGGCAAAGATGCAGCAAATCCAGGTTACGATTCCACCCACTGAAGGATCATCCTTGAAAACTGCGAAGTACAACCCCATCAGAATGAAAAAGCCAAGCATATACCCCATCACCTGGAACGGAAAAATAAAGGATTTCCGGTCGCTGGAATTGATGTTAAAATACGAGACATGGGGTTCGAGCTGATAGATTCTCTCTCCTTTAGCAGAATGATTCAGGGTGTGGTGCATCGATCTTCCGGTAATGGTTAATGATTGCAAAATAAGCCGGGTGCACATAGCTCCAAGGATCACTCTCTAGCAGGTCTTACCTCTCTGAAATGAGTCAATACCTCCGGATTATACCTGGCACACCGAGGGAACTAATACCCAATTCCAGTGCCACAAAGGCCATTGGGCCACATTTTCCTGCGCGAATAGTTCATCCTTATCAACCTGCCCCAGGAGGAAATGGTTCACTGAGCCTGAATTTTTTACAGGTTGCCACATTTACAGATGAATAAAAAACTGTCAACATAGAAGCATGTATTCATCTACCTTTCCCCGGTATAGGAGCTACTGGGACGAATGAGGCAATTTCTATCCCTTCCCCCTTAAAACTATTTCAGCAGGTTCTCCATCCTGGTAACCAGATGAGCCATATTATGCGCAAACATGGCATGGGTTTCCACCCATGATCGATTAGCAGTAGCAATACGAGGGCGCAGTTCAGGCAGGGCAACTAATGCCTCGCTTATTTTCTGAGCCAGTTTTTCGGAGGTAAGAGGTTTGACATAGAGGGCATGAGAGCCCTCTTCTGCAATCTCTCTATGGGCAGGGATATCGTTGAGAATGGGGATGGCGCTGGCATATCGGCCTTCATTTAAGGCGTTTGAAAAGCCGTCATAGGCCGGAATATTAACAAAGGCATCTGTCATAAGCCACAACTGAGACATCCATTCGCGGGGAATCAGCTCTGTTTGATAGTGAAAATCAGCATAGGCTTTGTGTAGCCGGGAAGCCTGCTCATGCAGGCCTGGCGCAGATTGGTAGCCAGTGGACAAAACTACCAGCTTGGCATCTGTTTTACCTTCCTTTAGCAAGGTCTCAAAAGCCTCCAGGATGATATCGGCCTGATACACAGGCTTTACGCCGCGGGGACTCAGGACCAGGGGCTGGCCCGGCTTCAACTCCAGCATTTCCCTCAATTGCGCCTGCACCTCTATGCTACTACCAAACAGCTCGGGCTCTATTCCCCATCGGTTCAGCTTCACGCGCTCCGCAGGAACTCCGAACCAGTCTCTGACCGCGTGTACCAATTGCAGGTTATCACCTGTGATCAGGTCGCTGGCGTGTAGAGCCTTATTTACCCAAAATCGGAACCCATGCCATTTTGCCTGTCCTGTTAACTTTTGGAGCCTCGAACTGCTCTCCCCCTGACTCTCCCATCGGCGAGAGTCAGCAATGGCCATGGATCGCTCAGGCGGATACTCCAGTATGTCAGCTCCCATGGCGACATTCACCAGAGGCCTCACCCCGGATTGCAAAGCCCATACTCCGAAAGGGGTGACATTCAGGGGATTGACGATATCAACCTGATGGGCCTCAAGAGCACTTTTGAGGCGTTTGCCCCCTGTCAGGTAGCTAAGGTAGGTCAGCTCGCCTTTGTGGGTAAAGCGAGGCATGACCTGAACAGCATTTACCCCCGGCACCTGGCCAGGGGTAAAACTAAAAGTCGTTACGTCTGCGCCTGCTGCGCACAATCCAGCAACCCATTTCTGGGTGTGAAAACTTTCGGGCGGAGCAATGACGCCTATGTGCATGGAAGAAACTGGAAATTCGTGATTCGGTCTCAGGTACTTTTCGGATTATCCGCGAGGTTCAGCGTTCTACCGGATCCCCTTTTACCTCCCTAATGGACCTTTTGGATGCGGACAGAGTGAATTACAGGGCCTGCCTGCTCGACGAAGCGGAGAATATAGGTGCCTTCGCTCAGGCTGCTAATGTCCCATTGCCGCTGGGCGGTACCGCTCAGCTGAATGAGTTCCTGTAGCCCAACTGAGCGTCCCTGCATGTCCACCAGACTAATTTCCATGTCCATGATCTCAGTGCTACTTAGCTCGATATTCAGGGTCTGAGCCGTCGGGTTGGGATAGACCCGGTAGTTGACGGAGATCTCCGGACGACGAATGCTGGTAAAGTCGCCTTCTACAGGCTGTTGAAATCCCTGGGTGAGGATGGTGTTTCCATCACTAACGGTCTCAACAGCTATTTCGCCAACAGTAGCAGAGACACTTACCGAGCCAGTTTCGGCATAGCCTCCCGTAGCACCAATCACACTCCGTTCGATGGATTGGGCAGTTGAAAAGCTCATGAGTCCCAGGATAACCCAGGAGAGTAATATCAATTGTTTCATCTGTTCTTTGCTTTGGGTGTTACTCAAGATAAAGAAATTACCGGTGGGGGCAAACGCCCTTTTACCAGATTACTCCTGGATTTTTGCCTCCAAAGCTTCCAGTCGGTTCACCAACTCATCAATTGTACGCTGCTGCTGCTCAATAACTTCCTGCTGCTCCTGTATGGCCTTGATGGCAATCACCGAGAAACCGGCGTAATCAATCGAATAATATGGGTCTTCCACCTGATCTGCTTCCCCGTCCTGATATACAACGTGTGGGAACAAAGGCTCTACTTCCTGGGCAATGAATCCAAGTGACCTGCGATCGGAGTCATCATTGCGAGTATAATGGTATGTTTTGGCTTGCAGCTGCATCACTTTGGGCAATACCTCCCCATATACAGAAACATTCTTTTTAAGTCTGGCATCTGAAGTCGCGGAATATGCGCCAGTTGTTCCATTCCAGTTCCCAACATAATCGGTGTTGTGGTACAGGCTCATGCTCCCCCCACTGGCAACGTAGAATTTGTAATATTCATTTCCGCTGCCAGACACGTGGTGAATTTTCAATCCGTTGCCAAGGTTTGCTCCGGGGCCAAAGTCATGCCTGATGTCAAGTGAATGGTCAGGATCGGCGGTGCCTATACCAACCTTGGTATCACGGGTTACACTAAACTGGGTGCCGTCATTGTACAGTTTCCAGGTGCTGTCGCTTCCATCCCAGTAAGTCCATGAAAATGCAGTGCCATCCGCGGCATATCCATAGAATGGTCGGCCCGTTTCGCTCTGGGTTTCAACATACATTCCTCCGTAGGCATTACCCGTTGTTGGAGAGGTAACTCCAAAATATTCTGACCCTGTTATTCCACTTGTGCGGTTAACAAACACTTTGTTTCCAGTTGCATTGCTGATGGTGCTACCAGCAACGGTCCACGGGCTGGTCAACCCTGCAGCGGTCCAGTTGCTGCCGTCATATTGCAGGACATCTCCGGAGGAAGGAGAAGAAGTTCCACTTACTCCCTGTAAATCTTCCAGTTCCATCCCTGTCGCGACCTCGCTGTATGGAACGCTCTGGAAGCGCATGGTATCCACTTTGGCGCCATTAACTTCTACGATGAGGTAGTGCTCGTCAGCAGCCCAGTTAATTTGATCATAAGTGGAAGTGGTAGGAGTCCCCTCACCAATCACCACGGTAAATAGCCCGAAAGCATTGGTGGTAGCAGTTGCATCCTCGGCGTACACTACGGTACCAGGGATAGCACCTTCCACCACCTGGAATTCCAGGTTAATGTTGGTATTGGTCATCAGGGCACCACTGCCATCGCGAGCAACTGCCTGGTAGTTCATGCCGGTTGTCTGGGCCTGAAGGCTCATGGTCATTCCCAGCAGAAAAAGGGTTGTGAATAGAGGTCCTAGAATTTTCTTCATAGTGATTAGAATTAGGTTTTGTTTGCTATGAAGACGGTTAATGCGTAAAGATTACATTTTTGCTGCTTTATGCCTGAATTTTCTCCGCAAAACAGAGAATCCCCCTTCCCGGCTCAATGCCGAGAAGGGGGATTCATTCACTTCCTTTCATACCTTACTTTACATGTTCCTTCATGAAGCGATCACTGGCCTTGTTCCAGTTATCCACTAACTCGCCGCGTTGCTTATTTAGCTGCTCATTGACTGTGTTATAGTCAGCCACGGCATTGTTATAATCTTCCACAGCCTTGTTGAAGCGGTCAACATCTTCCTGGGTACGGTCCCGTGGACGTTTGGCCTCAAAGGCTTTCTGGATGGTCTCGAAGTTTTCCTTTTTGAGGAAATAGTCGATCATGACCGGGGCAGACTCTTCTGCTTCCTGTGCGTAAAAATTCAGAATCTCCCGGCAGGTTTGCTTCAGGCTGGCATCTCCCTCAAAGTCTGGCATCGTATCCAGAGTGGCCATGCCTTCTGCTGCAAAAGCTCCCAGTGCCTGTTGATTCTGCACCAATGCGCTGACATCTCCGCGATGGGCAGCATCGAGGAGGTAGGCTTCCTGCTTGTAGCATTTGAAGAACACGAGATACAGTTGGTTGTAATACCGAATGGTCTTCCCGGCTTGCTCCAGACGTAGGGAAGTGCGACTCTGTTCCCCCTCAATGAGCTGCACATTGTGAGAAGCCGCAAAAATTTTCTGGTGCATCTCCAGTCGGCTTCCCGCGTCATCCAACCGGTCGCTAGCCTGTTCCTTGGCTGTAAGATAGGCCTCCATGGCATCATAGGAATCTTCGGCAATTGCCTCGAGATCGACTATCTTGCCATAGTCCTCATTCAGGACATCAAAGCACATTCGCAGATACTGAACTGTTGAGTCCCGCAGGCTTGCGTCTCCTTCATATGCAGGCATACGACGAACCATCTGCTGCATCTCGCGATTGGTCTGAAGCAGTTCCTGCCGCTTCCTTTCTATCCTCCGGGCGCTACGCCCCTGACTGGAGGCCTTGATGTAGGCCCACTGATCTTTGTTGAGTTCGCCATAAAGCTCTCCCATGGCATCCATGTACTCCCCAGCATGGGCATAGTCCTGAGCGTGCAACACCTGTAGGCTACACATGACAAGCAGGAGGCCAAATAGCCTCTTGGAAAAATCCTTCATGATTGTAATTAAGATGTGAAACTAAGGTTTATAGAAATTTCGGGTTATACTTTCCTTTTTGAAATCACCCCCAGGTATTCCTGTAGGGAATTCATGCTGATTTTTCCAGATAAGGAGCCACTCAGGCTCACGGCCTTCTGAAAATACTCTTCAATCAGGTCCTGTGTATCTGATTTCACGCCGCATTCCTCAAAAATTTCCAGGACCTCCTTTACCTTCGCCTGCTGATCCTCTCCATCCTGGGAGAACAACTCCTCAAGACGCTTTCTCTGATCGGTTGATGCCGTTTCCAGTGCCCTTAGGTACAGGTAGGTTTTCTTGTTTTCGATGATATCTCCCCCTTGCTGCTTCCCAAACCCCTCAGGCGGAAATGCGTCCATCAAGTCGTCCTGAAGCTGAAATGCTATCCCCAGATATTCACCATACTGCCGCATTTCGTCCGCGAGGTCGGCTGAAGCGCCAGCAGCAAGTGCTCCCATACTCAGACAGCCTCCCAGCAATACAGCCGTTTTTTTTCGGATCATCTCGATGTAGGCTGGTACATCAACCGCCGTAGTCTGTGCCAGGTCCAGGTCTTCCATTTGTCCCTCACAAACTCCCATGGCTACACGGGTAAATTCAGTAGCCAGGATCGCCGCCTTGTCCGGAAAATCCTCTACTACGAGTCCCATGGAAAAGGCAAATAGTGCATCGCCTGACAGGATGGCGATGTTTTCATCCCACTTGATGTGAACCGATGGCTGTCCCCGTCGAACCGGTGCACGGTCCATGATGTCATCGTGCATCAGGGTAAAATTGTGGAATAATTCCACCGATGAGGCCAGATTCAGTGCTTTTTCTACATCCTTCCCCCCAGCGGCTTCGTAGGCCAGCAATGTCAGGATAGGCCTGATACGCTTCCCCTTGAGTGCAAGGATATACTGCATGGGTGCGTAGAGATTCGCAGGCTTTCGCTCACCCAGATTCATGGACAAAATATGGGACTCGATGGTTTCTTTGAGGGCGATCGCTTCTTTCATTTTTTGGGAGTAAGTTTGGAGACAAGTAAAGGAATCTTGGACAATTTTCCCATGTAGGATATCGTCTCAAAGACAGGAATTTGATTTTGCACTCCAACAGGAACAGGAAAATTCAGCCATGCCTCGACATCTACCTGCACCACATCGCCGTCAGCACCTGCTTAACATCAAAGGCCTTAGTCGTCCCAGAGGGAGTCTGACCGGAGTCTGTGCGGGTATTGCCCGATACTTCAATGTCAATCCGGCACTGGTCAGGCTAGCATTTGTAATCGCCACACCCTTTACTTCCGGGATCAACCTGCTGGCTTATATGGGGCTGGCCATTTTTATGCCTAAAGATAGTGAGGAACAGGAAACGCCCCCTCAGCGACCTTCGACGAATACGGCAATAGCTCCCACCCTGCAGGAGCTTTGTCCTAACTGTGATACAGTTTCACACCCCTATGCGAGATACTGTCATCGATGTGGGACACCGCTTGTGGAGTGAATTTGTAATTCCAGTGCTCTTGGAAAGAAGTAAACAGCCACATCAAACCAGCACAAGGTACTTTCGCGCAACACTTGAGGCTGCGAACTACGGACGCTGTTGAGCACAGCGAAATCCCGCGAAGCGGGAAACTTTAAACTACGAACATCGGACTCCGAACTTCGAACTTATTCCACTAGTTGCCTACCTCAGAGATAAACTTCAACCTCACCAGGCGAATCTCGTCGCGTGAAACAGTAGAGCCCAGTTCGCCTTCAGCTGTATTGAGATCATCGGTCTCGGCTCCCATGAAGTAATCGTAGATTTCGTCAATGGCATCGTCGTCCATTACGTCTTCGATGTAATAATCGAGGTTAAGCTTGGTACCTGAGTAAACGATTTGTTCCACATTTCCCAGCAGTTCCTCGTACTCCATGCCTTTGATCTTGGCAATCTGATCCAGAGGAGTCCGCCGATCGACATGCTGGATCACAAAAAGCTTGTTCATGGACTTTCGGGCTGCCGCCTTGACGACCAGTTCGCTGGTACGCTCTATGCCATTGGATTCCACATACTCGGAGATGAGCTTGATAAAGGGTGCCGCAAATTTTTTGGCTTTCCCCTGCCCCACTCCCGTGATGTTGAAGAACTCATTCATGGAGGTGGGATACTTGGTGGACATGTCCTCCAGTGAAGTATCCTGGAATATGACAAAAGGCGGGATACCTTTTTCGTCGGCCAGTTTCTTGCGGAGCTTCCGAAGTTTGTCAAACAGGACGACGTCGTAGGTCTGAAAATTCTCAACTGGATCTCCGGATTCTTTATGGGTCAGGTCCAGATCCTGGTACTTGATCAACTCAATGCTGGAAGGCTCTTTCAGGAACTTTTTTCCTTTCTCTCCTAGCTTGATTACACCATATTCATCCACATCCTTGACCAGATAGTCGTTGATGATCAACTGACTCAACACTGACTTCCATTCCTTATCTGACAGATGAGTTCCCCGGCCAAAAATTGGGATTTTTTCGTGTTCATAGAGGTGGATCGCCTGGTTATTAGAGCCCCTCAGCACTCCAATGATGTGCGTCTGCCCAAACTTCTCTCCCACCTGCTTGACTGCTGCCAGCGCCTGTTTGGCTTCTTTCTGGGCATCAAATGACTCTTTGGGGTGGCGACAGTTGTCACACATCCCATTACAGCGCTTTACGTCAAAGGTCTCGCCAAAGTAGTGTAGCATCATCTTGCGGCGACAGGCACCAGACTCTGCAAAAGAGGCCATTTCATATAGCAGCAAACGCCCGGATTCCCGTTCGCTTACGGACTTGTCTTTCATGAACTTCTCCAGCTTCACAATGTCGTTGAAGTCATAGAAAAGTATACAGTTTCCTTCCAGTCCATCCCTTCCGGCACGACCTGTCTCCTGGTAGTAGCTCTCGATGCTCTTGGGGACGTCAAAGTGAATCACAAAGCGCACATCGGGCTTGTCGATTCCCATTCCGAAGGCGATCGTGGCGACTACCACATGGATATCTTCCTGGAGGAACATATCCTGGTGCCGGGAACGGGTATTAGAGTCCAGGCCAGCATGATAGGGTACCGCCTTGATACCGTTTACATTTAGTAGTTCTGCGATCTCCTCCACACGGCGGCGGCTCAGGCAATAGATAATGCCTGACTTATCGGAGTTCTGCTTGATAAAGCGAATGATCTCGGTGGTGGCGTGGTTCTGGTTGACCTTGGGCCGTATTTCGTAATAGAGATTGTCGCGGTTGAAGGAGGTGAGGAAGACATTGGCCTGCTCGATGTGCAGATTATGCATGATGTCAATCCGCACCTTGGGGGTCGCAGTAGCCGTCAGGGCAACCACGGGAACCTGCCCCAACTGATTGACCATTTCGTGGATTCGGCGGTATTCCGGGCGAAAATCGTGTCCCCATTCCGAGATACAGTGCGCCTCATCTACCGCCAGAAAGCTGATGTGAGACTGCTTGAGAAAGTCGATGAATTCTTCCTTTACCAGAGATTCTGGAGCTACGTAGAGCAGCTTGAGCTGGCGGCTGAGCACCTTTTGCTTGACTGCTTCGTAATCTCCCCGGTTCATGCTGCTGTTCAAAAAACCAGCCTCTATCCCGAAGGCCTGGAGCTGGTCAACCTGATTTTTCATCAGGGCAATGAGGGGAGAAATAACGAGGGCCGTGCCGTCCATGATGACAGCTGGCAACTGATAACAAAGCGATTTGCCAGCACCGGTCGGCATTATGACAAACGTGTCCTTGCGATCAAGGACACTTTGTATCACTTCTTCCTGTTTTCCTCGAAAACTGTCGTAGCCAAAATACTTTTTCAGAGCCTGGGCTAATTCAGTTTCCTGAGTCGCGATTCTTGGATTCACCTGAGCACAATTTGAAGGTATCTACCTATTTTCGAATACTACCTAGTATGGGTTAAGACAAAGTTTTCTCTTTGTAAAGAAACCGAAAAGGTGGAAGCGCATTTGATTAAAAATAAGTAAAAAAACTTCGAATACCAATCAGCCTTTTCATCAAATTCTCAAATCTACATATGTCACCTCTTACCCTTTTCTCTCCTGCACAGTCCAAAGATTACCCCCTAAACGCCACTACATGGCAGGATGAAAAGGGTGGACTGCTTGACCTGAGATTCACCCCGAAATTTGACCCGGAGTCGGTTGACAAATCGAACTTTTCCCTCTGGCGCTATCGTTCAGCCTTACCTTTCGACGCATCGGTATCTCCCGTCTCCATGAATGAGGGCCTTACCCCATTGGTAAATGTTGACCTGGGCGCTCACCGCATCCAGTTTAAACTTGATTACCTTTTTCCCTCAGGGTCCTATAAAGACCGCGGGGCAACGGTGTTGATGACCCTGGCTCGACAACTCGGAGTAAGCAGGGTGGTGCAGGATTCCTCGGGTAATGCCGGCTGTGCCATCGCGCATTACGCTGCGTTGGCGGGAATCGGATGCGAGATATTTGTACCGGCGGATACCTCCCCCGCCAAACTGGTACAGATTCGGGCCATGGGGGCCAAAATTAACCTGATCCCCGGATCAAGGGAGGACACGGCACAGGCAGCTATGAAAGCAGCAGCGCAGACATTTTATGCAAGCCATGTGTGGCAACCATATTTTTTTCAGGGGACCAAGACCTTCATTTACGAGGTGTTGGAGCAGCGTGGGTGGAAGGCTCCCGATACGGTCATTTTGCCTGCAGGTAATGGGACCCTGTTGCTGGGAACATACCTCGGGCTACAGGAACTAAAAGCCTCTGGAGTCATTAGCAAAATTCCTACAATCATAGGAGTGCAATCCGCAGGCTGCGCCCCCCTTCATCTAGCATTTCAGCAATCCCGGTCTGAACCGGTCCATATCGACAGCTCTCCTACCGTCGCGGAGGGAATAGCCATATCAGTTCCTCGTCGGGGAGGGCAGATGCTGGAGTGTGTAAAGGAATCCGGGGGTAGATTCCTGGCCGTTGACGAGGAAGAAATCATCGAGGCACTCCGCCTGATGACGGGTAGAGGGTACTTCATCGAGCCTACCAGTGCCGCTGTAGTCGCGGGGGTGCAGCAATACCTGGCACGATATGCCGCACCTGATGAGGACATCGTCTCCGTCCTCACGGGCCACGGCCTGAAATCAGCTGAGAAGATTAACAAGCTTATGAACCTGGGGGCCTAGGCCACACCAGACGAGCACCCTACGAATCAGGTATCACTCCCATCCGGCTCATGTCTTACCTCAGAAATCCATACCTCCAGGATTGGGCACGGGTCGGTAGGTTCCGGTCCAGGAGTAGCTCGGTGGGCGGGGTAAGCAGCCCTGGCAAATGATACCAAAGAGAGTCGGGCAGATCGGGGTCAGGAGTCACTTCCCCCAGTACGTAGCAGTCTGGGCCTTCGGTTTTCCAGCCGACAACCTCCTTTACGGACTGCAGGTAGTACATGATTTCGGTGGCAGTCTGTGCAGGGAAAATGTTGCAGATTTGCAGATTTCCCTCCCTACAGGCCAGCAGGGCTACCCGACTGGGCATAACGGTCAATATGAGGCCATCTCCATTATCGTCAGCAAGCAGACGCAGGGTTTTGACCCACTGCCCACAGGCATGGGCTAGCCGATAGTGCCTTACGTAATGGTCCAGCACGTGGATGATTTTCTGGGGAACCGGAAACATGATGGTTACCTGCTCTTCAGGCACCGATTGGACCAGATGCTCTTCTCCCAGCGGATCTTCTTCTTTGATTATCCGAAAGAGAGCCGAACTATATGCCTCCTCAGCAAGTTTATCAGGTACGAGAAGAACAGAAGGCTCTCCCATAGAAACATCTACCTGTAGATAGGGCTGGGTGAGATGAAATTCTTTCTCAAACAGAAACCGCAGGAAAATGTCCTGGCTGGTGCCCTCCTCCCGGCTGTAGCTCCAGGCTCCTACCAAAACTTCATGGGCATCGAGCAGCAGACTGTACACTTGCCCCGTCATAAGGTAAATGACATGGCGGCAGGTAGCCCACAGAGAAGCAGGCAGCGTAGGGGATACCAGAGTCTTGCTATGGTATAGCCCGGACGACGCGGAAATATGGGAAAAAGAAGTTTCAGGAGATGATTCAAACACGCCTGCTCATTCGCTAGTTGATATCTTGTAAAGAATCCCGTTCTTCGTAATGACAAATTAGGTAAATTATCTGGGTATCCCAGATATGCCTAACAACCAAACCTGCTACCCCTCGTTAATCGATTTAAAGGTTAAAAAATATTCCTATGCGAAAAATAAGCTTCGCCCTCACCATACTGATAGCCTTTGGGTTTAGCGCCCTTCAGGCTCAGATTTCCGACAAGATCGTCCCTCATATGGGCTTTATGCTGGAGTACCCTCAGGCATATGTCCCCGGTACAAATGACGCTAGTGGAAGCTTACCAAGCTATTATAGCTTCAACATCGGAGCATACATGGCATTGGCCCAGAAAAATGACATCATCAGCGTAGGCCCTCAGGCGAATTTGCAACTGGGAGGCAACTTTATTCCCCTCAACAATCGCCTGCGCTTTGCCTACCATTTCCAGGTCCCTGTTTACGCCATGGTGCGAGTCGGGGCCAATAGTACCCCGTATAACCAACAGGCGGTAGGGCTTGCTGTAGGCCTGGGAGGTTCATTCAATGCACTCTCTTACTATGATCGCCTCACTGGAGGTATAATCGGAAACTCACGAATAAACTATTTTAATCCTGCTGCCGTAGTCGAGATTCACATCAGCACCCGTGGACAGGAACTCATTCTGCGCGGCCATACCTCTCTGCTACGCGATGTGGGAGTTTTTCCCCAACACCGAGATTTAAACGGAGATCTCCTCCCAGTACAGCCTGGTGCCCAGGATCTGGGCTATATAGGAATTGGAGTCGTATCCTCGCTCTAATCCGCACCTCAACATAGCCAATGCAAAAAGCGAAGCCCGGGACAACCGGACTTCGCTTTTTTTATCCCTTCGGATAAGATCGGCTATGCCTTTCTTATAATCGACTCAGTTCCATTTGTACCAGCAACCGCACATCTGAAGAATCGGCCCGCAACGGGTTGTAAACTTTATCGACCTCTTCTGCCCGCCACAATTGCTGGTTTCGGTCATCCTGCAAAATCCGAAATTCAAACTCATCAAACCCCTCCAGTTTCATCCGTTCAAAGGAAAAACGGACCCGGGTGTCTGACAGTTGACTCCAGCTAATGCCCTGAATTTGGGCTGAATCACCATTTGCTGGAAAATACTGTCCTCCTCCCCCCTCTTCAAATATCAACCGACCAAAGTTGCTGGTATCCAAAAATGCCGTAACGTCCTCATCCACCACATAATCATACCCAAACTGATCGATATTCCAGCCTCCTGTTGCCTGAGGTAAGCGGCGTTCCGGTGTCGCACATGCGACCATGAGCATGAGGAGAAGAGTTATCCAGGGTAGTTTCATTTGGTGTGAGGTATGAAAAATATCAGAATCTGGAGTCCAACGCGGCTGACTCATTCGGTTTCCCAATACCGCACTCTCCTGGCTCCTTTACTCCTGCCGGACATGCTCCATGGGTATCGGTCGTTGGGCGTACCAGTTGGCGGCAGCGCAGGTACGGCTCTCATTGTGGAGCCGGTCACAGGCGGTGACCAGGTAGGTGTATGCCTCACCAGGCTCCGTGTTAAGATCAACGTAGCTGGTATCCCTCCTCGTTGCCACGATGTGCTCGGGACTGCCCTGATTCATGGGAACTCCTCTAGGAAAACGATAGACCACGTAGTAGGTGGCCTCCTGCCCGTCGCGGGCGACCTCTGAAGGGCGCCATGATAGCAACGCTCCTCCCCGGTGACCCATGATGAGCAGATCTTCTGGTGCCAGAGGTGGAATGCTGTCCTTCCACGGCATGGGCGGGACCAGCGCCGGATACCGATATCTGCTGCTACTGAGCATCTGCGCTACCTGGTTGGGACGGTCGCGAAAGGTGTTTGCGCTGTAAAAGATGCTCCCCTGCACCTCCGGATAGCGAAGGTTGAGTGCGAGCTGCTCGGGTAGCTGAGTGGGATTGTCCCAGTGGCGACTCTGGACCTGCTTGATCTTGAAAAGGGCTTGCCCCACGTAGAGGTGTCTCCCAAAACTGTTTTGGGCCCACCACGGGAGCAGTTCGGCATAATTGGCACGTGGGTGCTGGGTGCTCCAGTACAACTGAGGGGCGACATAGTCGATCCAGCCGAGTTGTAGCCACTTCCGGACATCTGCATGTAGCACGTCGTAGGCGGTCTGGTCCACTGCACTGTTGGAGCCGAGGGGATCCTGGTCCTTGTTGCGCCAGATACCGACTGGGGACACGCCAAACTTCACCTCGGGCCTTAGCACGGTAATGCTGTCAGCCACCCGCTCGATAAAGCGATCGATGTTGTAGCGCCTCCACGCCTTTTTCTCGGTGAATCCTTCTGCATAGCGGGAAAAAGTCATGTCATCGGGGAGAGGCTGTCCGTTTTTTCGGTAGGGGTAGAAGTAATCGTCGAAATGGATGCCGTCGATGTCATACTTCCTCAACACCTCACAAACGATGGACACCAGGTGATCCCGCACTTCCGGGATGCCCGGATCGAGAAAACGGGTTTCCCCATATTGAAAGGTCCATTCTGGATGCTGCAGCAGTAGATTCTGGTCGGCCACACTGCTGAATCGTACATGCGAAATACCCCGAAAGGGGTTGAACCAAGCGTGAAACTCGATATTTCGCTCGTGGCAGGCCTCGATCATGAAGGCCAGTGGATCGTAATAGGGATCGGGGGCCTTGCCCTGTTCTCCGGTCAGAAACTCTGACCAGGGAGCCAGTTCGCTGGGATAAAAGGCATCTCCTGCGGCCCGTATCTGGACGACGATGGCGTTCATGCCCAGGGCCTGCTGCTGATCTACCATGTGGAGGAACTCTGCCTGCTGTGCAGAAGTGCTCAAACCTTTCGTGGAAGGCCAGTCGATGTTGTAGGCAGTGGCCACCCAGGTAGCCCGAAATTCCCGCTTTCGCAGCATGGACGGATCCGCGTCAGAACTCCAGACAGCCGCGAGAAAGGCCAGTAAACTTATCAGGCTTTGCATGTAAACAGAAGGGCGTTAGTTGAGCAGATTGTACTAAAATAAACACATTTGCTAACTTTCACTGCAAATACAGTACCTCTCCCGGGCCTTTATCCGTTAAACCACAGGCGAGTAGATTCGGAAAAACAGCAAATGTGCCTTGCGTTTATTACCCGACGCTTGATACTTACAATTAACATCCAAAACAGATCAATACACGATGAAATTTAAGCTTATCCTCACACTGATTATTCTGGCTATGATTCCTGCTCTGGGATTCAGTCAGGTACAGTTACCCGACTTCTCCTTCACTGATCTCGATGGAAATGCATTTACCAACTCCAGCCTCGATTCTGACAAGCCAGTCTTTGTCATGATGTTTGATCCCTACTGTGACCACTGTGAGACCCAGGCCGACAACATTGCGGAGCAGGCTGATAAGTTTCGGGCGAAGGGGGTGCAGTTCATGTGGGTTACCCTGGAACCAGACCCGGAGGCCCTGGCCCGCTTTCGCGATAAGCACTTTGGAGGAACGGGACTGGAGGACAACCTACACTTTCTGATGGACCAAGACGTCATGTTTGAGGACTACTTTGGCTACACCGATGAGTCCATCAACATCTATTGCTTCAAGCCCGATGGAAGCCGTCCCAAGTACTTCGGAGAAGAGCAGGAAGCCGCATCTTTGCTAAAATATTTGTAATTTATCGACGCAAGAGAGCTTTTTTTAGCACGAACCGGAAGGCTCTCTGCCTTCCGGTTCGTATTTTTATGCCATCAAATGCAACCCGGTTGGTTTTCATCGCTAAAGCCATGAGATTTTTCAACCAGTCGGTTGCGTTTTAACTCACATCTTCACAACTCTCACCATTTTTCAGATATCATTCCCATGAGTCTTAAAGAAACGATCCAAAACGATATGAAGGCCGCCATGCGGGCCAAGGATCAGGCAGCCCTGCGTACGCTGCGCGCCATCAAGGCGGTAATTCTTAATGCCGAAGTATCAGAAGGCCGCAATGGAGAGCCCCTCAGTGAAGACGAAGAAATGGCGCTCCTCATCAAACAGGCCAAGCAACGCCGTGATTCCATCAGCCAGTTTGAAGCGAATGGCCGTGAGGATCTGGCTACCACCGAAAAGGAGGAACTGGAAGTGATCGAGCGATACCTCCCCAAGCAGCTGAGCGAGGCCGAAATCGAGGCGAAGGTCAAAGCCATCATTGAAAAGACGGGGGCCAGCAGCATGAAGGACATGGGCAAGGTAATGGGCATGGCGTCCAAGGAAATGGCTGGAACCGCCGATGGCAAGGTTATTTCTGGTATTGTGAAACGACTGTTACAGTGAACATTGAACAGGGATCACTGACCAGGAAATGGCACTATTTGCCAATCAATGAACCCTGAACATTGAAAAAAGAATAGCTATGGAAGGGGACTGGGTACTCAATCCGTTGGACATCATCATCGTAGGGATCATTGGATTCGGGATGTATCGCGGAGCCAATAAGGGTGTCATTAAGCAGGCGGCTTTGATCCTCTCAATTGGAATCGCGACTATCCTGGGGTTTCGTCTGCGGTACCTCGGGGACATCCTGTACCGCGACTATCTGAACCTACAGGCCTCCGATCAGGTGATTGCCTTTCTGGCATTCGCCACGGGGTTTGTGGTGATCTACATCCTGATGTCGGCTTTTTTGAAAATCTTCACACAAGGGCTGGAAAAGATCAAGCTGGATCTTAACAAGGCACTAGGGGCCCTTTTTGGAGGTACCATAGCCACTCTGGTACTTAGCCTCGCCTTTATTCTGGGGAGCTATGTGAATTTCCCGTCGGCAAACAATGCACAGGGATCACTCCTTTACCCCTATGTGAAAAATTTCTCTCGCAGTGTGCTGGGTGTCAGCCTGGATGCACTCAAGGAAGCAAGCCGTCAGGTCAATCAGATTCAGCTCAACGAGGAACCGCTGGATGAGGAGATTCCTCCCGCCAGCTACGAGGATGACAAACCCGTGCCTATCCGATAAAGTGGCTTTTCGGGAATATGGAATATGGTGCTGCTATTCAGTCTCCAATTGCCCTTCCTGACAGGGAACTTATGCAAGTGGACAGAAAAATTCAGGTATGAAGGGTATGGGGAAATGAGGGAAAAGAGGGCCGACATACCTTCAGCTGGTTTACATCTATCCATCTGCTTAAAACAACATGCCTCCGAAGCTACCAGAGCTCTGGAGGCATATTTTGTTCATCTCAATCCCTATTCTTCGTCCTCCTCATCTTCCTCTCCCTCTTCGTAGTCAAAATCGAATTCAAAAGACTGATTTCCTCGTCCCTGCATATATAATAGGCCAGGCATGCGGGTATTCTGGGCTTCGCCTTCTTCAGAAACTATCACCCGGTCGGCAGCACTATCCAATGATAGGGAGCGGGTGTCGTAGTCTTTCAACGTAGCCTGAGGCACCTTGAACACCATCGCCGCCGGTGCGCTACAGTCTTTACAGCCGGGCAAAATCACCTTTAGTTCCAGCCACCCACCTGCAGGCAGTTGCCGCAGGGTGCGGCCATACTTGACCAGTAATTCAGGGACCGATCCTCCCAACTGGTCGCGCAGGTTATCTACTGCGGTATCCCATCGCAGTTGGGCTTCCTCTGACTTTTCCTCATCCTCGGGACAGTTACACCTCTCAGGAAGCATCCGGAAACTGGCCCGAAGCTTTGCCTGATAGATAACCCCATATCCCTCTATCAACTGGAAGGAAAGATTTTGTGCTCCTACACCTGCTCCTGCGAAAAACCATTCATTTTCATCCTCATCCTCTCGGGTTTCTGCCAGAAACTCATGGCTCAGATCCGTCATCTGCTTGCTGAGAAGATTTGCAAGAATGCTGTAAGCAGGGTCTACTTCGTTTTGCACATCCGTGACCGACACTTTCATACTGGCCATTAACTTTTCTTCGTCAATCTCCCCTCTTCGCAGGGAAATGACTTCCTTCAGGGGAACTTCTACCGTCATCTGAAAATCAGATGCGGTATTCCCTCCAGCAGACAGTACAGCTACTCCCTGCCCTTCCCACAAAGTGGTAGCAGCATGAGAGCTTCCCTTTCCCTGGTTTTGGGTCCCGTAGGTAAGCATGATGCGCTCTTCTTCTTCCACCCCATCAACCAAATCACCGTAGCTAGCCAGGAATTCTTTGAGGATGTCCTCCACCTGAGTCTGTAGCTCATCATCTCCTGTTTCCGGGGACTCCGGAGCTGGGGCCGATACCGCAGAAGGGGGAGTGGGAGAGGTTACCACTCTCCCAACACGAACATCCGGGGTTGGGCTGGGAGAGGGAGAAACCGAAACATTGGGGGAGACCATCACGGCACTCCCCACTCTTCCGGGAGTTACATAGACATTGCTGAACCCATGGGCAGAGCCGCCACTCACATAGGTCGGGGTAGGTACCACCATTCCAAATTCCGGGTTATAGAAAGGCTTTTGACTGGCAGCCTGCAGCCGATATCGTCCTGGGGCCGGGTTGTGGTTATTCATCCATTCGGTCAGAACCGACTGAAAAAGGGCCATTTCTTCGGCATCAGGCCCATCCTGGGCCGTCAGCAGGGTGCCAAAGGCCATCAGCACCGCAAGGAAAAGAGTTCGCATATAAGTCATCTTGATATTGGTTGATTCGTGAGAAATGGGAAAATTCAAGTCGAATGGCTCAGCCTCCACGGCGCGACACCTGGCTGATCAACATGGCCAGCAATTCTTCGGTCTCTTCGCGCTGGGCATCCTGCCGATACAAAACCTGGTTGAACGCCTGGGTCATCAGTTGCAGGTCCTGGGTACGCTGTTCCTGGAGGTATAGCGCAAAATCTTCCATCAGTTCGGCGGTGTGCACCACCGACCTTTCTTCAGACTGAGCCACCAACTGCTGCATCAGGCGGCGGTTTTCACTGAGCAATTGCTGCCTCAATACAACTAGCTGCTCCTCACTCAGGGTAGGATTGGCTTCCGTTTGGGGTCGCTGCGCAATGAACTGGGTAAGGCGCTCATTCCGGGTTTGTTGCTGTGCCAATTGCTCCGACAACTCATCCTGTCGCGCTGTCATCTGCCGCAGCAGCGGCCTCAGACTGGTATCCGGCTCGTAGGCAACAGCTTGTGGAATCTGGATTTCCCTGGGTTCTCCCAGCGAAAAACTCAGTTCGCCTGGCTGCCAGCGTACCCTCAGGTCAAGCCCGGCAAAGAGCAGCAACAGCGCCAGCGTAGCCGCGGCGGCAGGTACCCATTTTTGAGCCCACCAGGGCCTGGGGGACGCATCAGGTGCAAGGTTTAGCACCAGCGGCGGTACCGCCTCGCTGGCTTTGGCCTCACCGAGAAAGCCTCTGACGGCTTCCAGATCCGCCACTTCTGCAGCGGCCTCGGGATGATCATCGAGGTAGGCTCTCACCTCCCGACTTTCTTCCTCTGAAAGTTCGCCGTACAGATAGGATATGATGATTTCCGGCTTCATAGCGCTTATGAAATTCGTAATTGTTGATTCGTGATTCGTAACAGCCTGCTTTTCAAAAGAGTTCAGCGTCCTGCCCTACTTCCCATATACACCTTATTCCCCTTATAAACCCTTCCAGTCCCCAGCTCCTCCTTTCTTCTCACATTTCCGCGCGAATCCGCTCCCACTGGGGAAGGTTCTTGCGCAGGTGTTTCAGCCCGTAGTAAAGGCGGGACTTGACGGTATTTTCGGACAGATCCAGGGCTTCGGCAATCTCCCGAAAGGTCAGTCCCTGGTATTCTTTCATGATCAGCACGGTATGCTGCTCAGTTGGCAACTGCGTGAGGGCAGCCCTGATCTGATCAGCCAGCCCACTTTGATGCATGCGTTCATCTACCGGGATTTCCTGCGAAATGGGCTCCGGCAAAGCGTATGCTTCTTCTCCATTCTCTTGCTCTTTTTTCAAAAAACCCATAGGAATGACCCGTCCGGTGCGCCTGCGCCACTGCCGCTCCTTTTCGTAGCACTGATGAGTCGCGATGCGGTACAGCCACGCCTTGAAGGCCCCGACCTCACGCAGCGAACCCAGTTGTCGATGCACCGAGATGAGCGTCCCCTGGATGGCCTCCCGCATCAATTCTTCTGACACCTCGGCATTGAACCGGCCCTGAAAATACTGCCGGGTAAAGCCCGCCAATGCCGGGTGCCACTGCCGGAGCAATTGCTCCAGCGCTTGCGTATTGCCGCCACGGGCCTGGTGAATGAGGGTTTCCTGGGACATAGGGAAAGTCAACAACCTTGGATGCACCGTTCTGAATTTTTACCACGAAGCACACAAAGAAGAGCGAAAAGGTCTCAAAGAGTATTTTCCTGGAGTTCTTTGTGTCCTCCTTTGAGCCCTTCGAGGTTAAAAAGATGCGTTCATTTGATCCTATGGATGAACACTATCGGGCAAATAGTTTTAACCCCGCAGGATTTTTTCCCAGGGGGCTGCTCTTAGCAATTCTTACCGTATTGAGGGGATGTAAGAAGCGGAATAAGGAAGGAATGCAGAAAGGGAGATGAGTTCTTACCCCACCTCCATATACCGTATTCCTCCATACCTCTAATACGTCTCTTACTTTTCCTACAGTGAATTCAAATCTGCGAGGTACTCCTCGGCCTGCTCCATCATCATTTGCCTGTTGTCAGGCTTCATCTTGTTGAGGGTAGGATAGACGAATCCGATGCGGGGATTCTTCTCCAGTTTGTCGCGGTTGCGCTCGTAGAAGTGCCAGTAGAGGCTGTTAAAGGGGCAGGCTTTGTCGCCGTGTTTTTTGGTTTTGGCGTAATGGCAGGACTTGCAGTAATCCGACATCTTGTCGATGTAGTTGGCGGAGGAAACGTAGGGCTTGGTGCCCACGAGGCCGCCATCGGCATACTGGCTCATGCCGCGGGTGTTGGTGATTTCGACCCATTCGATGGCGTCGATGTAGATGCCAAGGTACCACTGATCCAGTTCGTCGGGGTCGATGCCCGCCAACAGGGCGAAGTTCCCCGTGACCATCAACCGCTGTATGTGGTGGGCGTAGGCATTATCCAGGGAATTGCGGATCGCGTGGTGGAGGCAGTTCATTTTGGTGTCGCCAGTCCAGTACCATTCGGGCAGTTTTCGGTCGTGGCCAAAGAAATTTTTCTCCGCGTACTCGGGCATGTGCGCCCAGTACACCCCGCGCATGTATTCGCGCCAGCCGATGACCTGCCGTACAAAGCCCTCAATCTGCGAAATGTCAATTTCGTCCTGATGCCCTTCCCAGTGCGCCACTGCTCGACGGGTTACATAGAGCGGATGCAGAATCTTGGCGTTGATGGGAAAAGAGATCCGCGAGTGAAACAGCGACCAGTGTTCTTTGCTCAGCGCATCCTGATAGGTGCCAAAGTAGGGCAGGCATTTCTCCAGAAAGAACTCCAGGGCCTCTTCTGCTTCCTGTCGGGTGGTGGGCCATAGGAAATTGTCGGGGTCGATTTCTCCGAATGTCTTTACGCCCTGCGCCTCCAATAACTCCACGATTTCGGCGACATTTTCTCCAAAAGACAGCGGCTCAGGCACTGGCACCTTCCCATCGTAGGGCTGCCGGTTGTTTTGGTCGTAGTTCCACTGTCCGGTGAGAGGAGTCTTTTCGTCCTGCATCATGACATCGTAGCGCTTGCGCATGTTGCGGTAGAAGGTCTCCATGAGGTAGGTCTTCTTCCCCGCGAACATGTCAGCCAGTTCGTGGCGCTGGGTGAGAAAGTGCTCGGTATCCACCGCCTGGTACTCGATGCCCAGGCTTTCGCCCAATTCCCGGAGTTGCTCATCAAGGCGGTATTCGTCGGGCATCTGGTACTCGAATCGCTCGAAGCCATACTCTTCTACCAACTGCTGGACGTTTTCTGGCAGCGATTGCTGGTTATGGGGATGATTGAGTTCGTAGTAAATGACCTGATGCCCTTCCGCTTCTCGCTCCGCCGCAAAGGCTCGCATGGCTTTGAAAAAGGCCACGACCTTTTGCACGTGGTGCATGACGTAGTCGGTCTCCTGTCGCATCTCCATCATCAGGTACCAGACCTGATCGTCGGCCTGCTGAAACCAGGAATGTTCGGCGTTGAGTTGATCGCCGAGGAGAAGGCGTAGGGTGCGCATAGGGGAAGTCGAAAGTTGAAGGTTCAAGGTTGAAAGTTCCTTCACACGAACCCTGTATTGCCTGCCCTTGTTTGGTGGCTGGCCTGAAAACTTCTGCTTTGAAAAGGAATGTCTGAACCGGATTCCTCAAATACGACAGTTTGAAAGCTGCCCCCCTCCACGTAAATTGAGCCTTTGATTTTTGTTCACCCAAACTGCCTCAACGACTTGCCATTTAGCGACATCATCGGACAGGAGCAGGCCATCAAGACCCTGCGCGACGCCATCGATCAGGAGCGACTCGCTCATGCCCTTTTGCTAGTGGGGCCTAGCGGTGTCGGCAAACTGGCCCTGGCCAAGGCAGTAGCCCAGTACGTCAACTGCCTACAGCCCAAAGATGGGGACGCTTGCGGCAAATGCTCCAATTGCATCAAGATCGGCAAGGCCATCCACCCCGATGTACGCTATATCCTGCCGATCATCTCCAAGACAGAGGGTGGCAAACGCTACCTGACAGACGACTACTTCCATCTGTTTCGGGAGCCATTTGTGACTGACCCGTATTTCACCTTCCCGCAATGGCAGCAGGCACTGGGAGGCGAAAACAAGCAACTTTTCATCAGCGTTCACGAAATCCGTGAACTGAAACGCGGGATTTACCTCAAGGCATTCGAGGCGCCTTACAAGGTCGTCATCGTCTGGAACGCCGAGCAGATACGCACAGAGGGAGCTAATGCCTTCCTCAAACTGCTGGAAGAACCACCAGATCGGACGCTCATCCTGATGACCTGTAGCGATCCTTCGCAGTTGTTGACAACGATCAATTCTCGCTGTCAGCGGGTGCAACTTCGCCGCCTGAGCACCCAGGAGGTATCCCGCTATCTCCGCGAAAAGCGTGAGGTAGAGCCATCCCTCGCCGATGAACTGGCGGCCATCTCTGAGGGCAGCATCGGCAATGCAGTGGAATTTCTCAGCGAAAGCTCCGAAGCCATCAGCGACACCTACATTGAGTGGCTCCGTGCCATTTATCTGGGTGATTATCAGAAGATTCAGGATCAGTTGGAGAAGGTGCTGAAGGAAAGCAAGGAGTTCCAAAAACTGTTTTTGGAAGCCAGCGTCAAGAAGATGCGCGACTCGCTGTTGTATCACTTTGAAATGCCCGATCTGGCATTGGCCACCGAAAAAGAGCGGCAGTTTCAGTCAAAATTCTCCCAGTTGGTGGATGTCAATAAAGTCGACCGTATGGCCGACCTGATGGAAAATGCCCGACTGCACCTCGCCGGCAACGCCAATCCTCAGATGACCCTGACGACCCTTTCGCTGCGAATGCATGCGGTGTTGAGGGGGTGATAGGGCTATTTTCTCACTCCCCAGCTTCTTCCCTAATAACTTCGTAGGGGGCTTGTCCGATGCGAAAGTTAGCTTCACGAATCAGGCGATCCATCAAAGGCACTACTTCCTGGATGCATTTCTGTTCTTTGGCAATAAGCAATACGCCCAGTAATCCAGTCATTGGAATCCCTCGCTCTTGGGCAATTTTTCGACCTTTGGCTTCATCAATCAGCAAAAGATCTGCATGGAACTCCTCTGCTAATGTAATGGCTTCCGATTCCCCTGGATCTAATTGTACCTTAATTGAGATGCAACTTGATAATCGTTTAGCGGCTGTACCTGGAGCCAGGGATGGTCTGAGAGGGAAAATGGAACAGGTTCGCTCATACGTCCTAATTCCTGCTCTACTGCTGGAGGAATAGTGGCCTGTCCAAATATTGTTGGCAACAAAAAGAGGTGATTTATCCGCAACAGGTTGCTGATCACTGAAGTATCACTGATTACCACCATAAAGGTTGAGTTTGCGAAGGGTCGCTATGTCTTGGCGGAAATCTTCAGGGCCATATTTCAAGTCAATTTCTCGCTCTGCCAACGCTTCCTGAAACTGCATACGATCCAGACCCGCCATTTGAGCGGCCAGACCCAAACTTAATACCTCACGGTCATATAGGATGGTCGCAACTTCCAAGCGGAGAGTAGCCTCGCTTAAATGCTGAGCTTTTAAAATTTCGTCAGAAATAAGAATGGCCATGGTTAAATAGCTTTATTCCTAATTTACGCATCCATTGGGAAAAGGTGGTATCATTAGGCTCAATTACACTTGCCTCCCTCCCCCATTACCCGTAAACTCGCGACGGATCGCGTAGAGATTCCCATCCTCCCAATCTAGTGCTCTGTCAATTGGAAAGGGTGCATCTCATTTTGTCGCATCCGCTGGCAAATAGGGTTCAACCGCACAGACGCAAAGGTAGGACGCGATGGTCGCAAAGGAGAAGACAGAACTTTGTGTTACTCCGACGGGCTCATGACAAGCCTTCGAGATCTTCCGATGAACCGGAATCTGGGATTTGTGGGTAAACGGCATGTTGAGTTGCACCCATCATTCGGGATTTGACAGAGCACTAGCCATATCTAGGAGTTATCCGTATATTGGGTAGTACTTAATAGAAGTCTCTTCATGACCTTTCTGACACTAGACATACAAACCCTGCATGGTGAACAAATCATCCGCCTACCATCAGATTTACATCTGGAGGATGATAAGGTATATGTTCGAAAGGTAGGAGAAACGCTATATCTCATTCCCTATCATCGACCCTGGCAAGCCATGTTTGATAGCTGGGATCAGTTTTCTGAAGATTTCATGACAGACCGGAGTCAACCAGACCAACCAGATAGAGACTCTTTCGATTGATGAGCTATCTACTTGATACCAATATTTGCATTTACCTGATCAAATCGCGCCCTCCACAGGTTAAGGCTCGCTTTGAGCAAATCTCCATAGGTCAGATAGGGATTTCTTCAATCACTCTGGCAGAGCTTCAATATGGAGTTGAGAAAAGCCAGGCCACCACAAGGAATCAACTAGCTCTCAATCAGTTTATCGCCACATTGCAGGTACATCCATTTGGTGAAGCTGCTACCTTACAATATGGCCAAATACGGACTTATCTGGAAAAACAGGGAACTCCAATTGGAGCACTTGATACCTTGATTGCCGCGCACGCCATGAGCCTGGGCCTCACATTGGTAACCAATAATTTGAAAGAATTTCAGCGAATTCCTGGCTTATCGGTTGAAAACTGGGTTTGATTCATGCCTTGCGAGATGGAATGTTGCTTCCAACTTGCCTCCCTCCCCCATTACCCTTAAACTCGCAGCGGATCGCAAAAGGGGCAATGCTCCCTTAACTTCGAACACCGAACTACGAACTACCTTCACATGATTATCCAGCTACAATCCAATACCACAGATGCGCAAATGCAGCGCATTCAGGACGAAATCAAAGCCGTAGGCTACAAGCACACTGAGGTGCGCACCCAGATAGGCCATTACCTCGTAGGCATCGGCAAGGGCGAATTTGACCCGCGACGCATCGGGGCGCTCGAAGGCGTCCGCGACATCCACATGGTTACCGACGCCTATCAGTTTGTGTCCAAGAAATGGAAGGTTCACCCTACCCAGATCGATCTGGGCGATGGGGTCATGATCGGGGAGGGCAACCTGGCCCTGATGGCGGGCCCCTGCTCCATCGAGAGCGAAGAGCAGATCCGCAAAACCCTGCGCCACCTCAAGGCCCAGGGCATCAGCATCATGCGGGGCGGGGTCTACAAACCGCGTAGTTCGCCCTACTCCTTCCGAGGGCTGGGCATCGACGGCCTGAAGATGTGGTACGAGCTCACCCGCGAGTACGGCATCAAGATTATTACCGAGGTGATGCAGGTTTCGCAGATCGAGGACATGCTGCCCTACGTGGATGTGATGCAGGTCGGCGCGCGCAACACCCAGAATTTCAACCTACTGGATGCTTTGGGCGAAGTGGACAAACCCATTTTGCTCAAGCGCGGCATCAGCGGTACCATCGACGAGTTGCTGCAATCGGCGGAGTATATTTTCTCCGGCGGAAACGAAAAAATCATGCTGTGCGAGCGGGGCATTCGCAGCTATGAGGGAGCATATCGAAACACGATGGACATCAACGCCATCGCGATGCTCAAGGAAAAGAGCCATCTGCCCGTTATCGCTGATCCATCGCATGGCATCGGCCTGCGAGACTTCGTAGAGCCCATTGCCCTGGCAGCCATCATGGCTGGCGCTGATGGCGTCATCTATGAGACGCATCCTGTGCCAGAAAAGGCTTTCTCGGACGCGCAGCAGACGCTGAGCTTCGATCAGTCGGCAGAGTTGGTGCGCAGGTTACGGGCGGCTTTCGCGCTCAAAAACAGCGACTTCGTAGTGGCTTAAGAAATTTTCACGCAGAGTCGCGGAGAAGCAGAGGGGGAAATAAACCTGCGTATCTGCGACTGCTTTGCTGGTCTGTATGAAAAATGATCCAATGCAGTATATGGAATTTAGGTGAATGGCCCCTCTTATAGAGCAAAGGCCGCGCGGTTCCTTTTTCCGTTTCACCAAAAATTTCATTTACCATGATGCCTACATCCTGGAAATCCCAGTATGCAGACTGGGACGAGATGGTCTTTGCTGACCGCGAAAAAAGCTATGGAGCCTTTGAACTACGCAAACGCTATCCGCGCCACTTGCTGGCAGGTTTGGGCGGCGCTGTATTGCTGGGAATCCTGATGATAGCCTGGCCCAAACTGAACCACCTCTTCGCTGCTGAGGCGCCTGTTACCGAGCGCATAGTCGAGGGCAACCTTACGACGATAGACCTCCCTCCGGTAGAAGAGCCGCAAGCCAAAGAAATCCAACCACCTCCCCCGCCGCCCGAGGCTCCCAAGCTCAGGCAACTGGCCAGTCTGATCCCTGATCCGACCGAAGCAGAAGACCTCGATCCAGCGGAAGATGCCACCATTCACCGCATGGACTCTCTGCTTGCTGCGCCGAATATTGGGCTAGACAACGTCGAGGGCCGGGATGAACAGATGGCTTTCACAAATATTGGATCTGGCGAAGAAGACATTCCCCAGGTCATCGTGGAACCCAGCATCCCTCCCATTGATGTGTTTCAATACGCGGATCAGGAGCCAACCCCTATCAATATGGCTGAAATTCAGCGTTCCATTTCCTTTCCTCAAATGGCAAGGAATGCCAACATTTACGGTTCGGTGGTATTTCGGGTACTGGTGGGGCCGGATGGTAGCTATCGGGAGCACCGGGTCATTAACAGCTCACATCCATTGCTTACGCAGGCCATTGAACCACACATTGGTAACCTACAGTTCTCTCCTGCTATTCAGGGAGGAAAGCCCATTTTTTTCTGGGTAAACATTCCCTTTAACTTTAAGCTGATTGATTAAGGGGAAAAATTCATGTATTCGCGGGTGGTTTTTGCCAAAGTACGGGGAAGATTTTACCTTGAGGGTTCTACCACAATCCTATGCAAATCATACCCGCACTGTGCATTTACCAGGGAAAAGTTGCCGCATTTCGCCCTGGAGAACCAGAATCCCTGATTATGCCCGATGATCCCTATGAACTCATCGAACGCCTTGGCAAAGCCAATATCATGCGCATCCACCTTGTGGACATTGATGGAGCTCGCCACGAAGGAAACAATAACGTAGGGCTCATTGGGTCTCTTTCTAACGTCACCGTTTCGCAGCTAGAAGTAGCTGGCGGGATCGAATCGCTGGATTACATTCGCTCCCTGCGCTTCGCGGGGGCGGATCTTTTTGTGGTTGGGTCTGTGGTCTATGACCGTCCGGAATTTCTCGAAGAAATCAAGGCTGATGGCATCATCAAACCTGGATGCATCATGATCAGCCTGGACCTGATTGATGGGCAACTGACCTTCCACGGCTGGCGCGATATCGCGGACCAGTCCACCGTTACCGATGTTATCAGGCGGATGGTAGACCTGGGATTTACCCGTATGCTCATTACAGATGTGAACCATGATTTTGTGGATCATGGCCCCAATACATCCCCGTTCTCAACCCTGACGCAGACCTTCCCTGCGGTCAAGTTTACCGTCGCCGGAACGATAAAAACCTACGAGGACATTGAGATTCTCAAAAAAGCAGGAGTCCACGAAGTGATTGTAGGCCATGAGTTGTGGGATTCTGAAGAAAAACTCAAGCGCCTATCAGCATATAACCGGGCTGAGGGAGAAGTTTGGGATTGACCGGCAGCAATTGAAGGGTCGAAGTCTATCTGAATACACCGTCCGTCCAAAGGAGTAACACATCTCCTCTTCCTGCTTACCTGGTATTCAGCCAGGAAGGATAACCTATCCATGACTGGTTCCTATACCCGTCTCATAGACCAGCGAAAAGCCCATATTGCCAACAGGAATGTTCCCACGGCATAGGCTGCGACCCAATACAGGTTGGCCGTCACATCAGCTAGTGAAGCCCCAGCGAGGACCTCTCTGGATGCATCCACGGCATGAGCAAATGGCAATGCGTAGCCGATGGTTTCGAAAACTCCCCCGACCACCTTCAGGTTCATCCACACTCCGCTAAACAGCCCGATGGTCGTAATGAAGATGGACCCGATTCCGGAAGTCTGATTTACTGTAAACAGGGCGCCAAAAGTAATTCCCAGGCTGATGCAGATCACAGCCAGCAGGGTGAATACCAGCAATACCGCTCCTATATGGGCGAATGTCCCCCCGAGGATAATTCCGGTAACCAGGCATATCAGGGTCTGGAAAAACGCGATGGGGATGAAGGGAAGCACATAGGCCAGGATATAATCCGAAGGCTTGAGAGGAGTGGTAAAAAGCCGTGTTAAAAGGGAATTTTGCCTGTCGCGAGCCAGCAACAGCGATGAAAACATGATCAGGAATGCGTAACAAAACACGATAATTCCCGGAGTCATGGCCTGTGGCGTGAACATTTCAATCTCCATATCGCCCTGAATGGAGGTAAAAAGTACCAATAGAACGATGGGCATGGCCAATCCCAATAAAAGTGAAATGGGATCCCGGTATATCTCCTTGAGATTTCGGAGTGCCAGTTGGTAGAATTTCATGATGTGGCCTGTTTTCCGGTTAACTGAATGAAGACATCCTCCAGGCTGGGTTCGGTCATCTGGATCGATGATATCGTGACCCCATGGTTGCGCAACTGGTCTATGACATGGTAAATGTCCAGCTCTATTCCGATGAGTTCGAGACTATCTCCAGTGGCCATAGCGGCTAGTCCATGATCAGAAAATTCCCTTACGAGCTCGGGAGAAATGGGAGTGCCGGAAATCCTGATGGTTTGGGTACTGGTGTACATTTGCTTCAGTTCGGAAGCGGTTCCTTTCGCGATCACTTTTCCCAAATCCATGATGGCAATGGTATCAGCCAGTGTATCGGCTTCTTCCAGGTAATGAGTGGTCAACAGGATGGTTTTCTCACCTTTAAGCTTCTGGATGTAGTGCCAAACAGATCTGCGTGCGTGGGGGTCGAGGCCAAGCGTAGGCTCATCCAGGAAAAGGATTTCCGGATCGGACATCAGGGCCATCGCGATGCTCAGGCGCCGCTTGAGCCCCCCTGAGAGCTTGCGAGCCTGATCCTTTCGGTTTTCTATTTCCAGCAGGTCCATGAGTTCATTCGCTCTGGATTGGGACTTCGTAGCAGAGAGGCCACATACCCCGCCCATCAGCAGCAGATTTTCCTGGGAAGTAAGATGGGTCGCAATAGCTGTTTCCTGTGGAGATACCCCAATAAATTCCTTGATCTTTTGAGGAGATTGTTTGATGCTAAAGCCATTGAGTGTTGCTTCTCCAGAGCTTGGTTTCAGCAAACCGCAAAGCATCTTGATGGTGGTCGTTTTTCCGGCACCATTGGTGCCCAGAAGCGAAAACATTTCCCCCTGCTGTATTTCCAGGTTAACCTGATTGACCGCAATGCGGCTCCCAAAGTTGCGGGTCAACTCCCGGGTTTGGATGGCGAGCTTAGGGCCGTTCATAATGAATAGGGGGTTCGTTTTCTGGGCAAAATGGAGACTATGTCCCTGTTATATATACCGACCAAACGAAAGTTTTGATGCGCTGATTTTAATCACCCCATGACTTGAGCCTGATGGGCTTTATTCCTTCGCGCATCAGCGGCATCATCCACAAAAAAAGAAGGAACCCAGCCCAACCAAATCCCGGGAAATCCTGGGATAAATGGATGGAACAGGCTCCTTCATGCTGGCCCTGACCTATCGGTCGGGTAAAAAGAGAAGTTTTGCTCAGAGGCTCAGGGTCACTCCCCTTCTTCCTCGTGTTCTTCGTCCAGGATTTTCTCCTCCTCAGGACGGTCAATGCCCAGTTCCCGGTCCAGGATTTCCTGAAGCTGTGCTACCGTGATCTGCTTGGCCATGATCTTTTTCTCATCGTCAAGCAGGAGCACACGGGGGGTACTGCGGATGTCGTACATGGCATCAAAGCCAGAGGAACGGGCGGCATCGTGGGTATTGATGGCGTTGGGTAATTCTGCCAGGCCATATTCGCCCAGTTTTTCGATCCAGTCTTCGCGGCTACCGTTGATGTTGAGGGTCAGCACCTTGACGGAGTGCCCATCGTACAGGGCCATGGCCTCAGCCAGTCTGGGAGTCACCTTCTTACAGTGGCTACAGTCATAGTCCCAGAAGTACAGCACGGTATAGTCGGCCTCTACGCCCCAGGGGCTTTGGGTATTGTTGGCTACGTCACGGACGAGGAAGTTGGGAGCCTTGCGGCCTACGAGAGTAGGACTGATGGCTACTGCTCTTTCTTCCATTTTGGCCAGGGTCTCCTCATCCACCCACCAGGCATCTCCGTTCATGTAGTAGCTCTCCACCATATGGACATATAATGCGTCAAAGCCCATGATCTTGGTCTTTGCGTACTTGTTCAATATGGCGATGACGGTGTACTGGAAGACATTGGAGTCAGCACGGGTTTTATCCACGATGTAGTCAATAGCATCTGCGATGGAGTCCGGGTGGCGGTAGGTCAGTTTATCCAGAAACTGCATGACCTTGTTGTGGTAAACCGGGGTACGCAGCATGCGGTCGTCGCCAAAGTCCAGGTTGTCGAAGAAGTGGGCGCGGTAATATTTGAAGGCAAACAGCGAATCCAGGGGCTGCCCATCAGGTCCTTTGGGAGCCTCGGGGATTTCGGGTTCTTTCATGGCCAGAATGACCTTGGAATAGAGCAAGTCTGGATACTTTTCGACCAGCCCCATGCGCTCGGTCTGCACCTGTTCGTTGATTTGGCCGAGTTCTGATTGAAGGCGTTCTTTCTCGGCTCCTTCAGCAGTTTGTAGTTGCTGCTGGATTTCATTTGCCCGGGTGCGCATTTCTGCGAGGTAGCGAATGTCCCCAAAAAACAGCTCGTTTTCCTCAGAGCCTTTGATGACCATGTTCTGTACATAGTCGGAGGTATCAGTCTGCAACCCGAAGTGCTGGTCCTTGTCGATGATCACCTCAAAGTACCGACTGTCGGGAGGCATTACAACCAGGTAAATCCCCCCATCCAGCCGCTCATCTCCCTCGAAGGTAAACTTCCCATCCACTGCCTGGGCAGTGTCTTTCAGATATTGTTTATCGCCGTAATAATAGGCCAGATATGCCTCCGATTCTGTGAATCCATCGACCTGTATGTCGATGTGATACCCGTCCTGGGCACAGGCAATCAGGGGCAGAAGCAGCAAGCTTAAAATACCGTATCGAATTTGGTTCATAGCCATCAATATTGTTTACATAGGTAAATTTAGCGGAGAAACGGCGGACAAATAAGCAAAAACACACCATTTCTAATTTACTACTCCTTAGAACGTGCGTTCCCTAAGATCGTTTAAAGGAAGATTAAGAAGTCAGATCGTTGTTCTGTAAAAAGTGAGAAGTTAGACCGCTTTGCTGGCAGAATCCAGATAAGACGAGGTCCCATTTCTTCTGTCTGACTTCTGACAGGCAAAGCCGATCTTACCTCTGACTTCTGATTTACAAATTCCTCCCCACCAAAATCTCCTGGAGGGCTGCTGGCTCATCCACCATATGTGTGGGTTCTCCTTTTTGCAGGACTTCCGGAGTGTTAAAACCCCAGGTAACACCTATGGAGTCAATTCCTGCTTTTTGGGCAGCCTCAAGGTCCCGAAGCTCGTCTCCAACCATGACTACTTCTTCGGCGCAAAGGGCCTCATGGGAGAGAATTTTTCGGATGACCTTCGCTTTTCCGAATAACGAATCAGGGGCGTGAATAAATTCGAAATATTCCAGGTTGTGCTCCTTAAGAAAGGCCGTCACCCCCTCTTTGGAATTGGAGGTCAGGATCCCCATCCGAAAGCCCGACCGGGCCAGTGACTCCAGCATTTCAGGCATTCCCGGTATAGGCGTAACATCCTGGAGATGAGCTTTAAAGCGATTTCGGGCTTTTTTTAAAAAACGTGGAACCTGAAACCACGATAGGCCTGACAATTGCACCAGTTCCGGCACCGTTTTCTGCTTTAGTTCGATAAACTGATCCCTGTCTACGTGGGGCAGGCCAAAATCCTGGCCCAACTCATTCAGAATCGTCAGTGCCACCACCAGGGTATCTGCGATGGTTCCATCAAAATCAAAAATCAGGAGGGACTTCTTCATAGGGGCACAGGAGTTAGGGATAGGGAGTGATGGTGTAAATTAGCAGATCAAATTTTATATTTGTAATAAACCCGGATGTTTCGTTTCAACTATACCCCTTGTTCATGGTAAAGCACTCATTGTGGTTGTTGCTGTTGTGGCCGTTAATGGCGAGTGTACCTGAGGGGCATGCCCAGCAGGCTACCCCTGTAATTGGGGACTCTCTCACCATAGAGGCCATTATGCGTGAACCTTCATGGATGGGACACAGTCCGCAAGGCATCCAATGGAGTCCGGAGAGCGATCAGGTGTTTTTTCGCTGGAATCCCAACCCCACCACAGGAGACTCTCTGTACAGCTATGAGCTGAAGCATAAGGAGCTGCTCCCTGTTACTCCAGAGACACGTCAGGTGATGCCTACCGGAATAGTTTACGGGCCTGAAAAAAGACGGGGGGTATTTGAAAAAGACGGAGACATATTCCTAATAAATCTCAGGAATGGCGAGTCTCGCAACATTACCCATACCAGTTTCCCGGAGATGCAGCCCTCCATCAGCCAGGATGGCAATCAGGTGTTTTTTATTTCCCGTCACAATTACTTTTCGCTTAACCTGAAGTCGGGAGAACTGCAACAGTTGACAGATTTTCGTCCAGGCAGCGCCCAGAGCAACAGCGCCCAGGCCCAACTGGATTTTAGAGACTGGCTGAGCAATCAGGAACGCCAACTGATTTCAACACTCTCTGCTTCAGAAGGCAAAACTCCCCCAAAAGAGTCACGTCCCACCCCCTATTATTGTGGGAATCAGCAAATAGACCACTTGACCATTAGCCCGGATGGTCGGTTTGTTACCATGCTATTCAGAGAATCTCCTTCCGGGAATTTCACGACCCAGGTACCTCGCTATATCACCCCTACCGGTTTTCCGGAAGTAATTCAGGCAAGGCCCAAAGTCGGAAGCCCACAGCCACATTACGAGTTGGCGACCTATGATGTCGAGCGGGATACCGTAATCACCATTTCCATTGAGCAATTACCCGGCATCATGGCTCCCCTGGATCTCGGTGATAACCTGGTGGCAACTCGATCTGAAGGAGAAGAAGATGCAGAATCCGCCCCGGTTGCTATGGCCCCAAGGGAAGTTATTTTCATGAAACCTCTGTGGCCCAGTGCAGGAGAGCATGCTCTTTTGGAAGTTCGTACCCTGGACTTTAAAGACCGCTGGATCATGCTTCTCGAACCTTCTACCGGAAGCATGACCCTACTGGACCATCAGCACGATGATGCCTGGATCGATGGACCCGGAATCGGCCGATGGCTAGGCAGTACCTCTCAAATGGGTTGGATGCCCGATAATGAGTGGATCTGGTACACCTCTGAAGCCACGGGTTATGCCAATCTCTACCTAGTCTCGGCACTGACAGGGCAGACTCGCGCCTTAACTCGGGGCCCGTATGAAGTGGATCGAATTCAGCCCTCTCAGGATGGAGAACATCTTTATTTTTCTTCCAACCTGACCCATCCCGGCGAGTGGCATTACTACCGAGTCCCGGCAGCAGGGGGACAACCAGAACAACTAACGGCACAGCCTGGCTGGAATGAAGTTACCCTTTCTCCAGACGAAAAATACCTGGCAATTCGCTACTCCAATCCCAACACTCCCTGGGAGCTTTACATACAGAAAAACAAACCCGGGGCTGCCCCAGAACGCATTACCCAATCTCTGAGCCAGGAGTTCCAGCGATATCCCTGGCGCAACCCCGAGCACCATGTTATCGAAGCTCGGGATGGAGGAAATATCCATGCTCGCCTGTACAGGCCGGATAGCCTCACAAAGGACGGCCCCGCTGTAATTTTCGTACATGGCGCTGGCTACCTCCAGAATGCTCACAAAGGCTGGAGCGACTATTTCCGGGAGTATATGTTCCACAACCTGTTAGCCGATCACGGTTACATTGTCCTGGATCTTGATTTCCGGGGAAGCGCGGGTTATGGACGAGACTGGCGCACGGATGTGTACCGTCACATGGGAGGAAAGGACCTGGACGATCAGGTCGATGCGGCAAAATGGCTGGTGGATGCCTGGGAAATATCTCCGGAAAGAATCGGCATCTATGGGGGTTCCTATGGAGGGTTCATCACCCTGATGGCCATGTTTACCCAACCCGGTGTGTTTGCCTGTGGGGCCGCGCTGCGCCCCGTGACAGATTGGGCTCATTATAACCATCCCTACACCGCCCCTATGCTCAATACGCCGGAAAAAGACTCCGTGGCGTATCAACAAAGCTCTCCCATTTACCACGCTGAAGGCCTTGAAGGAAGCCTCCTGATCTGTCACGGTATGATCGATACCAATGTCCACTTTCAGGATGTGGTCCGCCTCTCACAGCGACTCATCGAATTGGGTAAAGACAACTGGGATGTGGCATTCTATCCCATGGAAGGTCATGCCTTCAAGCACGCCAGTAGCTGGACGGATGAATACCGCAGGATTTTCGAGCTATTTGAGCGCGAGTTGAAATAGGATGGACAGCAAACGACTTGAGGCCATTAGCATCGATGAACCACTGCTAGTCACCGGGGCGACAGGATTTTTGGGTAGCCGAACTCTTGAACGTCTTGCATCGCTTCCCGGCAAAGCCAGGATGATAGCCTCAGGGCGCACCCTCCGTGCAAATGCTCAGGTCCATTCGACTCAGGTGACATACCAACTGGGAGATTTATCTGACCGGGAGTATGTGGATGCACTGATCTCGGAAAATGGCATTAAGACCATCATCCATTGTGCAGCCCTTTCCTCCCCATGGGGGGCAGAGGAGGATTTTTTCCGTGCCAATGTACTTGCCCAACAAAACCTCATTGCCGCCGCAGAACTGCATGGAGTAGATCGCTTCATCTACATTTCTACCCCCAGTCTTTATGTGAACCACCAGGATCAGGTGGGAATCAGCGAAGCCGACCCGCTCCCGAAGGTCATGGTCAATGCCTATGCCCGGACCAAGCGACAGGCAGAAAAACTTCTGGAGGTTTCAGGCCTGAATTGGGTGGCCCTACGCCCGAGGGCCCTGATAGGGAGAGGAGATACCGTCATCATGCCCCGAATCCTTCGTGCCTACCATGCAGGTCGGCTGAGAATCATAGGCGACGGTAAAAACAGGGTGGACCTCACACCGGTAAGCAATGTGGTTGATGCAATTCTACTGGCCATGACCGCTCCAGATGAAGCAATGCGTCGGCCTTATAACATCTCCAACGGTGATCCAGTTCCCCTATGGGAAGGCATTAGCTATATTCTGCAGAAATTGGGACTGGCTCCCCCTACCCAACAGGTGCCGTATCCACTGCTCTTTCATTTGGCTGGATTCATGGAATGGCGCGCCAGAAATTTTCAGCAAAACCGCGAGCCCCTTCTCACCCGATATGGGGTCAGCACCCTTGCCAGATCTTTTTCGCTGGATATTACCCAGGCGCAGTTGCAGTTGGGGTTTGTGCCCCAACAGACCGTATGGGAGGCCATCGATGAATTTGCCGAATGGTATCAGGAAGACAAATGAAGCGGCACAGGCTGCTATCAGGGAAACCAGCTTCTGTGAATAAAAAGTATGCGGAACAGGGTCGAATGGCCGTGCCATATCCCTATTCCGCATACATATATGCTTGTCTCTACCCATCAGGGTGGGGCAGCTTATTCCACCGTAACCGACTTGGCCAGATTCCGTGGCTGGTCCACATCACATCCACGCATCACGGCAATGTGATAGGACAACAGTTGCAGCGGAATCACCGATAACAAGGGCACCAGCGATGGGCTGGTCTTCGGAACTTCGATGACATAATCAGCCAGTTCACGGATAGTGGTGTCACCTTCAGAGACAACTGCGATGACCCGTCCACCACGGGAAACGACCTCCTCTACGTTTGAAACAACTTTGTCATAAGACTCATCATGGGTGGCGATGAACACCACCGGCATGTTTTCGTCGATGAGCGCGATGGGGCCGTGTTTCATTTCGGCAGCAGGATAGCCTTCCGCATGGATATAGGAAATTTCCTTGAGCTTCAGAGCGCCTTCCAGCGCAACAGGGAAATTATACCCGCGGCCAAGGTACAGGAAGTTGGCGGCCTCGCTGAAGGTCTCGGAGATCTCTCGGATTTTATCATCCTGCTGGAGGATTCTGCGAACTTTTTCCGGGATCTGCAGAATGTCCTCGGTCAGGGTACGGACCTTGCTGGAATTCAGCCCACGCAAATGAGCGACAAATCCCGCCATCAGGGCCAGCACTGTCACCTGTGAGGTAAAGGCTTTTGTAGAAGCTACACCGATTTCCGGTCCGGCGTGAATATACACCCCCGCAGTGGTTTCCCGGGCTATGCTGGAACCGACGGAGTTCACTACTCCCAGTACCGTAGCGCCTTTTTCTTTTGCAATCTGGACAGCTGCCAGGGTATCTGCCGTCTCTCCACTCTGGCTAATGGCGATGACCACATCATCGTGACGGATGATGGGATTGCGGTAGCGAAACTCTGATGCGTACTCAACTTCGACTGGCACCCGTGCGAATTCTTCAAAAAGATATTCGGCTACCAAACCTGCGTGCCAGCTAGTGCCACAAGCCACGAAGATAAACCTCGAAGCACGGCGAAGTTCGTCGTGCATATCCACCAGTCCCCCTAGCCAGACTTTCTTATTGGATGGATCTATGCGTCCACGAAGGCTTTCCCGGATGGATTTGGGTTGCTCCATGATCTCCTTGAGCATGAAGTAGTCGTAACCACCTTTTTCCAGAGATTCCATCTCCATCTCTACCCGTTGCAGGTAGGGAGTCAGCACTTCGTTCTGAATGTTCTTAATGGTGTAGCCGTCTTCATTGATGATGGCCATCTCCTCGTCATTGAGGTAGATAACATCCTTCGTATAGGCTACGATGGGGGTAGCATCAGAAGCAATGATGTATTCGTCTTCCCCGATCCCAATTACAATCGGGCTACTTTTTCGGGCGACGATCATGGTCCCAGGCTGGTCACTGCACATCACCACGATGCCATATGCCCCGATAACTTCATTTAATGCGAGGCGTACAGCTTCGTCCGGGCTTACCTTTTCTCTTTCGTAGATGAGCTCAATTAGCTGAACCAGCACTTCGGTATCTGTGCCGCTTTTGAACTCGTACCCTTCACTCTTTAACTTCTCCTTTAGCAGGCTATAGTTTTCAATGATGCCGTTATGGATCAGGGCAAATTTCCCACTGGAAGACTGATGGGGGTGAGCATTTACATCGTTTGGAGCTCCGTGGGTGGCCCAGCGGGTATGTCCCATGCCGACCCTGGTCCGAGGGTAGTCTGGTCCAACGTGATTTTCAAGTTCGACAACTTTTCCCTGCTTTTTATAAACGTCTATCTTGCCGTTCATGAGGGCTACCCCTGCAGAGTCATATCCTCTGTACTCTAATCTACGCAATCCTTCGATCAGGATTGGGTAGGCCTCTCTATGGCCTATGTAACCGACGATCCCACACATAGATGATGTTTGGTTTGGTGTTGTAAAGAATGAGATTATCTGAAAGGTACAAAGACGTAACCTTTATCAGAGAGCGAAATGAGTAGTCGTCGTATATCAGCCTTTATCAATCAAGTAAGGTTGAGTATATGATTGATAACTGGGGAGCCAGGGAGGGGTGGCCTGTGCCACCCAAAATTGCCCGATCAACTCTGTTTCCGGCACCGGAGGGCAATAAAACGAATCCTGTATTTTCCCTTGCACCTGTAAGAATCTCCTGAATATAGCGGGTCAGATCGATGGTGTAGGTGGCGTCATTGCTATTATAGAAGACGACATCACTCAGCGAAGTGACCAGTTCTATGGCCCCGTCCTCCCCAAACTTTATCGCATAGGTACTGTCAGCGACCAGCGGCAGAATTGCCGTAGGCGGTGAATAGCGGTCTTCTGATCCAAGAGTTTCCGGGTCGACCTTGAGTGTCAGTGAGGCATTATGGATCGCCACATTTCCAAGCTGATCAACATCGGGAAATCTGATATAGTTGCGAACCTGTACTACTCCCTGGAGAAACTCAAATTGCTCTTTTTCATCATCACCTGCGAGAGCGGGTCCTTCTATATCCAGGAGAGTTTCGGCTTCCTGGGTGCGGGTAACGTGATGAAACTTGGGAGTGGAGCTACTGATCTGAAAAGGCTCAACCTTGGCACGGAAAATCGTCGCGGTGGTGTCCTCTTCACGATAGTGAAGTTCGAGCTGTGTATTGCTGCTGTTCCCCAATAGCCTGAGGATAGCTCCTGGCTCACGGTTATAGTGCTTCACTGGCTCGGAAGTAATATATAAGCCTTTGAAGAACTCATTGAACAGGTCCCTGTCTCCCAGCGTATCCGGATCTGCATAGAGGAGGCGGCGACCCAGTTCATCACTCAACCGTATGGATATCTCGGCTGTTCCCGCCTCATCCAGGTAAATGGGAGTTGGATCAGCGAGAAGGTTGGCGCTGTATTCCAATGTGGTTTCGGAGTTAATGTCCTCCTCCTCTGGCCAGTCACCCGTAATCTCATAGATCCTGATAACCTGAGGCTGATCCAGACGACCGTAATAGCTGGCAACCTGTAGATTGAGCACCAGAGAATCATACAACAGGTCAGGATCCCCGACTATCGGACTGGTTCGGGAAAGTACCTGTGTATAGGTACTCGCTGAAATTCGTCCAAACTGAGGATCAACATAGTTTCCGACCAACTGGTACTCGGAGTTATAGCTGTTGATGGTATCCAGGCGAATAGTCCGAAATTCAATTTCAAGACTGTCTGTGTAATAAGTCTCGATGATATCTCCGGGAGGCAGCACCTCCTTTCCGATACCCTGAATGGGTTCTTCACAACCTGAAAAAAATACAATGGCTGTTGGTAGCATTCCTACCAACAGCCATTTTGAAATCCTGGATGTAGAAACAGGCTTAATTTGAAAGCTCTGAGTAAAGCTGATTATAGCCTTCCACGTACTGATCTTTGTCACTGGCGTCAAAATAAATTTTTTCATCCTGAGTTTGTTCGAGATAAGCTTCTAGCTTCTCGTCAATGTTAGGATGACCCTTGGTAACCACATCGGAGAGGGCGATTCCACCCTTGACTACCCCAACGTAATTATTTCCGTCATAGTTGTCCAGGTTCTCGTCTGCGATTCCGTCTACACGGACCTTGTCGAGATAATTATTGGCCAGCTCACTCTCAAACCCGTTGTCGTACACGGTAAAGACCGTCTTGGTACGCTTGAACATTGGGTCATCCTTGTAATGCGTGCGCAAATATAACGGAATAAAAGCAGTCATCCAGTCGTGGCAGTGAATAATGTCCGGTGGCCAACCCAGCTTCTTCACTGTCTCGATTACACCCTTACAGAAGAAAATTGAGCGCTCATCGTTGTCTTTGTGGAAAACATCTTCTTTATCAGCCAATACTGACTTGCGCTTGAAGTAGTCTTCATTGTCCAAAAAGTACACCTGTAGCTTGGCATTGGGGATAGAAGCTACCTTGATGGTGAGGGGCTTTTCCTCACCTGCCACGCGAATATTGATCCCTGATAGGCGTACTACCTCATGCAGGCGGTTCCGACGTTCGTTGATCACCCCAAACTTGGGCATGAAAATACGAATCTCGTGACCTTTTTCCTGTAGCTTCTGAGGCAGTAAACGGATCAGGTCCGCAGCTGAGCTCAGCTTTAGGAACGGATCAATTTCCGACGTAACATAAAGGATGCGCAATTTCTTACTCATATGGTATTCACAATTATGGGACTTTTGATCCCCCTACAGGCGTGTAAGGGCCTTTTACAAATCAGATGCAAAAATACAGAAAATTATTTGCATTGACAATCTCGGTCATTATATTGGCCGCATTTTAGCTCCCTATCCACAAATTTGTCCCCCATGGAATTGATCTCCGACCTGACTCAGCTCAGGCAGCAGCGTACCCGCTGGAAGGGTACCTTGGGACTGGTTCCAACCATGGGAGCACTGCATGAAGGGCACCTTTCTCTGGTCCGCCAATCTGTTCGGGAAAACGACCATACCCTCGTCAGCATATTTGTGAATCCCACTCAGTTTGGTCCTAATGAGGATTTTGAAAAATATCCTCGCAATCTCGAAAAAGACCAGAGCCTGCTCGCAGACCTCGGAGTGGATTTTGTTTTCGCTCCGGATACCCGATCAATCTATCCTGCAGGTGATACATTCATCACCTTTCAGCTAAGCAAACTGGATGAGGTGCTCTGTGCCCGCAGCCGCCCCGGTCATATGAATGGCGTTTTACAAATCGTCAGCATCCTTTTTAACCTGATCCAACCCAGTCGAGCCTATTTTGGGCTCAAAGACTATCAGCAACAGTTGATTCTCCAAACCCTTGTAAGGGAGTTGCATTTTCCTCTTACTGTAGTACCCTGCCCCATCGTACGAGACCCGGACGGCCTCGCCATGAGTAGTCGCAATGCCTACCTGTCTCCCAAGGAAAGAGAGCAGGCCCTGGCCCTGTCACAGACCCTGGCACAGATCAAACTACGCCGCACCATTTGGGAGTCAGTAGACGAGATTCTCGAATTTGGTCGAGCACAGCTACAGCCGTTTCCCCTGATCGAACTGGATTATCTGGAAGTCCTGGGAGGCAAAGACCTGCAACCGGTTTCTTCTCTGTACCCGGCACAACACCCTGTCACATTTGTTGCAGCATGGCTTGGAAAGACTCGTCTGATTGACAATATGCCCATCTGGGAATATCCGGGATGAGGAGTAGCGATGAGCCATCGAGGAATTGAAGAGATGGGTTAAACGAGCTTCCATGCTTTTCCCAGGGGATATTACCCTTACCATGTCACATAGGCCAGCAGGCCATCTGAACCAACAAGGAGACCTTCGCGCTCGCCCCTCAGATAAAGGTCAAAGAGGTCATTTTCAAATGGAAGTGATATCGGTTGCCAGGATTGTCCGCCATTTTCTGTCATAAGCATTCTACCTTTATCCCCTACCACATATCCGAGCTCCGAATCCCAGAAACGCAGCCGGCTATATCGATGCCGGGGTTTGGTCAGGCTGTTGCCATTGCGAAGGATTTCCCAGGTTGCTCCGGCGTCTGTTGTCTTCAAAATGGTTCCGGCTCTGCCGGCTACATAGCCCGTCGAAGCTGTGGGAAAATCCAGGCTTACAAAAATGTCCCCCTCAGCGGTGGTGAATTCCCATGTTTCCCCCCCGTCCGTTGTTTTGAACACGGTCCCAAAGCCAGCCATCAAGCCGGTTTGATCATTTACAAAGTGAATGTCCCGAAGTTCGTATTCAAAGCTATCGACCAACTGCCAGCTGCGCCCCTGATCACGGCTACTGACCAGCAATCCCCTATCGTAGCCTCCTCCTGCCACTGCCATCAGGGTACTATCATCACGCCGGGTAATAGCCCTTACCTGACTCCAGAGATAGCCCCAAAACATAAAATGTGGCCGCCACTCTTCTGCGCCACTGTTCCAGATCAGGACCTGATCGTGGTTCCCTCCGGTCAGGAAAAAGCCAGACGGCTCTGCGTAAGCCGAGTACATGACCCGATCTACTGGCCCTGCAGTTTGCTCTGGTTCCCAGGTAGCTCCGCCATCTACTGTTCGCAAGATGACCGTGGTCTCATAGCGATACCCTCCCACTGCTACCCCGGTGTCAGGGTGGCTAAACGCTAATGCCCTGAGCGAAATGGGGGCTGAGAGTCCGGTTTCAATAATTTCTACACTGGTACTAACTGACTCCCTGCATCCACTGCTGAACCAAGCCAGCATCAGTGCAATAGCTATCCAACAGAAATGAGTTTTCATGATGCTAAACAAATGAAAAGCCAGCTCAAAAGCAGGATAATTCCACTTTCAGGCTGGCCTCACAATACAACAGCAATATTCGTTGGGGCTATTGCTCCATTGGGATAAACTTCAACGAGACTGAGTTGATGCAGTACCGGAGCCCTGTTGGATTGGGGCCGTCTTCAAATACATGCCCCAGATGGGCATCGCATCGGCCACAAAGCACCTCGGTGCGAACCATGCCGTAGGCGCGATCGGTTTCAGATGCTACATTATGCTTGTCGACAACGTCATAAAAGCTGGGCCATCCAGTCCCGGAGCGAAACTTGGTATCAGAACTAAACAGTGGTAATTGGCAGCAGGAGCACACATAGGTCCCTGATGCTTTATTGTCCCAGTATTCTCCGGTAAAAGCGCGCTCGGTAGCGGCCTCTCTGGTGACGTCATATGCGAGTGGAGATAGCATGGAGCGCCATTCTGCTTCTGTTTTCTCCACATGTTCTCCCTGATATTCTGCTTCAGCCAGTTCTTTGAGTTCGCGGTCACTGCGGTCCTGGGCCTTTAGACAGGACTGAAATAAAAACAGGGATATGAAGGCCAGAGAGAGGAATAGGATGGACTTTTTCATAGGGTATTTGGTGAAGATTGATTTCAACGGCACAGGCAATGGGGTGTCGGGGGCATAGTCATTTACCATCATCCCTGCACCACAACGCACTGAGCTTTTTGAGACTACATGCATAACCGCCTTTGTGCCTCAAAGGTTCTCGGATAGCCGATGATACCAAACCTACGAAGCCCGGGGGCTGGGGGATGTCTTGCACCTTACCTTTTCAGGAATCTGTCTGCCAGCATACAAAAATCCTCCAGAGACAATGGGCCCTGGAGGATTTTATCGATTGTACGTTTGTGAGCAATAGTGGAAAGGATTCGAAATCTTGTACCTGTCGAAGATCCCATGAAACGGGGAGTGGTAATCGAAGCATCTGATCAGCAATTTCCCACTCTGTGGGATTTCCCTGCGCTCAACGTGATCGGAGGTACTGCTGGTGAGCACTTTATCCGAATTACGAATGATCAAATACTTAATTCCGCAGGCACTAGTCATTAGTTTCGACCTGTCAAAAGGGCCTCTGAGAGTCCTGATTTGCCTTTTTGAATTTTGGGCCTACCTTATACTAACCAATGTATGCACTTAATTCTGGGGCAATAGCCACTAATTGGCTCTGCGTAGCCCAGGCAACTTTCAACCTTGAACTTTGAACCGCGAAACTAATGACTAGT
>CAYFIR010000016.1:0-64435 GCA_964343195.1 uncultured Bacteroidia bacterium | reverse complement strand
GACCAATCCCACTACTGTCTGGGCCCCCGCTGCTCCACTGATGCGCACACCTGTTGGTTCATCTTTCCCATCAAAGTAAAAAAGCCCACCGGAACTGCCGACCCAAATCCTGCCCATCTCATCTTCGATAATCGTCAGAACATTCTCCCCGATCACAGCATCACCCCGCCATTGCAGGATTTCGTCTCCTTCAATTCGCATAAGCCCTGAGGCTGCCCCAATCCAGAGTCTCTGTTTGCGGTCGAAGTAGAGGTTGTAGATGGTATTTCCCATCAGGCCATTTTCCTGCGACCACTTCTTCTCAAACCGTTCTCCTTTTTTTTGGAAAATGCCATCCTTGGTTCCGACCCAATGGGTGCCCTTACCATCCTGGGTTACCCAGTAAACGGCTTCAGTATTTAATCCGTGAGATTCATTGTACACCTTCCACTGTCCATTTCTGTATCGGGTGAGGGTCCCATTAAAGGATGCGAACCAGAAGGCTCCTTCTTCATCTCTGAAACTACTGACGATGTTATTTCCCCCAAGCCCACTGTTATCGACTTTCCACTGGAGAACATCGCGACCGACCAGTTGGCCTTCATTGGGAATGATGTTGATCCCTCTATCGCGGGTGCTGATCCAGACACGCCCCTGTTCGTCTTCCAGGAAAGACTTGGCGATATTGCTGCTCAGGCCATCTTCCATACCCAGGCTAAAAAATACCCCTTCACTGATTCGCCTGACTCCACCTCCGTCTGTTCCAAACCAGAGATTCCCTTCCATGTCCATGAGAGAACTGGTCATGTGAAAATTCAACAGCTGATCCTGCCGCTTTAAATGGGTAAAGGAACTCCCGTCGTACCGAATCAGTCCCTCTCTGGTTCCAATCCAGATTTGATCCTTTTCATCCTGGACCATGCAAAATACTTCCTGATCGGGCAGGTTCTCTGCATCCAGCTTATACCAGGAGATTTCTGAGTCTTTTAGTTCGAAAATTCCATGCGTAGTTCCCACCCAAAGGCTGCGGGTCCTCCGATCCTCCAGGAAGGACAATACTTCAATTTGATCATTTGTGGCAGGAAGGCTGTGTTTTGTGAGTCGATCAGACTCAGCTTCCCAGGTATACAGTCCTTCCAGGGTACCGATCCATATTTTCCCCTCCCCATCCTGCATCAGACTGGTAACATGGTGCTCGCCAGAATCCGGCCAGGCATAAGGATTGGCACCAAACCTGCCCCCCTGGTAAAGGGAAATCCCGGCGTTTTGGGTTCCTATCCACAACCGTCCTTCTGCGTCAAAAAGCAGAGCACTCAGGTCATTGGAAGAAAGGCCATCATCAGTAGTGTAAGTCTTAAACCTTTCCCTCGACCGATCCCAACGGCTAAGCCCATTGGGAGTAGCCATCCAGAGGGTATCATTGGCCCCCTCCACCATGTCAACGAGGAATACACTGCCCAGGCCTTCTTCAGTCCCAAAGGCCTTGAAGGACTGACCATCAAATCGACAGACTCCCCGGTGGGTACCCAGCCACAGGTATCCAAAACGATCCTGAAGGAGGGCCATTACCTGGGATTGTACCAGACCGTCCTCGGTAGAGTAACGGGTTACATTATAAACCTGGGCCGTTCCTGGGATTGTGCAAAGGAAAAGCAGGAGGTAACCAAACCATTTTTGCATGAGGGATGGGACTTTCGCTATATTTAAAAATAATAGGCACTACCCTATACTGCGAATGTAATACCGTGCCCTTTTATTTTCCTATCGTAGCATGTATCCTTTCAAACGTGTGATGATTGGCCTGGATTTTACCCTTATGGATAAGGGGTTGATCCGGTTTGCCTCGGCCCTCACTGAGCTGGTGGAGCCTGAGGATATTTACTTCATCAATATCCAACCCGAGCTGGAGCTACCTCAAGAGATAGCAGAGGCATTTCCTGTGCTGATGGAAGAGCCCGCAGAACATCTGCGACAGAACATGCTCGAAGAGATAGAACGCAACTTCCCTAACCATGGTCAATGGAAAGACCGGATACACACCATGGTTATCGAGGGATCTCCTCGCAAGGAATTCCTGCATCAGGCAGAAGATCTTGACGTCGACCTGATTGTCATGGGCCGTAAAAAAAACCGCAACGGAACCGGAATCGTCCCCACTCAGGTAGCCAATAAGGCAAAATGTTCCGTGATGTTTCTTCCCGAGACTCCCCCCGAGGAAATCAACCAGATTGTTGTGGGCTGTGACTTTTCCGAGCCTGCCAGGCTCGCCCTGGAAGAAGCCCTGACCCTGCGCAAACGTGCCTCCCATGAAGTCAACATCAACATGGTTCATGTTTATCATGTTCCCATGGGATACTATAAGACCGGTCGTACCGAGTCCCAATTTGCCGCTCTCATGCGTCAAAATGCAGAAAAAAGGCTGGTCAAATTTACGGAGCAATATGAACTCGACCTGACAGGAGTAAAAATCCACTTTGTGTACGGCAGGAAAAAATCCCCCGCAGCAGTCTTAAAGAAGCTGGCCAAGCGACATCAAGCCAACCTGATCATTGTCTCGGCTCGTGGACTGGGCGGACTGAGCGCATTCCTGCTCGGAAGTACCACTGAAAAGCTTCTCAAACTGGTGGACGATCAGGCTGTCCTGATAGTAAAGGATAAAGATGCCTCCCCCAGTTTCCGGGAAATTGTAGAACAAATCTAGTGCCTTCGGAATTAAGTAATGAGCCAATTAAAACTGGACAATCTACTGATCAGCAGCACTTTAAACCAGGAACTATTACCCACGCTGAGCACAGCGAAATCCCGCAAAGCGGGAAACTTCGAACTTATCCCACTAGTCTATGCGCCTGCTTTACCTCCAGCAGCTACTCGTTGTACCTGGCACTGGCGGAAATGATCGATGCTGGCAGTTTGCCCGAATGTGGCAGGAAGCCGGGCACGAGATCACCTTTATCAGCAGCGAGGCGCATATACCGCCCGGGCACCCCTGGAGGCCGCTTCCACCCGTCGGGCAGGCCAAAGAAGTCGATGGAATCCAGATTTACTTCCTCCCGGTCGCGTATCATCACCTGATGTCCTTTCCCAGACGCATTCTCTCCTTCATTCGCTTCTTCAGAAAAGCCCTGAAGCTGGGAAAAACGCTGCCGAAACCAGATGCTGTACTGGCCTACTCCGCCCCTCTTTCTGTGGGAAAATTGGGACAAAAGCTGGCCCAGCATCATCGGGTTCCATTTTTCTTTGAAGTTGCAGATGTGTGGCCGGATGTCCCTATCGGAATGGGCATTCTTCCCTCCTGGGGTCCCGGCAAATGGCTATTGAGGAAAAGTGAGAAACTCTATCAGGACGCCAGGCTAATTTTTCCCTTTTCCGAAGGGATGGCTCAGCAGATCACGGATCATGGCGTTTCAGAAGAAAAAATCGTGACAACCCCTAATGGAAGCGACACCGGGCGCATTGGATTTCCGACACGAAGAGGTTCCAATCCGATTTCCATTCTGTATACGGGAACCATCGGCGTTGCCAACGACCTCAGCCAGTTAATACGCGCCCTGTACCTGATTCAGGACCAGAGAGATATCGAGATTCAGTGCAACATCATTGGGGATGGCAATGACCGGGATAGGGTAACGTCTTTGGCAGAAGAACTGAATGTCCGAAGTGTTCGATTTCACCAGGCTGTCTCCCGTGAGGAGTCGATCAGGTTGCTTGCTGAGGCAGACATAGGAGTGGTGAGTTTTGCTCCCTTTCCTGTTTTGGAGGCCAATGCTGCGACCAAGTTTTTTGATTACCTGGCAGCGGGATTGCCGATGGTCATCAACTACCAGGGGTGGCAGGCTCAATACCTTTCAGAATATAATTGTGGACTCTCCTCCCCGCAGGGAGATGTGGAGGCCTTCGCAGCCAACCTGGTAAAACTGGCTCGTAATGGGACATTGCGCCAACAGATGAGCCACAAGGGACGCCGATTGGCAGAAAAGAAATTTGATCGCAAAATGATCGCTCACAGAATGATCGAAGCAATTGAGAAAGCTTCAGGTATGGGCGAATCTGCCCGATAACATCTGCCTCCCCCTGGAACGAGCTCGTGGAAGGAGTTCGAAGCTGAATGTACAGACAATTAGACTGTTACCTCAACTCGAACTGGTCAGAAACTTCATTCAGAAAGCAATATTGCTTTTTGAATGAAGTAAACAGCCCCCCCAAAACAGCACAAGGCGCTTACCAGCAGCACTTTGAGCTACGAACTAGCGACTTTGAACTTGCCCCACTAGTGCATTTGGAACGAAGTAATCAATAATACAACGTCAGTTTCGGGTTTTATTTCTCATAAGCGACTGGTTACCAGTGTAGTGTCGCCTTCAGCGGGACCTCCTTTCTTTCAAAAAGAAAGGAGGCAAAGAAACTTCGGAATTCCAGGCTGCCCCACAAGCCGCCCCAACCGCCGAATTCCGGGCCAACGCCGCCCCAGGCTTGCTTTAGGCTACTTGTTCCAATTGGAATTGAAGCCCAGAAACTCAAAACTCAGGTTAATACAGTAAACTTCTGTCCACGTTGAGCGTAGCGAAATCCCGCAGAGCGGGAAACTTTAAACTACGAACATCGGACTTCGAACTCCGAACTTATTCCACTAGTCAAAGTCTGTCGTCAGACGAAATCGAAGGATACGTCCGTTACCCGCATCAGCTACATAGAGCAACTGATTGAGGTAGGCAACGCCCCGGGGTTCATCAAACTGGGTTAGGCCTTGGCCAGTTCCTCCAAAGGAGACCCGGATGAATCTGGATTCACTTGAGCCGGCAGGCGGGGTTACGCCCTCGAACCCATCTGCATTAAACTGAAAAAGGGAATCCTTGGCCGCATCTACCACGAAAATATAGCCTGTTTCATCGCCTGCCACGACCACATCAGATGGCTGCTCGAAACGACTTGCAGCATAAATAGCCCCATCTGCCCTGGAGGTATCTCCCTGCGCAAAAATCTGCAGGTTATACGCAACCCCTCCTTCGCTTACCACCTGCTGAATTCCCTGTGTTTTAAGCGCTACGTCAGGTGACCAGGAGGTAAAAATGAAGTTTCCTCCTGTCCGGACCGCCGGACTCTGCGGGGGCTGGGCATAGGTCGTAATCGAACGCGGCACTTTGAAATAATCCGCAAACGTTCCGAGTCCAGTGGATACGCGAAGGGGGATGGGATCCTGGATCTCACCATCGATCAGTGGGATGCTCAGGATGGCATCATCAGGCCCCCCGAACTGAGTGGCAAGATTGGAAGGGCCGCTGCGAACCAGGTAAAGGCTATTATCGCCTTTGGCCGCCACTGCGGGAAAAGAGACCTCCTGATCGCTGAGTACCGGAGTGCCACGCCTAAAGTAGAAGGGGTGAACGATCACCGTATCAATGCGGGCCTGTGCCAGACCATAGGGCCCCTGCAGGTTCATGTCGATCTTGTACAATGCTGCCAGGGTAAAATTGATTCCTCCTATGAGGGTATCTTTGGTCCCCGTAGCATAGAGATTCAGTTTTCGGTCCTGAGCGATGCCCCTAAGCCCTGGCACCTGATAGCGCCCCAGTTCATTGCCCGCCTGGTCGTAGGAAATAATTTCACTGGTCAGCGAATCAGCAACATAAATCAATTCATCATAACCAGCGATGATGTCAATGGGATAGCCCAAATCATCCCAAACTGGCTGGATAGGCACGTATGCCACCTGCTCATTCTCATAGGTAGGCTCGTCCAGAAAGTCTGTCGAGGTTCTGCTGCCAAAGTATCCTTCGCAACTCGTCAGCAAAGTGGTAACCAACAACAAGCAACCGAGGGTGCGTATCATAAATTTTTCTGTATTATTTCCTGAGGAATACTCCCTGCTATTCATCTGGAAAGGGGGTTGTCTTTATAGGCAGATCCAACCTGACACAATTGCCAGAGGATTTCTTCGAAAAGCTGATAGAGGTCATGCAGCCGTTGCAGATTCTGTATCACACCGGGAACTTCGAAGTGAAGCTCACTCACCCCTTCACGCCAGGTATCGGTTACCCAGTTGGGGTCCGATTGGTTGTGCAACCAGATTTCAGGCTGCCATCCTATAATCTCCCGAATTCTTTCGGGCTTGAGCAGCAACTTGACCTTCCGGGGATCATTACTCTGAATGATGAACGGAGCATCAAATTCCGGTATTCCGATCTCGATGTCTTCCAGCCCAAATTTTTTCTGAATCCCGCTATATGCCCTTCGACGATAGATCCGAAAGGTAAAGCTATCCCGGTTGACATAGGCCGCTCTCACCCTAGTGTAGCGCCTCTTACCTCGCTTGGGACAGTCGAAAAGGATGGTCCAGTTTTTACAGGGAGCCGCCACCGTATCCGACTTCCGGATTCCCCGTCCGGGGATATATTTCCCGTCCAGTTCGTCAGCAAGTCGTTGCCAGCGAGCTCTTTTTCGGGTCCAGAAGCGGGGATTCAATCGACTCATTTTCAAAGGCTTATCGACTCTCTGCCCCATTGATGGAAACCGAAAGGCCTATTCGGTGAATGATTCCAAGGTACTGCATCGGATCAAATGCATAGTCCAGCATCATGGGATAACGACCTACCCGCATCCGTAATCCAATTCCCGCCGTAGGCAGACGCTGATCCATCACATTTAGTTTATAGCCCAATCGCAAGAAAAGCAATTGCCTGTACGCGTACTCGGCTCCCAAACGAATGTTTTCAGCATTGTCGTTGGGGTGGTTGAGCTGGGCATAGGTGGTCAGCACATGAATATCGGATTCTGAGCGATATGGAACCAGAGAGATCCCCAGTTTAAAGACCGTCGGAGCGGGATAGGCATCCAGGTTGATGGGCCGCGAATTGAACGTGGTATCAATCTCCCGAAACCCGCTTAGGGTTGTATTAGGGCCAAAATTCTGAACCAACACAGCGAACCGAAGCTCCTTGATGTCTGTTTCGTATAAAAAGCCGAGGTCCACTACGGCCGTGTAATCAACAAAATCCGCCAAACGCTCATGGACCATTCTGACGGTAGTCCCCCAGCTAAACTGGTCTGTCAGTTGTCGTGAGTAGGTGATCCCTGCCGTGAGAGTAGAAGCATACACCATCCTACCGGTTCCTTCCGGCTGAAAAGTGGTCCTTTCTTCAATCTCTCCGGAGTTAAAGCCCCCAAGCGACAGTCCAAAACTTCCCAGATCGGTCTGTTTTGTCAGGCTCATGTAGGAGAGGTGGGTTCCTACGGCCCAGAGGGTATGAGTAGCAGCGATGCCCAATCCTCCCATTTCATCCAGAGCGGCGGGATTGGTATAAGTGGCATATGGGTCGCCAGTGAGGCAAATATTGGCACTTCCAAGCGCAGCGGCACGCGGGCTTACCTCCACCTTGAGGGGAACAAGACCTGAAATACCAGCTCTTTGCGCGCCGAGAGCTGGAAATAACTGGGCCTGACTAACCCAGACATTCATTCCGCCCAGTAGCAACAAGAGTATCCGTAGCTTCATGCAGGCAATTTAGCCAAAACTGATTGGGCCAGGGTAAAGAAATGGTTAAAACCACCGGGGGAGAGATTGGAATTCTCCACATGGCCACAAACTTCGCTTTACATCTTGGCTCATTTTTTTCCACTTTTGCCATCCAAACCAAAGAATTATGTCCAAACACGCCCTGATTCTGGGTGCGAACTCAGATATCGCCCGCGCCATTGCCCACCGATATGCCAAGGATGGCTGGAACCTGTACCTGGCCGCCCGAAATGCGGATCGCCTCGATGCAGACGTCCAGGATCTGAAGCTCCGATATGAAGTGGATGTCCAGGCACTGGAATTTGACGCGACTCAGTACAATCAGCATATGACGTTTGCGAGGCTGCTGAAGCCCAGGCCAGAACTGGTCTTTTGTGTGTTTGGCTATCTGGGAGATCAGACCAGGGCCCAGGGAGACTGGGAGGAGGCACAGCAGATTCTGGAAGTAAACTACACCGGTGCAGTTTCTATCATGAGTCGATTGGCTGAAGAAATGGCCGCTCATGGGACCGGAACCCTGGTGGGCATCAGTTCAGTTGCAGGCGAACGAGGCCGGGCAAGTAATTACTTCTACGGCAGTGCCAAAGCTGGTTTTACAGAGTTTCTCTCCGGGCTGAGGAACAGAATGGCAGCCCAAAAAACCGGAGTAAAGGTGGTTACGGTCAAGCCCGGCTTTGTGCGTACCGCCATGACGGAAGGATTACCACTCAACCCGCTTCTCACCGCATCTCCACAAAAGGTAGCCAGCGACATTTTTCGAGGGGTATCAAAAGGAAAGGACGTCATCTACACCCTTTGGATGTGGCGGCCCATCATGTGGCTGATTCGCCACCTGCCAGAGGGAATGTTCAAAAAGAAGGACTGGTAGCCCAATAGTGAATAAAAATCAACCAGAGGAATCCGTCCTTCATTTCGACGAGTTTCTCTGGTTTCTGCAAAAAAGTATGTCTAGCGCAAGCAGTCAGTCACAAGGTAGCAATTGCCACCAGTCAATCCGGGATTCAGGCCCGCAGGATTGCTACCTGTTATCCTGGTGAATGTCATTCAGACAGTCAATTAGAGACAGGTAGGCTCGGTTTTTTAAAAAATAGAAGATATATTTTCCTTGTCTTTCAGCAGCCAAAACCCCTTTATCACGTAGGATACTAAGATGGTGAGAGACACTTGACTGATCCGCATTCAGCCGGGTGTAAATTTCGGTTACGGTAAGCTTCTGCCCGTTGTCCAACATATCGATGATCGACAGCCTGACCGGGTGAGCTACAGCCTTCAGTGTGCGGGACATTACCTCCATTTGTGGGACACTCCATCCCACCTGAACTCCATTCATTGACATAGCCTCATATTTTTAAGTTGCCCTTCTAACACCATGTATCCCGTTTGGTTTGGCATCAAACAATAATATTTATGTTTTTTACCAAAAACATTAAACAAAACTTCTCTAACATAACGCCACAACCTAGAAACAGGTTTAACAAAACACCCATTTTGTCTCAAAAAAAGACTTAAATCATTGGCAAATGCCTAAACATAGTCCCACTTACACCTTTCCGATCCTGATTGCACTTTTTTTCCTGTTGTTGCAGGGGTGCCAGCTACCCCCTCAACAAAATGGAGGAAGCACCCCTGGAGGAAGCAGCCCTGGCAGTTCATCGCCTGCTGCTAACCAAAATCCGGAAGAAGTCATTGAAAATCTGGTTGAAGGAATTACCGAGCTGGGTAGCGAGGTCGGGGAACTAGCCCGCCCCAACAAAGTCCAGGCCTGGGTGGAGAACCTGATTATCAAGGCCCAGCCGGGAGTGGATATGCCCCAGATCGGCACCATGCAACAGGGAGAAGTTGCGACCTATCTCCACCAGCGGACCGTTAGCAAAACGGCTTTTACCCTTCGTGGGCAGCGCTATTTCGAGCCGTGGATCCTAATCCAGACGGAAGATGGGCTTATGGGATGGGTGCACGAAGGGGGAGTAAGGTATGTCAACTCGGACTTCGTCAATTGGCTGGTCAAACAGGCTACCCAGCCCAATACCCGCTCGGCCCAAATCCCGACTAATCCTGTCGAAGATCGGCTGGTAGTCCCCGGTCGACAGGTTGGAGGCATCAAAGTCAGCACGACCGAGGAGGATCTGATCCAATTGTATGGCCCCCAAAACATCGGTCGTAGCCAGATCCGTAAGCCTGGCGGCAGCCCGGAGCCCTGCACAGTTGTGTTTCCACAGACCAAAGACGAAATACGGATTACCTGGAAAGACGATAGTCGACAAAAGGTTTCTGCAGTTTACATTATGAGAGAAGGCGGAAGCTGGTTCACCTCTCAGGGCCTTCGCATGGGCTTACCGTTGGGAGAACTTACCAAGGCCAATCGTTCCCCCCTGGAGTTTTATGGCTTTGGCTGGACCTACTCGGGGACGGTAAAATCCTGGAGAAGCGGCCTTTTCAAGCCTTTTGAGAAGAAATTTTACGTCATGCTCTCTCCCGCAGATAATATCCCCTCCCAGACTCTCAAGCCTTTTCAGGGAAACAAAACCTTCAACTCCAATGCACAGGGGGTAGAAAACCTGGGATTATATGTGAGTCGATGGGTGGTCTACCTGGACTAATGCCTGAATGGTACACCAATTGCGCAGGAGTTCAAAACCTCCTTTCAATGAGAACTTTTATCCGTTGAGGTAGGCTCCAACCATCAATTCGCGATTTTTTTAGCATCTTGAAAGTCCCGTATGAAAGAGGTTATAAAAAAGGTTAGAAAACTGGAGATCAAAATCCGCAAGATGGTGGATACCACCTTTGCGGGGGAGTACCATTCTGCCTTCAAGGGACAGGGACTTGAGTTTGACGAGGTAAGGCCATACCAATATGGAGATGATGTCCGTACCATTGACTGGAACGTGACGGCCAAAACCGGAGAAACGTTTATCAAGCAGTTTCGTGAAGAACGCGAGCAGACGTTATTTGTCCTTTTTGACGTGAGTGGTTCAGGTGATTTTGGCCCGGCAGAAGAAAACAAAAGACTGATCGGAATGGAAATCGCGTCCATTCTCGCTTTTTCCGCCCTGAAGAACAACGACAAGTTCGGTCTCGCAACCTTTTCTGATCGCATCGAGAAATACTATAAGCCCAACAAAGGGCGAAAACACATCCTGAAAATTGTACGCGGAGTTCTATCGCATACCAATCGAAGCGAGCAGACAAGCATAAAGTTTGCGCTGGACTTCATCAAAAACACCCTGAAGCGCCGGAGTATCCTGCTTATCATCTCTGATTTTCTGGATGATGAATATCAAACCTCCCTCGTACAGCTCAGCCGAAAGCATGAAGTTATCCTGATACGGCTTTTCCACCCCAACGAGATGTTTGAAGAGGGATATGGTACGATCCCCGTAATAGACATCGAAACCCGGCGTCAGCGCTGGCTCAATGCAGGGGACATAGGCTACCGCAGCCAGCTCAACGCCAACTTTGAGGCCATTGAGACCAACCTGGTTCAGGTTTGTAATCGGAATCGCATCGACTACATGTCGATCAATACCCGCGAGGACTACATCCCTATTCTGGAAAAGTTCTTCAGACAGCGCAACCAGAATCGGCGTTCACGCCGTAAGACAGAATCCGTAGCATGAGGAAATTCTACATCATTATCCTGCTATTGATTGGGCTGGGGACTCCGTGGTCCAGCTTTGCGCAACCTCGCACCCTACGGATTCAGCTTTCTTTTGGACAGGACTCAGTAGCACTGGGAGAAATCCTGGAGTTGCGGATGACCGTACAGCACCTTAAAGGTACAGAGGTCTTTTTCCCCACACGGAGAAGGGATTTCCTCCCATTTGAGTGGATTGAAAGCGAGCGGTTGCCCACCCAGACAAGTGGCGATCTGGAAACAGACGCCATGATATTTCGCATTCGCACATTTAACCTGGCAGCCCGGCAGTCCATCACCCTACCCTATGGATATCGCAGTGCGACAGATACCATCCGCAGTACTGTCACCAGCAGCCCGCTCGTACTGATACAGCAAATTCAGGAACTTGATGACAGCCTCAGTTATCAAATTGACCCAAAGCTAGAGGAGGTCGTTGGGGCCAAGCCCTCCAGTGAATGGCTATGGTGGCTAGGCGGCATCCTACTGATATCCAGCCTGCTGGGATGGCTGCTAAGGTCCCCGGCGTTGAAACTGCTGAAGAGACGTCAGCTTCGTCAGGAATGGAACCAGCTCCAGCGTAAGCTGCAGGCCCTGTTAGAGGAAAAAGACCAGGCCCAGGTTTTTGATGAATTATCTCACATTTGGCGCCACTGGATGGACTCAACAGAAGAATGGGGCCTATTGAGTTTGACGACTACTGAATTGAGCCAGAAATTACCGTCACTGTCTCACCTTACCGAAGCAGAACGTCACTCTCTCCTGGAAGCCTCCAGAGCTACTGACAAGGTGATTTACGCAGGTAGAAACCTGAAGAAAGCAGAAATCAAGCGCATCATCGAAGACATTATTCCGGTTTTACACCAGGAATACCTCCGACGCGATCAGGCTATCCTCCGAAATACGGAGAAGGTATGACGACGGATAAGAAAAGGAAATAGCCGGCCCAGGCTTTTGACCAGCAACTCAATTCTCGATTACCACGGTATCCCGTGTCAGCGTGAGTCCGGCAAACAGCCCCTGCCCTCCCTCAATGTTGGTATGAAGAATTGCAGGCTGAGAGAATGGGCTCAGGCTGGCTGCAATAGCCGCATCGCGGGTCTCCGCAAATCTCACGTAGTCTCGTGTGGTATGATATAACCCGCTAATCAGCGTATCCCCTACCTCATAGTCAAATCCCGACCCAAAGGTGATCAGTTCTCCGTTGGTAATGGCGTCATCAAGGAGAAAGTCCTGGTCAGTCCTGGTGCTCCACATGCTGTCTCTGTACACTCTCCGCTGCAGCAGACGCCGATAATAATCGGCCTGATTGGGATCATCCTGAACAGTGGAAATAAAAATTGCCTTCCCGTCATCGTTGAAGCGATAGGTGTGATCCTGATATTCTACAGGGGCAGGCACATTGGTCTGAGCACGCAGGGTATCCCCCTCCTCTGTAATCACCAGGAGGCGATATGTCAGGTCATAGCGGGCGGGAACTGTACTGAATGAGGTATAAATCACGAGAGATTCGCCAAAGAGAGGCCCAAAACGAATCAGCAGCGCTGTGTCAATCAATTGCGATAGCAACTGACTCTGAATATCTATTTCCAGTGGCCTCAGAGTATCCTGTCGATCGCCATAATCCATGACCACGGTAGCATTTCTCACATACCGCAGCTCAAGGGTATCAAAGAAGCTGACGCTCTCGGTGAGTACAGCAGTAAGAGGAAATCCAGGCCGAAGATAGCTTTCTACCACGACCTCTGACTCATATTCTGGCAGGTTCAGGTCGATTTCCTGTTGAAGGTTACAGGCAGTCATTGCCATCAGAAAAGTCAATAGACCAATTGTAAACAGGCGGGACATATATTTTTGGTTGGTTGATTAGAGGTAATGCAATCAGATTGAGACTGATTATTAGTTTGCTGGATCACGAGTTTTCTTCGCTATCCTAGAAACTGAAATTATAGGTGATTGAAGGGATAATGGGGAACAGGGAAACCTGATCCGCCCTGTACCGAAACTCTCCGGATGGACGAGAAAACTGAACGAAGTACACGTTTCGTCGATTGTAGGCATTGTAGGCACTAATGGTCAGGTCAGCATCTCCCCACTTGGGGAAGAACTTGATCACCAGCCCGAGGTCCATGCGATGATATGCTGGTAGTCGGTCTGCACTACGCGGTCCATACACCGGTGCAAAAACAGGAGTTGGGTTACCACCTCCTCCGAGCAGATCCGGCCCAAAGGTCACCAGCAAACCACGTGGATAGGTAATCGCATTTCCTGTCCGGTACTCCCATGAAGCACTCACACTCAGGCGACGGTTGATTTCATACATTGCCACAACCGAGATATCGTGGCGCCGATCATTTCGCGGAAAAAATGGTTCCCCATCATTGACAGCCTGATTGACTAACTCGCTGCCCTCAACTTCCCTCCCCTCAAACTGACGCCAGGACCATGCGAGGGTGTAACCGATCCACCCGGTAAGCTTGCCCTGGCTCTTTTCAATGTAGAACTCATTGCCATAGGCCCACCCCTTCCCGAATACGAATTCATTCTCCAGGTCTTCATTCACGAACAGGTTTGCCCCATCCTTGAAGCCGATCTGGTTCTGCAGCCACTTGTAATACACCTCATTACTCAACAGCCACTGATCTCCTATGGCTATGGTAATTCCTGCCGCAACCTGATCAGAAAGTTGCGGTTTGACATTCCCTGTGGACGGGTACCATATATCCGTAGGTAGGGTCGTACCGCTGCTGGCTACAAGGTGCAGATACTGAGCCATTCGGGCGTAACTGAACTTGAGGGAGGCTTTGGAAGACAGGCTGATTTTAGCGGCGAATCGGGGCTCGGGATTCACATAGTTGATAGCGCCAATGTTGAATCCGGAAAGCCGGATGCCTGCATTGATTTTCACCGTGCTGTTTACCTCAAAATCATCCGATAGGTAAACGCCCCATTCGCTTCCCAAAAACTCTTCGCCAGACTCGAAGCTAAAGGTGCTGTCCTGATCTCCAGCGTCCAGTGCCCCCACCAGAAACTGGTGATAGATGCCACTGGCTCCAAACTGTACGGTATGCCGTGCGCCAGGCGTCCAGGTAAAATCCGTTCGCAGGACTCCATCCTGTATCTGACTGCCCAGCTCAAACCGGAATTGATCAAACGTAGTCCCAAGTTTATACTGATAGCCGGTATAGCCAACGGTCGCATTCATGAAAAGCTGAGAGCTGAAAAAATGATTCCAGCGCAGGGTGGCGTTGGTATTTCCCCAGTCAAATCCGGCATCAAGATCCGCATCATCAAAGCCAAACTGGTCCCGCCCAAAGTATCCGCTCAAAAATAGCTGATCCCGATCACTGAGCTGGTAATTGACTTTCGCGTTGAAATCGTAGAAAAAGTAGTCCGGGATCTCCACCCAGTTTTCGCGGTCCTCAAAAGCTTCATTCAGGGCGCGGGTGATTACATCTACGTAGGTCCTTCGGCCTGATACAATAAAGGACCCTTTGTCCTTTACGATGGGTCCTTCCAGCGTCAGACGTGAGGCAATCAACCCGAGACCTCCTGTCCCTGAGAACTTTTTGCGGTTTCCATCTCGCATGTTCACATCAATTACCGAAGAAAGCCGACCGCCATACTCCGCAGGAAATCCTGCTTTGTAGAGGTTGACATTCTTCACGGCATCGGCATTGAAGGTGGAAAAGAAGCCAAACAGGTGGGAGGGATTGTACACTACGTTTTCATCGAGCAGAACGAGGTTCTGATCCGGGCCACCTCCCCGCACAAAAATCCCGGAGCTTCCTTCACTTCCGCTTGAGACCCCCGGCTTTAATTGCAACGTTTTGATGATGTCTACCTCTCCAAACAGAGCGGGAATTTTCTTGGCCTCCTGCATGGTTATTTTCGCGATACTCATTTGAGTGGAATTGAGTTGCTCCTCGTATCCATCCGCTTCGATAACCACCTCGTCAAGCGTAGTTGCAGTTAGTTCCACATTTATTTGCTGATCCTGCTCGAGAGATATGGTAACGGAGTAGCCAGCATAGCCAGAATAGGCAAATTTTATCTGCACCGAATCCCGCTGTATGGGAACACGCAAAGAGTAGGCTCCATAATCGTTGGAATAGGCTCCTGTCTCGAGTGCCGGGATGGTCACGGCAGCTCCCACCAGGCTCTCACCGGTCTCCGCCGACCGCACTGTGCCACTGATGCTGACCTGCTGGGCCAAAACTTCAGAACTGGGACCAAACATTCCCCACAGTACCAGTAAGAATGCCGTTGAAATAAATTGAAAAGAAACAGGAGGGCTGGTAGAAGTTGATTTCATTGAATCAGGGTAGTAAAGATGATGATGCTGGTCTGGTTGACGACCTGCAATAGGTTGTATTTTGAAAAGGTTTAAGTTTTAAGGCTTATCGCAAAACACCCGCCTATTTACCTCCACCATAACGGCAAATTCAAATCGATTGTTGGTTAAATCTGATAAACAAAAGGTGAAAAAATTTCGCTCCACTCGCCTTTACATTTTGAGAAGGGGAGATATGCCCTTGAGAGAATACCCAGATTTTGCCTACTTTTACCTTTCAGGATTTTTAGACATACACCATACCCCCTCCAATTCAGATATGGAACCCCAGATAGGACGAATCTCTACTACTGAAATAACCGTTCGCAGCTGGACCCTGGATTTATACAACCAGGTCAGCAGCTACAAATTTTTGGAGTTCCTGGAGGAGGCACGCTGGAACCACTTCCAGGGTTTTTTTGAGTCCGGAATGTTCATGGATCTCGGACTGGCATTTGTCCTGGTCAATGTCAACCTCAATTATCGTTCTGCAGCTACGCTGGGCGATGTATTGGACATTGAAACGCAGATCACCCGCATCGGTGAGAAGAGCATTACGCTCTCACATCTCGTCACCAAACGAACGAACAAGGAAGTTGTCATTGACGGTGAAGTTACCTTCGTGGTCAAGGACCTGAAGAAAGGGGTGGCGGTGCCTATCACTGGCCGCATGCGTGATATGTTCCTCCGTGAGGAGGCATAGTCGGCAATAAAACAGGACGGCTTTCCTGCTACTACCTTCATGTTATCTCCTGGTGGCGCCTGACTTGCTGCCTAAAACTCACTTTTGAAGTGGAATTTCACATCCGGGAATAGCTCCTGGGTCGAATTCAGGTCCCATGATGTTTCTGCTAAAAACACATCCTGGCCATGTTTATCCTTGGCCATGTTGCGAGCCTTTCTGGTCTTGAAGGCCTTTAAATCAGCTGGTTTTTCTGCGGTGATCCATACCGCCTTATACAATCTGGCAGGTTCGTAGCGACAGGTTGCGTTATACTCGTGCTTGAGGCGATGTGCGATCACATCAAACTGCAGCGCTCCCACACAGCCGATCAACTTACGGGCAGTATGCTGGTGATAAAACAGCTGGGCCACCCCTTCATCCATCAATTGTTCCAGCCCCTTGGCGAGTTGTTTCGACTTCATCGGATCAGCATTCTCGACATACTGAAACAGTTCCGGAGCGAAGCTGGGAATACCGGTAAAGTGCAGGTCTTCTCCTTCTGTCAGCGCATCGCCGATCTTGAAATTTCCCGTATCATATAGCCCGACAATATCCCCAGGGAAAGCCTCTTCAATGATGTCTTTCTTGGCAGCCATGAAGGAGGTTGGTGCCGGAAATTTGAGATTCTTCCCGAGGCGAACGTGCTTATAGGCTTTGTTTCGTTCAAAAAGTCCCGAGCAAATCCGAACAAACGCAATACGGTTGCGGTGCTTGGGATCCATATTGGCATGAATCTTAAAGACAAAGCCGGTGAATTTCTTCTCCTCAGGAGAGATGTCTCGCTCCTCGGTGTGTGCATCCTGAGGCGGGGGAGCAATTTCGACAAAGCAATCCAGCAGTTCACGAACCCCAAAGTTATTGACTGCTGATCCAAAGAACACGGGAGAGACTTCTCCTCTACGGTACTCTTCCGGGTCGAAAGGAGGATAGACTCCCTCTATTAACTCTATTTCTTCCCTGAGCCTTTCGGCGGCAGTGTCCCCGATAAGTCGCTCCAGACGCTCGTCGCTCAAGTCTTCAATCACGACATTATCCTCTTCCTTCTGCTTGCCATGTGCGGTGAAAAGCACAAGCTTTTTCTCCCAGAGGCTATATACTCCTCTAAAGCTTTTTCCCATTCCGATGGGCCAGCTCAATGGGCGGACATTCAGCTTGAGCATTTGCTCGACCTCATCCAGCAGTTCAAATGAATCCTTCCCTTCCCGGTCCAGCTTGTTGATAAAGACCATCATGGGAGTATCCCGCATCCGACAGACCTCAACGAGTTTTTCCGTTTGGGTCTCGACCCCTTTTGCCACATCAATGACTACAATGGCACTATCCACCGCTGTGAGGGTGCGGTAGGTATCCTCCGCAAAATCCTGGTGCCCAGGGGTATCCAGGATATTGATTTTCCTGTCCGCATACTCAAACCCCATTACCGAAGTTGCGACTGAGATACCTCTTTGCCTCTCGATCTCCATAAAGTCTGACGTCGCATGCTTCTTGATTTTGTTGGACTTTACTGCTCCTGCCTCCTGAATGGCACCACCAAAAAGAAGAAGTTTCTCGGTAAGAGTCGTTTTACCGGCATCCGGGTGACTTACAATCCCAAATGTGCGGCGGCGTTGGATTTCTTTATGAAAGCTCATGTGCGGTATTTCTCCCCAAATTTTTGAAGCGTAAAAGTCTCACTTTCCACCGAAAGGAGCAAACCCCGCTTCAGGGCAAATCGCAAAAGCTTAGCGCCGCCTATTAGATAGACGGCGCATCAATGCTTTTAAAGCAATTGTTAGAAAGACAGACAACAAAAATTCTAACTATTCCATTGTCATCAGACTCAGCCAATCAGGGTTGCCTGATCTTTGCCAAGACGAGTCATCACATTTTCGCGAATAAGGCGATAATAGTGCTTGCGCCCGGTAGTCTTATCCTGACGAATCAAGCCTATCTCAACCATGATCTTGATGTACTTTTTCGCGGTAGTTCCCTTAATGTTAAGTTCTCTTTCGAGGTCCTGGGAGAAGAATCCAGACTGCGCGAACTTGACCAGGAAGCGTGGCATGTCAAATACCACTTCGAATATGGTTCCATTTTTATACAGGTCGTAGAACATGTAGCGAATTCCCTGTTCCAGCTGTTTATTGGTAGTTTGCTGCATGTCCAGGAAGAAGCCTAGCCTGTTCACCTCTTTGAAGGTGATGTAACTCCGCAAGTTCCTGTAAGAAAAATCAAGATGCTCCGCGGCCAATGGCAGATCACCTTTCGAAATATTTATACACTTGTTTAATGTGCTATTTCGTACAGAATTGGGCACCAGCTTGAACTCATCCCAATCTGCCTTGATAAATGACATCGGATTATTGTCGTACTCCATCTCAGCGATGAGATTTTCCAGCAACTTCTGCGTAGTGCCATCGCCGGTGATTATGGCGCCAATTCGTGCCATTTTCATCTCATAAAGCTGGTACCTCAGGTATACCTTGATATTGAAGTGGGAAATGGGCTCAAACTCGATGAAGTTCAGGCGGAACCTTTCAACCAGAGATTTGCCAAAAAGCTCGAGGTTATCCTCAAGGGTATCGATGACTTCTGTAACACGATCGAAAAAACCATTCAGGACTTCAACCATCCAGGAAACACCTGGCTTATGGGTTTCTGCCAGCATGATCCGATTTGCCAGTTCAAGTGCTCCATTGATTAAATAAAAGCCGCCTTGATCGATTCGCTTGTTACCCAGTTTAAAGATATCGAGCAATAGGTCATGAATTTTATCAGAATGCCCATTTTGGTCAAGCAAATCCACATAGGTATGCATCCCTGCGAGATAGGAAGGATAGTCCTGACGCTTTTTAAAATACTGCACCAGTTCCTTGATATCCTTTTCTGTAGCGTGCTGACTGGTTTCTACCAGAATTCGGGCCCGTTGAGTACGCCCGTTCATTTCTCCGACATGGTCACGGCAGGCTTCAGCCAGCGAGGCAGACTGCTCGGCGTGATGCAAAGCGCTTTTGCCAAAGGAAGCCTGCTCAAGGGTGTCATCTGTCATACCGTAGAGTGCCACATACAGGTTGGCGATGGTTCCTTCTACGTATGACTGGGTAAAGGTAGGCAGATCAGACTTCTGGGCGAACTGGGTTTCCAGTCCTTTTAGCTTGAGCTGCGCATCCTCCAGCCGTGTTAATTCATCATTGAAATTTGCAATGGTATTTTCAATGAGACTGGCTTCTACATCAAAAACAGCCGCATCATAAATTCCACGATCTATCGCATCTTCAGTCGATTTGTTGATTTCTTTTAGTTCTCCGAGTAGCGACTGAATCCTTGATTTATTATCAACGTTTTTTTCCTGCCTCAAATAATAGATCATCAACAGGCGGGCAAGTAGTCCAAGGCTTCCCTGCTGCTCATTAATAGCCTTGTGCAACCAGATTTTTCCTTTGCCCGATTGATCGCGGGTTTCTTCGAGGCAGTAGGTAAATCCAAGAACCGTGGACAAATCGGCAATAAACTGTTGATCAAATTGTGACCACTTCAGGTCGCCGATTGATTTTTCGTAGGCTTCTAGCGAAATAAAGCGGAACCGGCGCTTGTGGGCAGCGGAAAGTAGAGACATGTATTGTTCCCAGGACTCACCCGGAAAATCAATGACCTCTACCTGCCTCAATGCTCCCATCCGGCGATTAATTACCTCCAACGCCTGCTCAAGGTTCTCATCGCCTCGATAAAAAAAGTACAGGAGGGCATGCCGTGAGATAAGGAGGAAATAATTCGCTGAATTCACATCCTGCAAGGATGCATTTTCAATTTCATTTAACAGAAACTCTTCCAGTTTTTGGAAGTCGGTCAGGTCGGATTGTTTAAGTGCCTCTTTCAAAAAGCCCGGTAACGTAATATTATCTGCTTTAGATTTGGCATTTAAGTCAATCAGTAACTGATAGGGATAGACAAAAGGGAAAGCGTTCATTGTTAGTTATCTGACTTAAATTTACTACTTAGGTATTACATGGCTGGCTGTATCTTATTTTCAGATAGTTCAACAAAGAGTCGAACGAAATAGAGTCGGGAATGCCAAGTTGGTATGAAGATTTACATACCAGAAAAGTTTTCTGGATCAAAACATTCAATTATCAGGTGACTGACTACCATTTATCTGGCTTTCTAATTATCTGGTCTTCTAACCCCCAATTAATAAAGGGACGCAAAACTACGAAAAATCTCTCAGGAATTAACATTAATACTCCTATTCATAATTGAACCGATGCCAAAAACCGACATATCAACTTGCTCACAAAGCTAAACATTTGATTGTCAGCTTAAAGTGGGGGGTTACTCTATCAACACCGGTAACAGACAAAAGCTTATAGAATGTGGTAAACCACAATTTTTACGTGAGAGAAAGACAAATAGTTTGCCACAAGCTGTCATAACCATTCATTGATTACAGGATTTTGGGAACTAAAATAGAATCCAGTACCGCAAAAATTGAACAACACTCAAATGATACATCATTTCTGCTTCTCCCATACCTGGATTTGAGCATAACCCAGCAGCATAGATGAATGCAGGGTACTCAACCCAATTTTCCATAATAACGACAACCATACAACATTATTTACCATAATTTTATCACATTCCTTACATCCTTTTAGGGATAATAATTAACATTATTAAACATAAGCCCACATTTGTAAACGCTTCCCCATATTTCTGATTTTGAATATTCCGCAAACATGGTGAATAAAAACACAACCTTCAGCCATATATATCATGGATAATGAATGATATCAGGCCAATCATATATAAAGGAATGGGGATGCTATTAATGCATCAGCCAACTCTCTAATCTAAAAATTGCAAACAAACAAGCCAAAATAAGCAAATAACTTTCAAGCCATTTGTGAACACCCATTACCCTATAGTAGGCCTCCCCAACGCCCTAAAGCGCAATTTCAATAAAAAGCCGCGGAAAAAGTATAACATATATTCAAAAAATGAACGGATCCTCCCCGCAAAAATTACAAAGAATGTTGGGTAACCAAATGCCTTGATTATATATGCAGTCATCTTTCCAGATACTCCAGGAGCTCGCCTTCCCTGGAAACCAACATGTACTTCGACCGGCACTCATCCTGACCGGATCCGGACCGTAGGACAATCCAGCCACTCCCATTCGAAATGGGATGCCCTTCGGCCCAATATCTGCATTCAGACTCTGAGAACATGCTCGCATTAAATACCACTCCTCCTGCCAAATCGATGTATCCCTGTACTCCTGATGATGGTCCCTCAACTCCAAAGTTTTCGGCAGTCCGGATCACGAAAATGCGGTTTTCCTGAGGAACCGAAATGTAGTCATATTCAAAATTTATTGCTACCAGAAATTTCCCGTCAATCATTCCAACTTTTTTCCCTTTTAGCAGATTGACAACTGGAATAAGCCCGTGCTGATAGCGAAACGCGCCATTCTCCGGTGGGTAAAAATGGGGAGGTAACTGCCCGTGGACCTTACCTTTAACATCAATAAACACCGTTGTGAGTCCCCCTGAGGGATAATCTCTGGCTGCCAGATCCCGATGATCCCGTCGCCACTCTCTGAGACTCCTATCCATATTTTCCTGTAGGGAATCACCGAGGATAAAATACAGCGAATCCTGATCCTCCAGCCTTACCTGTACCGCAGCTACCCCCTCCCCAAAGGAATATGCCTTTGCATATCTGAACGGTAGCCGCAACTCTCCATCTGTACCTATGTATCCATAATCCCCTTGGGGATTCCGAACAGGGAGTAGCCCCTGAGCAGGAAGCGAAAAGAAGTCTGACTGGTATCCAACCGGCAACGTACAGGATATGCTTCCGGTCGAATCAATGATATACTGTGGATACCACCTCCGCGCATTTTGAATCCGATGGAATGCCGGGAAGACCCGGCCGTCAGGCGTGATATACTTTAACTCATCAACGGTAACAAGTGCATGTCCATCTGAAAATGCTGAAGCGGCATGGTACCCAGGAGCTATTGCCCAGGCCCCTGTGTCATTGCGGTATCCCCACAGCCCGGACTGCGGATCCATATCCGGAAATAACTGAGCAGAAAGCGCCCATGCATGGCAAAAAACCACCAGCATTATTCCACCCCGCAAAAACCTCCACCTGTTCATATACAAAGCCGCATTCTGTCACAAAAATGAGAAAAAATTACTCTTTTATCTCTCCAATTTCCTGCAAAAGGGAGTCTACTGTTTCCTGCCCCTGATCTGTACTGGCTTCTGTAGAAACATCCCCCTCCTTGTGAGGCGCTTCACAGGGTGCTCCAAAGGTTACCCTTGCAAATCCCAGTGCATGCCCGGTTTCCTCAAGATAGGAGCGGGTAAGCCCATCTGCCTCTTCCAGTATTCCACGCTGTAATGCATTCAGTATAACCTCCTGACGCATGCTCTCCAGCGCAGCTTTCATCTCACGATATACCATCAGGTAAATGCTCTCACGGTTGCCGTCCTCTCCTCTTGGCGGATTGAACAGCCCATTGAATCGTCCAGAAAGCAGAGAGAATCGCCCCTTTTCCCCCGCCAGGTTCATTTCAACCCGGGGATCAATTTCAGCCTGCGGCAGGCATGAAAAGTGTAAAATAGAATCCTGTATGATTTCATAATTGAGCTGACTCAAATCGGTCCTGGCCGAAACCCCCGTGGCTACTACAGCCATCAGTTTGGGAGGGTTTTGCCTAACAGGTCTGCTATCAGCCAGGCTGTCTATGGCAGCAAGCTCTTCCTGTCGGGATCGAAGGGTAAGAGTAGTCTGCTCCAGTTCCAATTGCAGCTTCACCAAAGCTTCATGGTGCTGGTTGCGCTCCTGACGAATGGATTTCAGGCTTCGCTCCTCAATTCGTATTTGTTCCCTGATACGAGATATCTGGGCTTCCAGCCTTGACTTTTCGTCGGCTAACCGCGTAGCCTGAGCTTCTACTTCCTGCTTAATCTGCTGCTCAAATCTATTCGCTTCGTCGCTTCTCCCCAGGTTTTCCATGTGGCGATACCATCCCGCTACCTGCCCTCCAAAAGCATTGGGATTCTTGCGCAACTTACCCCGAATTCCTGCCCAGAGCCTTGGGTAGTCTCTCAGCAGGTCTCTGACATGATCCAGTCGTCCGGTTTGCTGGCGAAGATCATCCCGAAGGCCGAGTAATCTACTGCTACTGATCGAGTCTCGTCGTTGCCCCAGTCGGTCATGGGCCTGAAGCCTGATTTCTTCTTCCTGCAAGTCGCGCTGTCGGGTCTCAAGTGACCTGATGTCATGCTTGATATCATCCTGCCCTCCTATCTGCAGCAGTTCCTCACTGTAATAGGTCACCAGGTTGAGCTCCTGAACAAAGTCCACCTGATCAAACAGGGCATTTACCCTGATTTCCTGCTGACTTTGACCAAAAAAACTGCGGCGAATCAATAGCACCAGGGCAAGCGCCATGATGACAATGAGCAAATTTCGCCAGCCAATCATTCGTAAAAAGGTGAGCATATCAAATTTTGTTGGGGGTCAGCGGAGAACTCGGGATAAATTTGATAACAGGCTGCTACGGTCAGCTTCAGAAGCCATTGGCACCTGTCCCTCCAGTCGCTGAAGCTGCTGCCACATGATTTCCAGTCGGGTGGAATCACTCGTACCTGCGGGTAACTGGGTGGGCACGACAAAACGTACCCGATACCCCAGGCTATTGATCAGGTTTCGCAGGTAGCGCTGGCCCTCCTGCTGGGTTTGTCCCAGTATTCCATTGGCAAAAGCCTGCCTTTTCACATGTTGCCTGGACTCGATCAATGCTGTTCTGATCTGATCGTATGCATCCCGATAGGTGGTACTTTCTCGCCTGACGCCTTCACCTACGGCCTCCAGCAGAGATTGGCCAGGAGCATAGACCTGGGTGTTTTCGAGGTCCAAATATGGAGTATCTATTTTGGCGGCAGGGAGAAACACAATCACCAGACTATCTGGCTCCAGTTGAAATTCCACCTCATTCATATCGAGATACCCGTCGATCTCCACCGGGGCCCGCATCAGGAATTTCAAATCCTCCTGGTCTCCTTTTCGGGTAACAGGAATGAGGGTTTCATAATGCTGTCTCACCAGTACCAGGTGCTCCACCCGCTTAATGGCTTCAAGTTGCGAATAGCCCGGGTCGATGGGTTTATCTTTCACCAGATACCGAACCAGAAAAAAACTCGCAATCAACAACCCAAGGACAATTACCCCGACGGCCAGGGCATTGGCTTCGTCATCAAAATCGTCTGAATCCGAGTCCCGTTTGATCTGAGAAAGTTCCTGGCGAAGTTCGTGCCCCATACGCCGCCACATATTGGGCTTTTCGGAGCCAGCTGGATTCGCACCAGGCTGAGTAGGGTCTTGGGCCATGGCCTTACAGTAATAGGGGTGATGTGGATCTAAATATGTCGAAATTTCCTTAGACCTTGATTATCTGTGTAACAAAAATATTGCCAGGGTTCCCATATCCAAGGGATCTGCTTCTTCCGAAAAAATGCCATGGCTTTTTCCCGATCTTCGCGGTGATCCCGCTGCTCTGGGATAGGCACTGCGGCCAGGTATCGGTACAGCCCCATGGGTTTGGCCTGGAGACCGGGCCGCATAAATCGATAGCCCAGGTCAAATTCTTCGCGGTCTTCTATTCTGAGTTTTCGTTCAAACTCAACAGGCTCGACTTCCAGTGGGCCATTTTTTCTCAACCCACTTAAATCCGGTGACCCTGCCAGCTTCCAGGCCGTGTACCAAAAAGATCCTATGCGATAAATGGCCTGACGCATCCGGGCTTCGACCATTCCATCCATCATCTCGTGATAGGCACGGGAGTATTCTCGAGAATAGGTCCTGACCGTCAGATTGTTGCGACTTTCATAGCCATACTTTTTGCTCGCCGGAAAATCTTCACTCAGCTGACGCTCCAATCCCAGCACCGTCTCTACGTGGCGATGGCTTTCCAGGACTGCATCCCAGGCTTCCATGTAAATGTCGGATATGTAATATGCCTGACCTACAAAGAAGTCATAGTCTTCTGCAAACAGCTCCGGGAGCCGGGACTCCCAAAAGCCATGGATTCCTTTCTGCCCTGTGAGCTGCCCGTTATAATTCAGGGTTGTATGCAACGGCACGTGGGCATCTCCTATATAATGCCCGAGGTCCGTTGATATTTTCATGATTTTTTCCAGATCCTGTTCCCTGAAGGCTTCGCTTAGCCAATACACCACTACTGGAATGTGATAGGGAACTACACCATAGGCCTCCAGGGTATCTGCGCTAAGCCTGGCAACGGCTTCGTCCCAGTATCGGGGAACATTTTCAAAGGGATAGGTACCATAGTGGTCGATGTCAATGTAATGATGGGCCGCTTCCCCGTCTACTGCATAGCGGCGCTTGTCCGGGTCAACAGCATGCTCTGTGATATACTCAAGGTTCTCTTTGTAAATCCCCAGCATCTCCGGTGGAAGTGTAAATACCGCCAGTCGGTTTATCCGCTGATGAGCCCAGAAGCCCCAACCAAATGACGTAGATATGGTTGTAAACATGAACCCAAGGATAAAAACACTACGTAATAGCATAATAAGACCGCTTTCTGCGTTTCGTTTGTAAAGCTGAAGCGTAAATGCTCCTTTATTTTTGGATTTGAAAATCGTACTTTTGCTATTGAATTAATAGGCCCATGCCAAAAAATAACACCTTAACAGAAAATAATTCAGATATGCCTGCCAATTCTTTCACCAGCCTTCAAAATGTAGCCGTCAAAGAGCTAGAGCAGGTACTCGAAGTCGTAGATACCGATACTCCGGTCAACCTGATTGTATGGAACGACGAGGTCAATACCTTTGACTGGGTTATCCAGTCTCTCGTTGAAATCTGTGGACACACAGTAGAGCAGGCCGAGCAATCAGCCTGGATCATTCACTACAAAGGTAAATATGCCGTGAAGCAGGGGGCAAGGAAAAAAATAGCTCCCATGAGAGAAGGGCTTGTAGACCGAGGCATTGGCGCCACTATGGAGGAAGTGGACTAACTGTCCAACAAAGCATGATTGACCTGTCAGGTATTTTTCTGGCAATCAGCCTTGATACAGACTGCTTTGATTCGCTCTCATTGAATTCCTCTGGGCCCGACAAAGAGAGATAAGGCCACCTCTCATGCTTCATTATTCTGATCATATTCCTGTCAAATCCTTTTAGAATCTGACAACAGTTCCAGAGTCTGAACAGGTGTTAATTAGCGCTCATTTCCGATGGCTGTCTATGCCCTGGATGAAAATCTGGTATTTCCCCTACCCCAGGAAGCGGAGCACGATGGTTTGCTCGCCTTCGGAGGGGATTTGAGTCCAGAAAGACTGATTCTGGCGTATATGCTAGGCATCTTCCCATGGTATAGCTATCCACAGCCTATCCTGTGGTGGTCCCCAGACCCCAGATTTGTCCTGTATCCCGATGAACTGAAGGTTTCAAAATCAATGAGGCCTATTCTGAACCAGAATCGGTTTCACATTACCTACGATCAGGCATTTTCTTCCGTCATTGATAATTGTAAAACGGCCCCACGAAAAGGGCAGGATGGCACCTGGATTACCGCTGAAATGCGAGAAGCCTACGAAGAATTACACAGGAGAGGACTTGCCCATTCAGTAGAAGCCTGGCAGGAGGGAAAACTGGTAGGGGGTCTCTACGGTGTTTCCCTTGGCCGCTGCTTTTTTGGAGAATCCATGTTTTCACATGCCAGCAATGCCAGTAAGGCTGCATTTATCACGCTGGTTCGGGAACTGACGGAGGAAGGATTCGATCTCATTGACTGCCAAGTCTATACCGATCACCTTGCCAGCCTTGGGGCAAAAGAGATTCCGAGGGAAGATTTTCTGCATCATTTAAGCAAAAATGAAGAGAAACCTACCATTCTCGGCAACTGGGGAGAATACTTTAAGCGGCTCAAATCTGATTAATCATCCGGGATTGTAGCTTCTCCCACCAAGGACTGTTAACATAACAACTAAGCAGGTGGACAGATGTAAACCAGTAAAAGGTATAAAGGAAATGGAGGTATAAAGGTATGTAGGACCTGTTTCCCTTCATTTCCCCATACCCTTCATACCTAATTACTTTTGTCCAGGTGCTTAAGCATACGGGCAGAAAAGATCGGGTAAAGGGTATGCGGCTCATCAGTAGCACTCTGAACTACAAGCTTATCCACCAGACAGTCGCGCGCGATCAAAAATATACAGGCAGCCTTTGGTCCACCCAGGCCATGGCTTCATAAACTGGAGGTGCCAGTACCTGCTGCTGTATATGGTGAGATGCAGCTTCCCTGCCCATATAGCCAGGCTGATTAAAGTTAAAATGCCGGGAATTGATCTGGATACTGATTCCAATGAGCGCCAGGGCCAGCACCATGGAGGGAATGATCTTCATTTTCCGATCCATGATCGGAATAGAGATAAGAGACAGAACATTCATCATAAGGCCCAGGAAAAGCACAAGGGTAATATCATAGTTATTCCACCACCACAGCTTTCCCCATCCGCCGATGTAAACATCCATCGGGAAAAACAGTCTGATGCCTCCCCATGGTCCAGCCGGAGTAAACAGGTCAAGCACAAGATGCAAGAGGTACCCACCAGCAAAAGCTATGAAATATGGAGCCAGGTAACTCCCAGCCGCTTTCCAGGTTCGTGCATGCTTTATCACATGGGTGTAAAACAGGATATTGAGAAACCAGATAGCTCCAGTACAACACAATAGCCCCAGTAAAGAGTGTGTAAAAGCCTGGTGGGAAAACCATTCGTTCCCAAAATAAATGTCGATCCCACTTTGGTTAATCCCCATCCATTTTCCCAAAGTCCGATCAAACCAGGGCATCAAAGACAAGGTATCCACTTCGGGGAAAATCCCTCCCAAGCCCCCTGCCAACACAATTTTGAAACGTTGTGCAGGGCGACACATCACAAAGCCAGCTACGACGGTCCCTATTAGGAGACCGGCTATTATTTGCGTTACTACATCCATCGCACCTAAAACTGTACACAGGAGGCCATTGTTTACTGTTTTTGGCCTAAGAGTTTACTTAAAAGCAAAAAAGCCCTTCCCAAACGCTGTAATTAGCGTTTTGGAGCCTAAAAAATATATAATTTTTATTATAGGTTTATTTTGACATGTGTCATTTCAGTCAAAAAATCCTCTCCAAGACGAGGATCCTCCAGCACGGTTCCTACGACTACCAGGTCGGCACCAGCTCTCCATGCAGACTGTACAGCCTCTGCGGACCTGATGCCTCCCCCTACAATTAATGGAATGCTCAGTGCCTCGGCCACACTTGAAATCATTTCCGCTGGCACGGGATACCGGGCACCACTACCCCCATCGAGATACATCATTCTGAGACCTAGCTGCTCCCCTGCGAGTGCAGTACACATGGCAATCTCAGACTTTTGCCGGGGAATTGGGATAGTCTGACTGATGTAATTCACCGTAGTAGCTACACCTGACTCTATGAGCAGGTAGCCAGTAGGGAGCACCTGCAGGCCAGAGGCTTTTATCAGCGGAGCTGCCTCCACATGTCGGCCTATGAGGAGATCGGGGTTACGGCCACTGATCAGGGAAAGAAGCAGAATCCCATCAGCAGCTGAGACCACCTGATTGACATTTCCGGGAAAAAGGATTACCGGAAGATCGGTCAACTCCTTGATTCTGGGAATAAGCTGACGAATTTCTTCGTCCAGGGTCAGGCTACCTCCCACCAATATGGCAAGTGACCCCACAGCTTCCACACGTCTGATAAACCCCTCCAGAGGGTTGGGTATTTTATCGGGATCAATTAGTACCAGCAGGCCCTTTTTTCCAGATTGCTTTAGGGCATCAAAATGAGCTTGTAGGGTTTGGGGCATGTGGTGTAATGCAGAATGGCTGAAATAGTTTATTCCCTGCCCAATTTAGCAAAATTCAGCCTCCATAGTTCAACAAGTATAGAATATGCACGTAAACAAAGTAAGCTTCCACTAAAAATTGAAAATAATGAAAGCTAATCTTCCTATCTCTGATAATCCCCGTGTTGTAATTGTTGGGGGCGGTTTTGGAGGAATCAATGTGGCCAATGCCCTGGCTGATCAACCCTATCAGGTCGTCATGCTGGACCGCCACAACTACCACACCTTCCAACCGTTACTCTACCAGGTAGCCACCGGCGGCCTGGAACCTGACTCCATTGCTTTCCCACTTCGTAAGATGTTTGGTAAGCAAAAGAACTTCCACTTCCGAATGACAACTGTCAATGGAGTGGACCATGAAAGCAAACTGGTACACACCACTCTGGGCCCCATCGAGTATGACTTTTTGGTGCTGGCTACCGGATCTTCCACAAATTTTTTCGGGAATGAAAAAATCGAGAAGCTCTCCAATGGAATGAAGAGTGTCCCGGAGGCGCTAGACCTCCGTAGTTTGATACTTCAAAACTTCGAGCAAACCCATGAAACCGATGATTTGAGTGTCCGGGACCTCCTGATGGACTTTGTGATCGTAGGGGGAGGGCCTACCGGCGTAGAGACTGCCGGGGCACTGGCTGAACTAAAGTCTCATGTACTTCCGCACGATTATCCGGAGCTGGACTTTAACCTGATGAGCATTCACCTGGTAGAGGGCGGACCACGTCTGCTTGCCGGAATGTCTGATCAGTCAAGTCAGGATGCCCTCAAGGACCTGGAACGCATGGGCGTTGAAGTTCACCTCAATAGCCGTGTTACCGATTTTGATGGAGAAATGGTCCGTACCCACGATGGGCTGGAGTTGCAGGCTGCCACCGTCATCTGGGCCGCTGGTATCAAGGGGAATGTCCCTGAAGAAGGCCTCAACAAAGAGCAGATTGCCCGAGGAAACCGCATAAAGGTCGACGTTTACAACCGCGTTCAGGGCATGGAAAATGTTTTTGCTATTGGAGACCTCGCCTATATGGAAACTGAAGACTGGCCCAATGGCCATCCACAGGTCGCCCCTACTGCCATGCAAATGGGTACCCAATTGGGAAAAAACCTGAAGCGAATCGCCAAGGGTGCCTCCCTGGAAAAGTTTGAATACTTCGACAAAGGTTCCATGGCCACAATTGGCCGCAACAAGGCGGTGCTGGAGTTCCGCAAACTTCACATGAAAGGCTTCCCCGCCTGGATGGGATGGATGTTTGTCCACATTTTCTACCTGATTGGCTTTCGGAACAAGGCGGTAGTTTTCGTCAACTGGGTATGGAGTTACTTCACCTACGACAAAGGCACCCGCCTGATCATCCGGCCATTTCAGCGTAAAACCTATCACGAAGAGCCTGAGAAGGTCGCCGAGCCGGTTTAATCGGTATGGAGGAATACAGCGTAAGGCTTTACAGGTCGAACCTTCTACCTCTACGCATTTTTCTAAAACAAAAAACCCAGGCATGCCATTACAGCAGCCTGGGTTCCTTATGTTTTGTGAATGAATGATGCCCCGAAACCTATCCCAGATAAGCCTTGAGGCCCTTACTACGGGAAGTGTGGCGCAGACGGCGAATAGCTTTTTCCTTGATCTGGCGAACACGCTCACGGGTCAGGTCAAACTTTTCACCGATTTCTTCCAGGGTCAGGCTGTGCTCGACACCGATACCGAAGTATAGACGAATCACTTCTGCTTCACGCTGGGTGAGGGTGCTCAGGGCACGCTCAACCTCCTTGCTCAGCGATTCGTTGATCAGTTCGTTATCCGGATTGGGCTCTGAGTCATTTTCCAGCACATCCAACAGGCGGTTTTCTTCCCCCTGAACGAAAGGAGCGTCTACGGAAACGTGACGACCAGAAATCTTTAGGGTATCAGAAATCTCATCCTCGCTCATATTTTCGAGCACCTCTGAAATCTCTTCGGGAGAAGGCTCACGTTCAAATTCCTGCTCCAGTTTGGAGAATGCCTTACCAATTTTATTCAGGGCACCTACACGGTTAAGCGGTAGGCGAACGATTCGGGATTGTTCAGCGAGTGCCTGGAGGATAGACTGACGAATCCACCAAACGGCATAAGAGATAAACTTAAAACCACGCGTTTCATCAAAACGCTTGGCGGCTTTGATCAGGCCGAGATTGCCTTCGTTGATCAGGTCTCCCAGGGATAAGCCCTGGTTTTGATATTGCTTGGCTACTGAGACTACGAAGCGGAGGTTGGCTTTGGTCAGCTTCTCCAACGCAACCTGATCCCCTTGTTTGATTCTCCGAGCCAGTTCTACTTCTTCATCTGGTGTCAACAGCTCTACTTTCCCAATTTCCTGCAGATATTTATCAAGGGATTGTGACTCCCGGTTGGTTATCTGCTTACTAATCTTTAACTGTCTCATGTATGCGGAGTAAAATAGGGGTAAAAGTGGTTACCAGCAGTGAACGGAAAATAACTTACCCGTTTCAAACTGCAAAACTAGTGCTTGACAGGGTGATTTTCAAGCGACTTTTGATTACGAATCTCAGCCGCATTGGTTTTACCCTGTCAGTGATGGTATAAATAAGATACGAAATGATAGGGAAGAAAGATCGGTGAGGCGAAGGAAGATTAAAAAAAATGCCCGATTTCACCTCTCTAATTTTACTCCATGAGACGGTTCGATAGTGGAAAAGGTCACTTTCCCATATAATATTCAGCATGAATACCCCGGGAGTCAGTCCAGGCTGATCCAGAACAAACTGGTCACAGAATCATTCACCCAGGCGTTGAAAGCCAGTTTGCTTTCATCGGGGGCCCATGTCAGTTGACCGTTTCGGGTGTCCACCCGCGGACTTGGGGCAGCATAAAGGAGAGTGGTCCTACGGGAATTCAGATCATAGAGCCAGATACCCGGCTGACCAGATCGGTCACTCACAAATGCAAGCCGATTTCCAAAAGGAGAAATCGAAGGATGGGTATCATTCCAGTCTGAAAAAACAATTGCTTCTTCTTCTCCAATGTTTGGGCGATAACTGAAAATATCCTGAATGAAAACCTCTTCCCCTTCGTAAGTTTTGGAAGAAAATCGTTGGTAAATCAGGGCATCGCCTGAAGGATTCCAGCAAGGGTGTGCCGCTGCCTGTTCGTAGGGCTCTCTCCAGTAAGCAAATTCTCCCAAAGGCGAGGAAGGAATATCATTACTATTCACTCCAAGCCTCTTTTCATAAAACTGATAGGTCGAACTGGCCAGTAAGCGTTGCTGAAAAAGAATTCGCTCTCCGTCTGGAGACCAGATGGGATATCGCAGGTGGCCTTCTCCAACGTGAAGGACAGAACTATCAGCAGCATTTAGCAGGACCAGACCTGTGACAGAATCCGGGAGGTTGATATTTCGGTCAAAATCAGTTACCGCCACTACCTGATCGCCATATGGTGACCACTGAGGCTGTTGGCCACCGCCCCATTGCGATTCTTCCCCAGACTGCAGATCATACACCCAGACTCCCATCGCCTCTTTCTCCTGACCGATTGCCTTCACATAGGTAAGCGCGTCTCCGTTTGGAGACCAGTCCACCCAAAACCTTGATACCTCAGCCTCTTCAAACCAGGTTCTGGCAGGCCTGCTGTTGACAGCCTGTATAGCGACCACATTGGACCAAAGGGTGTCACCGAGGTCGCCATAGGCTTTTATCTGAAAAAAGTAATCTATTCCTGGGGAAAGATCATCAATGGTATGGGCCGTGACATGTCCTTCCAGGTTGCTCACCGGAGCCCATGATGCTGGTTTACCTTTTGCCATCAGAAGCTCAAATCCGGCTGGAGTCGCAGACTGGTCCTGGATATTGTATCCACTGCCCCATGACAGCCATCCCCAGACAAGGGTAACTTCCCCCTGTGAGGGCACTCCCAGCAGCCTGGGGCTCCCCAGGATTGCTAAATTCTCTCGTGAAATGCCATCATTATACTGCTGGCAGCCAATAACAAGCAACAGGAGAATAGCAGGAAGAAAGGAATGCATTCGCATGGGCCTATCACATTGGGGGTTAAGTGGTCTCCATAGAAACGTGGGCATCCCCCATTTTGCTGCATAGTTTCCCAAATTTATCCTGAGAGAGAGCTTTGGGTAATAGGACAAAAGAAGTAAAAGGATGGGTGTATGGGATAAATAGATGGAATATGAGCCCTCTGGTCATTGCCCCATTATCCCCCTTAAACCCAACAGCCCTTTAGCAGGCTTTGTATGGTTTCCTTCCTACCCAAAAAGGAGAGGGATTTCCCTGCCTGCAATAGGCAGAGAAATCCCTCAGAAAGTTTCCTGGGCTGTTATGTCATTACTCGACGCGTACCTGACGCGTGTAATAGGATTCATCTACACGAAGTTTGATCAGGTACAGTCCTTCAGCATACTGTCCCAGATCCAGGGTCACTTTCCCAGCGCCTCCCTGTGGCAGCATCTGAGTGGCCTGAACTTTCTGTCCGGCCTGATTGTACACTTCTACAGAAGCCGCTTCAGTAAGATCCGCAAGTTCGACTGTTACCAGCCCTGTACTTGGGTTGGGATAAACCATCAGTCCGGCTTCCTCTGGAGCGTCGATGCTCACATTTTCTTCGATGATGATGTTGAAGACATCGATTCCAAACCAGCTACGCCCTGATACTTCGAGGGTGTAGTAAAATGAATCGGTAGTAGCCAGGGTTCCGTTTTGCAGGTATTCTATGGCACCCGTATTCAGGTCCTCCTGCGTGAAGGTATCTCCCGCATTCAGATTGGTCCCATTAAGCTTGACAGAACCTACACCCGGGGTGGTCACGAGGGTGTAGATGATATCGGTAGTGGCCGTGCTGGGGCTTACAAAGCGAAGCAGATCCTGGGTGATGACATCCTGCTGATACTGCTTGATCTCCAGTGGGTTGTTGCGCACCTGAATAGGGGCATTAGGCTGAGCGGCACATAGCTCCAGGGCCCATGATGTCAGCTCTCCCCCATCTTCTACCAGCAGGTCCTGCACCGAGAGAACATACTCCCCGTCTACTGCCAGTCCGTCTAGCGCACCTAATGCGTCATCAGGCATGTAAGCTTCGCCACCTTCTGGGGGGCAGGCAAGTGCCCCTTCTGGCGCTTCGTCATCAAAAGATACCTGGAAGTCTGCCTCACGGTCGCTGCAAATCTGATTAAACAATCCTACTGCAGGTCCGCTGACTTTGGAAAGGGTCATCCTCAGGTCAATCAGGGCATCGTGGCTACCCGTAATATCCAGGACGTTTGCATCCGCAATCAATCCTGTAGTTGTCACCTGAATGCGGGAAGTTTCGGTGGTAGGGCTACCAGAACTAATGGTCAGCGGTACGTCTGTTGCGGCGTATGTTTCGCAATCGCCAACTTCGAATCCACGAGGAATAGAATAAGGGCTGACGCCACAAACGGTAATGGCAGAAACTCGCCAGAAGTAAATATCATTGGCAGGTAGAGCCGAAGTAAAGCGGTACAGGGTATCTTCCAGGCCAGTACGAACCGCCACCAGGGTGCTGGAAGCGAAGCTGGGACTGGTGGCTACCTGCAGGGTATAGCTTGAAGCCCCTGGGAGTGGATGCCATGCCAGACCAGGCATAGTAGAGTAAAGCTTGTCACCAGTGTCATCCCCGATGGTTTCTACGCGGCTATCATCTCCGGCCAGCACTTCAAATTCCACGGTCTTCAACTCAGAAGCTCCACCAGCAGTGGCCAGCAGGATGCGGAAGGTATAGGTACCTGGTGCCAAAGAGGCATCAGCCTGTACTTCAACAGGAAATACATCTCCCAGGGCCACACTATCACTTGGTACGGTTACAGTCAGTCCAGTCGGAATAGAAGTAGCTACTCCTTTTACTTTACCAGTCAGGCCTCCCTGACCACCGATGATCAGCGAAAGGGTCGTGTCCTTTCCGGCACATACTGCGGCATTGTCGTCTTCAAAGTAGGAAACAATGTCCGGGGCACTTGTAGCCGTAATGGAGGAATTGTTGTTGGTGATGTCGAAGAATACGTTGTTGGATGCCTTGATCTTGAATCGTGCAGTGATGGTGGTAATGTTGGGAATGAATACCCGGGTTACCCCATCATTTACCGTGCTCTCCTTAAGTAGATAATCATAGGTAAAGCCACCGTCATCAGACAGGTAAATATCTACGGAATCTGCATCTACGGGAGCAAACTGAGTGTTGGCAGGGTCCCAGGTAAGCTCAACAACCTGTCCACCAGTGTAGGACTCAGGCCCGTTGGGAGACTGGATCACAAAGGGGCCGGCCTGCGAGGTTACCTGCATGGCCATTTGATCATAGGTGACACCACCAGCTGCAGGATTGTTGTCTCTTACAGTAACCCGGAAGGTCAGGTCACGATCATAGGTCGGGTATCTTTCCCCAAAAGAAGTAGAACCCGCAATCACATCAGAAATCTGGGGGAATACACGAGTAGGATTTGTTGTTGGGGGGAAAGAGCGGAAGATAGGCGCATTTCCTGTTGGAGCTGTATTGGCCACCTCCATGGGCCCCAGATCGTGCTGCTCCCAGCAATAAGTGATGGCATCGCCATCCGCATCTGTTCCTACAGCTGTCAACTCAAAAGGAGTCTGAATCGGAATAAACATTCCGGTAGGACCGGCATCTGCAGTAGGAGGGGTGTTGCCTGAAGCAGTCAAAACAGCACAGTCTCCGTTACCCTGACGAGAGTTGGTGAAAATCGCCTGGTAATCATTTACATTGAAGTAGTCATCTGCGGAAGATACAATGCTAGGGAAGCAACGGCCACCATAGCTCATAACCGTTGTGCCACTTGCAGGCTCATAGGCAAAGGATGAGGTCCGGTTTCCACTACAGCTCAGGTTAAAGACGTGCCCGGTGCCACACTGATGCCCGACCTCGTGAGCAAACGTATTACCGAACAGGGCTCCTGAACGGGAAACTCCGCGAGCCTTGCTACCGGTACAAAGGCTTGAACGGGAAGCAATACCTGGAGAACCACCTCCTCCGGTAAACACGTGCCCGATGTCATAGTTGGAGAATCCTATCCGCGCATCCACAATCCCCTGATTCTGTCCGATAAGAGAGCCTACATCCCCGTGATTGGAATAGGGATCACTTGCTGCATCCAGGAATACCAGCTCATCATTATTGGCAACCAGTTCAAAACGAATGGCAAATTCATTTTCATAGATTCCATTCAGGTTGTTGACATATCCAGCCAGGGCAGCCATTACAATGGATTTGGTCGGGTTTGGATTTATTTCCTGGGAAAAGGTATAGTCCGAAGCAAGCGCCATGCGATAGGTGAGCAGGTCCCCACCGGAACCGTTACGAGTAACAGGACCATCGCCTCTGCCATGGAGCAGGGTGGCATCTCCTACCATATCCTCCGTTACCTCACACCCCATAGACTGTTCGATGACATCCTTCTCCCAGAATACCTGGTAGAAATCCTGGCTTTGCTGGCTATATCGTTCGATACGGTACTTATGTCCATGCTCAAATACCTTGGCCTGAAACCCAATCTCGGTAACAGAAAAACGAAGGCGAGCATTGGGGCGAGTCAGACTGCGGCCCTGGTAGGTTTTGATAGTAGGGTATCGAGCGGCCAATTGTGGATGCATGACCTGAGTCTCAGCAATCTCAAAACGCTCCATCTTCCCATCGGGATTTGGCAACTCAATCACTGCTGTCTGCCCGGAATTTAGTTCTATCGGAGCATTTAACAGAGACGTACTCAATGCGTTTAAATCCAGCTGGTAATTTGACTGGTGAGCAGCTAACACCTTGGTAGGCAGCGGATCCAAAGAGGAAGGAGCTGCTTCACTCCAGTAATTTGTTGCAGGTTGAGCTGAAACAATGGATACCCCTAACAGCAAAAATACGCTGATTAGGGCATGAATGTACCTATTCATCATTTGATTTAATTTTGTAATGGGGAGAAGGTTCGGATTTAGCGCAAAAAATTACACATTCCTCTCCGCTTTTGAAAGAAGGATTAGTCCGAATCTGCGAATCACATCCCCCCTTGTACAACCAACGAAAAAAATCTTTCGTAGGCTGTCAGTCACCAGACTTCCAGGTTTAAATTTCACAAAGATACAGGGAAAGGAAGGAGAAAGGAAAAATGACAATGGTCATCCAGGGCTAGAAGGCCAGCCTGATAAAGATATTGGGGGCAAATCCGATCAGCCGGTAGTCAACAGATAGCAGTTCTGCCTGTCCGGATTCAGACTCACTAGCTGGCAACACGCGGTAACGGCGTTGCCCAATATTCTGCCGATTATACACATTGATAAAGTTCAGGCCTATCGTACCACCAACCGGATTGGATTGGGTGGTGGATATGGCATCCAGCGGAAACTCATATTGAATGGCCATATCCAAGCGGTGGTAGTCAGGAAGACGTTCCTGATTGACCGCTCCATATTCTACATAGCTAATCGGGGTTGCATCTCCTCCAATCGGGAACTCGCTCACCCTAAAATCAGATGCCTGAGTGTAGGGGGAACCACTCGCGTAATCCCAGCGCATTGAGAAAAACCAGCGATCTGCAACCTCATATAGCCCGAGCAATGACACCCTGTGGAGTTGATCCTGGGCAGCATGGAATACTTCACCGTTGTTTAATTCATCATACTGATTTTGCGTGCGTGAGAGTGTGTAGCTAACCTGGCCACTAAAATTCTCATACTCAAACTTACCCATGGCTTCCACTCCCTTCACAAATCCCAGCCCGCCGGTCAGTAGCATGTCTGGCTCCTGCTGAGAAAAGACCTCCGTACTTCCGAAGGAGTACATACTCAGTCCCCTCAACTGCTTGTAATAGGCATCCAGGGAGAACTCCCAGTTTCGATAGCGGTAGAATACCCCCAGGTTTCCATGCTGGGCAGTCACAATATCAATGCTGTCTCCCTGCGCCAGTACAAACATGTTTTCCCCGGCATTAAGGCGGTTATCAGCTCTGGCAAGAGTAGAAAACTGTAGGTAGCGTCCCCATGAAGCACGCAGATGCAGTCGATAGTTAATCACAAAATCGGCCATCACACGTGGCTCCCAATAGTTCTTGCGATTAGGTGAATAGTAGGTATGGCGAACACCGGTTGTAACCCGGACAAAATTCCCACTGGTATCAGCATTTTGGGGATAGGAAAAAGTATGATTGGCAAAATGGGACAACAGCAATGCTTCCTGACCTGTATTCACCGAATCAATCAACAGGTCCGCAATTTCCTCTTTCAAAGAAGAGGATTGCTCAAGATGAGTGTACTCAATCCCTCCCTCCAGTTCATGTCGATTGTTAAACTGCCACTTGGTTACATGATTGAACGTCAGCTCTTCCAGTTCATGCGCCTGGTCCAGACCGGTGTGGGTAGCAGTCTGATTAAGCTGGTACTGATAATCATTGGAGAATTGAGAAAGAGAAAGATAAGTCCGACTCTCGGGACGCAACCAGGGTTGGGATTGACTGCGGCGGGTGAACCAGTCTCTATTCCAAGAAAGGCTAATGCCTGAATTGGCAGTTGTCAGGGTATCAGAATAGTAGGCAGATTGCCCTTGAGGGCGCTCCTGATAGTCCAGTCGATCATGTGCTTTGAAAAGAGTAACTGCGATCCGGTCCGTCTCCCGAATGTCCAATTCCACTTTAGCATTCACATCATAAAACTGACTCATGGGCCTCAACTGCACTCCAGACCCACCGGAATTAGCTGCCTGACGCAAGGCTGCATCTGTTGCCTGCAGTCGGTTCTCCAAAAGATTTTTATAAAGCAGGCTACTCGAAGCAGCAGGGGTAATGGTAGACAGGCTGCTACGCCCGCTCACATGAGCCGCGAGATTCATTTTTTTCCCGCGGCTAATAAGTGGGGCCTCAGCATAGCCCTGCATGTTGAGCAGGTTAAAGCCAAAGCCTCCGTGGGCTTTTCCATCTCTGGTCTGCTCCAGTCCGGAGCGTCCCTCGGTAAGGATCACACCTGATGCCCGACGGCCATAGGTTGGGGTGAAGCCTGCATAGAAAATTTCATGTCTGCGAACCGATTGAGGATTGAAGATGCTCATGGTCCCCAGTTGATGCTGCGGCTGCCGGAGGGTAATTCCATCCAGACGATACAGATTCTGGTCAATATTGCCTCCACGCATGCTCACTCCTCCAGAGGGGCCATGAGTTGAGACACCGGGCAAGGCTGTTGACTGCTGCATCACATCGGCATCTCCTACACCGGGCATCCGGCTGACCTTTTCCATATTAAGCAAAAAGTGAGAAACGGGTCCCAACTGTACTTTTGTGAAATGCTGGGTGGCATCCGTGATGGTCACTGACGCTCCGATACTCATTTTTGTATTTAGCGGAACCCACATGAAGTTGTCTTCGTCCTGGGCCCGACTTACTACCCGTCGGTCTTTTTCAAATCGGAATCCTCCGAAGGTGATCAGATCTCGCTCTTTGGCCAATATCTGAAAGTAGCCAGCGCTATCAGACCTCGTAGCTACGCCGGATCGACGGGCCGAAATGCGAACACTTTCCGCACCGAGTCCCGTCACCACATCGATCAACCTTCCCTGAACGAGAAAAGCCTTCTCCACACTTGGGTATAGATTGATCTCTCGTACCCCTCCCACCGCGAATACATCGTAGGTATAGCCTGTGTTAAGGAGGAGGTGGTCCAGGGTATCAACCAAAGAGTCCAGGACGTACCGATGAAGGTCAGCCTGGACTCGCGGAATTTTTATATATGACCACGAATTACGGTCTCCATTGAAGCTACAACGGCAGGATGAAGAATTGTTCAGGACATCCAGCACTTCTGTAAGCTCCAAAGAGTCGCCCAGTAAAGCCATGGGCCGGCTTGACTGGGCAGCTACTTCGAGTCGAAGTATGAACAGAAGTAAGAGTAGCCAGATGCTAATTCTTGCCATAGAAAGCGTAATCACCTTAGGTGAGAACGCTAGCCTGCTGTAATCATTATACCACTTTCGGTCATCTTATACTGAAAACCCATCGTATTGACTACAGTGCGTAGCGCTTGTCTCAAGTTCTCTTCGTGGGAAATTCCACCAAAGTCAGGGCCATGTAGTTTGCCAAAGAAATCCTTTCCGTCAAGGTTCAGGTCGTCGTCCCACTGAAGATCGACTCCGTATTGACGTTCCAGCTCTTCCCAAACCAGCACGAGGGGTGCCCCTGATGCATAATTAAATTCGCCATCTAACCAGCCTGGTTTCCCTACTGGTTCAAATTTACGAATAATTAGGGATTCGGTTAACACATTCCCGACCATTTCTCCTGCAATCAGGTCTTTTTCCCAACCCTGGTCTTCCAAAGTTGTTCGAACTTTTCCTTCAAATACCCGTACCTGCCCCTTTCCATCGCGATCATACACGGTAAATCGGGTTCCAAGTACCTGGGCATCGATGGATTGACCGTCCACCCTGAATTTACTTCCTTTTTCTACGTCAAAGAAAGCTTCTCCCTCGAGGGTAACTGTTCGGTTGGCAGCCCATCCTTCAGCATCACTGTCAAAGGATATGCGGCTCTCGGCATTCAGCGTAACGGTAGACCCATCAGGAAGCTCGACTACCTGATGCTCGCTTCCGGTGGCAACCTGCACCAGAGCGATGGGGGCTGGAGTCGTATCTCCCCTGAAATTGGGTGAAATGACAAATAGGATAATTGCTGCAGCAGCGGCCACAGCCATCATGATGTAGCGAGATCGGCGTTGTTTCCCAAATGGGATTACCTGTGCCTCTTTTGAGGCTTCATCCTGCTCCTCAGGCCAGATTCCGGCATCATCCAGGGATTCATTGCGAGCTATTCGGGCCTGAAGTTGATTCCAGGCCTGATCGGGGGTCTTTCCTGCGGGTAGTTCGAGCTCCTCAGTTTGTTGGATGAGTTTGGATAGGTCGGAATAGCGACCATCCTGGTCAAAGGCCTTTCGATCCTCAACCGGGAGCTCCCGATTGAGTAGCCGAGCAAGTAGTTCACTGTTAGGCCATTGCTTATTCATAAATCGATCTTTTCCGGTTTTTACTCAGTACAACCATGTAAGTAAAAACCCTAACCTTACCTCAAGAATAATGCTTACAACTGTTAGCCTTTTTTGCGAGGTGGTTAGTTGGATTAAATACGCGGGTCTATTTCTCGTAACACCTGTAGCGCTTTGGTCATTCGTTTTTCAACGGCTTTTACGCTCAATCCCAGGCGTTCGGCAATATCCCGATATGTCAATTTATCAATTCTATTCATTAAAAACACTACCCGATTCTTTTCGTCCAGTTGGGCAATGGTTGACTCCAGTTTGGTTTTAAACTCCCCCTCCTCCATCAGGTACTGAGGAGTCTCGGTGAATGTGCTACTCACAGGCTGCTGATTGAACTTCATCACCACCTTTTTGTGCTTCACATCATTGAGAAACAGGTTGTTGGCGATGGTAAACAGGTAGCTCTTAACCTTTCCCTGGTCGATATTCTCGCGTTTATTCCATAGGATGAGAAAGGCATCCTGGGTAAGGTCCTCGGCCAGATCCATATTCCCCGACTTGTAGTAGAGGAAGTTCCGGAGCTGCAGGTAATACTTCTTGAACAATTGTTCGAAGGCGTGCGATTCCAAGTTGAGGTACGCTTAATGGTTGAATAATGGTGAGTATAACTGTGAGTCGATAAGCAAGCCCTTTTGATAACCTAACCCAGAAAAATTGAATGCCTAAAATAGGAAAAATTTCCTTAGACATAAACTGAGTCTTAACTTGATCTTAACATCAGCTGGTTTTATCCAAACTGGCACTCATTTCCAAGCGCTATGGCATGTCAGAAGTCAGAGACTAGAGACGGTGGGTGTCGGCTCAGAGAGCCTCACCAGCCCGTCCTTATGGACGGAAAACTGTTTAGAACCGCAATAGCGGTTTCGCTCGTGAGCTTCTCTGAAGCGAAACGTACTGTTACAGCGTCTCTGACGCCCAGTGGTATCTGCCCTGGACTCCGATTTAATCAACATCAGCCTGAAACCCTGAGGTTGATTAATTCTAAAGTGTGGTTTCCAGACCCTGTGTGGGAATTTTCCTCATCAAAAAAATGCATAAAGTCCAGCTTAGCAGGATAGACCGCTTCGATTAAAGGAACGAATGAGAAACCAATCCTGCATCCTGGAGTTCTACCTTACCCATAGTTTAAGTAACGCTCAAAAAATTAGTTCCGCTTTTGACTTGATCTCTTGCCCGCATATTGCGTCAGAAAAAGCCTTGTTTGGCCCGCCAAACTCGGTTTTTCTTCCTTGTCTGCGAACGAGATTTCTTCGTAAAATCGGGAAGTTATTTTTCTCGCGTTCCTAAATTTCAAAATCTGGCGTCGCTCCCATGAAGTTCGGCAAACTCGAAGACATTTCGCGTGTAGATTTTTCCCTGCCACCTGAAAATGGCGCATCTGCCCAACTGAGTGGTCAATCTGCAAGGGAACAGTTCAAAGCTTTCGTTGGATGTCCCAGATGGTCCAGCCCAGAGTGGGTAGGGCGTCTTTACCCCAAAGGAGCTCCTCAGGGGCAGTATCTCTACTATTACAGCCGATCATTCAACGGCATTGAGCTCAACTCCACTCACTACCGGATTCCTACCCGCGAACTGGTTTTCAAATGGCGTATCTCTACTCCGTCCGGATTTCACTTTTCACCCAAAATCCCCCAAAGCATATCTCATTATGGGAAGCTCAGCGTTGGCGGAAATGAATTGACCAGATTTTTGGAGGCCATAGAAGGGTTTGAGGATCGGTTAGGCTGTAGCTTTGTCCAGTTGCACCCCAGTTTTGGACCCGACTGGTTCAACAATCTGGTTCTTTTCCTACAGGCATGGCCACAGGAATTTCCCCTTGCAATTGAATTCCGCCACCCTGACTGGTTTGACCACCACCGTCTGACCCCGAGGTTAGAAGTGCTGCTGCGAAAACATCAGGTCACCGCGCTGGTTACAGATGTCGCAGGTCGGAGAGACGTATTGCACCAATCTCTGACAACCGATACCCTGATGCTGAGACTGGTAGGCAACAGCCTCCACCCTACTGATTACCAACGGGCGGATGACTGGCTAGATCGCATCGAACACTGGGTAGACCATGGACTGAAAACTCTTTATCTTTTTCCACATGAACCAGGAGATGGACAGGCCGCAGACTTCGGGGAATATATCATCAGACAACTCAACGAGCGATTCAATCTGAAGCTACCCATCCCCCAGTTGCCACAGGTGCCGGGGAGTCAATTGGGGCTTTTTTGAAAAAGACCGCTTCGCTGTGAGAAGTCAGATCACTACGTTGTCAGAGGTCAGATAAGAGAAAAAGACGACGAATTTTGTAACCCTGCTTGGACTACAACAGTACCCTTCTGACTTCTGACTTCTGACTTCTGACTTCTGACTTCTGACTTCATTTTTCGAACACTGAACATATGCAATCACTTAACGGAAAAACCGCATTTATTACCGGAGGCAGCAAAGGCATCGGCTACGGCATTGCCGAGGCACTGCTCAAAGAGGGCGTTAACGTCGCCATCACCAGCCGATCTGAAGCCAACGCCCAGGCGGCGGCTCAAAAACTCGCTCAGGTCGGCTCTGGCAAAGTAATCGGACTGGAAGCCGATGTCCGAAACATGGAATCTCAGGCTCAGGCTGTCAGGCAGGTGACCGACCAATGGGGACCGATCGACTTCGTAATCGCCAATGCAGGACTCGGCCACTTTGCCCCAGTTGATGAGATGACGCCCGAACAATGGCATGAAACCATCGATACCAACCTCACGGGAGTGTTTTACACGCTAAAAGCTTCTGTAGATTCTCTCAAAGCAACCGAAGGGTACTTCATCACCATCTCCAGCCTGGCTGGCACCAATTTTTTTGCACAGGGAGCAGCCTACAATGCCAGCAAATTTGGGCTGACGGGCTTCACGCAGGCTGCCATGCTGGACTTGCGCAAGTACGGCATACGTACCAGCACCATTATGCCTGGTTCGGTAGCGACCCATTTTGCAGACCATCAGCCTGATCCTGAAAAGGACGCATGGAAAATCCAGATTGAGGACCTGGGCCAGATGGTCGTGGACTTGCTCAAGCTCAATTCACGCACCCTGCCCAGTAAAATTGAAGTGCGCCCTTCGATTCCCCCTTCTGCGAGATAGGCTTATGAAAATTTCCCTCATAAAAGGAGATATCACCAAAATCGAGGTGGATGCCATCGTCAATGCCGCCAATTCCTCTCTGCTGGGAGGTGGCGGTGTTGACGGGGCGATTCATCGGGCTGGAGGGCCCGCCATCCTCGAAGCATGCAGGGCCATCCGTGCCCGGCAGGGTGGGTGCGATACCGGCGAGGCCGTGATTACCACTGCGGGCAACCTTCCTGCTCATAAGGTCATCCACACCGTAGGACCTGTCTGGAACAAGGGCGATCAGCGCGAAAAGGACCTGCTACGCACTTGCTATCTCAATTCGCTTGCTATAGCTGAAGAACACGGACTGGCCCGGATTGCGTTTCCTAATATCAGCACGGGGGTCTACCGTTTCCCCAAACATGAGGCCTGCCCGATTGCCATTAATGCCGCAAGATCTCATCGCTCTAATCTGGTTGAAGAGGTAATTTTCGTTTGCTTCGACGAGGAGAATTACCGACTATACCACAAGGAATTAGCAGGGAAAGACTTTTAGGGATAAGTCCGCTGCTCTATCTTGTGAAATCAAAAGAACAGCTGCGTCTTGAGGAAGAAGGGTATCGATATCGTGCGGATTCTGACTTTCATCCTGATGGTGAAAGGGGGGCTTTTTGCTCAAACCATTACCCTATTGGATCGGGAAACAGGGAGGCCGATTGTGGATGCTTCATTGAGTAGCCAGTCTTCAAATAAGGCTGTGATCTCCGATCTGAATGGCCATGCCAACCTTACCAGCCTCCAGGGCTCAGAATCCATCGTTATTCAGGCTGCGGGGTATCAGGCCCGCACAGTTGACTGGACGGTAGTCCGTGATGAAAACTTCCTCATCTATCTTTCACCTGCCGAGATGGACCTCGAGGAAGTGGTACTGACCGCCACACGATGGAGGCAGGTCTCAGAAGGCATTTCGTCAAAAATTATATCCATAAGCCCCCAGCAGGTTTCACTTCAGAATCCCCAAACTGCAGCGGACCTGCTAGGACTTTCCGGCAAAGTCTTCATACAAAAAAGCCAACAGGGAGGCGGTAGCCCCATGATTCGTGGATTTGCAGCTAATCGCCTCGTTTATACCGTGGATGGGGTCCGCATGAATACCGCGATCTTCCGGAGTGGAAACATCCAGAATGTCATCAACCTGGATCCATTCTCAACGGAGAAGGCCGAGGTGCTGTTTGGACCGGGATCGGTCATTTATGGGAGCGACGCCATAGGAGGCGTGATGAGTTTCCGGACTCTCACTCCGCAGCTTTCTGATGACGACGATCTTTTTGTCACGGGCAAGGCAAACGCGCGATTTTCCTCCGCAAACAACGAACTCACGGGTCACTTTGATGTGAACCTGGGGGGGAAAAAGTGGGCGTTTTTGACAAGTTTTAGTGCATGGGACTATGATCACCTGCGGCAGGGACAACATGGCCCTGCAGATTATGTAAAGCCCTTCTACGTCCAGCGACAGGATAGTCAGGATGTCGTAATCTGGCAGGAAGACCCGCTGCGGCAGATTCCTTCAGGGTATTCTCAGGTTAACTTCCTTCAGAAACTGCGATATACCCCGCGGGAAAACTGGAATATTCAGTATGGATTTCACTTCTCCCGGACCTCTCCATATGGTCGCTACGACCGGCACAACCGCAGCCGAAATAGCGCTCCCCGTTATGGAGAATGGAGTTACGGCCCCCAACAGTGGATGATGAATCTGCTCACCATCGAGCAGACTCAAGCAGGCTTTCTGTATGACGAATTGGCCCTGAGAATTGCGCATCAAACCTTCAGGGAAAGCCGCATTAGCCGAAACTTCAACGCAATCGAGAGAGAAATTCGGGAGGAGGAGGTAACAGCATTTTCTGCCAATCTCGACTTCAAAAAAACACTGGGGTCTCGCCACACCCTTTTTTATGGAGCGGAAGCCATCCAGGACCAGGTATCCTCCAGTGGCCAGCAGGAGAACCTCCTCAACGGAAACAGTGTCGAAGGCCCTTCCCGATACCCTGAGGCTTCCTGGCGTTCTCTGGCAATCTACGCCCATGAAGAGTTTCGGGTGAATGGCAGATTTTCCCTTCAGGCAGGTGCCAGATACAACCACTTTCTACTCTCAGCTGATTTTACGGAAAATGAGCCCTTCTACCCACTTCCTTTTAAACAGGCCACCCTCAGCAATGGCGCTGTGACAGGTAGCCTGGGTGGTGTGCTAAGACCAGGCCCTGGCTGGACCCTGAAAGCCAACCTTGGAACGGCCTTTCGCTCACCTAATGTGGACGACATAGGAAAAATATTTGACTCAGAACCTGGGGCCGTCGTCGTTCCCAACTCTGAGCTCAAAGCTGAATACGCTTATAATGCTGACCTTAGCATAGTCAAAACATTCGGGGACGTCATCAAAATCGACGTGACAGGCTACTACACCTGGCTGGATAACGCCCTGGTGCGGCGTAACTTTCAGCTTGATGGGAAAGACAGCATCCTGTATGAAGGGGTGCTGAGTCAGGTACAGGCCATGCAGAATGCCGCGGTAGCCTATGTTTATGGGGTGCAGGCAGGGATAGAAGTAAACCTCCCTGGCGGTCTTAGCCTCACCTCAGACTTCAACTATCAAAAAGGGATAGAAGAACTGGATGATGGGTCTGTCAGCCCCTCCCGTCACGCCGCCCCCATGTTTGGGGTGACGCGCCTGACCTATCAGGAGGCGGGACTCACCCTACAACTGTATGCCCAGTTTCAGGGTTCCTTCTCCCACGACCAGCTTTCGGTCAGCGAGCAAGGCAAAACCGAAATCTATGCCCTCGACTCCAACGGGAATACCTACGCCCCTGCCTGGTATACCCTCAATCTAAAAGCCCAGTACGAACTGAATGAAACCTTCAGCTTCAGCGCTGGCATGGAAAACCTGACCGACCAGCGTTATCGGCCCTACAGTTCGGGGATCTCTGGTGCAGGGCGAAATTTTGTCCTGTCGGGAACAGCGAGGTTTTGAGGCATGAAGGGATGGAGGCTATGGAGTTTCGAACGGAATACTCCCCTTAGCTCCACCATACCTGATCCCATTTCTCCAGGTAGGTATTGAGATGCCAGGCTGACTTTTCACATTGGCCGAGTATTTCCCAATTCACGTTATTCGCCAAATAAAGGGCCCAAACATTTCCAACATGAACAAATCTACTACTATCATATTTCTTTTGACGGTTTTCCAGCTGCTACACTTGCAGGCTCAGGAAACCATTCATGGCCGGATCGTGGATCAGGAAGATCAGCAACCTCTTATTGGAGCAAGAATTCTGCTCGGTGCTAGCGGTACTGGTACCGTGACGGATGAAGCTGGTTTTTTTGAACTTACTCCGCAAGAGGAGCAGAAGGTGCTTATCATCACCTATCTGGGCTATGAAGACGGAAAAGTTGACCTGACCAAGGGACTTGAAGTTGGGACAATAGAGCTGATGAGGTCAAGCACTACACTGGAAGAAGTTATCGTCAGTGCTTCCCGTAGTTCTTATTCCAGCCGATTCAAGGGGAGCAATTTTCGGATTAATCCCATAGACCTGGCCAATATCACCCCCTTGAGTACAGAGGAGGTGCTGCGTACCATACCGGGGGTAAACATAGTGGGCGATATGGGGCTTTCCAACCGCCCCAACATCAGCATTCGGGGCTCCTGGGGCCGTCGGTCCAAAAAGGTGCTCCTCATGGAAGATGGAACTCCCTCAGCTCCCGCCCCATACATTGCACCGGGTGCCTACTACAACCCCGTGAGCGACAGGATTACCTCAATTGAAGTTTACAAGGGGGCAGATATGCTACGCTATGGCCCCAACAACATGTATGGCGCAGTCAATTACATCACCGCACTGCCCCCTCAGCAGCCTGAACTACGGGTCAAGCTAATTGGCGGGCAGCGAAATTATCAAACCGGTCTTTTATCCTACGGCGGCACCTGGAATAACCTCGGAGCTTTGGTCGAAGGCGTGTACAAAAAATTCGATGGATTTACCGACCATTCTTCCGTCGAAGTACTGAACCTCAACGCCAAGATTTTTGCACAGCTTTCTGACAATCAGTCACTTTACTTCAAAGTGTCGGCTCAGTCGGAGGACAATCAGGCATCGCTCAGCTCCCAGACTCCATTTACATTCGAAGTGGACCCCACCCAAAACCCCCTGGATGCGGACCAGTTTACCATGCGGCGCTATGGAGTGGATGTCATTCACAAATGGCTGCCCCGCGAGCACATGAGCTTTACCTCGAAGGTTTATGCATCTGACTTTGAAAGAGACTGGTGGCGACAGGTTACAGCCAAGGTCCGGGCATCGGAGGTCAGGGATTATGTGGGAGAAGACATCTTCGAAGAGCGCTACAGCTATCTGTCAGGCCTATCATTCGGAGAGGAGGACTATGTCATCGTCGGGCGGGTGATTGATGACCGGGAAAGCACTACTGACAGCCGCTGGGCCTATACCGTTACGGGAGCCAAGGAAACCTTCAAATGGGATTGGGTTGCCTTTGGCCAGACCCAACATCTGGAAGCCAGTGCCAACCTGCACCATGAAACTTTCGCGGATCGGTTTCTGAAGTCGGATAGCAGTCGATGGGCCAGAAGTGGCCTCACGACCAAAGACCTTTGGTACCAGCTATGGTCTGCCAATGGCTATATCCGACAGGAATTTCAGGTTGGAGCATGGGGATTTACCCCTATCCTGCGCTTTGAACATGTTGAGATGTTCCGACAGGATCGATTGGCACAGGCCCAAAAACCGGGAAACAGTAGCACTGATGCAGGCCGTGAACCCAATTCCTATAATCAGTTTCTGCCGGGATTAACCGTGGACTATCGCATCAAGGGGGGCGAGCTCTATAGCAGCATTTACGAGGGCATGGTTGCCCCATCCAAGGTCTTCGGTTTTTTGGTGGAGCAAAATGGAGTGGTTACCAACCCTCTCCAGGGGCAGGACATCAACATCGATCCCGAGCTGAGCTGGAACCGTGAGATTGGATGGCGGGGAAGCCTTGTCCACGGGTTGATCGACGGACAATTGACCTATTTCAACAATACCAGCCGCAATTTTTATGCAGGTGGCCGCAATGAAGTGTTTCAGGAGCTGGGCAAAATCAATGTTCAGGGAATAGAGACATCACTAAGCCTCCAAATCGTGAATACGACCCAACACCAGCTCCGGATTCAGGGGAACCTGACATTGCTGAGATCTCTTGTTTTGGAAGGCAGTTTAGTGGATAGAGACCTCTTTTCGCAGGTCATTCACAGCGAAGCCACCCGATCGGAGTATCTGGAAAAGGTGAATGCCAACCGGGAGGCATTTGAGGTGTATGTCTCCGACGGGGCAGGTGGAGAAGAATTGCTCACAGCATCTACCCTGGATGAAAGCGACTTTGAAGACATCACCCAGAGCATCATCCAGTTTGGTGCAGGGAAAATGGAAAATGCCGAAGCGCCTTACACGCCGAGAGCAAATCTGAACCTGGGAATCACCTACGATTGGCAGAGATTAGCCATGGGCATCAACGGCAACTACGTGAGCAAACAGTTCACCGAGTTTCACAATTTTGTCCAGGAATCTGCTGATGGAGCCATCGGGCAGCTTCCGGCCTATTTCACTATGGATGCCTACGCCAATTATGATTTTTCCATAGGCAAAGACCTGAATCTGACTGCCTTTGTCAACGGGAAAAACCTAACCAACAGCGTTTACCGCGCTTCCCGCCTCAATCGGGCGACTTCTGGAGTTTTTCCCGGAGGATTCAGACAAATCATTCTCGGGATCAATGTGAAGATCTAGTACAGATGAAGGCGGAAAAAGAAACCCGGGAATACAGTATGGCGCGATTCATTGAGCCCGTCGTACCGTATTCCTTGTTCCACCATTGCGCTTCTACACCTCATCTACAGCCACCTTATAGGTCGGATCCTCCACCACGTTGACGTCGATGATGGCATCAGCGTTTGAAAGGAGTTTCCGGCAGTCCTCGCTCAGGTGAGCCAGGTGAACTTTTTTGCCCACTTTGGAGTAGCGCTCGGTGATTTTGTGGACGGCATTGATGGCAGACATATCGACGAGACGGCTTTCCTCAAAGTCAATCACGATCTCATCGGGGTCGTTTAGCACATCGAATTTCTCGTTGAAAACGGTCACGGAGCCAAAAAACAGCGGTCCGAAGATTTCATAGTGTTTGACCCCCTTTTCGTCCACACGCTTGCGAGCCCGGATGCGCTTGGCACTTTCCCAGGCAAATACCAGTGCTGAGATGATGACGCCTACCACTACGGCCAGGGCCAGATTGTGCAGGATGGCTGTGACCAGTGTTACCAGTACCATGACGAAAATATCCGACCGGGGCATGCGCCGGAAGGTCCGCAGACTGGCCCACTCGAAAGTCCCGATCGACACCATGATCATCAGCCCCGTCAACGCCGCCATGGGTACCCGCTCGATCAGCCCGGCGCCAAACATGATGAAGACCAGCAGCATCACCGAGGCTACGATACCGGACAGACGGGCACGCGCTCCGTTGGAGATGTTGATCAGGCTTTGGCCGATCATCGCGCAACCCCCCATGCCGGAAAACAGGCCGGAAAGGACGTTGGCGATCCCCTGGGCAACGGCTTCCTTGTTGCCACGACCACGGGTTTCGGTAATTTCATCGACGATGTTGAGGGTCAGCAGGCTTTCGATCAGACCTACTCCCGCCATGATGAAAGCATATGGAGCGATGGTCACCAGCATTTCCCAACTTACAGGGACCTTGGGTAGGTGAAACGGAGGAAATCCCCCCGAGATGGACGCCATGTCCCCAACGGTGCGGGTATCCAGTCCAAAGGCCACGACTATTCCAAAGACCGCCAGAATGGCCACCAAAGAGGCTGGGATCACTTTGCTCAGTTTGGGCAGTCCCCAAATGATGAGCATGGTCAGGAGCACCAACCCGAGGAAGAGGAAAAGCGGTGTTCCGGACATCCATTCACCGGCAGTTGTCTTGAACTGATCGAGCTGCGACATGAAGATGATGATGGCCAGGCCGTTGACAAACCCCAGGATTACAGGTTGCGGCACGAGGCGCATAGCTTTCCCCAACTTGAGGAATCCCGCCGCAATCTGTAGCAGCCCCGCCAGGATGACGGTGGCGAAGACATATTCTACTCCATGAGTGGCAACCAGCGATACCAGTACGACCGCTACGGCTCCGGTGGCTCCCGAGATCATTCCGGGGCGTCCACCGAGGATAGATGTTACCAGTCCCATCATAAAGGCCGCGTAAAGGCCCGTCAGGGGGGATAGCCCGGCGATAAGGGCAAAGGCTACCGCCTCAGGTACCAGGGCAAGGGCCACGGTCAGACCAGAGAGGACTTCGGTTCGATAATCGACTTTTTGAGAAAGGTCAAAGAGGTTCAGGTACTTCTTCATTCAAAATGGAGCTTGCTGCTTCGTAGAGCGTGAATGGTGGTAGTGTGGTAGTAGCAGCCTTTGTAGTCCCGAACTGATATTGAATATTAATAACAAATCCGGGTCCAATCGGCATAAATCGCGATGCGGATTGGGTAATGTTTTGCGAGGGGGCAAAAGTACAGGGAAGCATTGGCAAAACCACCCTTTTACCTGGAAATTCTTTACAGGCACCGGGACGCCTTACAGTCGACCACTCAAACAGACCAGAATAGTGTAACCGATAAAGTGTTGCACTTTTAGTCTATTCTCCATATTGTAGACAGATACCGCCTCAATGATCCATCAGAATGGATTTACCAGGACCTACTACCTTGAGGAGGTATTTGATTGACGGATTTTATTGAACTCATAACCTACCATTATACTCGTGAAAAGTTTACTCAGATTAAGCGTGCTCCTGGCCGTTGTGCTGCTGGGAATGATGGTCCCCAATACGGCATCATACCGTATTTTCACTATCGGGGACAGCACTGTCCAGAACTATGACAGTGGTTGGGCCCCTCGTAAAGGTTGGGGTCAGGTTCTTCAGGCATATTTCAATAGCGACGATGTCGAAGTCATCAACAGAGCTGTTGGAGGTACCAGTTCCAAAAGCTTCTACAACTTCTTCTGGTCCAATGTCAAGTCTGAAATGCAGGCGGGAGACTTTGTTTTCATCCAATTTGGAATCAACGACCGCAATCAGAGCGATACGGCCCGGACGGCATATGGCGAGGTCTATAAGGATTATCTACGAGCCTATGTCAATGAAGCCAGAGCCATGGGGGCGATTCCGGTTCTCGTTTCGACTGTGCGACGCAATGCCTGGAATGCCGACGGCACCGCTTATGGCGCCTACCACGAACATCCTCAGTTGACCCGCGATGTCGCAGCCGAAATGAATGTGGCGCTGATTGACCTGGATGCCAAGAACAAAGCCGGAATGGAGGCAGTAGGCCAGGCCTATTCCACCGACTATTGGTATAACCACTATGCTCCCGGAGAATATCCCAACTACCCCAATGGAAACAGCGACGATGTCCACTTCCAGGAAATGGGCGCCATTCAACTGGCGGATTATGTGGTAGAAGGCATTCAGGAATTGAGCGGCGATACCAGCGTCAGCCAACTGATTCCCTTCCTAAAACCTCAGTATGAGGTACAGGTCATCGCCAATCACCCGCACGCAGGACTGATCACCCGCACAGAGACATATCCATCAGGACTTAACATTCACATCAAGGCGATTCCCTACGCTGGGCATACCTTCCTGGAATGGCAAGACAGCCTGGGCAACACGGTAACTACTGACGAACTGTTCCAGTTCACGATGGACACTGTTCCACACACCTACATCGGGTTCTTTGACGATATGTCTGCCCCTACCAATGACTGCGCTGGCGTGTTCGGTGGGCTGGCCCTCGTGGACGGATGTGGCACCTGCTCGGGTGGCACAACTGGTATCGACCCATGTACCGACCCCATTCAGGGAGAAGATGCCTGTAGCATTGATGGAGTCCTGGCCGATACCACCTATGGGGGATATGTCGGCACTGGCTATGCCCGCCTAAACGATAGCGTAGGAAGCAATATTCTCTGGGCCGTGAACTCACCAGCAGAGGATTCTACTGATATGTATGTGCAGTACTCCAACGGCAGTGGCCAGGATCTGCCTCTTTCTGTATGGGTGAATGAAGTGGAAGTAGGCGAGCTTACCTTCCCCTCAACTGGCGATTCATCGACCTGGATGATGGATACGATTAAAATCGGTCTTCTGGCTGGCAACAACTCGGTGAAACTTCAGGTGAAAGACTCAGCCATGCTGCCCCTGATTGACTTCGCCGATTTCGAACTGGAAGGTGTAGCGGCTGGCTCATGCGACCCTGACTGCCAGGGAGTTGTGGCAGGGAATGCATACATCGATAACTGTAGCACCTGTGTCGGCGGCACTACTGGTCTGGAACCCTGTGAACAGGACTGCGAAGGCGTCTGGGGGGGTACCAAATACCTCGATAGCTGTGGAGTCTGTATCGCTGATGCCAGTGAAGAGTGCGCGGGTTCCATTCAGGGAGAGGACGCCTGCGAAGTCGATGGCATCCAACTGGAGTCCACCAACGGGGGCTTCGTAGGAGAAGGCTACGCCAACACCGATAACTTCCTCGGGGCAGAAATCTACTTCGCCATTGAAGCGGCACAGAACATCTCCACCGAACTACAGTTCCGCTTTGCCAATGGTGGCGGTTCAGCGCGTGACGGAGAAGTATTCCTTGATGGAGTATCAGTAGGCACAGTTAATTTACCGGCCACCGGGGCCTGGACTACCTGGCAGTTTTCCACTTTCACACTCGACATTCCAGAAGGAATTCACAACATCAACGTTGTAGCCATTACCTCCAGCGGGCTGGCCAATATCGACCTGGTAGGCTGGTACGATCCCAACCTCAGCGTCGGCGAATGCTTCGTCGTCAACAGCATCGGGGACCAAACCCAGGTATTTACCGAGGCTTACCCCAATCCTTTTGAGCATAGCTTCAAAGTGCATGGCCCACAGCACTTCAACTATCAGCTAACCAATGCGATGGGTCAACTGCTGCAACAGGGCGAGGCTCAGCATACCCTGGAAATGGGCAGTCAGCTCCCTGCCGGCCTGTATCTGCTTCAACTCACTTCACCTGAAGGTCAGCAGACGTTGAGGCTGGTGAAGCAATAGAAGGTTGGTGCTACGTTGGGAGTTCGTGGTTCGAATCTCCAATTGGCAGTCAATGATAAACCGTCCCTTTATCCACAAGTGGATAAAGGGACGGTTTTTTTGTCCAACATTTTTGTAAAAGCTACCACTATTTGGGGTTGGAGATGCTGCGACTTAACATTTCGGTGATGCTGCCACCTTCCCAAACACAGGCCACACAAGCAGATGCGATGAGCATGCATCACTGGGCAGTAATTACGAAGTACGAATTTCCAATCCTGAATTTCCCTTACACATTCAACCAATACACCAGTTTGAAGACCAGTGCGCGATTCTTGCTGGTAAAATCGGTGGAGAGGTAGTTCTCGGTGTAAACAATGAAGAAGTCTGAAGCAGGAGCGTAGCGCCACTGGAAGCGGGCGTTGAGGTTGACGTTGTTGAGCCGGCTGTTATACTGCACGTAGGTGGTGAGGAACAGCGCATCAGTAAAGGTCAGGTCCACTCGGGGACCGATGAGAAACAGCCTGCCTGCTCCATAGCCCGGCGCCAGTTCGACATCGTTGTAGTCAAATTGCAGCGAAATGTTACCGTAGGGTTGATAGCGGTAATTGAGACGACCGCTGAGGTTAAGGTTGCGCCCATTGTAAAACCCGCCATAAACCGCAGAAAGGTTCATATTCAGGAGCCTGCGTACATCACTCTGATATTCCAGCCCGACATTGTACCAGGTAAACTCGTCCCCCTCCTCAAAATCTTTGTCCCCTCCCAGCGGATTGAAAGAAAGGGTCAATTGTTGGTACGTCTGACTTACGCCGATGCCAAATGAGGAAGTATTGGCCAGGTTAAAGCCATAATTCAACCCGAAATTGTGATCCGTATTCAGGCCTGTCGGTAGGAAAGTGTAATTCACGTCTAGCTCTGGCCCCATGGAGATCAGCCAGTCAGCTTTTGGATACCAGGTATAGGATACGTTCCCAAAAGCATTGATCTGTCCGGGATATACTCCCTGGCTTGGGACAAAGCCCGCTTCGGCGAAGTAGCTTTCTCCGACAAAGTTGGCCCCAATAAATGCCCCAAAGTTCCGGCTGGAATAGCGGTTAAAAACCGCTCCGGCCCAGGGCATAGCCCCTTCATAGTTCGCTATCGAGCGGGAAATAAAGGAGCTATGGTACCAGCGATTGTCGCGGCTAAACAGCTCCAGATCAGCCGTTACCACCTGATTGGACAGGCTAAGTTGCCTCACGCTGCTGTCTGCTGCTCCTACCTCCCGAAACACGGAGGGATGAAAAAACCTGGCTGTATCAGTGGGAGTCACGCCCACATTGAGCTTGTTGACCAAACTCAGGGTAAAATTGGATTGGGCACCAAAGTTTCGCTGGAGGGCCGCCGCCGTGAAGTTTTGTCCCGGCAGTCCCTGCTCGTCGGCGACACGGGTCTGCATGTTGAGGACATTGATTCGCCACTTGGGAGTCAGCGATCCACTCAGACGCGCACCATATAGGATTGGCACGGGTTGAAACAGCTCGAGCGAATCCTGTACCAGCCCTACCCTACGCGAGAAGAAAGGCCGTGCATTGGGAAAACCAGCATTATCCAGCAGGTCGCTATTTTCGAGGAAAAACTGACGTCGCTCGGGCAGTTGTATTTCAAATCGGGTCAGGTTGATCACCTGTTGATCCACTTCTACCTGCGAAAAGTCCGGGTTGAATGTGACATCCAGGTTCAGAGAGGGCGTAATGGCTATTTTCCCATCAAACCCCGCCTGAAATCCTGTCTGAACTGAAGGATCGGGGCTTTGGAGGTCCTGATCTACACGACCCGCGAGGAAGGGAATCATGGAAATATTGGCACCAGCTTCAGGCACCGGGTCCAACCATTGCAGTTGGCCTGAATACGCAAAAGATTCCGGAGCAAACTGAATAGGCGTACTGATCCAGGAACTGACGGTATTGCGCTTACGGTCAGCCCGTATCAGGCCTATGTTCCATTCGTCAATGTCCCCTTTGTAGCGGAAACTCTTGAACGGGATGGCCATCTCTACGATCCAGTGATCCTCGTATCTTACTGCCTTGGAGTACCATTTATTGTCCCAAAAGGAGTTGAATCCCCCATTGGAGCCCCCCGCAAATATGGTCCCTTCTCCCTGAACCCCTGCCGCTGTAACGGAGAAATAAAATCCATTTTGCCGGTCATTGTATGGCCCCAGGGTCACAGAGACATTATCATTCAAATCATAGTCAAAGTCCCGGCGGAGGGAATTGATCAGGTCTGGTGTGGTGTCGTCTTCGCAGTAATAGGATACGTAGAGAAATTCATCGTCGAAGGTAAGCCGGGCCACCGTTTTGAACTCAGGCCGGGCAGTATCCACAGGAAAACTCATGAACCAGTCATCGGCTACCTGGGCCTGCTGCCAGTCAGGTTCGTCCAGGACACCGTCAAGGGTAATGGTTCCGGTAGCTTTTTTGATTCCGAGAGTGGAGCCAGGTTGGTTTTGAGCATGTAGCAGCATTGGAAACAGCAGCATGCCGCTGAGCAAAGTAAGTAGCCTTTGAAGTCTCATGAGTGTTACAAAACGAGTATGTAGGGCGACAAAGATCGGAAAGTAATTTCAGGATGAATCAGGCTTTGGTAGCTAATTTCTCATTGGTCATAGAGCGGAGGGAAGCAACAGGGCTACCAACCTGAAGCTCATCTCAAATTAGCGATTGCTATGCTCGCTTGTATCTTTGCCTAAAACTCACATTCACCTCAACTCTTCCAAACCACATTTTCATGAAACGCCTTCTTTTACTCTGGTCAATCTTTTTGCTGGGCAGTACGGGTTCATTGCTTCTGGGACAGGCTGATTCTACTCAAAACGATGGCAGCCTGATTTATTCGCAGGAAACACCCCGCCAAACTGCGCAGCGCCATTTGTACTATCTGAATCCCGATCATTACAATCCCTCGGCAGCGGCAGATGCGATGTTTGCTCCCGACATGAGTGATGAAGAACGTCTGGAACTGGCCCGTGAGCTACGAGATATCCTGGATGCTACCGGCTCCTTTGTAGACATGGAGAAGGTTCCCGATGAGCCCAACTATTACGATTCCGCACGGCGGGAATACCAGTACGTAATTTTTCCAGAAGAATTTCCGGAGGTGTACCTCGCCCGCTACAACGGCAAGTGGTATTACTCCCGGACTACAGTAGAGCGGATCCCCGCTCTCTATGACAAAACTTTCCCGCTGGGAGCAGATCTCTTTCAGCAAATCGTCCCTGTATTTGGCAATAGAAAAATCTTCGGACTGGAGGCCTGGAAGTGGGTCGGTCTGCTGATCCAACTGCTCCTGAGTTTTGTGATTTACCGCCTTCTGCTCTTTTTGCTGGGCTGGCTGCTGCGCAATGTAATTGCCCGCATTACGCCTCAAAGCTATCTTGATCCCAAGCTGATTCCTCCTGTAACCCGCCCCCTGAGTCTGCTGATCACCCTGCTGGTTTTCAGGACCTACATGATGCCCATCCTGCTGCTACCGATCAATGTCAGTGATCCGCTGCGTCGATTCATCGCCATCGGCATGTCCCTGGCTGGCGTCTGGGTATTTTATAAACTGGTAGACATCGCCGGGTCGCTGCTTCGTTCGCTGGCCTCCAAGACCGACACGACCATGGACGACCAGTTGATCCCACTGCTGATGCGTATTGCCAAGCTGGTGGTGGTGATTTTTGGTATTCTTTTCGTACTGGACAACCTGGATGTGGACGTTACGGCATTGCTGGCTGGTGTTTCCATCGGGGGTCTGGCTGTCGCTCTGGCGGCACAGGATACGGTGAAGAACTTCATTGGCTCGATTTCCATATTTGTAGACCGCCCCTTCCAGGTGGGGGATTTCATTGCCGCTGGGGATATTGTCGGATCGGTAACCGAGGTCGGAGTGCGCACCACTCGCATTCGTGCCCTGGACGGAGCCCAGGTGACGGTTCCCAATGGCGACCTCGCCAATCGCACCATCACCAACCACACCGTTAGGACTTACCGCCGATACGCGACCAGCATCACGGTTACCTACAGCACCCTGCCCGATCAGATGGAGCAGTTTGTAGAGGGCGTACGGGAGATTGTTTCAGGGCATTCCAAGGTTCGTGAAGGAAGTGCGACGGTTCAGTTCCACGAAATGAGCAACTCGTCGCTGGACATTTTCTACGCAGCGATCTTTGAGGTAACTGATTATGGGGAATGGCTTGCCTGCCGCCAGGAGGTGTTCCTGTCTGTGATGAAGCTGGCCAAGAAACTCGACATTGATTTTGCCTTCCCAAGCACCTCGGTTTACATCGAGCAGATGCCGCAGGCACAGTTAGGGGGATAGTTGTAGCAGTTTACAGTTTGAGGTTCGGAGTTCGAACAACGACGAACTCAAAATACGTTTTCTCATACCCACTCCCGGGATTAGTCGTATGACTTAGCTGGGAGTGGGTTTTTATTTGGTACCTGCTTTCGCTAGCCATTAACTTCGACCAAAAAGAAAATCATGTCCTTTGTGATACGACTATTGTTATCCGCAACCCTTATTCTGCCGCTGTTCTCCCTGAAGGCCCAACAGGAGGCTGTCACCCTCACCGGCCAGCTTACCAATTGCCAGCAGGATACCCTTTACCTGTTCACCCTTGACGGCGTTTCACTCCGGCCCCAGGGAGCTATTCCACTGACGCAACTGGAGGGAAGCAAGGGATTTACCGTCCAGATGCCAGGGCTTCCAAAGGGATTTTATCTGATTGGAGGAGGACAAAAGCAAAATACCCGGATGCTGATTCTGGGAGGCGAGCCTTCAGTGGTCATGACGGGATCCTGCCCTACCCTGGCTCAGGCTTCTGTAGCCTCCGATGTCAACCTGCTGTACTCCCAAATGCTGCAGCAATCACAGCAGCTGAGCCAGGAGTTTCAGCAGGCGCTACGCCAGTACCAGACGGCTCAGAGCCGCGGACAGAATCTCGAGCCAATTGTCCAGAGTATGGCCCGCATTGACAGCCAGAAACTGGCCCTTCTTAACCAGGCTTATGACAGCGACTCACTGGTAGGAGCCGCCATCGGGTTGCAGACTTACCTTAGCTACCCCGTAAACGGGGAGGGATATCCCTCTGAAGGTCAATACTTTGCCAACACCTATTTCCGGTTTGTGGACTGGACCAATCCCGTACTGGACTACATTCCATCCCTGCATGATGCTGTCAGAAACTATGCCCGTACTCTCTCTGGGGTAGGCCTCACAGCTGAACAGCAGATAGCCTACGGCAACAACACCCTCACCCAAATCCCGGAAGGGACCTCTCGTTACAAGTCCTCCCTGTTAGGCTTCGTGGCTGGTTTTCAGGGCAATAACACAGACGCCTTCGTTCACTTTGCCAAGCGATACCTGAATGAATATCCTGGGGACAATCCCGCAATCGCCCAGCAATTGCAGTCGCAGATATCCGAAGTGGAGCGCATGTTGATTGGTGCCCTGGCACCAGAGATCAGCCTGCCTACTCCAGCGGGAGACACCCTAAGCCTCTCTGATTTGCGCGGGCAGGTTGTATTGATTGATTTTTGGGCGAGTTGGTGTCGCCCCTGCCGCATGGAAAACCCCAACGTAGTCCGGATGTACAACAGACTCCACGGCAAAGGTTTTGAAATCTACGGGGTGAGCCTGGACCGAACCAAAGCCAACTGGGAGCAGGCCATCACAGCCGATGGATTGACATGGCACCATGTCAGCGACCTCAAGTACTGGTCCAGCGTTGCGGCACAAACATACGGGGTTCACTCTATTCCCTATACCGTAGTGGTGGACCGTGAAGGCAGGATTGCCGCCAAGGGATTGCGGGGTGCGGCACTGGAGCAGAAGGTCGAGGAGTTGTTGGGAGAATAAGAGTGCCTTCGGAATCAGGTAATTGCTCATTCACAATTCGTATAACATATTGACCAGTAACACTTTCAACCACGTTGAGCGAGGCGAAATCCCGCAGAGCGGGAAATTACTGATCAGATGCTTCGATTATCACTCCCCGTTTCACGGGATCTTCGACAGGTACAGGATTTCGAATCCTTTCCAGTAGCTAGTGAAATGAGTTCGAAGTTTCCCGCTATTCGCGGGATTTCGCTGCGCTCAACAGAGTTCGAAGTTTGTAGTTTAAAGTGCTGCTGATCAGAACTTTGCTCAGTTTTAAATTGACCCATTACTTCATTCCGAGAGCACTAGACCCATAAAAATCCCCACTGGATCCTGAACGATCCCGGTGGGGCTTTCGCTTTATTTCAGGGGAATAGTCGATAAAACTCAAAGACAGATCTTGTATCAGCCTGCATATCAACACCGTAAGATCCTTCCCCCAATTTCCGGCTGCTTACATGACGGGCTCAACGGTATAACCAGCATCGCGTAGGAGCTTGATCACTCCGGTCTCTCCTGCGAGGTGGCCGGCCCCTACTGCAAAAAATGTAGTTTGCTTGCTGGCATAGTCTCCAATAACCGGGATCCAGTTGCGGTTGCGCTGTTCAAGCAGGATTTCTTCGAAATCTCCAACGGTTCCTGTATCACTTTCCTCCATCAGGGCGAGCATTCCATCGATGTCCTGGCTGCGGTAGATTTCGATCATCCGGGCCATTTCAACTTTTTGGGCGGCAAAGTCCTTGGCATATTCCAACAGCATGGTCGCCTGCTCCTCGTAGGGGATCTGGCCAATCACAGCGAGCTGGTCTTCGATTTTCTCTACTCCTACAATTTCCAGGTCGTTTTCCTTGGCCATATTCATGAACTCCTGTTCATAGGAGCGCATATCGCCATCGATCATCTTGGGATAAGCCGCTGAAAGTGCCAGCATCGGCATCATCCGCTCTATCTGCTTGATTCCGATCTTCGGAACCTCTGCACTGTCGAGGAGGAAATTATGCACCAGTTCATAGTCCTCTGGAGAAAGCAGATCTTCCAGCGTTTGCTCATCTTCCATCATCATCCCGCTCATCATTTTACGCATCATCTGGGGATCATCCATGTCGATTTCCAGGGCGAGGAGTTCAGAAGCATTAAAAGCCTCCACCACTGCGTCAGACATGAAATAATCGTTGCTGCCTATGATATGGATGGTTCCATAGAGATAGGAGGGTTGCTCAAGGTAGTTACCGCTGATTTCCCAGAGTAAGGAGCTTACCGGAGTAGGAAGTGCTTCAGCAACTGCGGATTCTGTGCTTGTATCTGGCTGTTCTGAGCTGCTGACGGTTTTGGTCCCCTTACATCCAGAGAAAAAGCCGAGGCCCATAGCTGCCAGAAAAAGAAAGGGAAATAGTTGTTTCATGTTCATTTCGAAGCGTTTATGGTTTTAATAATAGGTTTCATATGGTTGGGATTTCACTCCCTTTCGCCATCGCTGCTATCCAGTTCCTTCAGGCATGACTTCATCTCCCGAAAATGCCGTCCATACAGCCGGTCGATGTACCATCGGACAGCAAAATAGCTGATCGCAACGTAGGTAATCCCTATTCCGAGCAGGATTCCCCACTCTGTCATGGACAGGTCGGCAAATGTACGCCCCTCTTCTGCCGCACCGACGCTATATCCATAGAGCACTCCTGACATGCTGAGGATGGGAATCAGCAGCACGCTGTAATAATGGTAAAATCTCATGTAGCTCCCCATGATCGCGGCGTTTTGTTGCAGGGTGCTTTTCAGGTCTTCGGCCGAGAGCCGTACCTCCTTGAGTTGTCGGTACTTACGCACGTAAAAGATACTGCCCAGTAATCCCAGGGCTGCCAGGAAGATCCAGAGAAATTCAAACCGCTCTTCCCCTCCCAGCCAGACTGTCAACCCAAAGAGCCCCATCAGGATGGTCAGGATTCCCTCCACTACGATGTTGCGGTGGATGCGGGACATAGCTGAGTTGCTCCGCGTAAATAACATAGCGCGAATCTCTTCTTCGGAATGGTCGGTGGACTGATTCCGTTCTTCCTGCCACAGGCTTTTCAGTTCATCAAGGTCCATTTTTCTTGACTTAGCTAAAGTGGGGCACCATTATTTTTCGGAGCTTGTCCTTGATGCGATTCAGCTTGACTCCCACATAATTGCGCGTAATTCCTACGATTTCAGCGATTTCATCATAGCTGTGATCTTCCAGATGCAGCATCACAATTGCCTTTTCCACTTCTGAGAGTTGGCCAATGGCTTTATAGAGAAAACGACGCTTCTCATCCCAGTCAGGGTCTGGCATGGAGGCAGGAATCTCTGTTGCCTGCAAAAGGCTTTCTTCTGTTTTGGGCCTGCGTTTTTGCTTGCGAAAACCGGAGATGGCGGTATTCAAGGAAATACGATACATCCAGGTACTGATTTTGGCATCCCCTCTGAAGCTCCCATAGGCTCTCCATAACTGAAGGACGATCTCCTGAAACAGGTCGTATCGATCCTCCTCGAGGTCACAATACATATTGCAAACCTTGTGGATTAAACCCTGGTGGGCCGAAATCAGTTGTATGAAAGCTTGTTCTTTCCTGTTCACCTGCACAATCGGAATGATGTCGCTGATTTTCAGTAAGTGAGTCGACTTTATTCGGGAAATATTACACTCGATACAGTAGCCTCTGCTTTTTTTTATATTTTTGATAATAACACAAAAATTCAAACCTATTCGCCATATGTCCTCTATTACACTAGGTGGTAAGCCCTACTCCATCAAGGATGAAATCCCTGTAGCAGGTGTACCTGCACTGGACTTTACTTTCGTGAAGGCCGACCTATCAGAGAGCACCCTTTATGATGACTATGAGGGAAAAGTAAAGGTGCTAATCGGTATTCCCAGCATAAATACTTCTGTTTGTCAGGCTGAGTCTCGTCGATTCAATGAAGAGCTGGGCAAACGAGAGGGAGTAGTTGGGATTATCGTTTCCATGGACCTTCCCTTTGCTCAGAAAAACTTCTGTGAAGCTGAGGGAATCGAGAATGTGATCACAGGATCCGATTATCGATACAAAGACTTTATTAACGAGTATAACACTGAAATTCTTTCAGGACCCTTTAAAGGTCTGTCCGCTCGCTCGGTTTTTGTAATTGACCAAAAGGACACTATTCAATATTCTGAACTGGTTACCGAAGTCGGCGATCAGCCAGATTATGAAGCCGTAATGGCCGCAGTTGACAAGCTGCTCTAGATCAGCACATTAACTACATAGATTAAATAAATGGGGCGAAAAACCTGTGGTTTTTCGCCCCATTTTCATTGATAGTTTGATGGGCGAACAAACGGAAAAGAGATAGTTTTGACTTGTGAAACAAATCTGAATTATCTATCTTTCCCCCACATTGCTCTTCCAGATTATCAACATATTAGCCATGAAGCTAACCCTTGCCTTGCTTTTTCCGCTATTACTGTGCACAACCGTACTAGCTCAGACGCCAAGAGGTGCCGTTGAGTTTCCCAACCTCATCACCCAGAGCTTCTACTCTGACTTCCCTGATGCTCAAAATATCCATCAACGGAAGGTAGGGAGCCTATACGCATTCCGGTTTGTCCTTAATGGATTTACCCAGGAGGCTCACTACTCTGGTACCGGGACCTGGAGCTTCACCGAAATTTCGGTTCCTGAGAACCGGATGCCTCCCAGAAGCATTGAGCACTGCAGAAGCCAGTACCCTGGTGCTTCCATCCTTCGTACGGGGTATCACGATGAAGAAGACAACCGATTTTACCATATAGAGATATCCCTAAATGGCTCTACCCGTCAATTGCGATATGACGATGACGGGAATTTTATCCGGTAATCAAAGATTTTCCTGATCTTACCCAAAACCCTGCTCCGGTTCTCGGCAGCAGGGTTTTTCATATCACTAGACATTTTCATTTTCGGCCTATGTTTTTTGACAGGATAACAGGATTAACAAGATTGATTATCAGGGCTTTCTTATCCTGTCTGTCCCTTCGACAGGCTCAGGGCAGGCCTGTAATCCTGAAAATCCTGACTAATTTGTCTAGTCATTAGTTTCGACCTACCAAAAGGGCCTCTGAGAGTCCAGATTTACCTTTTTGAA
>CAYFIR010000015.1:0-71930 GCA_964343195.1 uncultured Bacteroidia bacterium | reverse complement strand
AGGGTGTATAGGGTGTATAGGGTGTATAGGGTGTATAGGGTGTATAGGGTGTATAAGTTGGTACGATTAACCACAGTGCCAATATTACCCATATACACCTTATTTCCCTTATATACCTTATTTCCTTCACGTACCCCTTTCTTCCCTATCCCATTCCACATCCCCCGTAGGCCATTAGCCAAAGCCCTGTTATATTTGCGGCATGAAAAATCACGCCCTGACTCAACAGGAGACACAGGCCCAGACAAAAGGCTTTTGGCAAAAATATACAGATGACCTTCACACGGCCCTGAGCCAGTCCGAGGCAACCATCGCAGGAGAGGCCATGGAGTTCGAAATGGCTCTGGATGTCGTGCGGGGATGGCTACGGGAAGCAGAAAGCAATGGTCGCAAGATTATGCTCATCGGGAATGGAGGATCAGCGGCCACCGCCAGCCACCTCGCAGTGGACTTCTGGAAAAATGGCAAGGTAAAAGCCCTCACTTTTAATGACAGTGCACAACTCACCTGCCTGGCTAATGACCTCTCGCACGAGGATGGGTTTGCAGCTGCAATAGAAGCATTTGGACAGGAAGGAGATTTGCTGATCGGCATTAGCTGTTCCGGCACCTCCCAAAACATTGTTAACGGGGCCAGACAGGCCCTGTCTCAGGGGATCAGGGTCATTACGACCACTGGCTTCAAGCCCGACAATACCCTTCGGGGAATGGGCCACGCCAACTTTTACGTCCCACATTTTTCATATGGCATCGTAGAAACACTGCATCAACTGATCATTCATGCCATGCTGGACGTGAAAATGTACTGTGACGATCAGGTGAATATTTTCCACCGCAATCAGCCATTGCAGTAATCAGAGGAATTCCCAAAACCTGATCAGGAGGTTAGTGAAAAGAGTTCGAAGTTGAATGTACTGGCTATTAGACTGCTATCTCAACTCGAATTGGTCAGGAACTTCATTCCGCAGGTAATGGTGGTTTCGGAATAAAGTAATGAACTATCTGACCCTGATATAAAAACCTAGCTATCAGTACTTTTCCCGCAGAACGGGAAATTACGAATCCAACGCACTTGTGCAACTCTATCCCGATCAATGACCTATGATCAATGATCCATGAAAAACGCCCCCTACCCTACCTTACTGACCCCGGGACCAGTTCCTATTCCTGACTTTGTGCAGGAAGCTCTGTCCCTCCCGACCATTCACCACCGGACACCGGAATTCCGGGAACTGTATGGTGAGGTACAACAGGGACTGCAATACTTTTTCCAGACCACAGGTCAGACAGGAGTATTCTTTGGAAGTGGCTCATATGGAGTGGAAATGTCCATGCAGAGCCTTTTTCATCAGGGAGAAAAGGTCATGGTTCTGAACTTCGGGAAGTTTTCAGAGAGATGGGTTCAGTTTGGCAGTCACATCGGACTGGAAGTAATCGAGGTGAAAGCAGAATGGGGAAAAAGCCCATCGGTACAGCAGGTGGTAGAGGCCGCTACAGCCCATCAGGATTTAAAAGGGGTGATTTTCACCCACTCGGAAACTTCCACGGGAGCGTTGATAGACCTTGAAGAGATGGCTTTTTCGCTTAGGCGAAGTCATCCTGACTGTCTCCTGGTGGTCGATGCGATCACCAGCGCTGGCGCCATGCCGTATTACCATGACGCCTGGGACCTGGACCTAAGCCTGGGCTCCAGCCAGAAAGCGCTCATGAATCCCGCGGGTGTCGTGGCCTTTGCCATCAGTAGCAGGGCTATGGATAGACTTTCCCCCACCTTCAGCGGGGATTATGCCAATCTATACAACTATGCCGACCAGGCTCGGGAGCAGAATTTCCCCTTTACCGCTCCTACCCAACTCATGTATGGCCTCAAGGCTGCCCTCCTGCACATCATGGCCACAGGCTACCCCAAGATCTGGAACCACACCCATCAGATGGCTACGGCGTTCCGATCGGCGCTGGTAGAAAGGGGTGCGGGTATCTTTCCGGAAGTACCCAGCCCTACCCTAACAGCATTTACCGTTCCGGGAAAGGAAACTACCGACATTCAGCAACAACTGGTTGCGTCCATGGGAATTTTCCTTGCCGGGGGGCAGGGGCATTTAAAAGGAAAAATATTAAGAGCATCCCATCTGGCCGAAGGCAATCAGTCCGCCATAGATCAATTGATTCACGCATTGAATCAAGGCCAAATCATGTAAGGTTCGCGTTCAAAAACGTCCTACTTATCGGATAATGCAAAACTGCAACCTGAGTGGTCAGTATTGCAGCCTGTTTGGCGGGCATCACGCTCATTTCTGCACTACTTTTGTAATGTAAGATGAAAGCAACATTCCCCCGAGCTTCTCTTATTTAAAAAACCCGAAAGTAAACACCATATCATGGAATTCTTCGCTGACGCAATCGTATTCTCCCTTTGGTCTCTATTCTTTGCCGCAACTGCTATGGGGGTAGTAGTAGAATACCGTCGCAGCCACGGCAGCCCCCGTAAAAGCATTCAGTCCCCACTGAAAGACAAAGACCCCGTGTACCTGATAGAACCACAGCTGCACGACCATGCAGCGTAATGCGTTGAAATTCGTGATTCGTGATCAGTAATTCGTAATTGAAAGAGTTGCTGGTCAGCAGCTTTCACGAATTACGAATACCCAATTTCGAATTCCTTCCACCAGGTTAAGATAAAGGCCATGATGAATAGGCAAATCTAATTGGCCCCGCGCGGCAGGGTGTCCCTACACCTCCGCGCTTTTCCCTAACCACTTCTTCTGTATTTTTTTGGCATTCCCCAACGAATTTCCCCGTTGGATGGCCTTATCCGGGACACGCTCATGAATCATGGGCGTGTCCTTTTGGCTTTTTTGCCACATGAGGTTTATTTTCGAGTGATGGATTTCACCCTTAAACTCCCACTATCTCTCGTGAAGCAGCAGATCCTGGCCTCTCTTGCAGAGGTAAAGGACCAATTCCGAGGGGCCATACAGGTGATTCCCCAGGGGGAAGTTGACCTGCATGGCCACGGATCAGAGCTTATCGGTGAGTTTCCTGTAAAAATCCAGGCCAATGGTGACTGGTTGGGCCTGACCCGAAATGTATTCTCCGGCATTACCCTGCCGGCTCTCGTCAAGTTTGAAGTCCTGATCCAGTTTCGGACCGAGCTAAAAATCTTACTGGACTGGAACCTGCAGACCCGGTCCCATGTTAGCTTCTCATGGCTGCAGAGCCCCTCTCTCAACCTCGGCCTCAAACTTCCCCTTAAGGAGGTCATCAGGCCGATGCTGGAAAGGGAACTGGAAAAGCTGGGGAAAGACATGGACAAATGGATCCCAAAAGCCGCCGATCTTCGAGCGTCGGTGGAAGAAGGTTGGAGACATACCCAGGACATTATCCCACTGGAAGACAATCTCAACCTGAAGCTCATCCCCGAGCTACAACCCGTCCCCATCTCCCCCATCCGGATCGAAGGCCCGGACCTGTCCGTTTCCGCCCAGATCCCATTGCGTGGAGAAGTAGGACCTCCCGGCTTTTATCTTCCCAAGGCTCCACAGCCTTTGACCGATCCGATAGAACTGATCCCGGACTTGCCTTCTACCCTCCCGGTGAATCTCCACCTAAGCTGGGAATCCCTGGAACACGAAATCAGTGACCAGTCTATTGAGGAACATATTGCTGGAACAGAACTCGACATCAGCTGGCGTCAGGTCAGCCTTTCGGGGGAAGGAAAACACGTGGAGGTTAGCACCTGGTTTCGGGTTACCGGATCGCGATTCTGGGTCAAGCGAGGACTCTCTGGTAAAATCGTCCTCTCATGGGAATGGGACCTGCATCCGGGCGATGAACAAATCAACATCAAGCATTTACAGGCTCGCATCACCCAGGCTCCGGCCTGGCTACGGGCCAGTTGGGCGCTGGTACGGTACTGGGTCAAAAAAGACCTTACCCGAGGATTGAGCGATATGATCGAGGAGCAGATCAGAGCTTCCCGCAAAGAAGTAGAGGAGCAGATTGCGGCCTATGCCCTGCCAACCGGAGCCACTCTCAATGGAAGAATTCACAAGATCATGTTTCAGGAAATTTATGCCGAAGAAAGAGGGCTCTGTATTTCCCTTAGCCTGCAAGGCAGGGCCCAGATGACGCTTACTTCGTTGTAGTTCGTAGTTCATAGTTCGTAGTTCATAGTTCGTAGTTCGTAGTTCGTAGTTCGTAGTTCGTAGTTCGGTACTGGCCCGATACCCAATGGGTTACAACAATTCCACCATATACCTTATACCCCATATACCCCCTATATACCTTCATTCCTTCATTCCTTCATTCCCTCTTCCCAGGCATCCGAGCGGGGTCAGCGTAATCCATCCAATGCAGGGGCATCAGCTTCTTTAGGGGTTGAATTTCAAATTCGGGAAGCACAACCAGTGTTTCAGAGTTGCGGAAGTCCATCTGAACCATCAGTTCCCGGCAACGTCCACAGGGAGGGAGGATGGTGTGATGCTTGACCGCAATGGCCATGACAATGTGGGTTTCGCGCTCTTTTAGCATCTGAGACGCAGCGGCGTGCTCTGCACAAAATCCAATCCCACAAAACATGTCCATGTTGACGCCGGTGTAAACCTTACCAGAGCCAGCAAGCAAAGCCGCTGCGACCGTCCCGACTTTCAGGCTACGATGGGTCAGGGTATATTCTCCGACAAATTCTTTGGCGATTTCGTATAGTTCTTCGGGTGATTTACTTGTCATGGGTTCAATTAACGATTTTTGTCATACTCCTGGACAAAAACGAAACCAACGGTTTCCTTCCGATAAACCGGAATCCAGGATTTGTGCTCTTGACCTTATTCTTAGCGGACTTCGCGACCTCCTTTGCGTCCTTTGCGGTTAAAATTAGGTGGTTCGCAAATGAAAATGTCCAGTAGTATGATTTTTGCTCCAAAATGATCGGAAGCCGTGATCATAGCCTGCCCGTGTCACCTGGGTGTCAACCTTACACGGGAAAAATCGTACTTTTGTTCCCAAATACCTGAAACAGAAGCTATGGAAAGAGTGGTAGTGGGCCTTTCGGGTGGCGTGGACAGCAGCGTCGCCGCCTATTTGCTGAAAGAGCAAGGCTATGAAGTCATCGGCCTGTTTATGAAAAACTGGCACGACGACTCGGTAACCATCAGCCAGGAGTGTCCCTGGCTTGAGGATAGCCACGACGCCCTGGCCGTCGCTCAAAAACTGGGCATCCCCTTCCAGACCATTGACCTGAGCCGCGAGTACAAGGCCCGGATCGTGGACTATATGTTTGCCGAATACAAAGCGGGCCGCACACCCAACCCCGACGTGCTGTGCAACCGCGAGATCAAGTTTGATATTTTCCTGGATAAAGCCCTGAAGCTCAAGGCGGACTTTGTCGCTACTGGCCATTACGTCCAGAAGGACACCATCGAGCAGGATGGCCAAACCCTCCATCGCCTGATCTCTGGTGCTGATCCCAACAAGGACCAGAGCTATTTCCTCTGTCAGCTTAATCAGGCACAACTGAGCCGCGCGCTGTTTCCCATCGGCCACCTGCAAAAAAGCGAAGTTCGCGAAATCGCCCGTGAGCAGGACCTCATCACCGCCGAGAAGAAGGACTCACAGGGGCTCTGCTTCATTGGCAAAGTCAAGCTGCCGACCTTCCTCCAACAGCAACTGGAGCCTAAACAAGGCAACATCGTGGAGATTCCCGCCGATTCGCCGATCTATGCAGAGCGGGTACTCGCAGGCGAAGGACAACCTGACCGCAACACCTGGCTGCGGCAGCTTTCGGACCCATTTGTCTACCAATCAGCTGATGGTCAAGTGGTCGGACAACATCAGGGAGCGCACTACTTCACCATCGGACAGCGCAAGGGCCTCAACGTAGGTGGGAAACCGGAGCCATTGTTCGTGATCGCCACCGACACCACCGAGAATGTGATCTACGTTGGAATGGGCGAAGAGCATCCCGGTCTCAACCGAAAGGGCCTGTTCATCCCTCAGGACGACGTGCACTGGGTGCGGCCTGATTTGGCACTGGCCCCCGGCGAAACGAAGTCCCTGATGGGACGCATCCGCTACCGTCAGCCGCTGCAGGCCGTTACCCTCTACGCCGAGGCGGAGGGCCTGTACCTGGTCTTCGACGAGGATCAGCGGGGCATCACCCCCGGACAGTTTGCCGCCTGGTATGATGGCGAGGAATTGATCGGTTCGGGAGTAATTGCATGATTGGGCACGACCTGATCGCCTGGCCACCAGCGCTGCCAACCCGCATGGGTTCGCAGCGCTGGTGTCGTAAGGTGCTCACCGATAGCGAGTTGACCTGGCACTCTGAACAGTCCGATCCGATGCTTGCCGCCGCGATGCTCTGGGCCGCCAAGGAAGCAGCTTACAAATTGGCAGTCAAAAAAGGCTACCCGAGGGGGTTGCGCCCTAGGGACTTTGAGCTGGGGGGAATTCGAAGTTCGGAGTTCGGAGTTCGGAGTTCTCAAGGGGCATGGTCTGGTGAATTCAGATTCCAATCAGAGGAAGGGTATATATTGGCTTTGGTGGCGGAAAGTGAAAGAGAGCTGGAGCGGGTAGAAGTGCGGCAGCAGCGGATCGAAAAGCCAACGAACGATGAACGATCGGCCTCGGTGCAGCAAGTACTCAAAGAGTTGCTGGCAGAAAAGTGGCCGGAGCAGGCGGGTGGTTTTCGTCTGGAGAAAAATGCGGTGGCGGTGCCAGAAGTCTGGCTTGGATCAACACCCTGGCCTACGGACATCTCGCTGAGCCATGACGGAGAGTGGGTGTCAGCGGCGGTGGTGATCAATTGAAGCCTTATCGATACAGGATAGGAAGAGACGGCTGGACGCCTCGACTACAATTGGAGGTACTCCGGGGCAGGGTTACGTTTTTGGAAAACAGGGGCCAACACTCTCTGGTAAAATCAGACAAACTCAGCCCAACGACTTGGGGCCAGAGCCGTCTATTCCATGCTTCTTCCTCTATTTTTCAATAACTTTCCCAACTGAACCACCCCACCCTTTAGCTAACGCCCCATAGTTTCATGAGCCGGCATTCCTTCTATTCGCCAATACGCGCCTTTCGCTACAGCATGTGCCTCATTTGGGCGCTCTGTTCGCTCGTGGGCGTCAGAGGCGGATATGGTCAGGCCTCCCCTCCGGCAGATGGTTCGTATTCCCTTTCCGTCGAGCATTTCACCCCGGCCGAAGGACTAGCCGGCAGTAAGGTCATCTCAGTCGTGCAGGACTCCACGGGCTACCTTTGGATCGGAACCCAGGAAGGACTGCACCGATACGATGGCCACGAAATGCGCCTCTACCAACATGACCCGGAGGATAGCACTTCTCTTTCCAATAATACCGCGGAAGTACTCTACGTAGATCGACAGGGCACTTTATGGATCGGAACCTGGAATGGACTGAACCGTTACGATCCCCAAACGGATGCGTTTCGTACCTATCTGCACGATCCGGACGATTCAACAAGCCTTCCCGGCATCCTGGTGTTGGATCTCCAAGAGGATAACGCGGGCCGGCTTTGGATTGCCCTTGGGGGCTGGAATGGAGGCGTGTACCGCTACGACCCGGCCACAGATACCTTTGTAGGACATGGTCCCGATCAAAGCGCCCCCCACAACCTGGCCTATGTCAGCCCCAACCAACTCTACCTCGATCGAGCAGGGGACCTTTGGGTCGGGCTCGGCTCCCCTTGGGACCAAAATCCAAACGATGGGGGCCTGATCCGATATGATGCGGAGCAAGACCACTTTATCCACTACCTGCATGATCCTGCCGACCCGTACAGCCTGGCACATAACGAGATCATCCACGTATATGAAGACCGTGAGGGTGTATTCTGGGTAGCCACCTGGGGCGATGGACTACAGTTTTTGGACCGGGAAACGAACCGTTTTTATCCGGCTGAGGACAATCCCAAAGGCCACCGTTGGCCTGAGCTGCGTACGCGCTCGGGTGCGGGGGGAGGCATTCGTTTTTTGCACGAGGATGCCCACGGCAACCTCTGGATCGGAAACTTTCTGGGGGGGCTGGATTGCTACAACCTGGAGACCGGTGCCATTACCCACTTTTCCCAAGGGGCAGCGGCAGAGCAGGGGCTTACCGATCTGGCTATCTGGTCCATTTTCGAAGATACCCAGCAGGGACTTTGGGTCAGTACCTGGAATGGGCTGAACCATTTCCGTCTTCAGCCCGCGGCCTTCGATCTCATCGGACAAAGTGTCCCGGGGAAACCCCAACTGCATGACTGGCATCCAGAGGCTTTGCTGCAAGATGCGCAGGGGCAAATATGGGCCGGAACCTGGGCCGGACTGGAACGCCTCGACCCCAACGGGGGCAAAAGCCGCCTGTTTGAACCAGGCCGGAGCGTGCCGGAGCGGGGGCGCAATTCAGAAATGGTGCTGTCTCTGTACCAGCAAGACCCCAGGCATCTGCTGATAGGAACCGGCCACCATGGCCTCGTTCAGATTGACCTGTCGACTGAACGCTTGCGTCAGTTTCCCCAACCTGACCCTAAGCGTAGCTTTCCAGTCGATGCCATCTATCAGGACGAGGCGGGAACGATCTGGGTGGGTACTCCACAAGGGCTCTTCTATTGGGAGGGCCAATCCGACCCTACACAAGTTCCCCCCACGCAATTGCCCGGTCCCTTTCCAGGGGTGCGCGCCATCGTACCCGATCAGGGAACCAAGGTGTGGTTGGGGACACCTGTAGGTCTATTTCATTTGGATGTCCAATCCCGGGAGATTGAAACCGTCCTGACTGGCTACAATGTCGAAGCCATTTTATCCCTTGGACCCGAGGCGCTATGGTTGGGGACCAATGGCCTGGGATTGCTGAAATGTAACCCACTCGACCAGACGTATACGAAGTTTACCCAGGCCGATGGCCTGCCCGGCAGCATGGTTTTTAGCCTGAGCAAGGACTCCCTGGGGCGCTTGTGGATTGCTACTACCCAGGGCATCGCCTGGATGGAACAAGGAAATACCCGCATACGGACCTTTCCGCTCAGCAAGACCCCTTCCATCCATGAGTTTTATCCCCTTGCTACCATAGCCCTGCCCGATGGCAAGTTGTGGTTTGGGGGCAATGGGGGCATTCTACAGATTGATCCCAACCTGGTTCGGGATGATACGGTAGCCCCTCGACCGGTTATTCATAGCCTGAAGGTGTTTGACCAGGTATACCACGCCCTTCCTGGTGAAGGGGCCAACCAATATCGAATTAATGCGGGGGGGAAGTCCTTTGCCCATGACCAGAATGACCTGACATTTGAATTCATGGGATTAGACTTTACGCAGCCTGAGGCCAATAGCTTTCGATACAGGTTGGCACCATACGAATCAGAATGGCGGGAGGTCGGCTCGCAGCGCCTAGCCATATACCCCAACCTACCGCCGGGCCGATATACCTTTCAGGTGCAGGCCGCCAATCCGGACGGCGTATGGAGCCATGAAACCGCCACCATGGAAGTGGTCATCCGGGCGCCCTGGTGGCAGACTCTCTGGGCCTTTTTTGGCTACGGCCTGCTCTTCCTGTTGGCTCTTTTTGCTTTGGACCGCTTGCAGCGCCGCCGCCTGCTCCGGACCGAGCGGGCCCGGGCGCATCTGCGTGAGGTCAACCTGAGGGCCGAGGCGGCCGAGGCCCAGGCCCTTCAACTCCAGGAACTGGACGAAGCCAAAGCCCGGCTCTACGCCAACATCACCCATGAGTTTCGCACCCCCCTGACCGTTATCCTTGGAATGGTGGACCAGATCCGGGGGCACAGCAAGGAGCGTGACCTGATCCGGCGCAACAGCCAAAACCTGCTGCGTCTGATCAATCAGATGCTGGACCTCTCCAAACTGGAATCAGGCAAGCTCCAACTTACCCTGGTGCAGGGCGACATCATCCCCTTTCTCGAATACCTGACCGAATCTTTCTTCTCCATGGCCCAGGACAAAGACATCCGCCTGCTCTTTTACCCAGAGGTAGAAGCGTTGGTCATGGACTATGACGAAGCCAAAATCCAGCACATCGTCTATAACCTGCTCTCCAATGCCTTGAAGTTCACTCCAGAGAGTGGAAAGATTGTCCTCCACGCCGCCCTGGAAGAGGCAAAAGGCCAACCCTGGCTCCGCCTCAAGGTACAGGATACCGGCATCGGCATGGCTGCTGAAGACCTGCAACGGATCTTTGACCGTTTTTATCAGACAGATACCTCTGCTACCCGCAAGGGCGAAGGCACGGGCATCGGGCTCTCCCTCACGCGCGAGTTGGTGCAGTTGATGGAGGGCGAAATCTCGGTGCAGAGTCAACTGGGACAAGGCAGTACCTTTACCGTGCGCCTGCCAGTCCGGAGGACTGCCGATCTTCCTGCGCCGCAGGAGCTGACCTCACAGCCCTCCCCCAGCCCTGAAACTGCCGCAGCGCTACCCCCGACCGAGGTTGCCGCAGAAAAACCCGTACTCGTCCTTATTGAAGACAATGCCGATGTAGCCACCTACATCACCGGGCTGCTGCAGGCGCGCTACCACATCCACGTCGAGCGCAACGGACAGGCGGGCCTGGACCGCGTACTGGAGGTAATCCCCGACATCGTCATCAGCGATGTGATGATGCCTGGCATGGATGGCTTTGAGGTCTGCGAAAGACTGAAGCAGGACGAACGCAGCAGCCACATCCCCATCATCCTGCTCACGGCACGAGGCACGCAGGAAGACCGCCTGACCGGCCTGCGGGGCGGCGCCGATGCCTACCTCACCAAACCCTTCGAAAAGGAAGAGCTCTTCATCCGGCTGGAAAAGCTGCGGGAGTTGCGGCAGGCCCTCAAGGCCCGCTACGCTGGCGGGGGAGCAGTATTCCAGGAAATCGTCCAGAAAAAGACCCCTGGTCCGGACGAAGCCTTTCTCCAAAAGCTGATACAGGCCATCCACAAGCGCCTGGATGATCCCCAACTGGGCGTAAACGACCTCTGCCGTGCGGCCAGGCTGAGCAACACCCAGGTCAACCGCAAGCTCAAGGCCCTGGTGGGTAAGACGCCCAGTCAGTTTATCCGCCTGATACGCCTGCAAGAGGCGGTGAGGCTGCTACAAAGCAGCGAGCAGCATGTCTCGGAGGTCGCCTATGCGGTCGGCTTCAGTGACCCCAGCTACTTCAGCCGCGCTTTTTCGGAAGAATTTGGCTATACACCGAGTGCAATACGCAAGTAGCTGTTATTCAGAAATTTACGACTTCCATTTCAAGCCCTGTGCAAAATAGGTGCTAGGATTTTTTTGTCGATGGGGAATAGGTGAAAGAAGTGGTTCCTGCCAGATCGGACCTTGGAATCATCTGGAAACGAATGCCCGGTCCGCCCGGCGTTCTATCCATTTTTTTCATCAAAAACCAACCCGAATATGAAACCTGACATGAAAGCTTTCATTCACACGACATCCTGGCGTATTGCCTTAACCATCCTGGGCTTTTTCCTCCTGCCTGGCATGGACCTATTTGGACAATTTACCGAGGGCCAGGAATTTTTCATCCAGGCTAAGCACAGTAGCCTGTATCTGGAAGTTCCCGACCGAAACACGGACAATGGTACGGTGCTCATCCAAAACCACAGAACCGAGCAGGACAACCAGATCTTCCGCTTGCAGGATGCGGGCGAAGGCTACTTTTACCTGGTGGCCAAACACAGCGGCAAAGCCATCGATGTCTCCGGCGTTTCCAGCGAAAACGGCGCACTGATCCATCAATGGGAAATCTGGGGCAATGACAACCAGAAGTTCAAACTGCAGGATGTAGGGGGAGGCTATGTCAGCATCGTGGCCAAACACAGCGGAAAAGCCCTGGATGTATCCCAGGTGTCTGCTTCTCCTGGCGCGCAGATCCACCAATGGGAGATTTGGGGTGGTGACAACCAAAAATTCAGGTTCATCACTGCGACAAATCAACCCGATGATCTGGTCTCGGAATCCAGCAGCCTCTGGCTGATCAATGATATCAATGTATGCTGGGAAGACGATGACCCAGCCTATTCCCAGCATCGCCAATGGGTGAAGGAAGCTATACAGGGAACCTGGGGCGATGTAGCCGATATCAACTTCACCGGGTGGGGCACCTGCCAGGATTATTCCCAGGGTATCAGAATCCAGGTCGATGATAATCCGGACAATAGTCCACATACAAAAGGCCTTGGGATGTACCTGAATGGAAAAGAGAATGGCATGGTTCTCGATTTTGACCTGGTACACTGGGGGAGTGGCTATCGAATCAACCATGGCCTGGAAAAAGGCATCAAAATCATTGCCATCCATGAATTTGGCCATGCACTTGGAATAGCTCACGAGCACAACCGTGAAGATTGCGGATGCTGGAAAGAACCCCAGGGTACTGAAGGAGACACCTACGTTACCCCTTGCGACAATGAATCCGTGATGAATTACTGCTACTCGGTCTCCCGTAGCAACTACCTGAGTCCCTATGACATAGTGGGGATCCAGAAGATGTACGGGGCCAGGGAACGAGAGGCCATGGCTCAGATCGTTGTATTCAACCAGGGCGGGTATAATGCCAGGTTTACTCTGGTAAGCCAAACACCAGAGGAGGGATATCTACCTTCCGTGGATCAGTCCAGAATGCTGATGGCAGGCCAATCCCAGTTTTTCTCAATCCCGGTGGATCATACCGTCAAGATTAAAGCTGAATACTGGGACGGCTCCAATTATCAATTCATCAAGGAAATCAGCGGTATCACTTTTACCGATGAGCATGACAAGAAGACCTTCAAAACCTATGGCGCCATGTGGGATGCCCAGTTCGTTTCGGAAGGTCCAGCCAGTTCCACGACCCCTATGCGTAAACTGACCCTGCTCTGCAATGGGGCTTTTGCCGGAAAGTTTGAGATCACCTACAACGACGGAGGCGACGTAAAGAGATTTGACACCGGTAGCCTGCCGGTAGGTCAATCCAAGAGCTACTGGATTCCCGTCAACACCCCGGTAACAGTCAAGGGCCAATTCCACAGCTTTGTCTGGCATACAGCCCACAACGACGGCATTCAAACCATCAACCTGAACCAGGACCTCACCGTCGGCCTGGAAGGGACCACCTTTGGTGCTTCTATGGTGCAATATTAACCCCCTGCGGGTGTGAGAAACCTTTAGGGCTGGGCTCGCCAAAGGAACCGCGCCTTATCCCGGTTCCTTTGGCGGCTACCCTCCTCTGGGTAGCCGCTGTTTTTATAGCCCTGATGGGGCTTTTGGCGAGCCAAATACAATTTTCGCCATGCAATACACAAACCCCTAAAAACCAGCCCATTAACCCATAATTTTCTCCCCGGATGCAAAATATGTGCTAGGATTTTCGCCCAACATGGGGAATACGTGCACGTGATCCTCCCAGAAAAACGGGTGCTTGAAAGCGTTGATCCTGATGCGTAGGAAATCCTATTCTCCGAGGAAGTGGATCCCCTGATGTGGGGTCCCGCACCTGGAGAATGACTACGCGCCATCACGCACCACTAAAATCTTTTTCTATCATGCCGACTTCAATTTCCTCTCTGCTGCAACCCTTCACCGGGGCCCTTCAAAAGGGGATTCTTCTCCTCCTTTTGTTCGGGAGCCTATCCTCGCTGGAGGCCACGACATATACCTGGAATAATGGCTGGAGTTATCAATATTTTTCAGTCCCAATAATCGTAAATGGCATTACAGTAGGCTATTACACAGATAGTACAGAATTAGTGCCGGGGGCTGTGATCGGCCCTAACGATGTGGTGAACATGGATGGACCTTACGGGGATCTTGCGTATCGCATTGGGGGCAGGACCAACTATGGAGTCATTAACATTAATCATCCTGGCTACTATGGTTATTACACTAGTGCATCGTTGATAAACTACGGGACAATTCGGATTCCAGCCCGATTTACCATATATACAACGGTTTATTCTGGCGCACCATTGGGAAACTTTCAGCTCAAACCACAGAGTAGGCTGGAAATCGGTCAACCGGGTACCTTCCAGACGCGTACCCGTGTTGTAGGTTTGTTTGGGGGGGGAAATTGGGGGGCTGACAGCGCACAAATCTATGTCGCGAGCGGTGACAGCCTTATTCTGGATGTGAACTTCCGTATCTCGGGTGACTATATCTCACCGGGCTTTGTGTCAGGAGCTGAGATTTACAATCTCGGAACCATTGTCAATAACGGGAATTTTCGCAACGACAGCGGCGCTTACATTAATAATAATAACTGGATCAATAACGGAGATTACGAAAGTTCGGCCGGAAGCAGCTTTATAAGTGGCAGCTTTCGGAATGAAGCTGGGGCAAATTGTTCCAATCAGGGATCAATGTCGTTTGTAATCTTTGACAATTATGGGAGTGCAACTGGCGGGTTACAAGGGACCATGAATAACTATGGAAACACCAATTTGGGTTACGGTGTAAACGGAGCTCTTTTCAATCAGAGTGGTATTTCCTTCAGTGGGTCTGTGAGTGGTAACCTATATAATGACGGCTCTTTTAGTGGAACTGTCGTTGGGACCGCATCCAATAGTGGTAGTGGGACCATGAACCTCAGTGGCAATATGACGTCTCTGACGAATGCTGGAATTTGCGTATTGGGGCCTGCTACAGTCGGTATACTGCAAAATTCCAACAGCATCCTCACAGGTAGCAATGTGACAGTCTACAATGAATTGGTCAATTGGGGCGACTTTGAGAATGTGGGCAGCATAATCATTTCTTCTGCAACCATAAAAAACCACGACACCTTTGTCAATCGGGGATCTATTGACGGTACTGGTAGTTCGTTTGTCAACTTTCCCAACGGGATGTGGGACAATCGCGTGGGGAGCAGCCTCACCATTAGCGGTCTACTCAATAACGATGGCTATTTATCGAATGCCGGCCAGGTAAACATGCGCCAGGACCCGTCACTTAATAGTCCGGCGATACATCGAAATGGAGGATCGTGGCACAATCTGAGCGGCGGAATCCTGCGCCTGGAGTCTGGTGTAAGCTTCGCGGCTCAAACTACATTTGAGAATCAAGGTTCTTTGTACAACCATGCGGGAGGCCTGATCGAGGTGGATAGTTTGGCCACTTTTCGTAACACCTCTTTAGGCAACTCCTCTTCACTGCTGCGCAACGAAGGCCAGGTACACATCGAATTGGGGGGGCTGCTGTCCAATCAATCAGGAACGCTGGAAAACCAACCCGGCGCCCGCATCACCAATGCTGGCAGCATCAGCAATCTGGATGACATCATCAATGTGGGCGACATCGATAATTCTGGCGGGTTGTTTAATCGGGCCAACCTCTATATAGCCGGGGACAGCCTGATCAATACGGGAAGCCTGATCAACTATGCCAACGCCCTGGTGTTGGTTCATTCCAGCGGCACCGTGCTGGACAACCGTGGCACCCTATCGAACTCACAGGGTGGGGCCATCAAGATCGACAGCCTCGCCCATCTAACCAATGGCGCTTCGGGCGCCGCAGCTCAGGTGAACAACAGCGGTGTGCTAACCATTGGCTACCAATCGACCTTTGAAAACACCTCGACCGGCACCCTGGTCAATGACGGGGAAGTACAGGTCCTGGAAGGCGTGCTGGACAACCACTACATCATCGACAACAATGCCGGGGGCCGCATTGCCGTTGGCGCCGCCTTCACCAACTACTCCTACCTCTACAACCTGGCAGGCGCTGAAGTAGAGATCCTGCCCAATGGCAGCTTCCAGAACGACTTTCAGGTAAACAACTTCGACGGTGCCCGCTTTGTGGTAGACTCGCTGGGGCAGCTGACCAATGGAAATGCGGGCAGTGGGATCTTCGACAACGCTGGAGAGCTGGAGCTGCGGCGCCATGGAAGCTTCACCAACCAGGCCTCCCTCCTCACCCAGACCTCCGGAGCCCTGCACGTCCATGGCGTCATGGATCATGCCGCCACTGGCAGTGTCGATCACTCAGGGCTGCTCGCTGGCAGCGGGCTGATCAACCTGACCGGCAATTGGAATACCCTGGATGGAATCATTGCGCCGGGAGACAGCCTGGGAGCCCTGACCGTAAACGGAAATATGGATCTGGGACCGGCCACCTATGTGGCCCAGATCGACCCCCTGCTTGACGTCAATGACACCTTGCGTTTCAATGGGCTGGCAAGCAATACCGGGGCAGGGTTGGACATCGTCCTCACCGAGCTACCGCTCGTTTCCGACACCTTTCAGATTCTGATGTCCACCAATCCCGGAACGGGATTCCTGGCAACCAACTTGCCCACCATTCCCGGTTTTGTCCTTACCCTCCTGTACGAGTCCGACGGCATTCGGCTGGCGGTGACAGATGCGACGGCCTTCCCGGTGGAGTGGCTGGGCTTCGAAGCGGCGCCTGTGGGTAATCAGGTGCGCTGCAGCTGGAAGACCGCCTGGGAAGAAAACACCCATGAATTTGTGGTGGAGCGCAGCACCGATGCGGTGCATTTCGAGGAGGTTGTGCGAACTCCTGCCGCGGGTTCTTCTCAGGGAGCCCGCAGCTACGAAGCCTGGGACCCCGCGCCTCACATGGGGCGCTCCTACTACCGTGTAAAGGAGATCGACCTGGACGGGAACGAGAGCTACACCCCTCAGGTGCAGTTGCAGTTGCAGGCGGACCTACAGATGAGCCTGTACCCCAACCCGGCGGATGCACTCACCCACCTGCAACTGGAACTCCGCAGCAGCGAGCAGGTGAATATGCAGCTCATCGACGCGCAGGGCCGACAGGTATGGACCCTACAGCGGGAACTGCCCGCAGGCAGCCATCGGTTGGACATCGATGTGAGCCACCTGTCAGAGGGCATCTATACCCTGGAGCTGCGCCGGACCCGTGGCGTGGGCCGCATGCGCCTGATGGTAAAGTAGGGCGCCCTGACATCAGACACCCCTCACGCGCCAGTCTGCAAGGATGTGTTCGAATAGCCTTATAGATGCGCCCCGCAGGTGCGCCTATCCCAGTTGGGTGCATCCGTGCCCCTGGATATTTTCGAGCGCTGCTGGCAGGTTGGCTCATTGGCTTTCTGAGGAATACCAACTCCTTTCATCACGCCTTGACAGGGGAATCTGGCTATCCGCCAGGTGAAGGCTGTAAGTGGCTTACCATCAGTTTCTTTTGCGCTTCAGAAAGGCGGTGATGCAAAATGAGTGCTAGGATTTCCGCCAAAATGGGGAATACGTCCAGATGATTGAAGCCCTCGTATTCGACCTTTAGTCTATCAACATTTTTTCAATTTAACCTATTACGATGAACCGATTGATCCAACTCTTTAGCCTGCTGTTTTTGGGTTGTTTGCTGCCAGGCAGCAGCTTCGCTCAGGAAGACCAGGGGTACGCCCTCGTGGAGTACATGAAAGTGAAGCCCGGTATGGGCCAGCAATACCTCGAATGTGAGGCAGTGTGGAAAAAAATTCACCAAAACCGTCTGGAGATGGGGCTAATCTCCGGCTGGGACCTACAAGAAGTCCTGTACCCCAGGGGCACTCATACGGAGTATGACTACATCACCATCACGAAAGTCGAGAACTGGGATGCGCTTAACTTTCGCGAAGGCTTGACCGAGGAAACCTGGGCAAGGGCGACCAAGGGACTGAGCCAGGAAGAAATTGAAATGGCCGATCAGGCGGAAATGTACCGTGAGATCGTCAAAGCCGAAATCTGGACAGCCTACGATGTAGTGATGCGTACGGGTGATACACGTCCCCGGATCGAAGTGGAAAATTTCATGCGGATTCCAGCAAATGGCTGGGATGCCTGGCTGGACATGGAGATGAACATGGTCAAGCCTGTCCACCAAAAGAGCGTAGAGATGGGTACCCGAGCCGGATGGATGATCACGGCCCTGGTCCTCCCTCGGGGTGATGACCTCCCGTATCAGGCTTCTACTCTCGATTTCTACGACAGCTGGGCGGATATGGACCAGGACGAAAGCGCGGCCTGGGAGGCCGTTCACCCCGACCTGAGCGACCGTGTGGCGGAAGACCGTATTAACGGGACCCGTACCCTGGTACGGACTGAAGTCCGGATGTTAATTGATTTCGTGGAGTAAAGGAGCTTCCATACGATCGTACTCAAGATGCGCCAGCCTGCCAGCAGGCTGGCTTATTGGCTTTCTGAGGGATGCCAACTCCTTTCGTCGCCCCTTGGTGGAGGAATCTGGCTACCCGCCAGGTGAAAGCTGTAAGTGGCTTACCGTCAGTTGATTTTGAGCTTCCGAAAGGCGGAGATGCAAAATATGTGCTAGGATTTTCGCCAAGATGGGGAATACGTGCAGGAGTCGGAAGCCCTCGCATCTGACCTTTATCCCAGCAACCCGTCCGTTTTTTCACCCCATTTTCTGTTTACTATGAAAAGAATACTTTTTCTCTTCCTCTGTGGCCTCATGGCCGCCATGCAGCTGCCCGCCCAGTCGGTGGGCATCAATGCCACCGGAACCAGTCCCGACCCCAGCGCCATGCTGGACGTAGAGTCCACCACCCAGGGCATGCTCGTGCCCCGGATGACCAGCCTCCAGCGCAGCGCCATCAGCAGTCCCGCCACCGGCCTGCTGGTCTATGACACCGACACCCAGTCCTTTTGGTTCCACGCCGCCAGCGGATGGACCGAGCTGGTTGCCGGAAATCTGGACCGCCTCGCCGATGCCGATGGCAACACCCAGATCCAGGTCGAGGAAGGCCCCAACGACAACACCATCCGCTTTGATGTGGATGGCAACGAGGCCATGGTGCTGGACCCGGACGGCGACCTCGGCCTTGGTACCGCCAGCCCCCAGGCAGCCTTGCACCTCGAAGATGGACAGGTCCTGATGCGAGGCGATTATGTCTTCAACTACAGCGGCGCCATCCCCGACAGTGGCGCGGGCACACGTCTGATGTGGGTACCACAGAAAGCGGCCTTCCGGGTGGGCTATGTGAACGGCACGCAGTGGGACCTGGATTCTATTGGAGCATACTCCAGCGTTGCTGGGGGAGTCAATAATACCGCCTCGGGTTTTACTTCCGCCGTCGGGGGGGGGCGAGATAATGCCGCCTCGGATTTTTATTCCTTCGTCGGGGGGGGATTCGACAATTCCGCCTCGGAGGACTTTTCCTTCGTCGGGGGGGGGCGAGATAATGCCGCCTCTGGGGAAAGGTCCTTCGTCGGGGGAGGGCAAGCGAATACCGCCTCGCAAATTTGGTCCTTCATCGGGGGAGGGGCAGGTAATACCGCCTCGGGCGAGTCTTCCTTCGTCGGGGGGGGCTCCGATAATATTGCCTCTGGGAGTTATTCCTTCGTCGGGGGAGGGGACTACAATATCGCCTCGGGGCACTATTCCTTCGTCGGGGGAGGGGACTTCAATACCGCCTCGGGGCACTATTCCTTCGTCGGGGGAGGAGAATATAACCAGGCAGCTTCCTACGGCGAAGCCGTGCTGGGTTTCAATGCCGAAACATATACGCCCCAAAGTACCACCACCTTTGATGCGGCCGACCGCCTCTTCGTGGTCGGAAATGGTACCGATTCCAGTGCCCGCTCCAACGCCATGACCCTGTATAAAGGAGGGCAACTGGTCTTCAAGGGGGATTATGTCCCTGGCTATAGCGGTGACCTACCGGCTACAGGTGCAGGTACCCGCCTGATGTGGGTCCCGCAGAAGGCGGCGTTTCGGGTAGGAAATGTCACCGGCACCCAGTGGAACCAGGCCTCCGTGGGGGTTTATTCCACGGTAACCGGCGGCCGCGACAATATAGCCTCAGCCCTATATTCCACCGTAGGAGGGGGAAAAGATAATAAGGCCGAGGGAAATGAGTCTACCGTAAGTGGGGGGGACAATAATTCGGCCTCAAACATTGGGTCCACGGTAAGTGGGGGGGTAGGAAATCTCGCATCTGGGGACTATGCCTTTGTCGGGGGTGGGCGCGACCATGAAGCCTCAGCCCTTTATTCCACCGTCGGAGGAGGAAAAGATAATACGGCCGAAGGAAACGAGTCTTATGTCGGAGGAGGAGAAAGGAATTGGGCCCAAGGAGACGGATCTGTTATAGCCGGAGGTTCAGATAACCGGGTCTTGGGTAATTATAGCACGATTCTGGGTGGAGAAAATCTGTTGGCTCAATCCTATGGAGAAATAATGCTCGGTACATACAACGATTATGCCAGTAACCCTAGTGCTACCTCCTTCGTAGCCACTGACCGCCTTTTTGTGATCGGTAATGGCACCGCTGATAATGCCCGCTCCAATGCCCTCACCATGCTCAAAAATGGCAATACTGTCTTGGGAGGCAACGATCCAGGTGGTTATCGCCTGAAAGTGGTCCAGACTGGAGCTTATGGCATAGACCTCGAAAATACTAATGGAGATGACTGGGAATGGTGGGTGAGGGGTGACGCATACCTTGGCCTCTATCACAATGGGCTAAAAGGCACCTTTGACGACGCTTCTGGTATTTATACGGCGCTCTCCGATGCCCGTCTCAAGACCGCCATCGTTGCCATGCCCTCCGTCATGGACCGGGTCATGCAGCTGCGGCCCAGTCAGTACCAGTACAAGCAGGATGCGCAGGGCCGCCAATACCTGGGCTTCCTCGCCCAGGAAGTGGAGCCGCTCTTCCCCGAGTTGGTGCGCCGCCCCGACCCCAACAGCGAGCGGGAGTCCTACTATACGCTCGACTATAGCGGCTTTGGCATCGTGGCCATCAAGGCCGTGCAGGAGCAGCAGCAGCTGATCGAAGCCCAGCAGGCCGAGATCGAAGCGCTGAAAACCGAAGTCGAGCAACTGCGCAGCCTCGAAGCGCGCCTTTCCCAACTGGAAGCCTCTCTCAACAACTAAACTCCTCTGGCTATGAAATACCTGATATGTACCCTGGCCTGCCTGTTTAGACTCAACGGCTACGGGCAGCTCCAGATCGAAGGAGGCGCTCAGATCGTCGTTAGTGGCGCTCCGGTCCTCGTGGTCCAGGACCTTGATTGGCAGCAGAATGGAAATATGATCCCCGCTCAATCCGAAGTTATCTTTCGAGGTGGCGCCAGCACCATCAGCGGGACAGCGGCAACCTTTCACCGCCTGACCCTGGACAAGAGCAGTGCGGATCTTCAACTGCTGACATCGGTATCCGTCGATGACGAACTGCGCTTCACCCAGGGTTCCCTGGACCTCAACGGCCAGGAAGTGGACCTTGGTGCCACCGGCAGCCTGGTCAATGAGAGCGAAGCCCACCGCGCCTTCAACAGCGGAGCGGCTACGGCCCGCATCCTCGCGGTACGGGACCTCAACGCTCCCAGCCAGGCCAATCCCGCCAACCTGGGCCTCCTCATTACCTCGACCGCCAACCTGGGCAGCACCAGCCTCAGCCGACACTTCAGCGCCCAAAGCGTGGGCGCCGCCAGCGGCATCGAGCGCTACTACGTGCTGGTCCCGACCAACAACGCCGGACTGAATGCGACCTTACGCATCACCTACTTCGATGTCGAGCTAAATGGAGCCGACGAGAGCGACCTGGAAGCCTTTCTCAGCTCGGACAATGGCCTCAGCTACGCTCCCCTGGGCTTCGCTGGCCGGGACGCCAACGCCAACTTCGTGGAGTTCGCCGAGGTGGATCAGTTTCCCGCCGCCAACCGCCTCACCCTGGCCGAGTTCAACGCCACGGCCTTCCCCGTGGAGTGGCTGGGCTTTACGGCCACGGCCGTAGGCGAGCGCGTACAGTGCCTGTGGGAGACCGCTACCGAGCTCAACAGCGACTACTTTGTGGTGGAGCGCAGCGCTGATGGGGGAGACTTCGAGCCCTTTGCCACCCTGCCTGCCGCTGGCAATAGCCAGGACCTGCGCAGCTACGAAGCCTGGGACGAGCAGCCCTTCTTAGGCCGCTCCTGGTACCGCGTGCAGCAGGTGGACCTCGACGGCAGCTACAGCTACAGTCCCATGGTACAGGTGGCCTTCACCCCGAGTCTGCAGGCCACCCTCGCACCCAATCCCGCCGACGAGGTCTGCTTTCTGAGCATGCAGGCCCTCGATGAGGGGCTCTTGCAGCTGAGTCTCTACGACCCGCGTGGTCGCCTGGTGCAGCTACAGCAGCAGGCCCTCGTCCCGGGACTCAACCGCATCAAGATTGACGTCAGTCTCCTGAGCGAAGGGGTGTACCAGGTCGTCGCCCGACAGGGCGGGCAGCAGCTCCGCCTGCCGCTGATGGTGCGTTAGTGGTAGAAGTTCGGAGTCAAGAATTCGCAGCTTAAAGTACTGCTGATCAAAAACTTATCCAATTATTAATTGGTTCATTTCTTTACCCCCAAAGCATTAGTGCCCTGGGTTAGGATGTACCCCTAAAGAGCCCCCTGCCTACGGGGGGCTCATTGGGTTTATACCCTTTTCCGACTACTTCATTTGGGTCTTTTCAGAGGAACTTGGTGGAATAAGTTCGAAGTTTCCCGCTTCGCGGGATTTCGGTAAGGGAGAGGGGGGCAAAAGCCTCGGTTCGTTGTCATAGGGGCCTTCCATCAGGATTTTTCTAACTTGCGGGCCTGTTTGGCTACATACAATGCAGGCGGACAGGTCTGAGGTGTCGCTTTCCCTCTATTTCCTCAGATACCTCACAACTACTACGTTCGATATTCCCTATGAACAAGCGGCTGAGTACGCTGATCCTGTTTCTTACCACACTGATAAGTGTGTTCGCTGTCTGGCAGGCCAGTCAGGTGGCATTCGACTATGATCCCAAGCGCTTTTTTCCATACAACCAGCCTGAAACAGATCTATACCAGGAGTTTCTGGAAGATTTTGGCGGGGATGACAACTACCTGCTGATTGGGCTGGAATGCTCAGAGGGGATTTTCGATTCTACATTCCTGATGGAGGTGGAAAGGCTTACGGCAGAACTGGAAAAGTTGCCCGGTGTGCAGTCTATTCAGAGTCCGACCCGGCTTGGCTATTACATAAGAGAGCCTCTTTTTGGCACCCTGACTCCCCTCCCCTACCTGCATCCTGAGAAGCCCAGCCAATATGCAAACGACTCTATCAATGTATTTTCCCACCCCAGGCTGAGTGGATCTTTTTTTTCAGAGGATGGGAAAGCAGTCTCTATTTTCATTCGGCAGGAGAAAAATCCCAGCGATGCCCAGTGCAACCTTTTGGCCGATACCCTGCCTCAGATCCTGTCCCCATATTCCTTCGATGCCTTTCACACCGTAGGTCGCTGCATTGGGCAGACCTATTACCGCCGCCTGATGCGCCACGAGGTGGTCATCTTTGTCGGGGCATCCATCATCCTGGTGGCCTTGTTCCTGGCGCTCCTGTTCAGAAAAATGTCCCGGGTACTGGTGCCCTTAACCATCGTCGGGCTGGCCGTGCTATGGACGGTTGCTTTGATGAAGCTGACAGGGCAGCCGCTGGACATCATAAGCAACGTCATTCCCAGCATCCTGATGGTAGTGGGACTGTCTGCTGTCATCCACATCATCGCCAAATACGAAGAATTGCTGCAAAGGGGAGTCCCCGCTGATGCTGCCCTGAAACAGGCCCTCCGAAAAGTCGGCAGTGCCAATGTCATGACGGCTCTGACCACTGCCATCGGGTTTATGACCCTGCTCACCGCGGGAGTTACCCCTATCGAGACCTTCGGATTATTTGCGACTGTAGGAGTGGTGCTGGCTTTTGGGCTTACCTATGCGCTTGTTCCATCAGTTATTCCACTTTTGCCTTCCTCCCAATCAACTGTAAAGTCCCAGCAATCGGACTGGCTGGACCAGCAGCTTCACTTTTTGTTGCGAAAGCTCATCCACGGTCGAAAGTGGATCTTACTGTCCAGTGCCCTGCTGATGGCTGTCAGCCTGATGGGTGTTCGCCAACTCAAGGTCAACTCCTTTCTCCTCGAAGACCTCAAACAAAACAATCCGCTCCAGCAGGATTTCCAGTTTTACGAAGACCGATTTGCGGGTGCCCGCTCCTTTGAGATGCTGCTTACCCTGCCAAATGAAGGATACCTGGACAGCCTCACTTTCTGGCAGTTGCTCGACTCGACGCATCAGTTTCTGGAAGAAGACTATGGAGTGGGACAATTGGTTTCTCCCCTGACTTTTCTCAAAACCCTCAATCAGGCATGGGAGGGAGGAGAAGTGGACGCATTTCGTCTCCCGGAGGGTCAACGTCGCCTGAAGCAGGTGTGGAGCACATTGAAAAAAAGCGACCGACTTTCGGATATCAGCGCCTATCGAAATGGTCCCGTCATCCGGATAAGTGGCCTAATGCCCGATGTAGGCAGCCAGGCGCTAAAGGAGCGCAATGCGCATCTGGCCCAATGGACAAAGCGACATTTGCCATCGGAGTTCCAATACCGGCTTACCGGCTTTGCGGACCTGATGGATCTGAGTAATCTGATCGTGTCGCAGAATGTCTTCCAGGGACTGTTGATTGCCCTGGTGCTCATTGGGCTGCTGATGGGGCTGCTGTTTCGTTCGCTGCGAATGGTCCTCATCGCCCTGATTCCCAACATCCTCCCCCTGCTGATGATCGGTGGTCTGATGGGTTTCTTTTCGATAGACCTGAAATTTTCGACGGCGATCATCTTCACCATCGCTTTCGGCATCGCAGTGGATGATACCATTCACTTCATGAACCGCCTCCGCTGGGAGTTGTGGGAGGGCAGAAGCTGGGCCTACGCCATCAAACGGGCATTTTTGTCCACGGGCAGGGCCATCATCCTGACCAGCCTGATTCTGGCTGGAGGGTTCATGGTTCTGACATTATCAGATTTCCTCGGAACGCTGTTTATCGGGCTGTTGGTTAGCCTGACGCTGGTTTTCGCTGTTGTGGCGGATTTGTTTCTGCTACCGGTATTGCTGTGGTACCTACGTCCGAAGGGTTCAGCCAAGCCCCGGTAGCAGTTCTGCCACATACTGCGCGATGCGCTGGGCATCTCCCTCGTAATGGATCGGATCTGCCATTTCTCGCCAGGAGGCCTGGTGCAAGCCTCCGAGCAGGCCATTCTGCCAGTCATCCCAGTGGGCCTCAATGTTCTGAAACACCCTTTCGGCGTCCCCTCCCGTTCCAGCGACGGGAATGACCGGACGACGTTCCTGTTGGGCGTATTCGAAGGTTTCATAGGTGCCTCCTTCTCCCCCAAGTAACACGACGATGTCTGCATATTTAATAGCCTCCAGCCACTCCCGTTGTCCATGTGGTACGTATAGCACCTGCCCGCCTCTGAAGACTGGTTCCTTCCCTTGCGAAACTACCTGAATCAGGCTCTCGGTCAGTGGATGCCCCAATCGAACGATTTCTTTGGTATAGTGCTCTGCCACTACGTAATCCACTCCTTCCCAACCACCGACGATGAGTTTCATCTCCATTTTGCCCAGTTCTTCTCCAAGGGCCATTGCTGTCCAATACACCTCCTCCGGCAACTCACGGCGTCCTGTACCTGCCACCAACACAGAAAGAGGCTGTGGCAGTCCCTCCAGTGCTTTTACCGTTTCGAGGATGCCGTAGCGGATCTGGCTCATGGTAACCGAGCGTTCCTCTTCCCGGATCAGCCCCAGGCGGATCTGCTTTTGCAGTCCGGCGAGTCGTGCCGAGTGGATGATCGCTTCGTTTTCGTATAGGTCCGGCGCCAATTTGAGCAATTGCTCTACGGCTTCAGAGAGGCGGTCCTGCGCGACGAGGGCTTTGATGGGTTGGTATTGGTGGCTGGTGGGCATGGGGGAGAAGGTTTAAACATAGCCAAACGGAAAGCAGCGCAAAGATAACAAAACTGATTGGAGCAAGAGGAAAACCAGATCACAAGCAATATCGTATATTGCGATATGAGATATAACATTCCTACAATTCAAAAAAGCTGATGACTAACAGCTATGAATAGCTCTAAAAGAAATATGAAGCCCCAGGACGTCGTAATTCTCCTCAAGATCATAGCTCTTGGAGACCAGTCCTGGTATCACCACACGTTAGCCGAAAGTCTGAATATCAGTCAGTCTGAAGTTACCCAATCTCTCAATCGCTCTCGGTTTTCAGGGTTAATTGACGCAAACCGAAAGGAGGTAAGCCGCTTGGGCTTGCTGGAATTCCTCCAATATGGAGTCAAGTATTCATTCCCAGAGCAACCTGGAGCATTAGTCCGGGGCATTCCTACCGCTCATTCGGCTCCCCCACTATCTGATGAGATCCAAAGCCAAGATCCTTATGTCTGGCCTCATGCCAGCGGCAAGGTCAGGGGACAGTCCATTGAACCCCTATATCGCAGTGTGCCAAATGCAGTAGAGAAAGACGAGAAATTGTATGAACTACTTACCTTGGTCGATGCCATCAGGGTTGGTAGGGTAAGAGAAAAACAACTGGCCCTACATCATTTAAACGAGATTTTTTCACATGGCTGAATCCCAACACGTAAACCTGAAAACTGTAGCCAAAGTCGCAAGTTCTCTGGGGGACATAAACGAAGAGGTGGTGTATGTTGGGGGTGCTGTCATCAGCCTATACGTAGAGAGGTCTGCGGCAGAAGAACCCAGGCCAACTATGGACGTTGATCTTTCGGTTCAAATCTCTACCTATGCCGAAATGGATGCCCTCAGGGAGCGACTTGCAAAAAAGGGGATATACCCTGCATCGGATCAGGAGGTGTTGTACCGCTTTCACCTGGAAAGCATCTTGATTGACTTCATTCCATGGGAATCCTCTGCTCTGGGACCAACCAACTCATGGCTCAAGCCAGGCTTTCCCTTGGCAATCGAGAACACAATTTCAGGACAAAAAATCCGAATACTTCCCCTGAGTTACTTCCTGGCCACCAAGTGGGAAGCATATCAAAGCCGAGGAGGAGACCCACGTATGAGCCACGACTTTGAGGACCTCATTTACCTTTTATTCAACAGCGAAAGGGTAGTACCCAGTTTTTTGCAATCCCCCACGGAGGTAAAAAACTACCTTCAGCAAATGGCACATGCCATCCTGAACCACCCCTACCGAAATGAAATCCTGGAATGCCATCTTCCCTATAAACAAGCGTTACCGGGAAGAACTCACATTATCAGAGTCCTGGAACAGATATTGGCTTCGGGCTGCGGAGAGTAACGCTTGCCGTACCAACTGCCGCAGGATGTCTCGGTCTTCAGTCGAAAACTGAGCAAACTGCCGCTGCATTGGTCCTAGTTCAGGAGCTCTATTCGAATGTCCCAAGATCGCTTCCATCGCATCAACTCCACGGTCCAGTAGGTTCGTCACGAAAACTTCCCGAATTCATCCAGTGGACTGTTCTGCATATTCATTTCCGGTTCTGATTCTTTCACAAAAATAGCCCCACAGTAACCTGCGGGGCGTTTTTTTCCAATAGTGATTCGAAAAAGTTCTCCAGTGTCACCTGGATAAGCACGAATCGCGAGTTACCGGTCGCATCAGCGCATCAATACGCCAAATTGGGCCCTAGCCACTTCTCGATTTCCTCCACCTTCATGCCTTTGCGCTCGGCGAGGCTCTCGACCTGATCTTTGCTGATCCTGCCAATGCCGAAGTACTTGGACTCAGGATGGCTGAAGTACAGTCCACTCACCGAGGCCGCCGGGTTCATGGCCAGGCTCTCAGTCAGCGTGATTCCCAATTCCTGCTCGATAGGGAGCAGGTTCCACATGGTGATCTTCTCCGTGTGGTCGGGGTTGGCGGGGTAGCCGGGCGCCGGACGAATACCAGCGTACTTCTCCGCGATGAGGTCTTCGTTCCTGAGGTCCTCGTCGGCGGCATAGCCCCAGAACTCGCGGCGTACGCGCGCGTGCATCAGCTCCGCGAAAGCCTCTGCCAGACGGTCAGCCAATGCCTTGAGCATGATGCTGCTGTAGTCATCGTTGTCGGCTTCGAAGCGCTTGACGTGCTCCTCGATGCCGATGCCCGTCGTGACGGCAAAGCAACCAATGTAGTCTTCCAGGCCCGTCTCTTTGGGCGCGAGAAAATCGCCCAGGCTCATGCTGGCGACATCACCCTTCTTCTCGGCCTGTTGACGTGGGTTGAAGAATTTGGCGACGACTTCTTTGCGGCTGTCGTCGGCATAGACCTCGATGTCGTCGTGGTCTACCCCATTGGCAGGGAAGAGGCCGATCATGCCTTTGGCGGTCAGCCACTTTTCGTCGATGATCTGCTTTAGCATCGCTTTCGCATCGTCGAATAGTTTGCTCGCTTCAGCTCCTTTTTCGGGATGCTCCAGGATGTCCGGGTATTTGCCCTTCATCTCCCAGGAGTAGAAAAATGGCGTCCAGTCGATGTAGCGGCTGATTTCCTCGAGGTCATAATCGTGGAAAATCTGGGTGCCGAGCTGCTTGGGAGCCGGCATGATGCCCTTGTCCCAATCAATTTGCAGCTTGTTTTCTCGCGCAGCCTCCAGGGTCAGCATCTTCTTGCTTTGCTGACGTCTGGCGTGGCCCTCAGCCATTTTCTGGTATTCTTCAACCAGCGAATTGAGGTATTCAGATTTGGTCTCGTCGTTCTTGTCTACCAGCTTTTGCGCCACAGGGACAGCCTTGGAAGCGTCAATGACGTGGATGACCGGACCGTTGTAATTGGGCTTGATCTTGACGGCGGTATGGATGCGGCTGGTAGTAGCCCCACCGATCAACAGTGGCATATCCAGTCCCCGCTTCTCCATTTCTTCGGCGATGGACACCATTTCGTCCAATGAAGGCGTAATCAGACCACTCAGTCCGATCATATCGACATTGTGTTTTTCGGCCTCTTCGAGGATTTTGGCCATTGGGACCATCACTCCGAGGTCCACGACTTCGAAGTTGTTACAGGCCAGAACCACCCCGACGATGTTTTTGCCGATGTCGTGCACATCGCCTTTTACGGTCGCCAGCAGGATTTTTCCGGCGCTGTTGCTCGCCCCGTCTTCTTTTTCCGCTTCCAGGTAGGGTAGCAAATAAGCTACTGCTTTCTTCATTACCCGAGCTGACTTCACCACCTGAGGCAGGAACATTTTCCCGGAACCAAACAGATCGCCGACGATGTTCATACCGTCCATCAAGGGGCCTTCGATTACTTTCAGCGGGCTATCCAGTTTTTGGTATGCTTCTTCGGTATCTGCCTCGATGAATTCCACCTGACCATTGACCAGGGAATGAGCCAGACGCTTCTCTACGGATTCCTCACGCCAGCTAAGGTCCTGCTTGCGGGTTTTGCCCTCGGATTTTACACTTTCGGCAAAGTCCACCAAACGCTCGGTGGCATCGTCGCGGCGATTGAGGATCACATCCTCGATGTGCTCCATCAGATCCTTGGGGACATCCTCATAGACTTCCAGCATCCCGGCATTCACGATGCCCATGTCCATGCCGGCCTTGATGGCGTGGTAGAGGAAAGCTGCGTGAATGGCTTCGCGCACGGCATTATTGCCACGGAAAGAGAAGGAAACGTTGGACACCCCTCCACTTACCAGTGCCCCAGGAAGGTTTTGTTTGATCCAGCGAGTGGCTTCGATGAAGTCCACTGCGTAGTTGTTATGCTCTTCGATCCCCGTCGCCACAGCGAAGATATTCGGGTCGAAAATGATGTCGTGTGGCTTGAAGCCTACCTGCTCGGTCAGAATTTTGTAGGCACGCTCACAGATTTCGATTTTTCGTTCGTAGGTATCGGCCTGCCCGGTTTCATCAAAGGCCATGATCACGGCAGCGGCTCCATATTTACGAACCAGTTTTGCGTGGTGGACAAAAGCTTCCTCGCCTTCCTTGAGCGAAATGGAATTCACGATGCCTTTGCCCTGGATGCACTTGAGCCCCGCTTCGATGACGTCCCACTTGGAGGAGTCGATCATGATGGGCACACGGGAAATGTCTGGTTCGGCGGCCAGTAGGTTGAGAAATTTGACCATCGCCTCCTGAGAATCCAGCATTCCCTCGTCCATGTTGATGTCGATGATCTGGGCACCGCCTTCGACCTGCTGACGGGCAACAGAAAGGGCTTCTTCGAAGTCTCCAGCCTTGATCAGCTTGAGGAATTTGCGCGAACCGGTTACGTTGGTACGCTCGCCGACGTTGACGAAGTTGGTGTTCTCGGTGATGACCATCGGCTCCAGGCCGGAGAAATTGGGCCGAGGCTCCAGTTCGGGAATCTCCCGAGCTGGATACTCGGCAGCGACTTCTGCAATGGCCTTGATATGGTCTGGAGTAGACCCGCAACAGCCGCCGATGACGTTGACTATGCCATCTTCCAGGAATGGCCGAATGAGGCTGGCCATGTGCTCCGGTGACTGGTCGTATTCACCAAACTCGTTGGGGAGGCCGGCATTGGGATAGGCGCTGATGAAGGTATCTGCCATCCGGCTAAGATCCTTGACATAGCTACGTAACTGTTTGGCTCCCAGTGCACAGTTGAGGCCGACGCTGAGCACATCGGCATGGGAAATCGAAATCCAGAAGGCTTCGGCTGTTTGGCCGGAAAGGGTACGGCCCGAAGCATCGGTAATGGTTCCGGACACCATGATGGGAATGTCGAGATCTCGCTCCTGCTTCAGGGTTTCGACCGCAAAAAGGGCCGCTTTGGCATTCAGCGTATCAAATACCGTCTCGATCAGGATGAGGTCGGCTCCGCCATCGATCAGGCCACGTGCCTGCTCATAGTATGCGTTCACCAATTCATCCCAGGTTATGGCACGGAAACCGGGATCGTTCACATCGGGGGAGAGGGAAAGCGTCCGGTTGGTAGGCCCGATGGCACCTGCCACAAAGCGAGGCTTGTCTTCATTTTGTAGGGTAAACTCCTGGGCCGCTTCCCGGGCGCACTGGGCCGAAGCAAGATTCAGCTCATAGGCCAGGTCTTCCATCTGATAGTCGGCCTGGGCTATGGAAGTTGATGAAAAAGTATTGGTCTCGATGATGTCCGACCCAGCGCGCAGGTATTCGCGGTGAATTTCCTTGATGATCTCAGGCTGGGTGATGGAAAGCACATCGTTGTTGCCCCGAATTGAAACGGGGTGATCTTTAAATCGTTCTCCACGAAAATCTTCCTCCGAAAGTACATGCCGCTGGATCATGGTTCCCATGGCTCCGTCAAGCACCAAAATTCGCTCCTTTAACAACTGGGAAATTCGTTCGCGGGTGGATATGTTCGTAGCTATCATATGCTGGAGTAGGATGTTTGCCGATGTGTACGATTGAGAGAGGTGAAAGATTAGGTTTTCAGTTTAATCCCCCAATGCGGCTAAATTTAGGCAAAGTTACCCATCCATTTGTGGCATTGCCAAAAGCTCTCTTACATGAGCATTGGCGAGAATCACAAAACCCTGCTCATAAAGCTGCATCGGGGCATTCTTGTCAAAACGGGACCGTCATTAAACTGGAGATTCCCCCTGTGTGAATGAAATATTCAGCATCACGCAGGAATTTGCCCGTAGGTTCATGCTCATCATTCTGATCCACTGAAAAAGCAATTTGCGAGATTCAGGCCTCCTGTTCGGCCACGACGACTTCTGCGGGGCTGTTTGAGGATGCCCCAACCGAGGCAATCCAGGTGGGAAGAATTCCCAGTACCAGGGCACCTGCCCCCAGGACCATCAACGCCCATGGCTGGACCAGGGCAGGGCCAGCGGTTACAAAAGAGAGGATAAGCAGGGTGGAAAATGGCAGCGAAAACGCCAGAATGTTAACCCCCAGATTCAGGTCAAAAGTGGAAGATCTTTCATCCTCCATGGCCTGAACTGCCGACATATGGGCATAGGGCCAGAAACTGACTGCACTTTGTGGAAAGACTATCGCCAGCATTCCCATAACCGGGGACAACCCTGGCAACAGAAAAAGGAGAGTAGCACTGAACAACAGGGCAATCCCCGATCTCATGAGCAGGAGGCTGAGAATGGGCCAGATGTCTTTTCGCTTTACCTTGACCGCCAGCCCAATGAACAATAGTACAAGGGGTGTCATGATCGCCCCCAGACGTACTACTGTACTTTGCAAAAAGCCCGGCAGGTCGTCCAGTTGCCAGCCCAAACCAAGTAACACCAACGCTAGTGCCATCACTAGATTGATCGGTTCACGCAGCAGCGCTAGTCCCAAAGATTTTAAGCGGCCTGAACCGGAGCGATCTGCCGCAGGCTGGGTGCCATAATACCATCGCATTGCGAGGAGATACAGCAGGATCAGGACAAATATTTTGTTGCCCACATCTGCGATAGCCGCCTGGGCCAGGCTCTCTTCTCCGAGAAATTCGACTAAAAACGGGAAACAGGAAAGTCCCGGAGCCAGGGAAGGAAAAAGCATGAGCAGGGTCCTTCTCCTGGCGGCATCCTGTCCCAGTGGATGCCATCGAAGTCCCAGCCATCCCACTCCGAGCATCAGCAGGTTGAAGCCCAGGGCCAAAACCGGCAGCCAAAGCAGTTCTTTGCGGACCTCGATCTGCATCAGGGCCAGAAATATGGTAGCTGGCAGGGCTACCGCCAGAATCAGGGTCTTGAGGCCTTTGACCTGCTCAGGAGGCAACTTTCGCTTCAACCACACCCCCAGGGCAATCAACAACAGCAATGACAGTGTTTTCGCTCCTGCACTTTCCGGCATCTATAAGAGATCAGTTTTTTTATCAGAAAAAGGGGATCAAGTGGCCCCAGGAGACCATCACCCAGAACGACGGACTTTTAGCTCCCACATACTGCTAACTCAGGACCTTCTTGAGGGCTTCAGCAAAAATCCCCATCTCCTCCATCGTTCCCATGCTTACCCGACACCAGGGCTTTTCGTCGATCATGAATACCCTGACCCCAACTCCCTGAGCGTACATCTGCTGGAGGTACTTCTCTCCGTCCATTTCCAGGGGAAACATCATGAAACTGGTGTGAGAAGGAATGTAGGACAGCCCCATCGAATCCAACACATCATAGGTAAACTTCCGGGCCTTGGCCGTAAGCTGTCGGCTTTTGTTCTGAAACTCCACGGCCCCAAGGCTGGCCATGGCGCCCATCAGGGAAGTCACACATAGTCCCATGGTCGTCCGCACCATCTGATCGATGGCCTGAACCCGGTCCGGCTGGGCGATCATATACCCAATTCGCAGACCTGCCATTCCATGAATTTTGGAAAAAGTGCGCGTGATGATCACATCCTCTCCCTCCTGGATCAGATCGATCATGGTTATCTTTTCTCGGTCCTCCAGAAATTCCACATAGGCCTCGTCCACAAAAACAGGGACCTTACTGGAAACCTGGCGGCAGAAACTCCGCAGATCCACGTGTGAAGTCAGTGTTCCCGTAGGATTATTGGGATTGCAAATGTAGATCAGTTTGGTGTCTTCATCGATGGCCTGCTCCATAGCCGTCAGGTCATGGGAATAATCGGCCATCAGGGGCACTGGCTTCCATTCTGCTTCGAACGCACGAGCGGTATTCACAACAGACATATAGGCTGGGTCGCCTGTCACGACATTGCCTCCATCCTTGAGCAGGGTGATGGCAATTTTTTCCAGCAAATCAGTCGAACCAGGCCCGAGCAGAATGTGATCAGGAGTTACCCCTTCTATTTCGGCCAGCTTTTCGATCAGCTGATTAGCGTAGGCATGCCCATATCGGTTGCCTTTGCTGATGGAATCGACGATGGCCTGTTGAGCTTCAGGCGAAGGACCGTAGGGGTTTTCATTGGCAAGGAGCCGGGCCCTAAGGTCCTCAATTTGTGCAGGGAACTTCAGGTTTTGCTCATAAATCCGCCAGGGATGTCGCATCCGGTTGCGGACAGGAGCAGCATTTGCACTGAATAACAGAGGGCCGGCCGCCATTCCAGCGGTAGCGGCCATCGTAGATTTCAACCAATTACGACGATTCATTTGCGAAGGGTGTTATAAACTTTCAAAACAATATCCGCATTGGGTATGAAAATATCAAACTAACCCACCAAATTCATCCATTAATTCAATAATTTACAAATCAACATCGACAATCGCCCAGCCCTTGTTCTGCCAGATTTCAGCTCAACCAAAACTTGCCTCCCTGGAGAACAGAGTGTCATCCATCGCCCCTTTCTGAAAATTTGCATCAAGTCCCACTTTTTTTTGTGTCAAAAAGAAACTTATTTTCCGACCAACTCGTTGACACCATCAACTATCTCTTTTATCAATCATTGAATGTATCCACGATTCTCCATAGTCTTCTTACTTGGTAATACTGTCAAAATTCTGGCTCGGAAAGCTGCTGCCCGTTTTGAACAGGAAGACATTCCAATCAATTTGCAACAACACTATTTGCTTAATGTGATCAATTCGCAGGATGAGGTAAATCAATCTGAACTTGCGGTAATGTTGGAGCGGGACAAGTCGGCTGTTTTGCGCCATATCGATCAGTTGGAAGACATGGGATTTGTATCCCGTGAACCAGATGCTCAGGATCGACGCAGGAAGAACATTGTCATTACTGAAGCTGGAAAAGAACTCCTCGGTCAAACAGCGCCTCTACTCAATGAAACCATGGAAGGAATGTTGGAAGGAGTGTCTGAAGCAGATGTGAAGAAATTCCGTGAAGTCCTTACTCATCTTCAGAATAACCCTCTGGAAGCTCCTTCTTTCTAATTTTTTTACCATAATAATTGATCTGATCAACTATATACATAATCCACTATTGACTTTACCAATGAATTCACTCAACCTACTTTCATTCCCTAAGAAATTGTTGACTGGCCTGCTGCTGGTACTGAGCAGTTTGGCTGCGGGGAATGTGAATGCCCAATCTGCCCTGGACCTACAGGCCTGCATCGACTACACCCTCGATCACCACGCCAGTACCAAGATCTATCTGAATCAGAACGTTATCGCCCGTGAACAGGGCAAGGAAATGTTGGCCAACTACCTTCCGCAGGTAAATGGGTCTATTTCCATCGACGACAATATCATTCGCCAGACGACCATCATCCCGGCAGGGGTGTTTAGCCCTGAAGATCTGGAGGTACAGTTTGGCAACCAGTATTCCAGCACCGCCATTTTGCAACTCGATCAGGTGATTTACGATCAATCGCTGATCACGGGCCTTAAGGCCAATGAGCCCAATATGGAGATTGCCCACTTGCAAGGCGAACAAAACGAGGAAAGCCTAATCATCCAGACCGCCCAGGCATACTATCAGGTATTGGCTACCCACCAAAAGCTGGCTCTGCTGAATGAAAACGAGCAAAAATTCGAGGAACAACTGGAAGTTGTCAAACTTCAGTTGGAGAAGGGGGTCGCCAAACAGGTGGATTACGACCGCATCCGGGTGAGCCTAAACAACGTCCGTTCGCAGCAGGTAGTTCTCCAGACCAACGGGCAAATCGCCCTGAACCGACTTCGCTTTGTGATGGGATTGCCCCAGGATGCGGAACTGGAACTGGCGGAGGTAGAATTGACCGACCTCGATGTGTCTCTTCCCGATCTGGGGCTCCTGGACCCCGGCCAGAACCTCAACCTGCAAATTCAGGATCAGCAACTGACCCTGCAGGAAATCGACCTTCAACGCAAGCAGGCTTCACGAATTCCTACCGTTTCGGCATATGCCCGCTACGGAGCGCAGGCCATGGGAGATGAATTTGGTCCTTCTTTGCAAAATCTCTTTGACTTCTCTTCTATCGGCCTGAAAGTCAATGTCCCCATCTTCAGCGGGATGCGACGTCAAAGCCAGATAGCCCAGAGCAGACTCAACCTGGAAAATGCACACCTGAACTACCAACTGACCCAGGAGAATCTCAACATGCAGTTGCAGAATGCATACACCGCTCTGGCCAGTGCCAGCGCCAGTGTAGAAGCCAACCGCGATAACCTGGCCCTTGCAAAAAATGTCTTTGACAACAGCTCCTTACAGTACCAAAAAGGCGTAGCTCCATTTTCAGACCTGATTAATTCTGACTACGCCTACAAGGAAGCTCAGAACAATTACATCAATTCCATCATCAACTACCTTAACGCTCGCCTCGACTATGAGCGGGCCAATGGGTCTCTCAATCTCTATATCCAACAACTATAACACCACCTCACGCATTCAATTTGACCAAAATGAATAAAAGACTGATTCTCATACCCATAGTTATCATCCTGGTTTCGATCATTGTGTATACCCTGGCGGCCAATAAGAGCGAAATCGACGCCAAAAGCCAGGTGGTGGACAGATCTGGATTTGCTGTAGGAGTTACCACTGCCCTGACCGAACTGGAAGAGATATCTGGCAATGTAAAGCTTCCAGCTAACCTGGAGCCAAACAAAGACGCCAATATCACCGCCTTTACCCAGGGACGCATCGAAAGCCTCCGCATCAAGTTGGGCTCTCAGGTGAGACAGGGACAGGTGATCGGCGAGGTCGATACCGACCTGCGCGAACTAAACCTTCAGGCCACGGAGTTGACCGTCAACAAACTGGCCGAAGACACTGAGCGCTACAAGGAGTTGTACGAAGGCAACGCTGTTACTGAGGTTAACTACCTGGATGTCAAGTACAACTACGAAAACTCGCGCCTTCAGGCCGAACAGATTCGAAAGCAGATCGAAGACGGAAAGATCATATCTCCGATCAGCGGCATCGTTACTGACAAGCGCATGGAGCCCGGTGAATTTACCAACCCCGGTACGGTGATCGCCACCGTAGTGGACATTTCCCGCCTCAAGGCCGTGGTCATGGTCGATGAGCAAGTGATTTACCAGCTTGCAGAAGGACAGGAAGCCCAGATTAGCAGTGACCTGTTTCCCGGAAAGACCTTCACTGGAACCATCACCTACCTGAGCCCTGAAGCCGACGCCAACCACAACTACCGCGTGGAGATCACCATACCCAATCAGCAGGGGGTAGAGCTCCGCTCAGGTGCATTTGTCATGGTGGAGTTGGGCCTTGAGCACGACACCGATGTACTGATGATTCCCAAAATCGCACTGGTAGAAGGCATAAAAAATCCTGCCGTCTATGTCGTTCAGGGGGACAAAGCCATTTACCGAGAGATCGTCCTTGGTCGTGAAAATGGTGAGCGAATCGAAGTGGTTTCCGGCCTGAAGCAGGGCGAAGAAATCGTTACCTCCGGCCAGATCAACCTGCACGACAACAGCCCGGTAGAGGTTATACAGTGATCATGGTTCATTATTGAACTATGTCCAATGCCCAAAATTGCGAATTACCAATCACGAATTCCGAATTAAGAAAGAATGTCTTTAACAGAAATATCCATAAAACGCCCGTTGTTGATCACGGTAGCCTTTGTGGTGCTGGTGTTGTTTGGCCTAATCAGCTACAACGACCTGAACTACAACCTGCTGCCCAAGTTCGAGGCGAACGTGCTGAGTGTGAGCACGGTATATCCCGGTGCTTCTCCCCAGGAGGTCGAAAACAACATCACCAAACCAGTCGAGGACGCCATCTCGGCCATTGAAGGAATTGACCAGATTACTTCTACTTCCCAGGAAGGGGTTTCGGTGGTCATCATGACCCTGAAACCGGGCTTTAGCACCATCAATGCCCAGCGAGACGCCGAGCGAAAAATCGGCCAGATCACCTCTATGTTGCCCGAGGACATCGATGATCCTGTTGTCAACCGCTTCAATACAGAGGAGTTACCCGTGTTGCGGATTAGCGCCACGGCAACCATGTCTCCGACCGAGCTATTTGACCTGCTGGATAACCAGATCAAGCCCATCCTCTCCAACGTAGCCGGTGTGGGTACCGTGCGCCTGATCGGGGGCACTGAGCGGGAAATCCAGGTCAGCCTGGACAATGACAAGCTTCGGGCCTTCCACCTTTCTCCGGCCATGGTGAGTCAGCTGATCAGCCAGGCCAATAGCTCCTATCCCGCTGGAAACGTCCAGAATGGCGAGACTCGCCTGTCCATTCAGTTTGATGCGCGTCTGGCGAAAGTGGAAGAGCTGCGCAACCTGATCCTTCGTGAAAATCCAGATGGCAGCAAGCTGCTGCTGAGCGACGTAGCCACCGTTACCGATGGCCAGGAAGAAGTTACCAGCCTCAACCGCATCAACGGTCGCCCAGGGGTCGGCATCGAAATCGTCAAACAGGCTGATGCCAATGCAGTAGAAGTCAGCGACCTGGTCAAGGCCAAGCTGATCGACCTGAAAGAGCAGTATGCAGCCGAAGGCCTCGACTACGAAATCGCCATTGACCAGTCCACCTACACCCTGGAGTCTGCCAACGCGGTATTGGAAGACCTGGTTCTGGCAGTCATCATCGTGGCGGCGGTCATGTTGATGTTCCTGCACAGCCTGCGTAGCTCGCTCTTCGTACTTGTGGCGCTGCCATCGGCCATGATTCCGACTTTCATCCTGATGAACCTGTTTGGCTTTTCGCTCAACCTGATGACCCTGATGGCCTTATCGCTGGTAGTCGGTATACTCGTGGACGACAGTATCGTGGTGCTGGAAAATATCTACCGACACCTCGAAATGGGCAAAAACAAACGCGACGCAGCTCTGGAAGGACGTAATGAAATTGGCTTTACTGCCCTGGCCATTACTCTGGTAGATGTCGTGGTATTCGTACCGCTGGCACTGAGTACCGGACTGATCGGCAACATCCTGCGGGAGTTCTCCCTGGTAGTAGTGTTCTCCACAATGATGAGCCTCCTGGTAGCTTTTACCCTGACTCCTCTGCTGGCCTCCCGATGGGGACGATTGGAGCATCTGACCGAGAATAGCCTTTGGGGAAAGATCAGCCTGGGATTTGAGCGACTGATGGACAACCTGAAAGAAGAGTATGGAAAAATCCTTCGCTGGGCACTGGGACACAAACGGTATATCCTGATTGGAGTCCTGATCCTCTTTATCAGTGCCGTGGCGCTGGTACCTGCCGGATTCATTGGTGCCTCTTTCATGAGCCAAAGCGATCGGGGCGAGTTCAACGTTCAGTTGGAACTATCTCCCCAGAGTAGCCTGTATGAGACCAATCAGATCAGCCGTGAGGTAGAGCAATTGTTGCTTTCGCATGAAGAAGTAACCACCGTATTTGCCAACATCGGTACCCAAAGCGGGCGGATAGGCGGTAGTTCCTCAATCTCCAATGTAGCTGAGCTCTCGGTAAAGCTGGTGGACAAAAACGAGCGTTCCCTTTCGGCGGATGATTTTTCTACCGTAGTCAGGGATGAGATTCTGAAAATTCCCGGCGTGAAAGTAACCATCGTACCTGCAAGTATGGTGGGCAACAGCCAGGCCCCCATCCAGATCGCGGTCAAGAGTGCCAATATGGATGAGATCTGGCCCGTAGCCCAGGAAATCGCTGAGGCCGTGCGCAGCACTGCTGGCACCGACTATGTCGAATACAGCACCAAGCGGCCCCGTCCACAGATTGAAATTCAGCTGGACCGGGAAAAGGTCGCCCGCCACGGCCTGAGCGTACCGGAAGTCGGAGCCGCTGTGCAGTTAGCTTTCCGGGGCAATGACCGATCCAAGTACCGCGAAGGCGGCGAAGAATATGCCATCAACATCGAGCTGGACCCCGGAGACAAGCGGGACATCAGCAGCGTGCGAAACCTCGTCCTTCTCAACAACCAGGGCGCAACCGTCCGCCTGGGCGAAATCGCGAGCATACAGGAAACGCTGGGCCAGTCTGTCCTGGAACGCCTTGACCGCCTCAATTCGATTAAGGTTACCGCTTCTGCCAGTGGTCGTCCGATGGGTGTCATCAACTCTGAGATCCAGGAAAAAATCGACAAAATCGATATGCCAGCCGGAGTGAGTGTCGAGATGCTGGGTCAGGCCCAGCAGCAAAGTGATGCGTTTGGCAGTCTGGGATTCGCCCTGATCCTCGCCCTGTTGCTGGTGTATCTGATCATGGTGGCACTGTATGAAAGCGTAGTTTATCCATTCGTAGTGATGTTCTCGATTCCAGTAGCCCTGATCGGTGCCCTGCTGGCGCTGGCTCTTTCAATGGAAGAATTGACCATTTTTGCCATCATCGGGATGATCATGCTGATGGGACTCGTGGCCAAAAACGGGATTCTGATCGTGGACTTTACCAATCACCTCAAGTCTGAGGGATTATCTCTAGTCGAGGCATTGGTAGAAGCTGGCAAGGAGCGCCTTCGTCCGATTCTGATGACTACCATGGCCATGATCGCGGGGATGCTGCCCATCGCACTGGCATCTGGCGCTGGTGCTGAAGTCAAAAACGGGATGGCCTGGGTAATCATCGGGGGATTGAGCAGTTCCCTGCTGCTGACGCTGGTACTGGTACCGACCGTGTACTACCTCATCGACAAAGCCCGAATCAGAGTGAATAGCTGGTTTGGCCGGGAGGAAACTTCGGTCCATGAATTGAGCACGGAAGGAGCATAAGAATAGGTAAAATCGGAAGTGAGGCAAGGCAATTGATGGCTTGTCTCCATCTTCCTTCATGAAACAGCATCATATAGCGCGGTACCCATAGCAGAAGTTTTGAGTGCTTCTCCTGTTCGGGTACCGCTCTTTTTAAATTTTATCTCGTTTGTACTCGTAACAGTTTGATTTACCCGTTTTATGAATGAATCTCTGGCATCATTCCCAATGCCATTCCACCGTGAAATTCATTTGCCACATTGTTCAGCGTCCAGAAAGCTTTTTCCCAGCCCTCCAGGATTGTACTCTATTTGGTTCTCTGATAGTACAGGTAACTCCAGAATATGGAGGGTCAGAAAGAGGTAAATCTCTCTACTCCTCCCGCAAGGCATTGGCAGGATCAGCCTGTGCAGCCCGCAGGGCCTGAATCCCAACGGTGAGTAGCGTAAAGGCCAGGACACCTAATCCGGCGATCCCAAAATACCAGGGACTCACAGCTATCCGGAAGGCAAAGTCCTCCAGCCAGCGACTCGTCAGCCACCACGCCAGTGGAACCCCCAAACCGAAGGCGACCAGCACCAGTTTCAGAAATTCCCATGACAGCATCCGCATGATTTGTTGGGTACTGGCTCCCATTACCTTGCGGACAGAAATCTCCCTGCGCCGTTGTTCTGCGGCAAAGGAAACCAGTCCCAGCAGCCCTAGCGCCGCGACGAAAATGGCCAGGAACGAGAAGGCCGTAGATACCCGGGCCAGCCGTTCCTCGGATGCATATAGCTTGTCGAGATTCTGATCAAGGAAGAAGTATTCGAAGGCCTTTTCTGGCACGTACTCACCCCACGTCTGCTCTATCTCGGCCAGTGCGGGCTTTACCTGAGCAGGATTGATGCGTACCGCGGCGTATTTGATGAAAAGATTGAAGGCATAGGGGTTCAGGTTCAGGTCGAGCACCAAGGGGCTGATGGGCTGGCGTTTGTTGGCAAAGTTGAAGTCTCTCACGACGCCGACCACCTTTCCTTTGTAGTTTAAGCCAAACGTCTTGCCCACCGCTGCTTCGCAGGACTCCCAGCCCAGGTGCTGGACCATGGTTTCGTTGATGACTAATGCCAGGCTGTCATCCGTCCGAAAACTCCGATCAAAGCCCCGTCCGGCGACGACCTCGATGTTGAACGTTTCGGTGAAATCGTAGCGCACATTGAGGTGAGGAAACAGCTTCGAGCGCCCACCTTCCATGCCTTCGAACAAATAGTTCGCAGCCTGGTACTTCGCCCCCAGGACTTCCTCCACCGCCGTAACGGCTTCTACCCCCGGATGTCTGAGCAGGTCATTCCGGAACTGCTCGTACTTGTGCCCAAGCGGAGTGCGCTGGACGGGGAGCATCACGATGTGGTCTCGCTGAAATCCGGGGTCCTTGCTGCGCAAAAACTGCAACTGTTGTACTGACACGATCGTGCCGACGATCAGGACCACCGCTATCACAAACTGCAATACCACCAATCCCTTTCGCAGCGAAAAGCCCGAAGGTCGCATGAATTTGCCTTTGAAAACATCCACCGGACGATAGGAGGTCAGGACAAAGGCTGGATACAAACCTGCTCCCAATCCGAGTATGAGCAACATACCTCCCAACCAGGGCAATAGCCATAACTCATGCCAGAAGCCAGGGGAAATACTTTTGTCAGCCACCTGATTGAAGGCAGGGAGGCAAAGCTCTACGATGATGATTCCGAGTACCATCGCGATCCCCGCGTATAGACCTGATTCGACCAGAAACTGCCCGATCAGCCATCTACGGGGGACTCCCAGCGTTTTTCGCAGTCCAACTTCACGGGCCCGCTTGACTGAGCGTGCGGTAGCGAGGTTCATATAATTGATCGCAGCGATCAACAGGATAAACAGGGCAATTCCCGAGAGGATGTAGATGCTGTCGGCGCTGCTGTTGGGGGCGATTTCATAGTCCAGGGCGGAATAAAGATGTATGGCCCCTAGCGGCTGAAGGTGCAGGGTGACATCGTCCTTGATGCTTTCGTAGAAGTATTTGTCAACGAAACTCGCGAGCTGACTCTCAAACCTGTCAGCATCAACTCCTTCATCCAGCAACACATATGTCCAGCAGGGATTCCAGTACCAGTTGTCAAAAGGCTGAAAGCCTCCTTCTGCCGCATACAGGCCCTCCAGGGTAACAAATGATATCAGGGCGTCAAATTGCAGATGTGATTGAGAGGGGGGACTGGCGAGGATACCGGCCACCTTCAGATCAGCCTGCCCCTGAAACCGGAGGGTTTTTCCCAGGGCTTCCCCTGATGGAAAATATTTGGCCGCCATCTCTTCTGTAAGCAGAATGTTATTGGGTTCCTGTAACACACGCTCAGGGTCTCCCTCAAGCAATTGATAATCAAACATGTTAAACAGACCCGAGTCGGCGAAGAATACATTGGGCTCGTTGAATTTTCGGTTCGGATCATCGGTCCGCGAGAGGGTAAGGGTTGGAGCCTGGTAGTTAAAGAATCGCACGGTCTCTACCACTTCCTGTGGATAGTCTGTCTCCAATGCCCTGGCAACCGGAAAAGGCATACTGGCCGACCGCTCCCCTACTTCATCGTCTTCAATGTATTCATTGAGCCGGTATATGCGATCAGATTTGTCATGAAAGCGGTCGAAACTCAGTTCATCCTGCACGTACAACAGGATCATCAGGCAGCAGGCGAGCCCGAGAGCCAGCCCCAGGATATTGAGCGCGGCATAAAAACGCTGCTTGTACAGATTTCGAAGGGCTGTCTTGAGGTAGTGTCGGATCATGTCGAAGGTCATTTTTCCCAAAAGCAAAAGACCAGTGCTGATGCACCGGCCTTTCACTCAAGATAACCTATTGTTGGCTAAACCTGATCCACAGATGCAGAATTCGCAGGAATAGCTTCTTTGCTTCGCAATTTTTGTCACACGCCCTTCTCCAAAACCAGATCATATGCTTCCTCATAATACTTGGTCAGCACATTCCAGTCAAACTGCTTGGAGCCCTCCTGGAGCTGATAGCGCTGGGAAATTCGCTCTGCCCGGCTTTTCTGGACAAAGTGAAACAGGGTATCTGCCAACTCGTTGGCGGCATCGTCCCAGCCTTTGTTGCGACGGTGAACCACGTACATCCCCAGTTCCTCCGGGTTGTCATTGGCACGGATCAGATAGTCGCCAAATCCGGTCAGGTCGCTGGTCACCGCAGGCACCCCACTTACCATACATTCCAGCGGGGTGTATCCCCATGGCTCATAATAGCTTGGGAAAACCCCGAGGTGACATCCCCGAACAAAATCCTGATACTCCATCCCAAACAGGGGACTGAGAGAATTGATGAATTCGGGGTGGTAAATGACTTTCACCTTATCATCGGCATTGTTCACAAGGTTAGAGGTGCGCAAAAAGTTGAGGACTTCATCCTTGTCATCGTCATAGATGTTGTGGGTAATGACAGTCGGCAGAGTTTTGGATCTCCACTGCTGCAGGGTTCGTCGCAGGCGGATCTTCCAATAGTCATCAACAAAGTCCCCCAAATCCGGGAAAGGAGAGTCGGGATTCGTCATGGCGTGGTTGAGCAGCCGTTCCCCAATCTGGTTTTTTATGGCCTCGGTGGTCTGCCTCATCTTGTCCAGGGCAGCCCTGGACTGCAGAACCTGCGGATTGATCGTTTGATAAGGCCTGCGTGTAACGATAAACATCACCACCGTCCGGTCGATATTGGCTTTTTTCATCCGCCAGTTTAGGCGTGCCAGTGCCTCCAGAGTCAGGTCATAGCCCTTATTCCGATATTCATACCGACCCGATGTAAAGAAATAAAGAGTCTTGTCCAGGTCGAAATAATAGCTGGGTGCAAAGTGCCCTCGCACAAACTGGTGAATTCCTTCCTTGAAGTTGGCGTGCTCATTCTGAACTTCATGGCTGATGTCAACCGGACGGATGTTCAGGCCATTGGGCGTAACCACCTCTGGCTTGCGACCTATGAGGTGGATACATTCCTCTGCGGTAATATCACTTACCGTAGTAAAAATATGTGCGCCGTGAGCGGCTGCCCGCTCAATGCGGATGCGGGTTTCGATGTTAAAATAGGCAGCCTCTTTTTGCCAGTCGTAAAAAGGCAGGTGGGCATAAAACTCCGAGTCATTCATGGCCAGATAACGTCCCAGCATGGTTGCATGGGTCGTGAAGACCGTATGGATCGGAAGGTTATCCCGTCGGATTTCCGGAATAGCGGTAGCGGCCATCCATTCGTGGACATGGGCTACAACAGGCTGGGTATTCACATCTGACTCAGTCAGACGGGTAAGAAATACTTTCACCATCCAGCCAAAGGCCACGATCTGGTTCATCATATCATCCTCAGAAGGAGTGCTGATGTCATGGTGCTCCCACAGAAGATACTTGATCTCCGCCAGTCGATCATAAACCGTGTACGGATTAAACAGAATGGTTCGGGGGCGTCCGGCTGTCAGCCACCTTCCGTAGTGGACCTCAAATCCCATGTCCCTCATTTTCCGCACCGCTCTACCGAAGGGATCGTTGGGTGCTTCTGTAGGCTCAAAAATTGCGGATACGTTTTCATGGACATATGGCCCGATCAGGCAGTAACGATCGCCCCAGTTGGCCTGCATACTGGGCACTTTGGAGCGAATAACGGTGTAGATGCCGCCCACCTGATTGGCCACTTCCCAGGCCACCTCTACCAGTAGGGCATCCTTCTTTGCAGGATGGGGGATATAGGTTGGTTGGGAATCGTCTGCGTTTGGAGAAGAAGGGAGGGTCATAGGTAGCTTTCGTAGTAAGTTTGGCTAGAATCAGTAGCTACCTTAAATTATTCAAAATAACGCCAAACCATCAAATGATCCGGGATTTATTCTGAAAATATTTTGGAGAAGAATGATAAAACCCGATTCAGGTGTTGCGACCGGTGTGGGTCTGGCGTGAAGAGGAGCTGCTGGACGAGCTTTTAGCCTTCTCTTCACTTTGAGAATCTGTTGAGTAGATCCAATCCACCATTCCCTGAAAAAAGGATTCCAAAGGAGACTGGGTACTATCTGAAGGAGCAGTTTGAGTCTGCTCGCCATCTCCTCCGCTCTGTTTGGGATCTCCGGTTTGCTCGACGCTGTCCTGATCGGGATTGGTCACACCGCTGGAAGCTACTGCCAGGGAAGTAAACATTCCCAGGCTACATCCAAGAACTAATACCATCAATTTCTTAACGAATAGTCTCCAATGCATGGCCAATTGTTTAAGTGGTAACAAACTCAAATATACATAACCCAAGCTACGTTCCATAGTTTTGAAGCATTTATTTCAGGATCAAAAAGCATTTTTTGCACCCCTTTTTTTCTCAAGAAACCTTCCTCAAGGTATTCATTCCCAACACTTTAGCGTTGACACACCCACAATACCTCCTATTCCAATCTTTTGTTTTTTCTTTTTTATCAAAATCGGAAGAAGGCCCCCCCTGTTTCATTTTGACGCAGGATTGTTTCAATATGAAACATTGAAAGTTTCGGAGGTTTTCCGAACAATCCTTATATTTGCACTTATCTATGCAAGAGCAATATCTGCATACCATCGATAGATTACTTCGTGAGCTATCCCTCCTGGAGCGGGAGGTAGCCCATGCTCCCGCAAATGAAAAGGTCGGTCGCGAACGATCCCTGAAGGTTCGCACCAAGCGCTTTGAGCGCCTTATCCCATTTCAGTTCCGACTCGAACTGAAAAACCTCTGTCGTGAAGCCGGGGTTCAGGGAGACTTTATGTAGGTCACATTTCCTCCGCTTGCTTTCCCAAATTTTTGATGAGGCTTATCAAAAAAGGTAATTCCCGCTTTTACTTATCGATATATTTAGATAGATTCGTAAATAGATGTCACCAGCCTATTCTACCTACTCTGCAAAACAACAAGACAGATGAGTCAATATCAGGATCACTACAAACGCAGCATCGAAAATCCAGAGGAATTCTGGATGGAACAGGCCGGTAAAATTGACTGGTTCACTCCTCCCAATCAGGCACTTACCCAAAATGAGCGAGGATTTTACCGCTGGTTCAAAGGAGGCACCCTCAATACCAGCTACCTGGCTTTGGACTATCATGTCATACATGGCCGGGCTGAACAACCAGCTCTGATATGGGACTCCCCTGTTACTGGAAAACAAAAGACCTACACCTACCGCGAGCTGCGAGACGAAGTGGCACAATTCGCCGGAGGATTGCAGAAACTGGGACTCGTCAAAGGAGACACCGCCATCATCTACATGCCCATGATTCCCCAGGCTGCCATTGCCATGCTAGCCTGCGCCCGGCTCGGGGTCATTCACTCGGTGGTATTTGGGGGATTTGCGGCTCACGAACTGGCCATCCGGATCGACGATGCCCAACCCAAGCTCATCATCGCGGCTTCTGGCGGTATCGAAATCAACCGCCATATCGAATATCAGCCCATCGTCAACCAGGCGCTCAAGGAATCGAACCATACTCCGGAATTGGGAGTGGTGATGTACGAACGTCCCGAAATTTCCTGCACCCTCAACCCTGAGCAGGACCACGCCTGGGAAGACCTGATGGCCTCAGATCCTGTAGAATGGACGCCCGTTGATGCCACCGATCCCCTGTACATTCTCTACACCTCTGGCACCACCGGCAAACCCAAAGGCATCATGCGTGACAATGGCGGCCACGCCACCGCGCTGAAATACTCCATGAAGGCCGTTTACGACACCGATCCGGGAGACGTCTTCTGGGCAGCTTCGGACGTGGGATGGGTCGTGGGCCATAGCTACATCGTATATGGTCCGCTGTTGCAAGGCTGCACCACCGTGATGTTTGAAGGGAAACCCATCAAAACGCCAGATGCAGGTACTTTCTGGCGTGTCATTGCCAAGCATAATGTAAAGGTGCTGTTTACCGCTCCAACGGCTTTCCGCGCCATCAAAAAGGAAGACCCACACGGGCTGCTAAAAGAAGAAATCGACACCCCCAGCCTGAAATACCTCTTCCTTGCCGGAGAGCGCTGTGATGCCGCGACATACGAATGGTCCCGGGATCTGCTCAACGTACCCGTCATCGACCACTGGTGGCAGACCGAATCCGGCTGGCCCATGCTCGCCAACATGGCTGGACTTGGCCTGATGCCAACCAAGCCAGGCTCCGCCACCAAACCCGTCTGTGGGTACGACATCCGCATCCTCGACCCCGAGGGTAATGAGTTGGGAGTAAATGAAGAAGGTGCCGTGGCCATCAAGCTTCCCCTGCCACCAAGCTGTCTGCTGACTCTGTGGCGCAACAATGAACGTTTCAAGGCAGGATACCTCAATCGCTATCCGGGTTATTACCTCGCCGGAGACGGTGGATACCGGGATGAGGATGGCTATGTCTTCATCACCGGACGCATCGATGATGTGATCAATGTCGCCGGGCACCGCCTGTCAACCGCGGAGATGGAAGAAGTAGTAGCAATGCACCCTGCCGTGGCAGAATGCGCTGTAATTGGAATCGCAGATGATTTGAAAGGACAGGTTCCGGTTGGGTTCGTGGTACTTAAAGGAGGGGCCGATATCCATCACGATCAGTTGGAGAAGGAACTGATCCAGGCTGTAAGAGAGCAGGTAGGTGCAGTAGCCAGTTTCAAACGGGCTATTGTAGTTAACCGCCTACCCAAAACCCGATCTGGAAAAATCCTGCGCAAAGTAATGCGCGCCATGACTGATGGTCAGTCATTTACCCTGCCATCTACGATCGAAGATCCTGCCGTTTTGGATGAATTAATGCTGGACATGCAGACCTCCAAAGTGGGCGTGGCGTTCCAGTAAGCGAAAACGGAATTCGGAATGAATAGGGAATGCGGAATAAAGGACTGAGATCCAGACTTATACCGCATTCCTGATACCGTTTTTCCTAGGTAAGAGCCCCAAAATAACTATACGTTAGAGGTATGAAGGAAATGGAGGTATGAAGGCCTTAAGCAGCGCTTTGCCTCCATATCCTCCGTTCCTTCGGCTCCGCTCCCCGAGTCTCGCTCGGGATCTGCGACAGGACAAGACTTCATACCTGAGATAACTCTGGCCAACTACTTACTCCCTAATACCGGCGTTGATACAGGTCTTCCAGGGGAATGGTCTTGATGCCTTCGACGAAATGTACCAGGTGAGCGATCATAAGCTCCCACATTTTCCGGCCCTTTTCTTCCGTAGCTTTGGTCGCATCTCCCATCACACCTGATTGGGAGATTTTTTTGGTGCGTACGTACCAGTTGACACCACGCTCTGAGTCAAAGTCCAGGTAGCGGCTACCAAACTCCAGCGTCTCATTCACCGCTTTGTCCATCTTCACGACTTCTGGACGAATGGCCAATGTCGTGCTGGTTTCTATCTCACCCGCGTGGATGTCATTCGGCGTCTCGATCAGGTTGTACAAGTCCACATCTGACGTATCGCCCGTGTCTACACACACAAAAATATGCGCATCGCGGTTGATCATCTGGGCGGCAAAATTCAGCGTAGGGGCATTGTCGCCATGCCCATTGAGGATCACGATCTTTTTGACGCCATTTCGGGCGAGACTCATCCCGATATCATATACAAAGCGGGACAAAGCCTCATTGGTCACACTCAGCGTACCTTTGAAATCCTCATGGTGATAAGACACCCCGAATGGAATGGCAGGCAGCACCAATGGTTTCGGATCGGTGCAGCGAACTGCTACCTCTCTGGCCAGATAGACCGCATCGAAATAGTCGATGTCTACGGGCAGATGAGGCCCGTGTTGTTCTATCGCTCCACAGGGAAGTATCACGGTATCAACCTCTTTCAGGTAAGCCTGAATTTCCTGCCAGGTGAGCTTTTCCCAGAGGAAGGTCTTGGGCTGAAAATTATCCATTTTGTTGAGCTAAAAAGTAAGGGGTTGACCACCAGTCACCTGATGGCATAAAGTCGGTCCATTTGCCCTGCTGCGTACGGGCATAACCGTCAGCGTAAGGTTCCAACAGAGCCAAAAGCGGCTGCCGCACATGCTCGGGCAAATCCATGATCTGACTCCGTTCCTGGTCAAAGCGCAACTTCAGGATCTGAGGGTAAGCACGCGCCAGTTTGCGGGTATGCTCATTGGTGGGCAGCAGGCCTTTGTCCAATAGCAAGTGGTAGAGATGAGCTGCATCGGTGCCAATTTGCTTGACACTCTTCTGAGCCAAGGCCGCTAATCCCTGCTCCACCTGTTGCTCGGTATAGCCGCAGCGGGCCGGGTCTTCATCCAGCGCTTTGAGCATCCCGATAATGCGACGGCACTTTTCGCACTTACCGCAGGGATACATCCGGCCCTCGCGCTCATGGGCCGCATGGCAGCTAACCTGATGCTGTTGCAAATCGGGATATCGCTTGACCAATACCTTGAGGATCAGCAGCTCCGAAAGGCTACGCAGCATGGAATACTGGTAAAAGTTCCAGCCCTTTTTTCGGTAGTAGCGGGTAAAGGCATTGTCGAAATACTTGCTCTGATCGTAAAGGGAGTGGTAATGGCTAATGCCCTGGTGATTGCCACGCTGGGTGGAATCGTACTCGTTGCCGATGAGGATGTTGCCTACTCCGCGTTTGCGAGCCACGGGCAGCACTCCGAAGAGAAATACCGCCACCGTCCACAGCCGGATCGGGTACATATCAGCGCGGATGTTGGCGAAGTTGGGCTTAATGAAGGGCATCTGGCGCAGCATCCAGTTGAAGAGGCGATCGCTGTTGCACCAGGGCTTGGCAGTGTTGGGTTCTATCTGAGCAAAATGCTCGTATGCATTGACCGCCGTGAACCAGTGCCGCCCCGATTCGTTGACGAATACCGGATGAGCTTCTCCCAACTCCTTCGCCAACCCATAGGTCAGGAGGCTGTCCTTGCCGCCACTGCTAAGGATGGCATACTGGTTCATATCCACCTCCCGGTTTCCCTTTTTCAGGGTCAAATGTTCCCATCCCTGCTGGCTCCAGACAAGCTTTGCTGCCGTATAGCGGGGCAGTTGTACTGGCTCAATATTGCGGAAAGGCTCGGTGAGAAACTCGTTGGGAAAGAGGAACTTGTTGACGAAAATCTCCCGCGAGGTATTCTCCAGCATGTCCTCCAGAAAGCGGCGGTCCACGCTTTCATAGAGGCCTTCGAAATACATTTCCTCGCAGAAAAGCCCGTAATTCAACGCTACCTGTGCCACCATCATGGAGGCGAGGTTGACGTCTCCGGGATCTTTGGGATCGAAATAGGGTTGATTGTAGGAGTACATCAGCTCGGTGCTCTCCTCATGCCCGTCGGCGTGGGTGACCACATAGCGTGCCCTAACCCGTTTGGGTTCTACCTTAAGGTCCCGAACCGACAGCCGGCGGAATACCACCAAATCGCGTATCTGACTCATCGGATATGGGGCGTCAGCAGTTGGACCAAAGTATCGGCACCGTGAGCCAGCACATCGAAAGTCGGCAAGCCCGTTTCCCGAGAAATCGACTCACAGGCAGGCAGAATTTCATCGGGATTGAGTCCCTCATGGTTCACGGTGATAGCGGCCACTTTCCGACCAGAAAGCAGCTCAATGGCCTGAATCTGAGTAGGTAGCGGGTGCATGGGATAGCCAGGGAATCCATCGTATTCTTCACGGGTAGGCGCGTGTTGGAGGATTACCAGATCGGGGCGACCCGCCGCAAGGATTTCGAAGCCCCCCGGGTAGGCTGGATTCATCAGACTACCCTGTCCCTCGATCACGATGACTTTGGGCTTTGCTTCGCGCCACGCGCTGACGACCGCATGCTCGATTTCGCCGGAGACGAAGTCATTGATGCAGCTATCCATGATCATGCTGTAGCGAGCACCCTGCATCCAGGCCGTTTGGCCTGTCCCGATCATCTCGGCGGGGAATCCTGCTGCCCGGAATGCATGTACCAGCAACCAGGCTGTAGTACGCTTGCCGATGGCCGAGTCAGTACCTAGCACGGCGATTTTCAGGCATTCGACCTCCTCGATATCTCCGGTGAAGAAGTGCAACTGATCACGGTCAGGAGTGCGCCGCACATCGCGAATATGTAACCCCTTAACTTTGGCCAAAGCCTCCAGTTCAGGGTCATTTCCAAGAAAGTCATGCAGACCGCTGTCAACATGCAGTCCTTCCTTCAGAGCTGTGGCCACCACCGATCTCGCCTCCTGTGGCAGTCGCCCCCCATCAGGGGCCAGTCCGATTACCAGCGAACGGGGCTTCTCTACCAGTTGCGTCAGGGCTGACTCAAGATCGGCAAAAATCGGTATCCCAGCAGGTTTCCCGTCCAGCACTTGCCCGGCGTCCTGCCCGGCATAGCGACTATCGATTACACCCACGACTTCGTAGCGCTCGGTAAAGCGCACCAATCCGTGAGCAGTTTTTCCATTGGGAGTGTTAAACGCACCATCGCAGTACACGAGGGCTTTTCCGTCTATTGATTTTTTCATGAGATGAGTTGGGGGAATAAGGTGTATAGGGGTTATAGAGTGTATAAGGGGAATGATGAGCTGGTAGCGAAACCCGAGGTTCGCATCATCGAACCATTTTACGAATTGCGAATCTCCAATTCTCCCCCTAATCCCTCGCAGTCAAGACTGCTACAAACCGATCGGGTTCCAGGGGTTGCTGCTTATGATATTCCAGCAAGGCAATGAGTCCGGCGGTTGAGGCAGGCAGGATTTTGATGCCTTCCTTTTTCAGGAGGTAGGTGGACATCTGCCGCATCTTCTGGTCGCTGATGTGAAAGGCGGCTCCTTCTGATTGTCGCAGCGCGAAGAGAGCTTCTTCTCCATCAAAGCTATGCCAGTTGATCAGGGGTTCGTTGTAGCGGGTTTCGCGGATCACTTTTGGATCGAGGTCCCTGCAATGATCAAGTCCCGCCTTGAAAGAACTGATAATGGGGTTTTTGTGGGTAGAAGACCCTGCGATCATCTTGGGAATCCGCGAGGTTTTACCTCGTTTGTACAAACTTACGAAGCCACGATATATCCCGGCGAGCAGGGTTCCGTTGGATACGGGGGCGGCCAGATATTTTGGGGCATCGCGTAGCTGGTCATAAATTTCGAAGGCAATCTGCGAATAGGCGCTAATTTGGAGGGGGGTGTTGGTTCCTCCGGGGTTGGCGTCGTACCAGCCATTGGTCTCTGCGAGTTGGGTACTTGCCCTCACCACATCCTCATAGCTGCCTGACAGGCGGATAATTTCTGCCTCCAACCGCTCCATTTCCTTTATCCGATCGGTATGGTACGTTTCAGGAATGAACACCTTGCAGTGCAATCCGGCCAGTTGCGCAGCCAGGGAAACTGCTACGCCATAGTTACCACAGGTCGCCAATGATATGACCTGAAACTCCCTACGCAAGGCATCATATACCTGCGCAAAGGCGATGCGGTCTTTTTGAGTTCCCGTGGGATTGTCTCCCTCGTACTTCAGGTAAACCTGCCGCAGGTCGAGTTCTCGTTCCAGGCTTTTGGCCCGGCTTAGCTGGGTGTCGCCTATTTCCAGGTTGATGATGTCTTCATACCCTTCCAGGCGGTCGATGAGGTTCAGGTTAAGATCCTGCACCTCATGGCTCAATTTTTGGGCTTCCCTGGAGACGCGGTTTTCCGCGGAGGTCACCCCATCGATTAGGATCATTCAGTGTCAAAATCAGAAATGGGAAATATGGCCCCTTTTCCAATCGGGGCGCTATTTACGCCATGGACAGGACACATCCAAACATTTTTTCCTGCAGGAAAAACTTGCCACAGGAAATGGTAATCTGAAACATTATCCTATCCATAAATAGCTGATAATAAATTAGTTACAATTCAACCCAAAATCAAGTTCACGCATCAAAACGCGAAGTGTGTAGGAAAAGCCAAGCCCAAATTTCCTGTCCGGGAACCCGCCGGAATTGGCTATCTTGCTCAGCCAAAATCTGCGTAGTTGCCCCATGAGTCGTTTTTCCTGGTTAATACTTTTTCTGACTGCAGGCATAAGCCTGATCATGCACGCTCCCCATTTGCAGAAGGATCTCATAAGCGTCCACGTATGGCGGCAGACCCAGACCCAGTCTACCATTCAGAATTTTTACGAAGAGGACATGAACATCCTCAATCCACGCCGCAATGACCGCGGGGCTGGCGAAGGCATCTTTCGGATGGAGTTTCCATTGATGCAGTGGGGCGTCGCGCTGCTTTACAAAGCACTGGGAAATGACATCATGGTCACAAGGCTGGCCATGTTCCTGATCTCCCTTTTCTCGATGCTGGGAATATGGTTCCTGCTTTTTCAGGCCTTCGGACATGAAAAGCTGGCTCTGATGGGGGCCTGGGCCATCACCTTCTCCCCAACATTTTTCTACTACGCCATCAACCCCATGCCCGATAACCTGGCGTTATGTTGTGGGATCTGGGGCCTCGGGGTTTTCCTTTCCTGGACGAAAAAACCTGCTTCCTGGCGGTTGTTGATCAGTGGACTGCTCCTCAGTTTGGCGACACTGAGCAAGCTCCCTTTTGTGCTGTATTTCGCCTTCCCGGCAGGGTACTTTCTCTACGACTGGATACAAAATCGCTGGCGAAATGAATTTGTGCGATATGCTTTTTTGCTCCTGATCCCACTGGTGTTTCCAGCGGCCTGGTACATCTGGGTAATTCCGGGATGGGAAGGAAATGGGGTGGTCGCCGGAGTCTTTGACAATCAGATTGGATGGGGAACTTTCTTCGACTATGTCCAGCATAACCTGATTTCAACCCTGCCAGAACTGCTGCTCAACTATGGCTCTGTTCCATTTTTCCTGGCAGGATTTTACTTTTTGGGCAAAAGAAAAGCACACAGCCAGCTTTCATTTGCCGCCTTTGCCCTGCTAGGGTTGGCTCTGGCTGCCTATTTTTTCTTCGAAATCAACATGATCGCCAAGGTTCATGCCTATTATCTGATGCCATTTTTCCCGCTGCTGTTCACACTGGTAGGATATGGAGCCTGGCACCTGAGTGAAATTCGAAAGCCCCTTAGCAGGTATCTCGTGTATGGAATACTTCTGTTACTTCCCTTGACCTGCTTCCTCCGAACCCAGGCCCGTTGGCAGTATGAAAAACCCGGATTCAATCCTGACATTCTTACCTATAAAACCGAGCTACAGGCAGCCAGTCCAGGAGATGCCTTGTGTGTAGTGGGGAATGACGCATCCCATTATATCCTGTTTTACCACCTGAACCGCAAAGGCTGGGGGTTTGACCATGACCAGCTCACAGCCGCCCAATTGGAATCCATGATCAACTCAGGGGCTGAATACCTTTACTCTGACTCCAGAACCGTCGATCAGAACCCTGACATTCAGCCCTACCTCGATAGCCTTGTACTGGAGAAAGGCAGTGTACGAGTGTTTCGCTTGCTGGGAAGTCATTGATAGGGGGATTTCACATCCCTTGTGCTTATCCTGGCTCCATTGCGAGGGAGTTGTCATTCCCGAAACACTTCACTCATCCATCAGGTTTTACCCGCATGAAAGCCTTCGCCCAACTCATCGTCCATCTGGATCAGACCAATAAAACAAACGCCAAGGTCCAGCACCTGGCAGATTACTTTGAGGTGGCAAAAGACGAGGACAAAGTCTGGGTGATAGCCCTCTTTACCGGGCGCAGGCTTCGAAGAGCCGTTAAAACCACCCTGTTGCGGGAATGGGCCAGCGAACTGACAGATATTCCCCTTTGGCTGGTAGAAGAAAGCTACCACATCGTAGGAGACCTAGCTGAAACCCTCTCTCTCGTGCTGCCTCCTCCCGTGGAAACTGACAGAGAAGAGAAGTCGCTGGCCGAGTGGATGCGCTTCCTGAAGCGGCTCAAAGACATGGACGATGAAGAGCGACGGGAATCATTGCAGCAGGCCTGGAGTCAGCTAACGGCCCAGGAGCGGTTTGTTTTCAACAAGCTCATGACGGGCGGCTTTCGGCTGGGGGTCTCGCAAAAGCTCATGACCCGCGCTCTGGCCAGACAGACCGGTCTGGATGAAAACGCCATTGCCCACCGACTCATGGGCGAATGGACCGCTGAGACCACCACCTTCCAGGAACTGTTGCTCTCTGAAGGTCCCAATGACCAGTTGTCTCGCCCCTACCCTTTCTATCTCGCCTACCAGTTGGATCAGAAAGCCGCGGAGCTGGGCGATCCCGCCGAGTGGCAGGCCGAGTGGAAGTGGGATGGCATTCGCAGTCAGACGATAAGCCGGGGCGGCGAATTCTTCATTTGGAGTCGGGGAGAAGAACTGATCACCGACAAGTTTCCAGAGCTTGAGCCACTTGGGCAAGCCCTGCCTGACGGGACTGTCATCGACGGGGAACTGCTGCCTTTTCGCGCTGGGCATCCTCTTCCCTTCCAGAAGCTCCAGACCCGCATAGGCCGTAAGAACGTCACCAAAAAGATCCTAAATGAGGCTCCCTGCCTCATCATGGCCTATGACCTGCTGGAATATGAAGGCAAAGACATCCGAAGCTGGGCCATGGAGAAACGCAGGGAACACCTCGCAAAAATGGTAGAACAGGCTGGGCTGCCTGGCTTGCTGAAGCTTTCCCCCGAGGCGGAGTTCAGTTCCTGGGAAGAGCTGGCGGCGCTACGCGACACCTCACGTGAGCAATTCGCGGAGGGGATCATGCTCAAGCAGCGACAGTCTGATTACAAAGTAGGCCGTAAGCGGGGCGATTGGTGGAAGTGGAAAGTCGATCCGCTCACCGTCGATGCCGTGATGATCTACGCCCAGCGAGGCCACGGCCGCCGCGCCAACCTCTATTCCGATTATACCTTCGCCGTGTGGGATGGCGACCAGTTGGTTCCTTTCACCAAAGCCTACTCCGGCTTGACCGATGCTGAGATGAAGCAAGTCGATGCCTGGATCAAAGGCCATACGAGGGAGCGCTTCGGACCAGTCCGTTCGGTTGATCCTGAGCTGGTGTTTGAGATCGGCTTTGAAGGCATCAATCGCTCCAGGCGACACAAAAGCGGCGTAGCGCTCCGGTTTCCACGCATGCTGCGCTGGCGTACCGACAAGCCCGCCAGCGAAGCGGATACGCTGGAAAGCCTTCACGCGCTCCTCCCGGAAGAGGGCTGAGGGGATGATGTGGCGAATGTCCCATCTCCCAACTGCGAACGTTGAACTCCTCCTAATTTTTGAACTTGCTACCCCACCCACCCTTCGGGTGCTCCATGGGTCAGGTGATGCAGGGCCTGCTGACAGAAATACTGCGCAACGCGGTCATCGGGGTTGACGTCGAGGACTCCTTCCCATTCAGAAATGGCCTCCCGGAACTGCTGCTGCAGGTAGAGGGCAATGCCCTGGTCAAACTGATCGGAGGTTTCGGCCTTTAACTGCTGGATGGGCATTGGGTCTCCATCATAGCATTCGTAAATGCCAATCGGCTCCCGCTTTCCCTTAACGAATACTTTGCCCAGATAGCGTAGGTGATACTGCTCTGTGTGTTGCAATCCGGCTACCGACTGCTCACTTAGCAGGATCTGCGCTCCTACGGTTTTGGTCAGGGACTCCATTCGCGAAGCGGTATTCACGGTGTCGGAAATGGTCGCCGCATCGGTGCGTCGATTGTCCCCAATGATGCCCATTACCAGCGGTCCTGTATGCAGCCCCATTCCCACCCGGATAGGCATCCGGCTCAGGTTTTTTCGCTCCGCATTGTAGTTGACCAGGCGGTGCTGCATGGCGATGGCAGCCGTCAGTGCGTCTGCTGGGCTGTGCTGAAAGATGGCCATGATGCCGTCTCCCAGGTACTGGTTCACAAAGCCGTGATGTGACTGGATAATGGGTCCCATTCTGCCCGCATAAGCATTGACAAAGCGAAAATTCTCAGCTGGCGCCATGGTCTCAGCCAGGGAGGTATAGTCTCGGATGTCGGAGAAAAACACCGTCACCTCCTTCTCCACCAGGTCGCCGAGTTTGACCTCGGTAAGGGTCGCTTTGCCCAAACTGCGAATGAACTCGGATGGGACGAATCGGTTAGTAACCGTATTAATGCGGTGCAGGTTGAGATGGGTTTTGAGGCGCGCCAGGAACTCATCCTTGGTGAAAGGCTTGGCCAGGTAATCATTGGCTCCAATGTCCAGCCCCTGCACCAGATCTGCTACCTGATTCTTGGCGGTTACCATGATAACCGGCAACTCTGAGGGCAGGTATTGCTGCCGGATGCGCTGGCAAACTTCATATCCGGACATTCTTGGCATCATCACATCGAGCAGCACCAGGTCAAACTGTTGTCCCCCTTCTATGTAAGATAGAGCTTCCTCCCCATCAAGTGCAGAGGTCATCCTGTATTCATTGCTCTTGAGGTGATTTTTGATTACCTGATGGTTGATTGGTTCATCATCCACCACGAGGATCCGTAAAGCCTGGTCTGAATCAATCGGTGTGTCAGGATCGGCCTTGACTACCGGGGTTACCTTTCCGGGTTCAGATTTTGAGGCAGCTTCTTTCTCTAGCTGTGAGTTGTTAACAGGGGTATTTTGCGCAGATACAGGTCCAGAAAATGCTGCCGATGCCTGTGGGAGGGTGAAATAGAATGTAGACCCTTCGCCCAAAACAGAATCTACCCACATGGCCCCACCGTGCTCCTCTATCAGTTTGCGGGAAATGGAGAGCCCGAGTCCGGTACCAGCAAACTCCCGCTGGATGGATCCATCGCCCTGCTCAAAGGCCTGGAAAATGGCATCCCGCTTGTTTTCCGGAATACCAATGCCAGTGTCGCTGACTGAGGCCTTCACCATATCACCATCCGCCATGGCTTTTACCACGATTTCGCCCCGCTCGGTGAACTTTGCGGCATTTCCGATCAGGTTGAACAGAATTTGCTGCATGCGGTCCTCATCGGCGTGGATGAGGGGGGTGTCTTCGGGAATCTCGTTGACCAGTTCCAGGTTTTTGCCTTCAATCAGTGGCTGATGAATGCGGATGATGACATCTACCAACGCCTTGAGGTCCAGGGGCTTGCGGCGAAGCTCGATCTCATGGTTTTTCAGCTTGGAAAAGTCGAGGATGTCGTTGACGAGAGAACTAAGTCTCCTGGCCGAGGAAATGATCATGGACAGATTTTCCTGCTTGCCGGTATCATGCTCCTCTTCTTCAAGAGCCTCGGACAATCCGATGATTCCATTCAGGGGCGTACGTAGTTCATGTGAAGTATTGGCAAGAAACTGGTCCTTAAGCTGGTCCATCTGCCGTAGGCGGTCGTTCACCTTCTTCTGCTCCTCAATGGACTTTTCCTGAGCGGCCAGCAGTTGTTGTTGTGCGTGGTTGTGGTCCTCCTCCAGCCTTTTTTGTTTGTACCCCATAGCCAGGGCAAAGAGGATCATGGCCAGCAGCATGCAGGCATTGTTGACAATCTCCCATCCGGGAGCAAGCCCAAATTCAAACTGCTCACCTTGGTCAGGCTGGAACTCCCGGACAATATTGGAAAGAGCCAGCAAACTGGTCGCGGCCGTTAGCGGCAGGAAGGCAATCAGAAAATATCGGGCTGGTTTGAATCCCAACTGATGGACCTTGACGCCCATAATCAGGGAAAAAATGAAAGAACCACCCAGTAATACGCTCCTGATGGTCGTAGTAGGCCTGTAAATGAAGCCTTTAAAACCAGCAGGATCGTATGGAAACCAGTGAGGAAAAGCGTAGTTAATGATCACCAGCACAAACCCCACCACTGGCAACAAAGCCAGCACACGCGCATAGGTCAGGTACTTGGGGTAGAAATACGGAATGTTGAGGTAGTGAATGGAAAACCCCAGTATCCCCCACAACGTGATGCTGGAGACAAACAGCCAGGCAATGGAAAGATTGAAGAGATTCTGAACAAGGGGAAAATAGTGGTTGATGGCGAAAAAATGCCCCTCGGGGGAGGGAATCAGCAGCGCTAGCAGAAATCCTGTCCAAAGCAGGGCATAGAATACCTGCTCCTTTTTTCGGGTCATGAAAAACCACAACAGATAAAACAGGATGATAAATCCCAGCACCGATCCCAAAAAGGCAAAGGTGATGTGATAATCTCTCTCCTTGCTCAAGAGGTAGGGGAAATGTATTTCCGACAGCAGGCTCAGGTCCTGATCGGGAATCAATTCGTGAGAGGCCAGTTCAATAAACTGGACGTAGATCTCGACTTCCTCTCCTGGCCCGAGGTTTAGCGGGATGAGATTGCGCCAGTCCCGAATGGGCTTCTGCCCAATGGGCACCTCGTATCCCGTCAGGAGGGTATCAACCCGGCCCAGGCTATCGACAAGGAATACTTTCGCACGATCCCAGGACTTGACCCAGTTACCCAGTATCAGGGTATGGGTCATCGGCAGATCAAGCGAATTCTTGACTACGGTATGTAACCAGAAGGGCTGCCGAAGAAAATCCTGATTCGGCATCTCATCAATGAAGGTAAACTCCCCCGAATCCCTGGCTCCTAACGCCTCATCAATCGACCGTCTCTCACCAGGATCAGGGAGCACCATCAAATATTCCCTTAGGGGATAGCTCAGGTACTGACTCGGGCTTTCAATGTCATCGACATTGGCACTGATCAGATAAAGAGGGTTATAGGGTGCACGAATCAGGTACAGGTTCTCGGTAGCCAGTTGCGCTTCCTGGTTGACTCCCTCCAGGCCGTCTTTGGCCTTGAGCAGGAACCACCACCCATACTGCGCAAGGCTCAAACTGTCCAGGTCGTAAAATTCCGTAGGAACCAATTCAAAGCTCCAGACATCCTCTCCCTCGGGCGTCATCGCCATCTCGGGATTTGAAGAAGCCCAGGTCCCTTTTTTCTCATCTTCCAGGTATGGAATGACGGGAAAGAAAAAGACCGAATCCTGCCCCAGAAGCGTCTGGATGCGGCAGGCTTTGATGTCCACAAATATGGTAAGAGTGTCTGATAGCTGATAGTCAACTGGCTCTACCCAGATTTTCTGTGCCATGAGCCTATGGGAACCCAGCAGGCTGGCCCACAAGATGACACAAACAGCTATCAATCTACTTCCTTTACTCATGCAAGGGGAGGTTCTGTCCATTAAAGGTATGAAATAATACTATTGATATGGAACAGAGAACCAAGATTGAGCCCCTGGGTGCTCAGGAGTTTATGTCCATGAGAAGTATGGTTGGAGGTTTACTAGCGATACGGGAAAATATCAGATTGAGATACCTTTTCACCGAATGAAAGTTTAATCTCTCTCAATCACCCTGACTGTCAACCAGTGAATGGTATCTGGTTTTTCCTGCTCTCAAGATCCTGTCTGACCCCTGTAGTTATCATCGGGATCTATCTCCACGGGTATGACTATTTGTGCGAAAACCTCAATTTTTTTGGTTCTGTGTGGTTCGCTTAGTCCGCTCCCTTCTCCCCCCTTTTTCTTTGCGTGCAAGTGGCTGTTTTGCCACAGAAAAGGTAAGCCCGCATGCGGTTGATCCTACTGGGCGGCATAGGCTTCCGGCACCCGCCTGTCAGTCACCCAGCCGCCTCCTATTGGAATTCATAAAAAATGCTTATACAAATCAGAAAATAAAAAAATAATAATTATACAAAGAGGCCTTATACCTTCGCGCCAAATTTAACTGTTCACCATGCTTACCTACCTTATACTTGGAATAATCGCCTTTGCCTGGCTGGACCTCAGCCTGGGAAGAGCTTCAAAATGGCCCATCTGGCCCGCTCCCATGCTCATGGGCCTGGCATTTCTCATGAGTATCGTGCAGTGGATCATGGCTCCGGAGCCCGTGGCGAATACCCTCCTCAGCCTGTCAACCGAAGGCTACGTATTGACTGCCCTGGTTTCGTTCATCAGCTGGATCGTCCTCACATATAGCCTGCGCCACCTGGCAGGCAACCGTAATCAGCGGCGCACCCTGCAAAATCTGGTGGCCATTACGTTTTCGTTGATTGTCTTCGTCACGGCCAACCATACCCTCGTATTGGCTGGAAGCCTGTTGCTTAGCAATGTCTTACTGGGACGCCTGGTCCAACACCAGGGAGTCTGGAAAGCGGCTGGACACTCGGGCAAAATGATTGTCGGCTACCTTGGGGCTGCTACGCTGCTGCTGAGCGGAGTAGCGATCCTGCTATATGTCGATCAGGGCACCTGGCTGCTTTCAGAACTCAATGTTGCAGCCCTCGGCGCTCATACCATTTCTATTGCGGTGGCCTTGGTCGTGTTTGCGGCGCTGCTCCAGAGTGCGAACTGGCCCCTGCATGGCTGGCTCATCGCCTCGGCCAATGCCCCGACCCCTGTATCGGCCTTTATGCACGCAGGCCTGGTCAATGGTGGTGGGATCATCCTGTACAAGTTTTTTCCCCTGCTGCCCCTGGCCACCTGGTCCTTTGACATGCTGTTCATCCTCGGTGGACTGACAGCCCTGCTCGGAACCGCCTGGATGCTGGTGCAGCCTGACATCAAGCGTACGCTGACCTGCTCTACTGTTGGCCAAATGGGCTTTATGATCATGCAGTGTGGACTGGGACTATTTCCTGCGGCTATGGCCCACATGATCTGGCACGGCCTGTTCAAGGCCTCCCTCTTCCTCGGTGCTGGCGGAGCCATCAAGGCTCCTACCAATCAGAGCCTTCGCCTGACGGGCTCCATGGCCCTGCCTACCCTAAGCGCAGGGCTGCTCATTGGCGCTGCGGGTGCCTGGATTTTTGTCCAGTTTACGGGTGCAATAGGTCCCCTTGATTCTACCTACTCCCTGCTGCTGATCTTCTGTGGGATCACCATCGCACACACGGCCATGAGCCTGCTGCGTGACAGCCGTTCGCTGGGCAAGCTGACCCTGGCGGCAGTGGTAGGCCTGGGAGGTGCAACCCTCTACGGGGCTTCTGTCGCATGGCTGGAGCAAGCCTTTCCCTTTAGCTCGGCGCAGCCACTACAGCCCCTCCACCTGGTAGTCGTGTTCGTCTTCGTTGGAGCGTGGCTGGCTTCCCTGTTCCGCCCATATCTTCCCGACGAGCAGGTTCAGAAGTGGCTTTCGACCCTCTACACCTGGGCTTTCCGCCTGAGCCAGCCCGTGCGACGTAGCGTGACCCTCCGCCGCGAGACCTACCGCTGGTAAGCCATATCCCAGCCTCAGCCCCCTTCACCCTACCTAATTCGATTCAAACAATCTTCGCAAGCATGCATTCTCATCCTAACGATAACATCCTGGTTTCTACCGCAGAAAGAACCCCAACGTTGGCCTCTCTGTTGGAGGATCTCTCCCAACTGGTCGCTCCTAACTGGCCGCTGTCCACGGCAGTGGCGTGCAACCCGCTGGAAGGACTGGCCGACAAGCCCTTCGAGCAAGCCATAGAAAAGGGTTCCTCTCTGTTTCGGGCCAACGGACTCCCTACTATGGGACAACTGCGTCAGGCGATCAAGCAGGGGGAAATCAGCCCGGAAGCCCGTCAGCAGGCCATCGAAACGGTATTGCCTGAGGTAAGTGAGCTATTTCGCTCACCCGTACAGGCCCTGGACAAGCTGGTGGATACATTTGATGATACCACCCCAACCCGCATGCCCAGGCAGGCTAAGCTGAAGCAGGCGCTGCAAAACATCGAAGATCCTTTGCTGCCACGCATTGATGAAGTGGTCAACTACCGGGTGATCCACTGGCTGGGAGCCTTTCTGGATGAAGGACAGGCAGGCTGGCCGATGCCACAGCGAGAATTGGGCTTTTGGGCGAGTGTAAAATCCTTGCTCCAGCATGACCCTGTTTACAGACGTGCAGCAGAAACCATCAAGAACCTGCCCGATTCCAGTCTGGAGGCCATAGCTGTGCTGATGCTTCATCTCGATATTGAAGAAGCGCAGCAGGAAAAGTTCCTGAGAGACCACCTCTTCAGCCTGCCTGGCTGGACTGGATTTATCAAGTGGCGTCAGGTTCAGCGGGACTACCCCGCTCAGAACCGCTATCCCATCAACCTGACCGACTACCTGGCGGTAAGGCTGCTGCTCCAATTCCTGGAACATGGCGGACAGCCAGTACAGGAATCTCCTGCGGTTCACCCCATCATGGTGAGGATGGCACAGTGGGCCGCCGAGCACCTGAGCGAGGAAATGCCAGAGGAATCCGCAGCCCTGGGTGAGTGGCTACAGGGGATCTCCGAGGCCCATCGGAAATTGCAGGTAGAACTACTGAAATCCTGGGAGAATGGGTTCCGACATGACCTTTCCCGGACGCTGATTTTGCAGGAGAAAAGAGCTGTTAAGGCTGAGCGCCCGGAAGCTCAGATGGTCTTCTGCATCGACGTGCGCTCTGAGCCGTTTCGTCGTCAACTGGAGCAAAGCGGAGCGTACGAGACTTTCGGCTTTGCAGGGTTCTTTGGCCTACCCATTGCCATCGAGCGCCACGACGGCAAGCGTGTCAAGTCGCTCCCGGTGCTGTTGCAACCTGCCCACAACCTGGCAGAGGTTCCTCATTCCTGCACCTCTCACCAGCATATCGAACGCTATCAGCACGGAACCCAGGCCATCTCAAACCTCAAGCGCACTTATAAGTCGCTGAAATATAACCTGGCTACGCCCTTTGCAGCGGTGGAAGCCATGGGACTCCTGGCGGGACTCAATACCCTGGGACGCAGCCTCCTGCCCCGCAAGTGGCAGCAACTGGTAAACAAGGTGATCGGTAAAATCAGGCCTGGCGTTTCCTACGCGCCGGATCCCATCCCTCCCGCAGGTGAATCCATCGGATTGGGGATTCCATTTGAGCAGCAGGTGAAGTATGCGGGCAATGGCCTGCGCATGATGGGCCTGACCCGAAACTTCGCTCCGCTCGTGGTAATGTGTGGCCACGGCAGCGAAACCGAGAACAACCCCTATGCCTCTGCACTGGACTGCGGAGCCTGTGGCGGTTCCCACGGAGGCGGCAACGCGGTCGCCATGGCGACCATTCTCAACCAGCCCAAGGTACGGGCAGCTCTCCGTCAGGAAGGCATCGACATCCCGACGGACACCCTTTTTCTGGGAGCTGAGCACAACACCACCACGGACGAGGTGAAGTTGCTGCATTTGCCAGAGCTGTCTGACGAAAAAGCCGAGCAGGTAGCCGATTTGCGTCAGGGTCTGAAGCAGGCACAGCGCGCCAACCTGCAGTGGCGTACCCGGAACTTCGAAGAAGACACGGTCGCCGAGGAATTACTGCGCAAGAGCCAGGACTGGGCCGAGGTGCGCCCCGAGTGGGGACTGGCTGGCAATGCCGCCTTCATCGTAGCTCCTCGCAACATGACCCAGTCATTGGACCTACGGGGCCGCAGCTTCCTCCACTCCTATGACTGGGAGCAGGATGCGGAGTCCAAGTCGCTGGAGGTAATCCTTACTGCACCGCTCGTGGTGGCGCAGTGGATCAATAGCCAGTACTACTTCTCCACGGTCGATCCGGTGGCCTTTGGCAGTGGGAACAAGTTCACCCACAACGTAGTGGGCAAGATCGGCGTGATGCAGGGCAATGGCAGCGACCTGATGCACGGGCTGCCCCTTCAATCTGTGGCAAGCGAAGACGGGGTATTCTTTCACAAGCCCCTGCGCCTGATGGCCTGGGTCGTAGCGCCCCTGCAGCGCGTCAAGCAATTGGTCGCCAAACACAGCATCCTGCAGCGGATGTTCTTTGGCGAGTGGGTTAACCTGCGGGTTTATGACCCCCAAACCCTGACCCTGTGGGAGCTACAACCCAACAACGAATGGCAGCGCGTCGAGGTAACCGAAAGTGCTTCCATTGCCGAAATGGTGGGATAGGCTCGGAGTTAAATGTTGGGTATCAGTCTTTTGGGCGAATCTCAACTTTCGTCTAAAAAAGTTCGCCGCTCCAATTGCCTGAATATACAACAAGCCGCAGAGAGGAATTTTTCCTGCTCTGCAGCTTTATTTTTCAGGTTAATCAGACAGCCTTCGGACTAGCCCTCGTTGATGACGATCTTCTCGATCTTATCTCCGGCACGAATGGCATCGATCACCTCAAGTCCATCCACTACTTTTCCAAAGACGGTATGGTTGCGGTCGAGGTGGGCGGTGTTTCTGCGGCTGTGGCAGATGAAGAACTGAGAGCCACCAGTGTTTCGTCCGGCATGTGCCATGGAAAGTACTCCACGGTCATGGTACTGGTTTTCTCCGGTTAGTTCGCAATCAATGTGGTATCCGGGACCTCCACGACCAGTCCCTTCAGGGCACCCTCCCTGGATCACAAAGTCAGGGATTACACGGTGGAAAGTCAGCCCATCATAAAAGCCGTCTTTGGACAGTTTTACAAAGTTGGCCACGGTATTGGGAGCATCGTTATCAAAAAACTCCACTTTCATCAGACCTTTTACGGTATGGATTTCTGCAGTTGGCATAGGTTGAATATGTATGTCAAAAAATCTGTTTACCCGAATCTCGGTATAAATGCCAAACCGTACAACTCTGGTTTATGCCTGGACGGTCGATCCCCAGAATTACGGTCTGGATAGCAACAGCAAAAACTGGAAATAGAAGGCCATATCCTGCCATTTATCAACCGAATGAATAGCCCAAAATACCACAAACACAATATTGGACCTCTCAAAAGGGAAAAATGGTTATTTTACAGATCAACTTCTAGCTAATACCCTCCCAACATGTTCGACCTGGACCTGGAACTCGATGAATTGTCCTTACTCAAATTCAAGGACTTTGTCCCTGAGCAAATTACCCCGCAGAGTGTTTGGAATGCCCGTGGGGAATACCGCTCCCTTCTTTCCTCACTTACCGAGGCCAACACCTGGATCGTCAATCACCCCAATATTGACCTGATTAATATTGAAACCGTAGTCCTTCCCAATATTCATTCACCCAAAGAAGAGGGCTCGCAGGATCCAGAATTGGTTGCCATCAGCAGTAGTACCTCCTCTGCCTGGTACCAATTTATCCGGGTTTGGTACATCGAACGAAAAGAAGAATCATAAACCCTTATGCCAGACGGCGGAAACTGGAAAGAACTGCTCTATGCCTCCGAAAGAGGCGACCTGGACCTCATGCGCTATCACCTGCGCATGGGCATCGACCCCAATTATCAGCACCCTGAATTCCTGACGACTCCTCTGATCGAAGCTGCCCGAAACAATCAACCGGAAGCAGTGGAGTTGCTTCTGAAGTTTGGAGCCGACCCAGAAGTGGAATCCCTGCTGGATCAGGAAACAGCCTACTCAGTGGCAAAGCTGTTTCGCCATAAAACCATCCAAAAGCTCCTCAAACCATAACCTCCCTCCCCACATGCGAAAGCTTCTTACCCTCAGCATATTTCTCCTCATCGTTTCCACTGGCATGAAGGCTCAAACCATAGCCCTCGATGGCACACATGGCATCGTCATTTGCCCAGACTCTACCCTGCTCAACTGGGGACGATCCATCCTGGGGGACGGTGATCCAATTACCAGAAAACTTAACCCGGTGCAGGTACTTACCGATAGCGGCGGAGCCCCTTTCGGTCAGGCGGTAGCGGTGGATGTCGCTGGCACCAGCAACTATGTCATTCGGGCCGACAGTACCCTCTGGGCCTGGGGCAACAACGCCAACGGTCGTCTGGGAGTGGGTGACGAAAATGACCGACTTTTTCCCACAGCCGTGCTTGGTCCTGGGGGTGTCGGGCAGTTGGATCAGGTAGTCGATGTCTCGGCTATGGGACGTAGTACCTTTGCCCTGCGGGCCGATAGCACCGTCTGGGCCTGGGGCCGCAACGCCGACCTGAACCTAGGCATCGATCAGATTGGAGGGGTACAACTCTTTCCAAACCAGGTAGTTAAGAAAAACGGAGGTCAGCCAATCGACAGCATCGTCGCCATTGCTACCGGCTATCAACATGGTCTGGCCCTGCACGAAGACGGCACCATCTGGGCCTGGGGAGACAGCGACGATGGGCAGGTAGGCGTGGGAATAGGAGGAGATGGGTTTGAAGCAGCGGTACAGGTGCAAAAGCCCTCCATTTTGCTTCCAATTCCGGCCTTTGATAGCGTAACAGCCATAGCAGCGGGCTTCTACTTCTCTGCTGCCCTCCGCGAAGATGGGACCGTTTGGACCTGGGGCGATCAGGAATTTGGGCAACTAGGGCTGGGAGAAGTCTCCAACGCACCGGTGACCCGCCCGACACAGGTGAAAGACCCCAGTGGTCAGGGTTTTCTGACGAACATCGAAACCATCTGGGCCGGGCGGGAGCTCATGCTTGCTCGCGATAGCAGCGGACAGCTCTTCATGTGGGGGAGCAATGAGTATGGCCAATTTACCACTTCCTACCTCGATTCGACCGTTTACAGCCTGCCAAAGCCCGTGCAATTCAACCATCCGATTGCCGAGTTTGCCTCTGGTGACGGGGCCTGTGCCCTGCTCAATCCCGACGGAGAATTGTTTACCTGGGGAGAAAATTACCAGGGGAATCTGGGGCATGGGAATTACAACCTGATCAGCAAAGAACTACGCCCCGTAGTGTCAGTCGATGGCCTGAATACCTTGCAGCAGGTACAGCAGATCGCCGCAGCAGACCGAACCATGTACGCTCTCCTTCCAAATGGCAGCGTACTAAGGTGGGGAGTGCTCGGAGCCAATGAATCTTCTCCCGGTACTTTTCGCAGCAAAAGCCGCCCTACCCCAGTCCTGGGAACCTCAGGAAGCGGACAGATCACTGGCATGGTTGAGGTCGCCGCAGGAGAGAGCTATTTGCTGATGCGGGACCAAAACGGAACGGTCTACGGACTGGGCAATACTACCAATCAGGTCATGGGAGTCATGCCATTTAGTGCCAACTTAACCCCCACGGTCATTAGCTACTTTGGCGGCAGTCCGCTCACCAACGTCCGGGCCATTGAGCCTTCCGAGCGGCATTCGATGTACCTGATGGAAGACTCCACCATCCAGTACACAGGCTTTTTCCGTTCTCCTATCCGAAATTACCCCTACACTGTGCGGGACTCCTCGGGACAGGATACCCTGCGTGGCATTGTGGATGTAGCCGCCAGTTCTGACCTGATGTTGGCCCTGGATGCCGACAGCCTCGTTTGGGGTTGGGGCCGCAATTTTAATGGCGAAGTAGGCGACGGGACTACCACCGACCGCCCAAATCCCGTTCGGGTGCGCGACAGCGCCGGAACGGGATTTCTCAGCGGGATCGTAGACATCGAGGCACGCAATGGAGTCGTCATGGCGCTGGACAAAAACGGACAGGTCTGGACCTGGGGAAATAACGAACATGGGCAGGCCGGAGTCGGCGACACAACTTCAACTCTCCTGCCAAGGCTGGTTTTGGACAGCAGCGGAATGGCGCCCTTGCAAAACATCGTGGGCATCTTTCCTGAAGAAGACTTCTGCATGGCGCTGGCTGCCGACAGCACGGTCTGGGCCTGGGGCCTGAATGGAGCCTACAACCTGGCCGACGGAACCGACTCCACCCGCTACCTGCCCGTTCACGTCCGGGACGCGCAGGGCTTCCTGCTGCGTCATGTGGTTGACATCGACCTGGGCGAGCTCGTCTCAGCTTTCCTGTTAGCCGATGGCAGCCTGCAAACCATTGGCTTCAACCAGGACGGACAAACGGGCACCCTGCCAACCCTGGGAATCGCTACCCCGACACAGGCACAGGCTCCCTGTCGCGTGCTGGAGCCAATTGCAGCATTTGCCGCCTCGCAAACCAGTGCCTGCGAATCGCTCTGTGTGCAGTTCGCCGATAGCAGCACGAATACCGTCAGCCAGTGGCAGTGGGAATTTCCCGGAGGGACGCCTACGACCTCCAGCGATCAGCACCCGACAGTCTGCTACGACAGCCCCGGCAGCTACCAGGTTCGCCTCACGGTGTCCAACCTTGGCGTAGCCGATACACTGGTCAAAACGAGCTTTATCGAGGTATATCCTCCCGCGACGGCTGATGCCGGAGCGGACAGCACGGTCTGCTTTGGAGACTCGGTCAGCCTGACCGCCTCTGGCGGGGTTAGCTTCAGCTGGTCGCCTGTGGCGATCCTCGACTGCGACACTTGCGCCAGCCCCACTTTCGTAGCAGCAACGGATCAGACCTTTTTCCTTGATGTCGTAGATGCCAATGGCTGCCTGGGTAGCGATACGGTTAGCATCATGGTCAACCCCCTCCCTACTGCTGACTTTGGGGTAAGCATAGACTCCGCGACCTTCACCATTTCTCTGAACAACATGTCGATGGAGGCCGAATCCTTTATCTGGGACTTTGGTGATGGCACTCAGGACAGCAGCCAGAATCCGGTGCATACCTTCGCCAGCGACGGCACCTATGACATTTGCCTGATCGCCACCAATGCGTGCAGCAGCGACACCCTCTGCGATACCATTACCCTGGATCCTCTAACGCATGTTGTGGCATCCTCAAGTTACATGGAGTTGCGCCTGTACCCCAACCCAACCCCGGGAGAATTGACGGTTACCTACCCGGATGATTTTGAGGGCGAAGAACTCCAGATACTGGATGCAATGGGAAAGATCGTGCATCGCCTCCCCCTCGAAAAAGGCAATAAGTCTAGCTTTGTCCTTCCTGCTGCCTTGCCAAATGGGTGGTACCTATGCCGACTGGTTGCCGGAAAACGGGTAGCAGGGCGAAAGGCTTTTTGGTTACAGCGATGATGTCAATCCCAACCTGTTGGGCTTTTCCCGATCTTTTATTGGTACGCCAAAGAATCAATTCATGGAATTAACCTCTCTCCCGAAACACCCTCAACTGGATCAAAACACAAAGGCTCAAAGCCGTTACCGCTCCCTGAGTCGCCTTTGGACGGAGTTGCTTATGCTGGAATTTCCAGAGGAAGTAACTCAGTCTCTCAATCGAATGGTAGCTCCGCTCAAGGATACTGAGATTTCGATCAAACAATGGGGGAAACTTGTCAAAATTGCCCAAACCAGGATCCTCCGACTGTTAGAGAAAAAGCAAAAGCTCGTACCTGAAAATTACTACAGGAACCTTTGGATGGCCCTGGGCATGTCTGCTTTTGGTCTTCCGATGGGAGTAGCCATTGGCGCTGCACTTGGGAGCATGGCGTTTTTAGGAATCGGCTTGCCAATCGGAATGGCGGTAGGATTGGCCATGGGTACCAGTATGGACCAAAAGGCAAAAGCTGAAGGACGGCAGCTGAAGTGGAAAGGGGAAGTTTGGTAGCGCGTAAAATTAACCACAGGTTACCTATTCGATTCATCCAGATTAAATATTTCCCTGGATGCAAAAGCGGCTTGCAAATGGACAACTGCCTCCCCTAATTTTCCAGCAGGTCTGAAGAGGGGCAGAATGGAAATAACCGGAGTCAGACCCCAACTCTTCAACACATGCACCCTGATCTCATCATCATCGGCGGAGGAATTCTGGGAACTTTCCACGCTTACCACGCCCTGAATCGCGGCCTGAAAGTCCAACTTTTTGAAAAAGACCTAAAACCGGCTGGAGCCACCACCCAAAACTTTGGGCAGGTCGTTCCCTCCGGGATGAACCATACCTGGCAGCAGTATGGTCGCCGCAGCCTGGAAATCTACAAGGACCTCGCCAGTAAAACCGACCTCAGCATCCGCCCCAATGGTTCGGTATATTTCGCTTCGGACGACGAGGAACTGCAACTCCTGGAAGAGTTGGCCACCCTCAACGAGCAGAACCAGTATCCTTCGCAGTTGCTTTCAGCAAAGGAATGTCTCTCACGCTATCCGGGCCTCCGGGCTGACTATTGCAAGGGCGGGCTGTTTTTCCCGGAGGAAATCACCGCCGAGTCAAGGCAGATGATCCATGAAGTCCTCGCTTTCCTGGTGGAGCAAAAAGGGCTGGACTATCGCCCGAATACCCTGATTCAGGAAGCAGTTGTAAAAAATGGGAGTTGCTCCGTTACGACCAATCGCGGCGAGGAATTTCAGGCAGACAAAATCCTCATCTGCTCAGGCAGCGAGTTCAAGGCACTTTTCCCGGAGGTATTTGCCCAAAGCGACCTGGAAGTATCCCGCCTCCACATGATGCAAACGGTGCCACAGCCACAGCTTCGCTTTGCTGGCAACATCCTCACCGGACTGACCATCAGGCGCTACGAAGCCTTTGAGGAATGTCCCTCATTTGCCCAAATCAAAGCCAAAGAAGACCCCAATGCATTCTGGAAAAAATGGGGCATCCATATCCTGTTCAAACAGGCTCCCGACGGATCGGTCATCATCGGCGACTCACACGAATACGCTGATGCTGCCCGCGCCGACGAACTGGGCTATGACCTGTATCCCGAGGTGCGGGAATACATGCTTCAGGAGGCCGCCAAAATCTTTGATCTGGAAACCTGGCAGTTGAGCCGTGAGTGGTATGGGGTTTACAGCCAATGCAAGACCCAGGAGATTTTCCGCCACACCATCGATGGCGACATCCACATCCTGACAGGCATCGGCGGCAAAGGCATGACGGGAAGTCCGGGCTTTGCGGAGGAGCATTTGGGGGAAATCTGGGGGAGATGAGCCCTTTTGTCCGACCCCGATAGGGTCGATCCACGGCGCTGGACAAGCGCTACAAAGCTTGAACCCCGACGGGGTTCGCGCCCATAGTGTGTTGCGGCCAACAAACGCCTGCACCAAATCGCATAGCGCTCCCATGCGAGACCGCAGAGCGGTCATACCTTTGTAGCATTCCCACGAATATACCGATCGACTCCAGAGGAGTCGGACATAAACACCCCTTATGCGCGCTTTTGTCCGACCCCTACAGGGTTTTGTTTATATCCTACTTTCCCGGCCTAAGAAGTGTCAAGATATATTTTTTGAAAGGTTGGCCC
>CAYFIR010000014.1:0-77538 GCA_964343195.1 uncultured Bacteroidia bacterium | reverse complement strand
TTCTTTTTTACATAAACCTTTGATAAACAGTCGGTAATACCCGAAACTCACGTTACCCTATTCCGTATACCCCATTCCATCTTCCGCCTCACACCGGAACCACCATTTCATCCAACACCTGCCCTACCCTTTCCACCATTGCATCATCAATCTGCAGATGAGTGACCATTCGCACATAGTTTTCACCAAAAGCAGATACCAGTATCCCCGCATTTTTGAGATTTTCTAATAAATCTTCCCGCTCCAGGTATTTGGGCGTGGGCTGAAAGACGACAATATTGGTCTCAACAGGCAGGACTTCAGCTACCCATGGAAGGTCTCCCAGAATCTGCCCCAATCGAGTCGCTCGATGATGATCCACTGCCAACCGATCCACATGGTGTGCCAATGCGTATCGCCCAGCTTCAGCCAGGTAACCTGCCTGTCGCATGCCTCCTCCCATTACTTTTCTGACCCGCTTCGCTTCATGGATATGGGCACTGGTACCCAATAATACTGACCCTACGGGTGCTCCCAGCCCCTTGGACAGACAGATGGAAATGGTGTCAAAATACTGCCCTAGTTCTTCGGCTGAATACCCCTTAGCCACCAATGAATTGAAAACCCTTGCACCATCAAGGTGCAGGGCCAACCCATGTTCATCACACACCTTCCTTATCTCTGCAATGGAATCCAGGTCATAACAGGAGCCTCCCCCCTTATTGGAGGTATTTTCCAGGGCTACAAGTGAGGTACGAGGAAAATGAATATTATCCGGCTGAATGGCTTTTCTCACCTGTTCTGCATTTATACGCCCTCTATCTCCTGGCAAAAGTCGGACAGAACATAGCGAATTGGATGCGATCCCTCCGCCTTCGTAGAGGTATATATGGGCCCATTGGTCACAAATCACTTCGTCCTGTGGCCTGGTATGGATCCGGATGGCAATCTGATTGCACATGGTACCTGACGGGCAAAAAAGGCCTACCTCTTTCCCGAATAGTGTTGCGGCCTCTTCCTGTAAGGCATTGACACTCGGGTCTTCTTCATATACATCATCCCCTACCCTCGCCTGAAACATAGCCTCTTTCATCGCGGGCGTAGGCTTTGTAACGGTATCACTACGTAAGTCGATAATGGGAGAATTCATGTGCGCAATTTAGTTCGCTGAGTCTTTTTCGGGCAAGAGCAAGTTGCCCCATAACAGTGTTATATATTATTCTATTAAAAAATAATCGAATTCCGGCTAGATTGTTCGCATTAAGCCAACCTCTAACCTGAATAACAGGTTATGAAAGTATGGCTCTCAGCCCATTTTTACCCAAAACCAAACAAATGCAAAAATCCCTACTACTATTCCTCATTTCACTGGCCATCCTCTTTCAGGCAGCAGTCGCCCAGGAAAACCTGAGTCTGGCCCCCATGCAGGACAACACCCTTTTTGAAGATGCTGATGGAGCAACCTCCAATGGAGTGGGTCAGTACCTCTTCGCTGGGATGACAAATGGAAATGAAATTCGACGGGCTCTGATCAAGTTTGATCTATCTGATATTCCCGCAGGTGCCACCATCACAGAAGTCACCCTTACGCTGAATATGAACAAAACCCGGGCATCTGGTGCCAAAAATGTTTCGCTACATACAGTCGACCGTAGCTGGGGAGAAGCTAGCTCAGATGCTGGGGGACAGGAAGGTCGTGGCACGTCCGCAGAGTCAGGAGACGCTACCTGGACTCACGCTATTTCAGATACGGATATGTGGAATTCCGCTGGTGGAGATTTTAATAGTACAGCTAGTGCCACCACCGCTATTGACGCCACAGGGTCCTACCAATGGAGCTCAGCAGAACTCCTGCAGGACGTAATCGACTGGTACAACGACCCTGGCAGCAACCATGGATGGATCCTGATTGGAGACGAATCCGAGGACAAAACCGCCATGAGATTTAACAGCCGCGAGGCATCAACCAATACCCCGGAACTGGCTATCACCTATTCGGTTTCTACCAATCTCTCTCTCTCTGCTCTTGGCATTCGCCTATTCCCCAACCCTGCTACCGACAGGGTAAATTTGTCATTCGAAGGAATGACCGGAATGGTAACAGTCGAATTGCGCAACCTCCACGGCCAACGCTTTGAGGGCTTTCAGGGAAGTGTTTCAAATGAGATTGAACTGGACATTTCCTCTCTTCCCAATGGCATTTACCTACTGAATGTCCAGACGGATCAGGGAACAGCAGTAGAACGGATAATCAAGCGTTAACCAGGTATCCACCTATGGACTGTCAGTCTGGAGTACAGACTGATTTCTTTCCACCAGGTGTTTGTCCCACCATAGTCCGGGCGGATTGCTACAATCCGTACCGGGCTTTGTCCATTCCATCAGCAGGGTGAAGGGTTTCCACGGTTGACTACAATCAGACTGGCTAAACCAGAACAAAGCCGAAGCATTGGAGGTAGCGTACCAGTTCAAAGTCGTAGCAGCGGCAGGCTCCGTGATGGACCGACCGAGTATGAAAGTGGAGGAATCCGACACAACCAGTTCCAACTGACGGTTAAAAGTGTCTAACACCACTATTCGATAACATTGCTCCGCACGCAGATATACTTCCAGATATTCCCCAGGGTAAACATGCTTTATCTCCCTCAGATATTCCGGGTGAGACAATTCTACCACTCCCCAGGGCGAGTGATCAAACACACACTGCCCTTCAGCCTTGGTAGCCACTAAAAATAGTGCCCCTATTATCAGCCCAATTCTGCCCAATCCATGGAGTGTATTTCCTAACATGCACCAAAAATATTAACGCATAGGAAATCTAACCCATAAAATATACGTGATCAGTCAAGATCAACCCATGAATCCTACTTTTGTAGGGTTTGATCGTTTTTTGTCTTTTTTCGCATTTCCCCAACCATCTCCATCGACCAAAATGCTGGAATCATTCTCCTAGTACCTGTGGAGTTGAGTAATTGCTCATTCGCAATTCGTATAAAATGCTGATCGGAATCCCTACAATGCAAGAAGCCCACTCTCAAAATTGAGAGTGGGCTTCTTTTATCATTTAATCCCCTTGGGGAATTAGTAGCGATAATGCTCAGGCTTGTAAGGGCCTTGCTTTTCAACGCCGATGTACTCGGCCTGCTCATCGCTCATCACTTCCAGTTCTGCACCGATCTTCTCGAGGTGCAGACGAGCTACCTCCTCATCCAGGTGCTTGGGAAGGGTGTAAACCTGATTTTCGTAGTTGTCGCGGTGGTTCCACAGCTCGATCTGGGCCAGCGTCTGGTTGGTGAAAGAGTTGGACATAACGAAAGATGGGTGTCCAGTAGCACAACCCAGGTTCACCAGACGGCCTTCAGCCAGCAGGATGATATCCTTGCCGTCGATGGTATACATATCCACCTGAGGCTTGATGATAACTTTGGTATCACCGTAGTTGTCATTCAGCCAAGCAACAGCGATCTCGTTGTCAAAGTGGCCAATGTTACATACGATGGTCTTGTCGCGCATCTGCTTGAAGTGCTCACCCGTGATGATGTCCTTGTTACCAGTAGCAGTTACCACGATGTCTGCACGAGGGATGGCATTCTTCATGGATACTACCTCAAAACCGTCCATAGCAGCCTGAAGGGCACAGATGGGGTCGATCTCGGTAACCATCACACGGCATCCAGCACCGCGCAGAGAGGCAGCAGAGCCTTTTCCTACATCACCATAACCAGCGACTACAGCGACCTTACCAGCCATCATGATGTCGGTGGCACGGCGAATGGCGTCTACCAGAGACTCCTTACAACCATACTTGTTGTCAAACTTGGACTTGGTAACGGAGTCATTCACATTGATAGCGGGCATGGGCAGGGTACCCTTGCGCATGCGCTCATAAAGACGGTGAACTCCGGTGGTGGTTTCCTCACTCAGTCCATTGATGCCCTCAACCAGTTGAGGATAGCGATCCAGCACCATATTGGTCAGGTCACCTCCATCGTCGAGGATCATGTTGAGAGGCTGACGATCTTCACCAAAGAACAGCGTCTGCTCAATGGCCCAGTCAAACTCTTCCTCGTTCATGCCCTTCCAGGCATAAACAGCGATACCTGCATCTGCAATGGCTGCCGCAGCATGGTCCTGGGTAGAGAATATGTTACAGGAGGACCAGGTAACTTCAGCACCCAGAGCGATGAGCGTTTCAATGAGAACTGCTGTTTGAACAGTCATATGCAGACAGCCAGCGATACGTGCACCTTTCAGAGGCTGCTCCTCTGCATAACGCTCACGCAAAGCCATAAGCCCTGGCATCTCAGCTTCCGCCAGCTGAATTTCCTTACGTCCCCACGCAGCCAGTGAGATGTCCTTGACTTTATAGGGGAGATACTTGGTCGTTGCTTCTGCCATTTAAAAGAGATTTCTTTAATTAATATAATGCGTGATGCAAAACTCGTTGTTAAGCTTCAGAGAAACAAACCTCTTGTAACCTTGAAGGTTTTTTTGCTTTAAAACAAAATTTTCCCCGATCAGGACTTTTAGCAATTGGAAGACTCACAACCCATGATTTAGCTCTGCGTAGAACCAAAATCACAAATTTGAAGTTGTAACATTAGCCTGAGTACATTTGTCCACATGGAAAATGATTGATTCTCCTCTACTCCTCCCTCAAAGCCTCCAATCCTTGAGCACTATTACCCGAAAAATCCCAGCAGACTACCTCGCAGGTAGCGACACACTACGTCCCTTTTACAAGTACCCCATCAAGTCTCTTGACTTCCAACAGATTATCGCCGACAAATCCAGGGAAAATACTGACCGGCAGCTACTTGCGAGGGTTATTCGAGAGCAATACCAAGGAATGGAACTCGGAGAAAAAGTGGAACGAAACCTGCAAAAGCTGGAAAACAGTCAGTCTTTTACAGTTACCACGGGTCACCAGTTGGTCCTGTTTGGTGGGCCGCTGTTTACCATCTACAAGGTGATGAGTACCATCCGGCTGGCTGAACAACTTAGCCTTCAGCATCCGGAAACACCGGTAGTTCCGGTATTCTGGATCCATACAGAGGACCATGACTACGAAGAAATCAACCATTACTACCAGGACTATGGTCAAAAAATCACCTACCCGGGCAGTTTTCATACCAAAGTAGGGGCACACATACTGGAGGACAGCATCCGCCAATTCTGGCCAACAGATCTACCCGAACCCCTCAACGCTGCCTATCAGCCTGGCACCTCTCTGGCTCAGGCTACCCGATTGTTTTTCCATGAACTTTTCAAGGATTTTGGGCTGTTAATTCTTGATGCTGACGACGTAAGATTTAAGCAAAAATTCACCTCCGTTATGATTGAGGAGATAGACAACCACGTCGCCAAGGCCAAAGTCTCCGAAACTTCCATTCAGTTAAAAAAGGCCGGATACTCTTCCCAGGTGAATCCGCGAGAGGTGAACCTTTTCTGGACCGATGAGATTGGACGGGACAGGATATTGGCCGAAGGGGATCATTTTAGGGTGCAGGGAAGACATGAAAAATATTCGGCGGAGGAAATGCGTCATGAAATAGAATCCCATCCGGATCGATTTAGCCCAAACGTGACCCTCAGGCCACTTTACCAGGAAATGATCCTACCAAATCTGGCTTACTTCGGCGGTTGGGGCGAAATCAGCTACTGGATGCAATTAAAAGGGGTATTTGAACATTTTGACGTGAACTTCCCAGCGGTCCTGCCGCGATTTTCTGCTACGGTCATACCCATGGCTTGGAAAACTCAATGGGAAAAGCTGGGATTTTCTCCGAAAGAAGTCAGAAAACCCCTGCCTGAACTGAACAAGAAATATGTTCCCAACATCTGGGATAGTGAAGAATTTGATCGCCTGGAAAAACAGATTCTGGACCGCGTCTCAGAACTGACCCGATACATCGAAAGCGAGGTGAGCACCACCCTGTCGAGATCTTCTGATGCCTTGAGAACCAAGAACAACAACTACCTGGAAAATATGCGAAAAAAGATCCACCGCATTATTCGCAATGAAAACCGGGAACCTTTTGCTGAAATTGAGGCACTCAAGTTGCAGATACAACCTGACGGTCAGGTTCAGGAGCGAGTATGGAGTTTGGCTACAGTGGCGACCATGATCTCACCAAAAGAGTTTTTGGACAAGGTCTATCAGACCTGTGACCCGATATGTTTTGAGCACCAGATGCTGGAGCTTTGATTTTGATGAAAACTTATCGAAATTTCAACGTACATCAAGCTAGGGCAGTTTTTGCCCCAATTGAGTAGCAGCTAATCAATATGGCCCAAGAAAGATATAGACGAAAGAGCAGCATAGCAGAGGAGTTTGACACTTCTCTCATGTATGACGATATAGAAAAAATCCGCGAGCGGGAAGAGGAAGAAGAAAAAGATCAGAACGGCAAAATTGGGTCTGCGGGCTTAATGGCGCTGGCTGCGGGAGTTGGCTTACTGGTTACCAGTTTTATTGGCGGAGGATCTGGACTGGTGGAGTTTTTGACATTTGCCCTGCCAGCCATCGGCTTCGGTGCCCTGGGATATGGCATGTTCAAGACCCTGAGCCTGGTATTTCGCCAAAAAGAGCTCAACTTCCCCGCCCTTAACGTTTATCGCAAGACTCGTCCGCAACCTGCGGGCGCAACCCGTGAGCGTGAAACGCGACGCGAGCAAAATACCACCAAAGAGCGCCCACGGACCCGCGATGCCGCCTTCGGCAGAACCGAATATCGCCGCACCCGTACCTACCGCCGGACCAACGAACGAAAATCCCTTCGTCGTTCCCGCACTAACCGGGTATTTTCCGGTGTAGCTGGTGGCGTAGCAGAGTATCTGGGTATTTCTGCCGCGCTGATCCGGTTCGCATTTATTGCCGCCTTGTTCATTGGGGGAGGAATGCCGATTTTTATCTACCTGCTTTTCTCCATCGTGCTCCCCGCCAATTATGATGATTATCAGGAGCCCAAGGCACGCACCTCTTCGCCCAGCGGCAATTTTTCATAACCTTTATCAACGTGTGCAGCAGATGAGCCCGGGAGGGATGAGTACCTGAAAGGTATGTAAGCCCCTCCTTGACCAAGAGCCGCACTCAGTCTGTACTCTCCGTCCAACTCAGAATCCTGAACTCCCCGCTATGAATCGATGGCTTGGCTTATCCATGCTCGGATTGCTATGGATTACTTCAGCCTGTGAGCCCAGGCTCACTCAGTGTACCAAAAAATTCTCTGATGGAAGTCTGGAGTATGAGGTACCCTGCAAAAGAGGCATTTTCCATGGTGAATACCGCGAGTACAACCGCGCAGGTGACCTATGGATTACCAAACAGTTTGAAGATGGAGTCGAAGTAGATACCACACGGTACTATTTTTCTAACACCGGGGAGGTTCTGAAAGCTATTCCCATGCAGAATGGGAAACGACATGGCACTGCGCTGGAATATCTGGAAAATGGTCGCCTGAAACGGACCCAGGAATACGAGAATGGCGAACGAAACGGAGCAGACATTCTGTACTATGAAACTCCCTCAGCACCTCACACTTCCAGGACCTATACCCACGGCGAACTGGAAGGCCCGTATGTCCACTACACACCTGGTGGAGATACTGTCTTGCTGGGAAGTTTTGTTGCAGGACAGCGCAGCGGTATGTGGACATACTTTTATGAAGATGGAGCACTCAAGGCCGAAATCAATTTTGCCCAGGGGAATATGGAGGGAAACTTCAGGATTTATCGTCCCAACGGAAAGCCCTATGTGAGTGGTCGGGCCAAGGCCGGCAAGGTTACTGGACCGGTTTCCTACTACACTTCTACCGGGGCTGTCAAATTCCAAAAAAGGTGGCGAAACGGTACCAATATGGAGCACGACATGGCTTCCAGAATGGAACACCACTACCAGGAAAACAAAGCCGGGTTCTGGATTTCTGGCGAAAGGCACTACATTTACATGAAGCCTGATACCGTTCAGATTGGCAATCGCCCCCTAAGCACAGACGAGTTTTAATCCTATGCCTACCTATTATCTCATGAAAGTAAAGGGAAAAGCAAAAATTCCGGACTACATACAGGTCCGGGATGAAAGCATGACCCTGGTTGGGTACTTCAGGCCTGGACGAAAGGAGAGACTCCTGAAGGTCGTGAATGACGAGCGAATGGCAGACCAATTGCAGGTAGCGATAGAAGGAATAGAGGACTATGGGAAGTTGCTCAGGGTTGACCTGGAGTAATTAATTCCTGCTGTTTTCCCGCCGCATTTCTACCCACTCCAACAAATCATTTCACATGTCCCATCAACCAGTCATCATTGAGCTCAAAAAAGTCCTGGTGTCGCTGGGGGGTCGCGACATCCTGAATGGGATTAACCTGCAAATCCGGCAGGGAGATTTTTTCTATTTGGTGGGACGTAGCGGATCCGGCAAGTCCACTCTTTTACGGCTCCTATACGCAGACCAAAAGCCCCAGAGTGGCTCCATCAGAGTGGACAACTACGACGTAACCCGCCTTGACAAGAAACAGGTTCCCCACCTGCGTCGACGACTGGGAATAGTTTTCCAGGACTATCAGCTCCTGCCCGATCGTACCGTCTCGCAAAACATTCAGTTTGCCATGCAGGCCTCAGGCAACCGCAGACGTAGCCAGATCAAACAGCGCACCAATGAACTCCTGTTCCAGGTAGGGATGACGGGCAAAAGCAAGGCCATGCCCCATCAGCTCTCCGGAGGCGAGCAGCAGCGTGTAGCCATCGCACGAGCCCTGATCAACCATCCAGCAGTGGTTATCGCCGATGAGCCTACCGGCAACCTTGACCCGCATGCAGCAGCTGACATCATGGACATTATCCAGAAAATCAACTACAGCGGCACCTCGGTCATCATGGCTACACATGAATACAGCCTTATCCATGATTATCCCGGCAAAGTGATCGAGCTGAGTGAAGGAAACGCAGAAATTTATCATGACAGCCAGGAATTCCTGGCCTCTTATCGGCAGCGGCTACGCTAATTGGGGAAGCATGTGATGGCTGGCAGGCTAATCCTCCATGCTCCGGGTCATGGACTGAATGATCTTAAACTGGGAGAAAAACTCACGTGCGATTACCCTGAACACCGTGTAGGTGGGAATTGCCAGGATCATTCCTCCAACTCCAAATAGAGTCCCAGCCCCCAAAATCACCAGAAAGATCTCCAGCGGATGAGCTTTCACACTGTTGGAGTAAATCATGGGCTGGAAGATGAAATTGTCCAGCAGCTGAACGATGATAAACACCACCAGGACCTTCAGCGCCAGGGGAATAATTCCCGAGTAAAAGTCCATACCCAAAGCGCCCAACACTGCCATGGAAACAGAAGTGGTCCCTCCGATCAGCGGCCCCAGGTAGGGAATGACGTTAAAAAGTCCGGCAAAGAACCCGATCACAATCGCATTTTCTACGCCAAGGAGGCTGAATCCCAATGCACAAAGGGCTCCAACCAGTATCAGTTCCAGCAGGAGCCCGATAAAATATCTGGTCAACAGCTCCCGAATGCTAAATAGCGCATTATTGGTTTTATCCATTTGCTCATCCGGCGTAATGGACATGAAGACATTTTGAATAAGGTCCGGCTCCTTCAGAAAGAAAAAGGTGATAAACAGGATGGAGAATAGACCTATGAACAGGTCGCCTGTAATCCCTGCAATGGCAGAGAAAATATTAGATAGATTCAGGGAACTGGCAACCTCCACGATCGTTTCCTGGAAGGCCTCTTCGATGCTCTGCCCCTCCTCCAGATCTGCCAGTTGATATTCCCGTACGAAATTTTCCACATAGGCAATAGGCTCTTCCAGCCCCTGCTCAATGGCCTGTGGATCAATTTTTTCCAACTGCTGGGTTTGCTCAAATAGTTTGGGTATGAAGAAGGTAAAGATGAGGGCAAAAGTCCCAAAAATCACCAGCATGGAGATCACGGCAGCCACAGAAGAAGGCATCTGCCATTTTTTAATCTTCACCTTGCAAAGCAGGTCCACCAGAGGCCTTCCAATCAGGGCAATCAGTCCCGCGATCAGCAGGTATATCACGAGATCCCCGACAAACCATATTAACAATACAAGGATTGTCAGCGATATCAACAGAACTATCCAACGAGTACGGCTCATGGGAGCAAGTTAGCCAATGCAACTTAAACCTCATGTAAAGAAATTTCCTTCCGAGACTCCTGGCAATTGGAGGATTAGGCAAAAAGGACATAGATTGGTGCATGGACGATAGAATTTTTGCCCCTGAAAGCGATGGAAGCAGCCTGCTCAAGGATAGAGGCTCGAAATTTTTAGCATTTGCCTATCCATGTGAAGATCTGCAAACAGGGGATGCATACCTGGCTGAACTAAAAAAGAAATACCACGATGCGCGTCACCACTGTTACGCCTATCGCCTGGGGAAAGGTGGCGAAACCACCTTTGCGACTGATGACGGCGAACCCTCTCACAGTGCCGGAGATCCCATCCTGAATGCCATAAGAGCGGAGCAGCTAACCAACGTTTGGGTATGTGTCGTACGTTATTTTGGAGGCACAAAACTGGGAGTCCGAGGACTGATTGAAGCTTATGGGGAATCCGCTCTGCTTGCCTTGCAGGAAATGGAACGGGTAGAACTGATAGACCAGGTAACCTTTACCCTGAAATTTCCTTACGACAAAACATCAGAGGTAAGCCGAATCTTACACCCCTATGAGATTGAAGAAAAAAATGCCGTATATACTGATAGCGTAGTCCAAACCCTCGCAGTACTCAAGGAGGACTTCCCTGCCCTATCCGCCCAACTGGAAGCCTCTCTGCTTTACTATGAGGTAGTTGAAGATGATTAGTTATGACTTTGTCCCGACACCTTTTCCTGTATTTTACCTGCCTGCTGATCTTTACTCCGGCATCAGGCATTGGCCAATCCCTTTCACAACATCAGTCCTACCCTGCCCCCCAATTTCTTACGGAGCCACAGTTAATTCCGTGGCTATTCCGGGAATATCCTCACCTGATTACGCAGGCAGATGAACTGGAGCTGACCCACAGGATACAGAGCCCGGGAGGGATTCACTACACCTTCCGACAGATCCACGCCGGGATCCCGGTTGAAAACGGAATGATCAAAGTGAATCTGGGGCATGACGGACGAATCTGGTCATCCTCAGATGCCAGTATCCCTCATCAGGGTATCATTATCGAGGATTTTTCGGTAGACACCAGCCTGCTTCGCATCTCGTATGGGGAACTATTGGGGGCACATATCATCAGGATCTTTCCGGAGTGGCGGGTAAACGGTGGAAAGCTACTCCCTACATTTCGCCTGGAGACACACCAGTCGTCCCGGATTAACAGCTATGACATTTGGGTGGATGCACAATCTGGAACTGAAATCCTCCGGGAAGATCGATCGGCCTATCACCACCTGACACAGGATAGCAGTGGAAGGGGAAGGGTATTTTCCCCCGATCCCTGTACCCGTGCCAATCTGGCATATGGCAGCGAATTTACCGATGGCAATGACCTGCATACCCCAGTGCTGGAAGCCCTCATGGACACGGTCATATTGAGGGACCTGACCTTTGAAGATGATACATTTTTCCTGAAAGGTCCTTTCGTGCAACTCCAGGACTGGGCCCCCTATCGGATCCCGGTTGCGACTTCCCATACAGGAGACTTTTTGTTTGAACGCTCAGATCCGGGCTTTGAAGAAGTCATGTGCTATTATCACATCGACTCCTACCAGCGCTATATCCAGACACTGGGATTCGTCAACCTTCAGAATGGTCCCATCAGGGTAGATGCCCATGGCAAAGCCAACAGCGACCAGTCAAGTTACACTTCTGATCCCAACGGAGGGTATCTGCTGTTCGGCGACGGTGGAGTGGATGATGGAGAGGATGCAGATGTCATCATCCACGAGTATGGACACGCATTATCTGAGTCCGCATCTCCCAACTCCCGTTCAGGGACCGAACGAAGAGGATTGGATGAGGGAATTGGGGACTATTTTGCTGCGAGCTATTCATTTGATGCAGATATATGGCGCTGGTACGAGCTATTCAACTGGGATGGCCATAACGAATACTGGGACGGACGCATGGGCGTCAGTCAGCGCCTTTACCCGCCCTCAAATACCAGCATCTATGTCTATGGAGAAATCTGGGCAGCTACTCTGATGCAAATCAGGCAGGAACTTGGTGCCGAAGTGACCGATAGACTGGTTTTTCAGGAACTATACAGCAACTTTCCTCAGATGACCCTGCCGGATGCGGCCATCCTGATGATACAGGCGGACTCGATGCTTTATCAGGGTGTCCATACCAATACCCTGATTCGATACTTCTGCGAAAGAAACCTGTTGAAGGGGACGACCTGCTCTACCGTGCGGGTACAGTCGCTTGACTCTCCGAAGGCTCCCACCGTTACGAAATCCGGGCACAATACCTGGGAACTGGAAAGTACCGAAGGGGTATCCCATTGCTCTGTCACAGACCTGACCGGACGCATCCTGCTGGTGCAATCTTTCCGGCAAACCTCCTCCCTTGATTTGCGCAATTTTCCTTCGGGGGTGTATCTTCTGAGAATCCAGTCCAACAACTCCGATCACCATGTAAAATTGAGGGTCATTCAATAGCTGTTTTTCGAAGAATCCAATGGTTCCAAATGTAAGTTTTCGAGTGAATATTCTCTCAAAATCGGCGAATATGGCCTCAATCAGGACTTTTTTTGACGAAAAGCGAGTTATTCGACCCATATTCCAAGGATACCATTTGTAACGGAAATGACTGTATTGTAAATAGTTTAGGCGTTAAAATAGGTAGGTTTGAAATCTGTTCTTGGGGTAATTCATAAGCAGATATTTGATGGTACCTACTCAAGTAATTCCAGCCGTTTCTTCTATCATTCGCCCGATCGTCCTGTGCATTTTCCGACGCAATCATAGCATCCTTGTCGCTGAGGGATATGATCCCGAAAAACAGGAAAGCTTCTATCGCCCGCTAGGGGGCGGCGTAGAGTTTGGCGAATATAGTTGGGATGCCGTCCGGCGTGAGATTCGGGAAGAACTCGATCAGGAAATCCAGAACCTGATGTTCATTGGACCCGCAGAGAATATATTTGAATACAACGGCAAAATGGCCCATGAGCTGATCTTCATCTTTGAGGCTGAATTCCTTAGCCCCGAGCCATACAAACACGATGTAATCTACGGACAAGAAGAAGACAGCACTCCTATCAAAGCCGTCTGGAAGCCCATTTCAGATTTTAAACGGAAGAAAGCCCGGTTATATCCGTCGACATTGCTCGACATGATCATGGGATAATCATGGCTACCCATCTGCCTTCTCTACCCCTAAACTGAAACTCCCCCTATCCTCCGCTGGCTTCCAGCAGCCTGAACGAAGGTTGCATATACCACGGTGTAGATAAGCGGGTAGAGCAAAATCAGACCAATTACCACCACCAGCGTGCTGCCCATGAGCATAAGCGCCAACAGGAGGGTGAGCAACAATAGAGGCCAGAACTTCCTGGTCACCATATGCCTGCTAGTCTCCATGGCGGTCCAGAAATGCAGGTCCCCCAGGAGGATAAGAGGAGTGGCAAACAGGTAAAGGGTGGAAACCAATACCTGAGGTAACAGAGCTAGCCACACAAAGGAGCGTGAAGCCAGAGCTATTTTGATGGACTGAAACGAACGGAGATCCACTTCCGACAGGGAGAGTGGGGTCAGCTGTTCCAATTTCCCGATTGCGCTCAACATGATAACCAGGGGAACCACTACAATCAATAGCTGAATGAGCTTGGCAGCCCCTACCGGAAATATGCGCCTAAGTCCCCGGAAGAAGTCCCGAAACTCCGCCCGACCTGTCACATGGAGCTTTTCGCTGTAAAAAAACATCCCACCTGATAGAGAAAAAATATACCCTAGCAGGAACAGGTATCCCAAAATCAGGAACAGCCAGTTGAAAAATACCAGATGGTTACTTATCGCAATTACGACGCCCACCAGGGAAGAGACGAGTAGCGTCGAAAAAAACACGAGCAGGGAAAAGGCAAAAAAGCTGAAGAATTTCTTTGCGTACAGCCGCGCCCCCAGTTTCAGTACCCCTTTGAGTGAAAACTTATAATCACCAGCCATAGCCGCCCTGAAAGGCGAAGTATCTTCTCCCAGCTTCTGCATAATAGTCAGCTTCGGTCCCAACAACTCGTCAGTATCCCATATCTCTCAGCACCTCCCACATCAGGTCAGGTCTGTCGGTGATCAATCCATCTACTCCCAGTTCGATCAGTCGTCGCATCTCCTCGGGGTCATCAATTGTCCAGTACTGGACGGCCATCCTTCTTCGGTGGGCCGATTTGATCAGGCGTTTAGCATCCAATGGTATCCCTGCACTGCTACGTGGAATCTGAAACATGACAGCTTCCGGACCATAAAGAAACTCCATCCCGCTCAACCCACTGAAAACGAAGTCCTTGACTTCTTCCTCTGCTGCCGAGATGGGAATCTCCCCATTGGATACCTCAATGAAATGGTTCAGTATCTCCTGACTGAAAGACGCGACGACTACCCGGCCTTCCACTCCTGTAGAACGAATCAGGTCATACATCAGTTCTGCGGCACGCTTACCATTTTCTCCACGGTTTTTTATCTCCACTACAAAATGGACGTTGTCGTAGCGCAAAAACACTGTCTCCAGGCCAGGGATACGGACAGGACTGTCCTGATATGGCTGATTTCCCTCCAGATCGGTAAAATCATACCCGAAGTTAAAATCCTGCAATTCGTCAAAGGTATAGCTGATGACCTCCCCCACTCCATCGCTTGTAGCATCGATGGTAAGGTCATGGTGGGTTACAAGCACTTCGTCAGCTGTCATGCAGACATCAATCTCCAAAGCGTCTACTTCCAGTGCCATGGAGCCATCAAAAGCCACCAGGGTATTTTCCGGAAAGAGATCCTTGGCACCTCCATGGGCTAGTACCCACGGACGCCCCTCCCCTACCAGATAGGGATTGGTGGTGAGGACCTCCTGCTGAGGCACACAGGCCATTAGGAAAAAAGTCAGGATACAAAACAAAGAGATAAGAGTCTTCATGAGCGTATCGAAAACCAAATGTGAATCTTCAGTTTGGGAGAGGTACGGATTTACGCAATCCTTTCTGGACTTCTCCCTTCTGGCAAAATGCAAATAAATACAGCGAATTGAAGCTCCCTTCAATCAATTTCACAAATGCTTAATCCAGATCCTTCAGGTCTGGCTCCAGGCGGTGCAGATCTGCCATTGCTACCTTCGAATAGGTTTCGTACGATACATTGGTCAGTTCAAGGCCACGCCCTCCCATATCAGGTCATGTTTAACTTTCCCCGACAGACAAAAAAAGCCCGTGTCAAAAGACACGAGCTTTGTTGGTTGCGGAGACTGGACTCGAACCAGTGACCTCCAGGTTATGAGCCTGGCGAGCTACCTACTGCTCCACTCCGCGATATGTCTTGGGGCAAAAATTGTTTTGAAAAGCTTCAAACAAGGCCCTCTTTGTTTCGATTGGATGACAAAGGTAGCGCCCCGATTTGGGATATGCAAATATAAATTCAAAAACTTTATCTTTTGAGTTTGAAAAGCCTAGCCCCTATCACCAAGCAAGGGAACTTGGAGCTCGACATACAAAAAGCCGCCTGCCAGTAGCAAACGACTTTTGTGTTTTTGGGTAGCGGGGATTGGACTCGAACCAATGACCTCCAGGTTATGAGCCTGGCGAGCTACCTACTGCTCCACCCCGCACTATGAAATTATTTGTACGCTTTGGAGATGAAAGAGTTACAGCATAGTGAGCTAATATTTTCCTTTAGAGGAAGAAACAAGGGTGCATTTGGCTTAAATGGGGATTTGGTGAGAAATATCGGGTATCTTTGTGTATTGAACGACAAACTTCGAACCACAAACTTTGAACTCTTCCTCACACAAATCCGGCTTTGTCAGCATCATCGGGAAACCCAATGCGGGTAAATCTACGCTCCTCAATCAGTTGCTGGGACGCAAACTCAGCATTACCACGCCCAAGGCACAGACGACGCGGCACCGCATTTTTGGTATAGACAGTGGCGATGGCTATCAGATCGTGTATTCAGACACACCGGGACTGATCCGCCCCAAATACCAGCTGCATGAGCGGATGATGGGATTTATCGACCACTCGCTGGAAGACGCCGACCTGATCGTGCTGCTCGTAGCGGTGGACGAAACCTTCCCGGAGGAAGACCTGATCAAACTGGCGGAGAAAACCCATATCCCCAAAATCCTCACCCTCAACAAGGTGGATGCCGTTCCGCGCGACAAGGTATTCACCCGCATGGGGGAACTTTCTCAAAAAGTAGATTTTACCGAAGCCATTCCCATTTCTGCCCTCAACGGCACCAATGTCCCCAAGCTCAAGGAACTGATCCTACAAAACCTGCCTGAGGGACCCGCATATTTTGAGCCAGACCAGATTTCTGATCGTCCGGAGCGCTTTTTCATCGCTGAGATGATTCGTGAGAAAATCTTTCTGAGCATGCGGGACGAGATTCCCTATGCTACCGAGGTAGAGATCGACACCTTTGACGAAACTGATAGGATTGTACGCATACAGGCGACCATCCACGTGGATCGGCAGTCACAAAAGGGCATGATCATCGGCAAGGGAGGCCAAACCCTTAAGAAGATCGGCACCGGAGCCCGCATCGACGCCGAGCAGTTCCTGGGGAAGAAAGTTCACCTGGAATTGTACGTTCGAGTAACCGAAGGCTGGAAGGACAGCGGTTCTCAGCTCAAGAACTTTGGCTACGAGTAAGGAAGGACGTATCTTTGCAGGCTTAGTCAGCTAACGCTGACAGTTAGGTGGTCCAAAGTTGTAGCGGGAAAGTTTACCCCCATCCTCAACTTTGAACCTCAAACTTCCAACTTTGAACTTCCAAAAATGTCCGGAATCGTAGCCATCGTCGGCCGCCCCAACGTAGGAAAATCCACCATGTTCAATCGCCTGATCGAAGACAGGCAGGCCATTGTCGATGACATGAGTGGCGTTACCCGCGACCGAAATTACGGCACCGCCGAGTGGATCGGACGGGAGTTTAGTGTCATCGACACAGGGGGATACGTACCCGAGTCAGATGATGTCTTCGAAAAAGCCATTCGGGAGCAGGTACACATTGCCATCGAAGAGGCCGATGTGCTCATCTTCATGGTCGATGCCCAAAGTGGCCTTACACCGCTCGATCAGGCTTTTGCCGAAATCGTCCGAAGATACCCCAAGCGGGTGATCATCGCAGTCAACAAGGTCGATAGCTCGGTGCACCAAAGCCTGGTGTATGAATTCTACGAACTGGGGCTGGAGCATGTGTTTGCCGTATCGGCCATGAATGGCGGCGGCACAGGCGAATTGCTCGACCTGCTGGTAGAGCTGCTACCCGATGAGCCAGTCGAGAAATACGAGGGCATCCCGCGCTTTGCCGTGGTCGGTCGCCCCAATGTAGGCAAGTCCAGCATGGTCAATGCCCTGCTGGGCCGTGATGTCAACATCGTGACTCCCATCGCCGGCACCACCCGCGACAGTGTGGACACGCACTTCAAGGCTTTCGAACAGGACATCATCCTGGTGGACACCGCCGGACTGCGACGCAGAGCCAAAGTCAAGGAAAACATCGAGTTTTATTCGACCCTGCGTACAGCCCGCGCCATCGAAAACTGCGACATCGCCCTGCTGCTGATCGATGCCACTCAGGGCATCGAGTCTCAGGATCTGTTTGTGTTTTCATTGGTACAAAAAAATCAGAAGGGCCTCGTCATCCTGGTCAACAAGTGGGACGCCGTAGAAAAGGAGACCAACACCGCACGTGACTTTGAAGCCACAATTCGGGAGCGCATCGCACCCTTTACCGATGTGCCGATCGTCTTCGTTTCGGCTACGGAGAAAATCCGCCTGCTCAAGGGACTGGAGGCAGCCATGGAGGTGTACCGCAACAAGGAAATCAAAATTTCGACCTCCGAACTCAACGAGGTTATGCTCGCCGCCATCGAGCGCTATCAGCCGCCAACCCACCGGGGCAAACTGGTCCGCATCAAGTACGTCACCCAGGTCAATGCCAGCATCCCGACCTTCCTTTTCTTCACCAACTACCCCGACCACGTCAAGGAGAACTACAAGCGTTACCTGGAAAATCAGCTTCGCAAGCACTTTTCGCTGACAGGTGTTCCGGTGAATGTGTTTTTCAGGAAGAAATAAGGCATGGGTCAGCGTTCAACCTTACGATTCTCATTCGCACCCACCGCATCTTCTCCTCGAGTCCTTGCGGCCAATTTTCGCCTCTAGCCCTCCGTGCTCTTTCTGGAGGCCTTTGTGGTTATTTTTTAAAAAAGTATGACCTCCCCTTGCAAATTATCCCCTACCCCCTATATTTGCTTGCAAATTCCAAAACAGCCAAAGAAATGAATGGTATTGTAAACATCTGGTGGTGGCATACTCCTGACTTTCGTCGTGGATGATACCCGCTTGATGTAACAATGCTTCAACAACATATTCGGGCCTATCGTCGCGACACGGTAGGCCCGAATTGCGTTTTATCTTCACTGAACTGAATCAAAAGGACATGAAATACACCCTCCATACAAAACATCGCAGGATGCTGGCTGACACCTTTACCCCCGTCAGCCTCTACCTCAAGTTGCGCGACCATTACGCTTATCCGCTGCTGCTGGAGAGCTCGGATTATCACGGCGATGAGAACCCGCTTTCCTACCTCTGTTTTGATCCCATCGCTCGCTTCGAAGTCAAAAATGGAGAAGCTCATGCCCAGTATCCGGATGGCTCCCGCACCCAAACAACCATCAAGGGCACAGAAGCCCTCCCCCGGATGTTGCAGGATTTCATCAATCAGTTTGAAGTGGAGCAGCCAGAGAACATCCCCTTCAGCATCAATGGCCTGTTTGGATATCAGGCGTATGATGTGGTCCGCCACTACGAGTCAGTAGAGGTCGAAGGCACCCAGCAGGCTGATCGAGAGATCCCTGACCTGCTGTACTTTGCTTATCGCTACGTGCTGGTCATCAACCATTACCACAACGAGCTGTATCTCTTCGAGCACCTGACACCAGGCCAGAAGAGCAAGCTGGATCAGCTGGAAATGCGAATCGAGCGGCAGGCGCTGCCACGCTACGCCTTCGAAACGGTGGGGGAAGAATCCACCAACTTCACCGATGAAGAATTCCTGGAAGTGATTCAGAAAGGCAGGGAGCACTGCCAACTGGGAGATGTATTCCAGATCGTGCTGTCGCGGCAGTTTAGCCAGCGATTTCACGGCGACGAATTCAACGTCTATCGTACCCTCCGAGCGGTTAACCCATCACCCTACCTGTTTTACTGTGACTTTGGCAGTTTCAAGCTGATGGGATCATCGCCTGAGGCGCAGTTGATCATCAGCGAGGGTAGAGCCACGATTCACCCCATAGCAGGCACATTTCGCCGGACCGGTAACGACGAGAAAGACTCGCAACTCGCCCGCGAGCTTTCGGACGACCCCAAAGAGAACTCCGAGCACGTCATGTTGGTGGATCTCGCCCGAAATGACCTGAGTCGCCACGGCAGCGATGTGCAGGTCGAGACCTACAAGGAGGTGCAATATTACAGCCATGTGATTCACCTCGTATCCAAGGTTACGGCAGAGGTTTCCGAGGAAGTTTCACCCCTGCAGCTGGTAGCCGACACCTTCCCGGCAGGTACGCTCAGCGGTGCCCCCAAGCACATGGCCATGCAGCTCATTGAGCGTTATGAGAATCAAAACCGTGGCTTTTACGGCGGGGCGATTGGCTTCCTGGGCTTTGATGGCAGCTTCAACCACGCCATCATGATCCGCTCTTTCCTCAGTAAAAACAACACCCTCTACTACCGGGCCGGAGCCGGAGTCGTGTCTCTGTCGGAGCCCCAAAAAGAACTTCAGGAGGTCAACAACAAGCTGGCCGCGCTGCGCACTGCGCTGGACCTAGCCTCAAAAAAGAAAACAGTAGTCAAGGAACAGTGATCAACATAAGTGGTCAGTGAACAGTGATCCAAACCGGTGATCACAACGACCACTTAGATCACCCTGTTCCCCAAACTATGAAAACACATTTACCGATCAATGAACACTGACTTTCATGAAAATCCTCGTTTTAGATAATTACGACTCCTTCACCTACAACCTCGTCCACCTTATCCGTGAGCTGGGCTATGGCGATCAACTCGACATTTACCGCAACGATGCCATCTCACTGGAGGCAGTTGCGGCTTACGATAAAGTACTCCTTTCTCCCGGTCCGGGGGTGCCCAAGGACGCCGGCATCATGCCGGATCTGATCCGCCGCTACGCGGAGGACAAGCACATCCTGGGCGTTTGCCTCGGCCATCAGTGCATCGCGGAGGTATTTGGGGGACAACTCTACAACCTCTCCGTCGTGCTGCACGGCGTCTCCACCAGCGTCAATGTGCTCGAAGACACGGATGATCCCTTGTTCAAAGGGGTCCCCAGGTCCTTTCAGATCGGACGCTACCATTCCTGGGCGGTAAAGCCTGCCAGCCTCAATGACGAACTGGAGCTACTGGCTGTCGACGACGACGGTGAAGTCATGGCCATGAAGCATCGCGACCACTGCGTGTATGGAGTTCAGTTTCACCCCGAGTCGGTAATCACCGATCATGGCAAGCAGATGCTCAAAAACTGGCTGGAGCTACCTATCGAGCGCAAAAAGCAGTTTTCCACTACGACTTCCATTTCACCCAACGGACATACTCCCGCCACTCCAAAGGCTGATAGCATGAAAGCGATTCTCAACCATCTGTTTGATCACCAGACCCTGAGCAAGAAAGAAGCCCACGAAGTGCTCAGCAACATTGCCCGTGGCGGCATTTACAATAGCTCCCAGGTAGCAGCCTTTTTGACGGTTTTCATCATGCGAGGCATCACCGTTGATGAGTTATCGGGCTTCCGTGAGGCGATGCTGGAACTCTGTATTCCAGTGGACATGTCGGACTACGACCCCATGGACCTCTGTGGCACCGGTGGGGATGGAAAGGATACCTTTAACGTATCGACCCTGGCAAGCTTTGTTGCGGCAGGAGCTGGGGTAAAAGTGGTGAAGCACGGCAACTATGGCGTCTCTTCGGTTTCAGGCTCATCCAATGTGATCGAATACCTGGGAGGACAGTTCACCAATGACTATGATGCCCTGCGTCGCCAAATGGACAAAGCCGGCATCTGCTTCCTTCATGCGCCACTGTTTCACCCTGCGATGAAGAATGTAGGGCCCATTCGCCGCGAACTGGGCGTCAAGACCTTCTTCAACATGCTCGGCCCCATGGTCAACCCAGCCTTCCCCAACAAGCAACTGGTGGGCGTCTTCTCGCTCGAACTGGCTCGTTTGTACGGCTACCTCTACCAGCAAACCGGCAAACGATTCACCATCCTGCACTCACTGGATGGCTATGATGAAATTTCCCTGACGGGTCCAGCCAAGTACCTCGACAATGATGGCGACCACGTGATGTATCCTGAAGACATGGGACTGCCGAAACTTTCACCCAAACAACTGAGCGGAGGGGAAACCATCAAGGATGCCGCCGACATCTTTATGGATGTTCTCAACAATCAGGCAACCGAGGCTCAGAACGCAGCAGTAGTTGCCAATGCCGCGATGGCTATCAGAACCTATTTTGACCAGACCACTACCGAGACAGCTGTCGCTTTGGCGCAGGAAAGTTTGGCAAGTGGGAAGGCGAAAGCTAGTTTTGAGGCGTTTATCTCCCAATGATCATTTATTGGTGTTCGAAGTGATCTGGGTGATCCAGGTTACTTATGATCACACCGATTACCCAGATCACCCAACAAATCAAAAAATCCCTATTCAACTACTCTCTTCCCATGTCCACCATCCTCGACGACATCATCGCCCATAAGCGCCAGGAAGTAGCTGAGCGCAAATCGCTGTATCCCACCAAATTACTGGAACAAACCAAGTATTTTGACACGCCTACCGTGTCGATGTCAAGGTACCTCAAGCGTTCCGACCTCGACGGGATCATCGCCGAAATCAAACGTCGGTCCCCGTCTCAGGGCGACATCAACCCATATGTTTCGGTGGAGAAGGTATCCATCGGTTATATGCAGGCTGGGGCTTCAGCTTTGTCGGTATTAACTGATGCCCAGTTTTTTGGAGGTAAAAATGAAGACCTGACCCTGGCCCGTCGGATGAATTATTGTCCCATTTTGCGCAAGGACTTCACCATCGACGAATACCAGATCGTGGAAGCCCGGTCCATCGGGGCGGATGCCATCCTGCTGATCGCGGCCTGCCTTTCTCCTGAAGAAATCCAGCGGCTCACTGCGTTTGCCAAAGAGCTCGGGCTTGAAGTATTACTTGAAGTCCACAACAAGGAGGAGCTGGAACGGAGTCTGAATGACCAGGTAGACCTAGTCGGCGTCAACAACCGCAACCTCCGCGACTTCACCGTCAACATCAATACCTCGCTGGAACTGGCTGGCCTGATACCAGACAGCTTCACCAAAGTGGCCGAAAGTGGCCTTAGCGACCCCAAAGAGGTCATCAAGCTTCGCAAAGCCGGATTCCAGGGTTTCCTAATGGGGCAGCGTTTCATGGAAACCGCCCAACCGGAGAAAGCCTGCGCACGGTTTATCGAGCAGTTGAGAGCGGAGCGGGCGAAGGCGTAATCCTAAGCAAAACCAAACTGGGTTTTCAGAATACTGGCCCTAAGACTATAGCCTCCCTCGTGGATCGGGCTGTAAAAGGTATTGGCTGCCCCAGAAACCCTCCTCAGTTTTGCAATTCGCGAATAGCAAATCACTCCTTCAGGTAGGCTTCCAGCCGACGCATCATCACAGGTCCAGGAGGTAGGGGGAGCAGAGTTCCCTCTGTGGCAATCCTCCGCACCTCATCAATTTGCCCATCGCTTTTCAACAAGTCCAGCAGGGCAAACCTGGCTGGCAGGTGATAAATATTTTTCCGAATTGCCTCACGAAAGGCCTCTTCTGCTATAACGCTATCCCCCTGGACCAGTGCATATTCCCCCTTTAAGAAGTCGAGATCTGCTCCTTCACCGGGGTAGGTAAAAGCACTTTCGTCCTGTTCCTCAAACTCTCGTTTCAGCGGGTCCATAAAGCCAAGTCTAAGCGCCAGCAATCCCCAATCGGTGAAATTTTTGGTTGGGAGAGTATGCACCAAATAGTTTTCGACAGTCTTCCTGGCTGCCAGCGTATCCCCCATGATCAGTTGGGCTTCTGCTATCTGTCGATCAAAGGTTTCACTAGGGTTCCCTGCGGCCTCCAGAATTCGCTGAGCCTCCACCAGGCTGGACAGGGCCTCTTCTCCGTTACCCAATGACAACAATACCGCAGCAAACTGCTCTCGGTGATGATAATGCTGAGGCTTCCGCTCCACCAAATCTGCAAGGAACTCAAGGGACATCTCCTCATATCCCAACAGCCCACGATGTAAGGCCGCAACAGCCAGTGCTTCATCCCGACGATCACGGAGGTAGGTAGATACCTGGGGAGCATCCAGGGCATATCCTTCAGCGGTTTCTACGACCTGATCCCATTGTGCATGCCGGATGTAGAGTTCCATCAGAGCCTGGGAAAGTTGTGCCTGTTGGTCATAATCCTCTTCGTAGCCAAGGGCCAGCCTGAGCCACTCCTCCCCTTTGGCTAGTGCCTCCTGAATGGCCATAGTCCCCTGCTCCAGTTCCAGGCTCGTCAATTCAGCCCATTCTCGATATGCAGGTGCATAGGTACTGTCCAATGCCAGGGCAGATTCCAGCCAAACCGATGCCGAATCAAACTGCCCAGATTGTCCTAACAAACTGGCATAAGTTAGAAATGCGGGCAGGTATTGGGAATCCCACATCAAAGCCGTATCAAGTATCGCCAAAGCCTGCTGAGGCCTATTGGGCCCCAGTCGTGCTGCTAAACTGCGGTAAACCTCCGCCCAGTTATCGGCCATGGCGCTGTCGTCTCCTGCGAGGAAAGCCTGCTGCTTTCGAACAAGAGAATCAATGAAGGCAAACATCAGCGGGTCTTTGGCTTCCAGATCACTGCGGGTATTGACTGCCTTGTGATTGAGTGGGTGTACCTTTACCGGAATAAAATAGGCTGGGAAGGTTTGGGCAAAGTATTCGAATTCGTTGTTGGCAGAATAATAGTCCAGGGTCAGGCCATTTTCCATGGCGTAATAGTAACGCTCGCGGACAGCTCTCATTTCGGCATCGGTGAAGACGTAGCCATGAAAGAGATGGACATACTCATGCAGGGTAACATTACGCTCCAGGTGAGCACCCCGCTCGACGTATTCGATCCCGGTGGCTCCGCTTCCCACTCCCCGAATGTCCATCCACTGCCGATTGTCAAAGGTCGTCCCTCCACGGAAATAGGTATTATCCATCGCCAGGGCCAGATCTCGGTGCAGAGGAGGGATGACAAATTGCCGATTTAGCTTTGCGAGAAAGGGAAAATAGGCCACTCCAGTGTACAACTGGTTCCAAACCATTTTGGGGACGCGATCACTGGGATAATCGTCCATATCCGGGAAGACATGGAAAAAGCTCTCAGGATCGCCGATTTGGGTTTGGGCGATTACCTGCTCCAGCGAATCATACATCACCAGATAGGGAAACTGTCGTTGCTTGATGACGGCAGCCAGGCCATTGTGGGCTGGGCCATAGTGTGGTTTTTTCGCGAGAATTTCCTGAAAAATACGCTGAGCAGAATCCAGCCTCCGTTCATCAGGCTGGCTGTAATTCATGTACCAGGCTGAACCTGCATATAAATCGGGGATCACCGACTCGGGATATTGTTGACTGACATCATGAATCAACTCCAAGGCCTCCCCTACCCGCCCTTCCGCAATAAGGACTTCTGCACTTTTCAATTCACTGCGAATCTCCGTTTCATGGGGGTCCACATAGTCCGCGTAGGTCAGATTCGTGTGGCCATTGCCCCAGTGCCAGTGGGTGCGATAGTGCAGCGGATGAATAGCCAGTGCCACTTCCCACTGCAGGGCCATGTTGTCCAGCAGAGTGGCATCTACCCGACGCCAGATGGCGTAGCCATAGCTGAAACGCGCATCGGCGTGAAAGGGATTCAGGCGAAGACATTGTCGCAACGCCTCTTCGGCCTCCACTGGATTTCGCAGCCAGATGTGAGCCTCCCCTTCGAGGTAATAGGCATCCGCCACCAATGAATCTGCCGCTTGTATTTGCTCAGCCAGTTGTAGCGCTTTACGGTAATTTTTCCGAAAAATCTCCAACTGACTGAGCCGAAGCAATACATCTGAGTCTTGAGGTTTTTCCTTCAGAAGAGATAACGCAAGCTGCTCGGCATCAGCCAGTTGCCATGCCTGCAAATACAGATCGATTCGCAGCAGACTCTCCTGAAAAGCGGCCCTCCTCCTATCCTCCAACCCTGACAGGATCTCCTCAGCTTCCTGAAACCGATGCTGCTGGAACGCAAACCGGGCTTTCAACAACTGCATGGCGGGGTTGCGCTCCCTGGTTCCAGCGAGCAATTTTTCCAGGTCCTCCCACATGCCCAGTTCAAGCATTTCTTCTCCCAGCATCACCGGCCCGATGGCCTTTACCATCAGGGACTGACGCGCCATCTGCAATTGCTCCAGGGCTTCAGCGGGTTTATCAGGATCCAGCCCATAGCCTCCGATTTGGGCAACAGCGCAGTTCCCAAGCATGCCGAGCCACAAAGCGAGCGTAATTCCCAGTCCAAATTTCATATTGATTCACGTTTGCACTGGGAAAGATAACAAACTCGTGGGGTTTCGGAGAGAAGCATCGATGAATTACCTGAAATCAGCTGAGTGAACTTCTCCCTACTACTTTAACATACCCCTAATCTCTGGCTAACCTGCCAGTAAGTGTGGGTGCGTAGCTTGCATTGACTCAAGCCAAAACGCTTCTCACCTATGCATACTTCCCGACGCGATTTTCTCAAGCAGGCTTCTCTGGCGAGCCTGGGCTTTATGGGGCTCAACCTGTTTGCCTGCGGAGGCCCTACTACAACCTCCACGGGGCAGGGCAGCCTGGCGATGGCCAAGGGCTTCGGCCCACTCAAGAAAGATCCCAATGGCCTGTTTGATCTACCCGAGGGTTTTTCCTACAAGATCATCTCGCGCTGGGGCGATCGCATGGACGACGGACTGCTGCTGCCCAACAAGGCGGATGGCATGGCGTCTTTCAGTGGCCCAGACGGGAAAGTGCTGCTGGTGCGCAACCACGAGATCAGCACCGACGACCTGGAGAGCGGTGCCTACGGCAAAAACTACGAGCACCTGAGCCGCCTGGGGGCTGATCGCTTTTATGATTTTGGCAAGGGAGAGATGCCCAGTCTGGGCGGCACCACCACCGTGGTGTACAACGAGGCGACGCAGGAAGTGGAGCGGCAATACATGAGCCTGGCGGGTACAATCCGCAATTGCGCGGGGGGACCTACCCCCTGGGGCAGTTGGATTACCTGCGAGGAAACAGTTGAGACCCAATCTGTTAACCAAAACGAGCGGGATCATGGCTTCAACTTTGAAGTGCCTGCTGTGGTAGACATTGGTCCGGCAGACCCCATCCCGCTCACGGATATGGGACGCTTCAACCACGAGGCGGTATGCGTAGATCCGCGCAGTGGCATCGTCTACCAGACCGAAGACCGTGGCGACGGACTGATTTATCGCTTTATCCCCAATACTCCTGGCAAGCTCCAGGATGGCGGCAAGCTGCAAATTCTGGCGATCAAGGGCGCGCCCAGCACCGACACTCGCAACTGGCCCGACACCAATCAGCCAGCCTTCCCGGTTGGTGATGCATTCGAAGTGGAGTGGATGGACATCGACAACATCCTCGCTCCGGAGGATGATTTGCGGTTCCGGGGATTTGATCAGGGCGCGGCACGCTTCGCCCGGGGCGAAGGGATGTGGTTTGGGGACAACGAGCTGTACTTTGCCTGTACCAACGGAGGCCAAAACCAGAAGGGGCAGGTATTTCGTTATGTCCCCAGCCCATACGAGGGGACACCTCGCGAAGCCGAGCAGCCCGGCAGGCTCTCGCTGTTCATCGAACCCAACGATACCGACCTGCTCAAGAACTGCGACAACCTGACCGTATCCCCCTGGGGAGACCTCATTCTCTGCGAAGACCACGACAACCCCAATCTGGTGGGCGTTACACCAGAAGGAAAGCTCTATCACTTTGGGTCCAACGTTGGTCGTGCCGACTCAGAGCTGACAGGAGTACATTTCACTCCATCGGGCAAGACAATGTTCGTCAACATCCAGCACTATGGATTGACCCTGGCGATTACCGGGCCCTGGCAGATGGCGTGAGGGAGGTTTTGAGGTATGGAGTGAAGGAACATCTTCCAAGCCTTCCCATACTCCTAAACAAATTAGACAGGATTTTCAGGATTACAGGCCTGCCCTGAGCCTGCCGAAGGGACAAACAGGATAAGAAAGCCCTGATAATCAATCCTGTTATCCTGTCAAAAAACATAGGCCGAAAATGAAAATGCCTAGTGCTTTCAGAACTAAGTAATATCCCAATCGAAAATGAGGTAAGCCATTGAACAGCAACACTTTCAACTCCGAACTATCGACTCCGAACTTCGAACTTGTACCACTAGTAGTATGAAACCTTCCTATACTTCATACCCTCTATTCCCCACCCTTTTCGTAATTTGCCGGTATGGCAAAACTATCTGCTGATCAGGCGCTGTTCAGATCAATACTCGGGCTGACCTCCATACTGCCGTTTTTACTGGTCGCCATGCTGTTTCTGCCATCCCCTTCCTGGATGCCCAGGATGCAGTGGACGCTGTGGCATTTGGGAGTTGCGCTGGCATTGATACTGCCGATTTTGGGGTATTTTCTGGTGAGGCTGTGGCGACTGGAGACCATTGATACCCGCTCAAAAACGTTCTGGACCCTCCGTATTTTTCTAACCGGAGGCTTTACCCTTCCCCTTTTCTGGTTTTTCTTCGTTTGGAAAGCAGAGACCTATGCTGCCTATGAGGTAGAGGATTTTGAGAAAGAGCTCAATCTGATGGGAACCGAAGAAGAAGAGGAGGAAGACGAGGAGGATTAAGATTTTACCTCATCCGCCAAATAGTGCCTTTGAGCTCACAATGCCGCTGATTCGGCCTATAATTTGCCTCCCTTACGAAAGAAGAATTATTTTTGTCTAAAAATCATATTCAACTGCATGAGCACACTTACCACCACTCTCTACCCCCTGCGATTCGAGTCCATCTATAAGGATAAGCTCTGGGGCGGTCAGAAAATCAGGGAGGTACTGAATAAAGACTTCGGTGACCTGCCAAACTGTGGAGAAACCTGGGAGATCTCAGGTGTTCCCGGAAATGTGTCTGTTGTTGCAGACGGACCTCTGGCCGGACGTAGCCTACGGGATCTGATCGGGGAGTTCAAAGGTGCTTTGGTGGGCGAACGGGTATATGCCGAGCATGGCGATGAGTTCCCCCTCCTCGTGAAGTTTATCGATGCCAATGACGACCTCTCCATCCAGGTTCACCCGGATGACGAACTGGCCAAAGAGCGCCATGATTCCAAGGGGAAAACCGAGATGTGGTACATCATCCAGGCTGATGAGGGCTCCTCCCTGATTTCAGGGTTCAATCAGCCTGTGGATCGTGCGAAGTACCAGGAAGTATTTGAGCAGGGCAAGCTCACCGATATACTCAACCGGGAAGAGGCCGAAGCCGGAGATGTATTTTTCCTGCCAGCTGGTCGGGTTCATACCATTGGCAAGGGGCTGCTTCTCGCAGAGATCCAACAGACCTCTGATGTTACCTACCGCATCTATGACTTTGACCGCGTAGGGGCAGATGGCCAAAAACGGGAACTCCATGTGGAGCAGGCACTGGATGCCATTGACTACCAGCAATACGACGAGTACAAAACCAAATACGAAGATCACCCAAATAGCCTGGTGAACCTCGCCAAGTGCGAATATTTCACTACTAACAAGTTGATGGCTGATCAAACTGTCAGCCGCCACTATGCCGGGCTCGACTCTTTCGTTATTTATGTCTGTGTGGAAGGCTCACTCACCCTCCACTATGATGAAGGCCGGACCAGCCTTCGTCAGGGGCAGGCCGTCCTGCTGCCTGCCACATTGGAGGAAATAGAGCTGCGCCCTGAGGGCAGCTTTACCATCCTGGAGTCATACGTGACCAATTAGTGGAATATGTTCGGAGTTCGGAGTCCGATGTTCGTATCTTAAAGTGCTGATAATCAAGAATCTTGCAGTGTAAAATTGGTCCATTACTTAATCTCGAACACACTGAGAAGTTATTGGGGATTGATTCCGATGCCTGGGGTTTCGTTGTACTCAGGAAGGAGGGCCATTGAGACCTTCCGCCTGCCATGAAGCTTTAGCTACCTCAAGTGATAAAAAAAGACGCCGCTCGATTCATGAATCAAGCGGCGTCTGCTATTTCGGTCAAAGTGGATCAGTGGCCGTAACGCTCTGCTTCCAGCTTTTCAGGTCCAGGCAGGATAAAGAATCCTACAGCAACTACGCACAGGGTAAGCCCCATGAACGCACGCCAGTTGAAATGCTGGGAATCGCTGTTGCGCACAACAAGCTCCTGTCCCTTGATTTCAGTTTCGATGGTATCACCAGACTTTTTACTCCAGCCGATGATGGAAAGGATCAGCCCAACAAAAATGAGAGTGGCTGCAATCGCGTTTTTAACATTCAACATATACGATCCGGACTTATGGGTTCCAATTGTGTGTGACGAAGCAAAAGTAAGCTATTTTCCTGAAAAGGACATGACCTAAATCATATCACTGCCCAATAATATCAAAATCTTCGGATATCTCGATATTTAATCTGTAAAATCTATTTCGGTGTTGTCTCCAATATTGATGTGGCTGGCCCTGCCTTTTAGGGAGGTATCGTTTCCCACCACGGAACCGGACAGAATTATGGATTCCAAACGGGAATAGGCTCCCAGTATGGAATCGCTGACAATGCTATTGTGGATTTTGGCATTTTCCCCAATGGCGACGTAGGGTCCAATGATAGAATGGCGAATGTCACAACCTTCTGCAATGTGGACAGGAGGAATGATCACGGAGTGCCGGAATTTCTGCTTCACTTTTTCATCTTCAATTCTTCCTAGCAGCACCCGATTGGTGTGAAGCAGGCTTTGCTTTCGGCCGCAGTCAAACCAGTTCTGGACCTGATGGGACTTGAACTGTACCCCGCCCTGTATCATGGCCATCAACGCTTCTGTAAGGGAATATGCCTTGCCTTTGGGTTCTAACACCTCCTTTATCATGCTGTCAAGCGCATCCACAAACAGGTCTATTTCAGCGATTTTATACATCCCGACCAGCGCCATGTTGCTGGTGGGAATATCGGGTTTCTCGATCAGCTTGACTACATGTCCCGCATCGTTCAGCATGGCGATCCCAAATTCTCTCGGATCGTCAACAGGATGCACGGCAAGGATGGAGCCCTCGGTCTCCGCGATCTCTCGGGTATCCGAGCCAAATATGGTATCCCCCAACAGTACCATAATTTCGTTTTCCTTCCGGATAATGTCTCTGGCAGTCCACAACGCATGGGCTAGCCCAAGACGTGGTTCCTGCACCACAAACTCCATTTCGATCTTCCCTTCATAATGGGATTCTACGTAATTTTGAAGCTTTTCCTTGAGGTACCCAACGATGAATACCTGTTGGGTCACCCCTGCATCAATCAGGTTGTCAATGATATGGCCTAGTATGGGTTTCCCTGCTACAGGAATCAGAGGTTTGGGTTGCGTATGGGTGTGGGGGCGTAGTTGAGTACCAATCCCAGCAACAGGAATAACTGCTTTCATCAGGAGGGCGAATTTAGATCAATTTAACCTGTTTTACCGAAAGGTGGAAACATCTGGTCACAAAGGTGCAATTCTTAAAGGGGCGGTAAAATTGGCGCCAACAGGAATAGCTGGTCAGTATGAAAAGTCAGGCGGTTGTATAGAGTGGCCATCTGGCGAAAATTTACCAGACACTTTTCTCTGGAGCCCTGAATTAAATGGGGAATGCCTTCTGTCCGGAGCATGGTTTCCCGAGGCGTTGGAGTCTGCCCGGATTGCAGTCTGGTTACCCGTTCATCCAAAGAATCCATCCAGGATCTCAGGGCTGGGAGAAATTCGGTAAGACCGGGAGAAAGGCGTTGGCGCCACTCGGGCTCTGATGCAGCAGATTGAAGAATCCCGAGCCCTACTTCCAATGAATCAAGAGCTGCCAGCAATGTCTGGTCAGTCTCCAGAGAGCTTCCCAATTGAAAAGCGACCTCCTCGCTTATGGCACCAATATCGTACAGAGCGTCCGTTTCAGGACGAATCCGAGACCTCCACTTGGGATGCACCTGCCCATCACGCAGGGATTTCACATAGCCATAAAGAGAGATATGAGTGGTTCGCTCCTGCTCAAAATAGGCCTCAAAAGCACGCATCAGGGGCTTGTGTAAGCGCTTCCCTTTGCGAAGCTGATCCTCACGATATGCTCCGCTTTCATAATAGCCCTGTAATTCTCCCAAAATGGAACCCAGGTTTGCCAATGCCTGTGCATAGGCTTCTCCCAAAAAGGGCTCGGCTTCCTCTTCACCGAAGTATCTCATGCATTCCTGCACAGAGGGCAATGCCAGTAGTCCTTCTACCAGCTGGGCGTTTACCTGAGGACCCTGATCTACCTCCACCCAGGCCAGGTACCGTGCATAGGAATCCCGAATGGTATCCGAGAATGTGTTGAGGCAGGCAATGCACTGGTTGAGATCTGTGTATTTCAGGTTGTTTCCAGGGGAAGGGGCCGATGGTGCCAGATGTTCCAGGTCCTCCCGCACTTCTCGCTCATCCACCCAGGGCAGGTCTCCACCTCGCCATGTGTAGAGGGCTATCCCACACAACAACCCCACCATGCCCCAAAAGAATAGGCGAAAGAATCGTGAAGAAATATTGCCAGCCATGAGTCGCTATTTTCGCTTGAAGATATATCCTCCACCAGTAGCTCCCCAAACCTGACTTCCCTGTTCGTCAAAGCCGCGGTCCCAGCTTTCTATGGTGCCGGATTTGATGCGTACCTCCGAGGTGGCAAAAGTAGCTCCTGCCAGTTCACTGGCGCAACTGGTGCCTCTGGTGCTCCCTACAAACCGACCGCGACCGGTTTTTTCCAGGTATACGTCGCAGCCGTTGCGGATTTCCAACTGTAGGGGATTCAGCTCTTTAAAACGGCCGATGTCCTGCCAGGCACCAACGAATGCCTCTGGGTCCGGAAGTATATAGACCACACTTCTGAAGGTCCCCTTGGCAACCTGTTCCAGGTGGTATATCCGCTGTCGGTATGGCTGGTCTTCCCGACCTGCCATGGCCTGTTCCACGTACAGCCAGTTTCCACGATGCTCCCAAATGGGGTACATGTGGAGTATGATGTGATAATATCCCGTATCCCGGGAGGCCTGGGCCTCACTTGAGAAGGTGCCCGACATCAGCTCCATCAATTCGTCAAGCTCGGATTTGGTTTCCCTTGTTGTTGCTTCCCTAGTCCCCCCACATCCCATGAGGGAAAAGATTCCTACCAGAATAAATCCAACAAAAAATAGTCTCTTCATTCGTCCAATTAATCGTGTCCTTTTTGAGAATCAATATGCCCCTTCATAAAACCTCTCTGCGTCCTGCTTGAGTTGTTCCAGTGATGGCTTATGAATATACATCATGTGACCTGCAGGGTAATAGGTGCTCATGATATTTTCTCTGAGCCCTTCCGCCAGAAACATATGATCCAGGGTATATTCGGTTGCAAAATACGGAGTAGCCATGTCATAATAGCCACTTGCCACCCATACTTTCATATCAGGATTGTGGGTCATGGCCTGCCGAAGGGTTTCGGCAACGTTGAGGTATTGATTGGAAGCTGCTTCCCCATAAGGCCAGGGACGAGCACGTCCCGTCAGGATTTCATAGGGGATGTTGATCTCTACACCGATTTCTCTTCCTAGATAATCATAGATAGCCGCCGTAAAGGGGCCGTAAATGGTGCGGTTATAACTGGGGTCATAGTCATAGCTTTCCCCGGCATTCTGGTAGTCCACTCCCTTGAAGCGACTGTCCAACCGCCCTACGGTAACTCCCTGACTGCGAAGCAGTTCCTTATTAAACGCTCCAACCGACAGTCGGCAATGTACGTCGGCCAGGTAACTGGTATCCAGCCCTGTAAAGGCATGCAAACGATCTATCACTTTTTCCTCCAGTTCTCCCGTCAGGCGGTCTCCCTGGAGCAGGGCCAATGCATAGTCTCCCATCACAAACTCCTCTACTTCTTTCAGCAGATCCTCCAGGGACTCAAACTCCTCAGAGGCCTGCCCATGGTACCAGGCGGTAGCCGCCATCGTGGGCAACACTGTCAGTGGGGCCAGGTCATTTCCCCTTACATCGATCAGGGTGCTAAAGTCCATGACCGCGGAAATCAGGGTGATGCCATTCAGGTAAAGGCCATATCGATTTTGTAAGTAACCCGAAAGTCCGGCGGCGCGGGTAGTGCCATAGCTTTCTCCGGCCAGAAACTTGGGAGAGCCCCAGCGTTTGTTCTCGCTCAGATATACCTGGATAAACTGTCCGACCAATTCCAGATCTTGCTGAAAGCCCAGAAAGTCTTCCTTGTCGGCTTCTTCGGCTGGTCGTGTATAGCCCGTCATCATGGGGTCAATGAAAACCAGATCGGTAAGATCAAGCCAGCTATGGGGGTTGTCACTATAGCCATAGGGGGGAGCGACCGGGCTGCCATCGTCGTTCATGTTGACCCGCTTGGGGCCCAGCCCCCCCATGTGCAGCCATACACTGGAAGATCCAGGACCTCCATTGAATACAAATGTGATGGGCCGCTGGGTAGGATCTTCTACCTCCGATCGCGTATAGGCGGTGTAAAACACCCTTGCGCGCGTTGCCCCTTCCTCCGATCCCAAGGGCAGGTATTGGGCTTCTACTGTATACTCGATGGTCTCTCCCCCAATTTTCACCTGATCGGTTCCCGTGGCCCAGGACTTTTTAGCAGGAAAGTAGGTTCTGTTGAAAGGGTTATTTTGAACTTGTCCATTGGCCCAAAATAGGCTCAGGCAAAGCAGGAGGGCTAACAGGGTTCTTGTCATGATTGCAAGTATTTGGGTGATTAAAAGAGTTCAGTTTGGCAAAAAGAGGGGTTTGTTTGCTTCATCTCCTACTTTTTCAGCAGGTCTGACATTTTCCGCTTAAGGTTGTCATCGAGCCAGATTTTGAGGGTTTCACTGGCTGGCATGGTGGGCGGATTGGTCATCTTTTGTCGGCGGTACTGTTCGTCCTGCACGATTCGAAAATCTTCAAAGCGGCGTCTGTACTTTTTTTCACGGAAAAAGCTGCGTCGGTGAACGTCCTCTGGCACCTGATTTCTGGTGGCATCGTAGGGTACTACCTCCACATGATACTTGAGCTTCTCCCCATCGTCGGCAATGATCAGATGCCCTCCAGCCTCGTCCCACAGATAGGGGTACACCAGTTCTCCCCGTACAATGATTTCCACCCCAATCGGTGGGGTATGCGTTTTCAGGGTGTTCAGGTCGAGTGGCTCTTTTTGGTAAGGCTGCTCCTCCGTTGCCTGAGACTCGTCGTACCAACGATATCGGGCCCGAACTGAATAGCCTCCCGCCTCCAATACTTTCAGATATAGCCTAACCAGCCAGATCAGATAGCGCGGGGCTCCATATATCCCAATCAGGGCTTCATTCCACCCTGTTTCGCGCAAAATCAGTAGCTCCCTGCACCAGCTATTCCATTCCTTAGTCCATTCGCTAAGCTCTTTTTTCTTTTGGGTGAAGTCATGCGCCAGTTCTTCGATGAAAAGAGTTTCTTCCAGCTCGACTATCTGCTTTCCCAGGGATTCAAACCTGGAAACCAGCTCCATGGATTGGGCCAGTTCCATCCCATCGTTACTTGCCCAGAATTCTTCCAGCTTTTCCCTTTTCCGGGCATATTTCTCCCGTGACTTCAGGGCCTCTATTCTATTCAAACGATGAATATATGCTGGGCCCGTTTCCACAGACTGCAGGTCTCGCCTGTGCCGGGTTACCCTAACCAACAGGGAGGTATCCCGGGGTTCTTTCCGGACTTCTTTCTCCAACTCCTCAACCCTGAATACCAGCGGATTATCCCAATCCTCAGGTACTTCTACTTCAATGAGTAGTTCTGCTGTAAATGGTTTTTCATTTAGCTCTTTGGCCAGGGGACTTACCCAGTGGTCCTGCAGGTATCGCTGAAGGTGCCGCGCTCCATATTCAGGATTATATCCCCGTTCGCTCAGGTAATCGTAGGTTGCTGGCGGTATATCCCAGGCAATGCTGCGGGAACGGATTCCTTCACGACGAAATATCAGCCCCAATTCGCGTCTGACAATAGACTGCATCACCTCCTGGCCTAGTGGATCAAATGGGATAATCCGATCCAGTCGATTGAAGAGTTCTGGACGAAAGTGTTCCTGGGCGGATCTTTCATAATGCAGCCGGGACTGGGCTTTGGTATCTTTCGGAGCGACGAAGCCGACATTGCCCCCCAGCTGACTACGAGCCCCGAGATTGGAGGTCATAATGATCAGGCAGCTGCTAAAGTCTGCCAGCCGTCCGGTGGAACTGGTCAGGCGGCCTTCTCCCAGAATCTGGAGCAGCATGTCGTAAAAAAGAGGATTGACCTTTTCTAATTCGTCAAACAGAATCACCGAAAACGGACGCTGCCGCACCGCAGAGGTCAACAATCCTTCCCCTCGTCCATCGTCGCCCGTGAGACGCATCAGGGCGGGCAAATCCTGATATTCGCTCATGTCAAAGCGTACCATCTGGTCTCTGCGGCCGAAGAGGTACTGGGCCAGCACTTTGGCCATCTCGGTTTTGCCGACACCGGTAGGTCCCACAAACAACAATGACCCAAGTGGTTTGCCCCGGCGTACCACAGCGGCCTTAATCGAGACCAGCAGGTCGAGCACGATGCGAATGGCCTCAGGCTGACCAAATATATTTTTCTCGAAGAAATCCGCCACCTCCCTGATATCCAGGGAAGAGCCTGGATCAATGATGGCCTGTGGCAATCCGGATTCCTTGCAGTAGCGTCGGAAGACATCCTCGACCTTAAGGGATGCCTGTCCACTTTCTGCCTGCTCCTTGATAAGCTCCTTCATGAAGCGAATGGTCGTCCCGGGAAGACCGGAATAAGGAGTAAACCACTGCTGTAGCCTCAGAATCTCCCTGATAGCCTCAGGCATTACCTCCACCTGCCGACTCTCGCCATAGTGCTGGCTTACCTGCTCCACTACCGACTGCAGTCCCTCTGGAGAATTTTCAGGCAGGATCACCTGGTGAAAAAGAGACAGATAGCCCGGAGCCCGTCTTTCGATGGCCGCCATCTGTCGAGGGCTGCACTCCGTGATGAGGACGATTTCTCCCCGTCCCAATATTGGCTTCAGATAATCTGCGAGTGAGCGAGGATTTCCTGAATACTGACCGACTTCAAACAGTTCACTCAGGTCAGGAATGTACAGCCAGTCACCGGTGGTTTGAAGTTCTTTACACAGGTGGCCGAGAGAGTTCTGCCACCCCCCTCCTTCAGTCAATCGGTGAAGCATTTGTGCGGCTGTGGCCTCCCATACCCTCACAGTTTTTTTCTCTGATATTCTACGGACAAATTCATGAATGAGGGCTGATTTTCCGCGTCCAGACTCCCCTACCGCCAACATGCTAGACACGGGTGGGGTACTCATGGACTCCACCATATCCTGTACCGTCTGGTCAAATTCAAAAACAGGGTCTGCATCCGGCCTGAAGGGATGGGCGACCTTTTCGAGCCAGGAGTCGCCTGGTTTTTCTTTCATCCTTTCCACTTCGGAAAGGGTATAAATCGGCAGTTTAACAGAGGGAGTTCGTATTTCTTCCACTCTGATCCACTGGGACTGGATCAGGTGAGGAATAGAGTTTAGGCGCTTGTTCCGAATAAATTCCAGCTGGATCAGGTCCTTCATCCGACTTTGCAGGTCCTCGATTCCCTGTCCTACCATTTGAAGGCCCATTGAGGGAACATTGCCCCACAACCACTCTTCGTCCAGTTTGCCCCACCATAGGTCAAATTCCAGTCTGAGTTCAGGGTATATCCCCGCCCTGCTTTCTGCAACTTCAACCTCCAGGATAGAGCGCTCAAGATCGACGGGCTGCTTCCACTTCAGCAGTTCCTGATAGCGCCCTTTGGTCAACACCTGCTTAATGGCCATCTGCGTGATGGTGTGGGTGACAGCACCTGAGTTGCTCCCGAGATGTACCAGATCGGGTTTTACCAGTGGGAATATCAGTGACTGGTCGGACTGATGGCGTCCCTTGGCCAGCAGGAATTGGATGGGGTAGCTCTTCATCTGAAGTGGTTGGCGAAAAAGTATAGCCAGGAAGAACCCTCCTCCTGGCACTCCAGATCAAGTTAAAGAAATTCTTGATGCAGCGACAAATCAGGCTTTGCCCTGATCACCAAAAAGATGCAATCCGCATTCAGTTTTACCCGTACCAGCCCAGCGGCCACTGCGGCCCTGCCCTTTGACGGTACACTGCTGACATCCGACGGAGCCATATCCTCGAGACTCCAGGGGATGAGCAGGAATCTCCTGCGCGATGCGGTACCACTCCGCTTCCTGGGCTGACATGTCCACGAGGGGATAGAAACGGTACATCTGCCCGTCCCACTCAAAAATTTCCCGCTTCTTCCGGCTTTCGCTCAAGCCTCCGATCATCCCGGAAATCCAGATGTCATGGCTCTTTTTCAGGGTTTCCATTGGCGCCACCTTGTTGACATAACAACAGGCATCCGGCTGGTGAACCCAGGTATAGTCCATGCGGGTGTACATGTGGGCGTTAAAACCAGGATTGACCTTCACCACATTCAGCTCCCATTTGTCAGTCAGTTCCTGCTGATACTGTCGGGTTTCCGGAAACAGGTAGTGGGTGTCGATAAAATGGATAGGATAATCCGGTTGCGTTCGGCGTAACATATCCAGCAGGATAGCCGCAGTCGTCCCAAAAGATGAGGTTACCAGAATGTTTTCAAAGTCCTGGAAAAGTTGGCGAAGTCTCCCAATATGATCCAGTTGCTGGTATTGCTTGTTGAGTTCCCGAAGCTCCATATTCCAAAAGTGTTTAGACGTTCAGGAAGGTGGTATGAGTGTGCTTTCCTACAATTCCGAAGAACCATATATAGCGGGGCAATATCAGCAATTCTCTTTGGAGGGCCAAACAAACTGGCAAAAACAAAGCCCTGGATTGTCATATTTTTTAAAATTATTCCCCATTAAAGAAATCAATCTATCAATAAATTGATTAAAATATTATCATTTCCTAATCAAGCCTAGCCATTTGTTCTATCCAGCACGGGATGGGTCACCAATAAAAATTGCGGGTTGAATGACCGGAATCATTCAACCCGCATCCTGCAAAATCAACCGATCGAATCAGTTGGCAATGGAAGAATCCTCTGGAAAAACGGTAACCAAAACCCCATCTTCCAGGGTCGCGGCCAATGCCTCGAGCCCGATCAGATTTATGGCAGATTGCTTACTAATGATCATCCCCGCCTCTTTTGCAAAAGTGTCAATCCTGGAGTCCACCATATCGGCATCCACCAAAATGGTTTTATCAGCATAGGGATGATGGTTTTCGGCCTGAGCATCCATGCTACCCTGCTGCTGAAGGGCCACCAGCTGAATATCCTTATTCACCTCTTTCAGCTTTTTTCCGGTTCCCAGTAGCAGGGAACGCTGAGCGACGTCCGCGACAAAGTGTGTCAATTGACCCTGTGTCTGATGATAAATTTCCTTGGCAGTTCCCAGGTAATGTACCTTCCATACATCATCCTGATTTTCGTGGTCAGCGAAAAAGTAAGCTTCTGGCTCCTGTGCCTGTATGTCGGCCAATCGTCCGGAAATGTTCTCTTCCTGTTCCAACACGACTTTTACCCCAAATGCCTTGAGCATAACCAGTGTGTCAGCAGAGGTGGATTCTGCCATGACCAGGGTAACCGGAATACTCAGGCGGGCACAGACCGCCCCATAAGCCAGGGCCATTTGGGTACCTGCAGTGTCTAGGAGCATGCGATCCCCAACCAGTTTGCCTTCCAAAATGGCGGTTCTGACGATGGAGAAAGCTACCCTCGCAGCTGTACTTCGCCCCAACTGCCTGTTTTCAAGCTTTGCAAATAGTTGAGGCTGTACATCCTGTTGGTTGGTCTTAATTGGAATCAGAGGGGTATTCCCCGTTAACGCCTCTGTTTCATCCAGTTTTTCTACTTGTTGTGCCGGACTTATAACTGTAGTCATACGTAATTTGCCTCGATTGAATGAACGGATATTTTTCTAAATTAACCCCAATAGCTGAATTTAGCACAACCTGATAACGGGAATAATGCCTTAAAAGTTTCTTTTTGAATACGCTGCCCAATGAGTCAAAAAATCACTCGCAAAAACTTCCTCTGGAAAGGTGCTGCTCTTGCTGGTACCGCATTAGCCGCTGCGGCCTGCAGTACGGAGTCCAGTTCAACGGCTGCCCCCGGTCGTTCGGACGAGCGTTTTGAATGGACCATGGTAACCACCTGGCCCCCCAACTTTCCCGTTTTGGGAGAAGGGTGCAATATGTTTGCCGAACTGGTAGAAAAGATGTCAGGGGGAAGGTTAACAATCAAGGTATATGGAGGCGGGGAACTCGTCCCTGCGCTGGAAGTCTTTGACACGGTGAGTGCTGGCACCGCAGAAATCGGCAATGGCGCTGCCTACTACTGGGCTGGGAAAGTGCCTGCTGCTCAGTTCTTTGCGACCGTCCCCTTCGGAATGAATGCTCAGCAGATGAATGCCTGGCTCACGAGCGGAGGGGGGCAGGAGCTATGGAAAGAAGTCTATGCTCCGTTTAACATGATCTCATTTCCTGCCGGAAATACCGGTGTCCAAATGGGTGGCTGGTTTAACCGCGAAATCAACTCCGTTTCAGACCTGAAAGGGCTGAAGATGCGCATTCCCGGTATTGGCGGAAAGGTCATCAGCAAGGTCGGAGGGGCTGCCGTCAACGTAGCCGGAGGCGAGATTTATACCAACCTGGAGCGGGGCGTGATCGATGCGACAGAGTGGATAGGCCCCTATCACGACTACAAAATGGGCTTCTACAAGATCGCCAAATATTACTATTACCCCGGATGGCATGAGCCTGGCTCTACCCTTGAGACCATGATCAACAAGGCCAAATTTGAAAGCCTGCCGGCGGATCTGCAACAAATCCTCCTGACGGCCATTGCCTGGCAAAACACCTGGACGCTAAGCACCTTCGAGGCGGAGAACAATACCTATCTCAAAAAACTGGTTGAAGAGGAAGGCGTCCAACTAAAGGAGTTCCCGGAAGACGTACTCGCCGAACTACGCACTGCGACCCGTGAGGTCCTGGCAGAGATGATCGCTGAAGATCCTGTCGCAAAAAAGGTCCATGATTCCTATATGGCTTTCAAGCAGGACGCGGAGGAATGGGCACAGGTTACTGAGAAGATTTTCCATAATCGGCTAGTAGAATGACCTGCCCATCACTTCCTTGCTGCGGGTTAAAACCACGCAGCAAGGAAGAAGGTAAAGGCTCACAAAACCAACCTGTAGGTTCTATGCTTCCAGCTTCTTCACAACTCCCTGAATATCAAGCTCCTCCTGTTCGCCACTGCGCATATCCTTTAATTGGTACTTGCCAGAAGCAGCCTCTTTTGAGCCAATGACAAGTGTAAAGGGAATGCCCTGCTTGTCGGCGTATCCAAACTGTTTTCCAAGCTTAGCTTTATCCGGATAGAGCTCGGCGGGAATTTCGGCTTTGCGAAGAGTTGAAAGTGCATCCAGGCAGATAGGATAGGTCTCAGGGCCGAAGTTGATGATGAGTACCTGAGTAGCACTGGCGCGAGCGTCCGGGAAGAGATTTAGCGCTTCCATTACATCGTAGATCCGCTCGGCACCGAAGCTAATTCCGACCCCACTCAGGCCGGGCTTCCCAAAGACGCCAGTCAGGTCTGCATAGCGTCCGCCTCCACAGATGGACCCCATTTCCACTTCGTGAGCCTTCACCTCGTAGATGGTACCGGTGTAGTAATCCAGACCACGAGCCAGTTGCAGGTCAAACTCTACGGTAGCGCCTCGCAGCGGAAAATGTGCCAGGGTCGCGAAGACTTCCTGCATTTCCTGCACGCCTTGTAGGCCTTCTTCCGATTGGGCAAATTGCTCAGTCAAAAAGGCAATTTTTTCTTCGTTCGTTCCTTCGAAAGTGATCAGCTTAAAGAGTTGCTCCACGGCTTCTGTCGGCAGCCCACGGCCCTCCAGCTCTTTTTGCACTCCATCGGTCCCGATTTTGTCCAGTTTGTCGATGGCCACGCAGATGCTGGTGAACTTGTCCTGCTGGGAAATCACTTCGGCATAACCTGCGAGAATCTTGCGGTTGTTGAGCTTCACGGTGAAACCGGGTAATCCCAGGTCGCTGAGCACTTCGTCAAAAATCGCTACAAACTCCGCCTCAAATAGCAGCGACTCACTGCCCACTACGTCCGCATCGCACTGGTAAAACTCGCGATAGCGGCCCTTCTGCGGACGGTCTGCCCGCCATACTGGCTGAATCTGATAGCGCTTAAAGGGGAAGTTCAGCTCATTCTGGTATTGCACCACAAACCGTGCAAATGGCACGGTTAGGTCATAGCGAAGAGCTTTCTCCGTGATCAAACTGGCAAAGTGTCCTTCGCCTTTCTCCATGTCCTCGGGCAGCACGATCTGCTTGCCCCGCTTATGGAAGAAATCCCCTGAGTTCAAAATCTTGAAAATCAATCGATCTCCTTCCTCACCATACTTCCCGGTGAGAACGTCGAGGTTCTCCATCGAGGGAGTCTCGATGGGTGCATATCCATATTTGCGGAACACCTTGCGAATGGTGTTGAAAATCATCTCGCGCCGAAGCATCACTTCGGGCAAGAAATCGCGTGTTCCTTTGGGCGTAGAGAGTTTTTGAGCCATGGCCGCAAAGTTAGGGGAAGATGGGGAAAAGCAAAGACCCCAGGAGCAGCAAAGGCCGCTGAGGTCTCAGATTTTCGGCCTATGATCAGCCTTCGATCAAGGGCCTGAACTAACTTTACGAGAAATTGCCTCATTCTCCTTCACCTCCAGGGTTATCCCATCGGAAAATTGATACATGTTACTGAAAACATAGAGCGTATGAGTACCCACCGGCAGACAAAATGTGATGCTTTCGCCGCGCTCAAGGGCACAGGTCATCAGGTCGCCCCAATCTTTGCCATTCAAAAACAAATGGACGTGGGTGAAACGGCTGACATTGGTGAAGGTAATCTCGCAGTTATCAGCGGGCGGTTTCTCGGGTGCCGACTCCTCATCGGCAGCACCCTCATCCTGAAGGGGCTGGGCCTGGAACTTGAAACTGGATCGCTGAGGCTCGTCTTCTTGGGGGGCAATAGTGGTGGGCGTACAGGCCAGGCAGCAGGCTTTATTAAATTTGCTACTTCTCAATCATCTTTTCCACTCCGGTCCAGTCCTTCGGAGCGCCTATGCTCACGTAGGATTCCGCCTGGCTGATGATTCGCCGGGCAGCTAAGTCCTCGGGGTTTTGGTCTACGACCCGCTTCATCGCCGTAAGTGCCTCTTCAAATTCTTGGTCATAATAGTGCTTGAGCCCCTGCTGAAACTCTGCGAGGGTCTCCAACTTGAGCTTTTTCTGATCGAGTTCATCGCCGTCAAAGCATTCGTAGATGCCCAAAGGAGTCTTTTTCCCCTTGACCAAGACCTGCCCGAGGTATCGCAGCGCGTATTGCTCAGGCGATTCCAACTTTTCCCAGGCCTCCTCACTCATGAGAATAGAGCCTCCGAAGTGCTTGGTCAGCCCCTCGATGCGGGAGGCGACATTCACGGTATCGGCGATGGTGGTGGCATCAGTACGACGCTCGTCGCCGATGATGCCCATGATCAGCTTTCCGAGGTGAAAGCCCATTCCCACGCGCAGCGATTTGTTGTGCTCAGCATTGTAGCGCTGTACAGTCCGCTGCATGTCGATACAAGCTTGCAGGGCATCATTGGGGCTGCGCATGAAGATCGCCATGATCCCATCTCCCAAATATTGGTTTACAAATCCTTGATTATCATCAATGACGGGCCCCATCAACCCGACGTAGTGGTTGACAAAGGCAAAATTTTCTTCCGGCGTCATCTGCTCGGCGAGGCTGGTATAGTTGCGGATATCGGTGAAGACCACCGACATCTCCCTCTCCATGTGGTCGCCCAGCCGTACTTCCGTGATGGTCTGTCGTCCCAGTGCTTGGAGGAACTCGTATGGCACAAAACGACCCGTTGCGGTATGGATGCGGTGCAAGTTGAGGTGCGTACGTACTCGGGCCAGAAACTCATCCTTGCGGAAAGGCTTGACGATGTAGTCATTGGCCCCGATGTTGAAGCCTTCGACCATGTCTGATTCCTGGTTCTTGGCTGTAACCATGATCACCGGCAACTGACTGGGAAGGTAGCTTCCCCTGATGCGTTCACAAACTTCATAGCCCGACATACGGGGCATCATCAGGTCCAGTAGGATCAGGTCAAACCGATTGTCCGAGTCGATGATGTCCAAGGCATCGGCTCCGTTCATCGCCGAGATAATCTCGATCCCTTCGGGTCTCAGGAAGTTTTTCAGCACCTGGTGGTTGATCGGCTCGTCGTCGATCACCAGCACGCGCACATTGCTGGGAGTCGGCATGGGGGCGGTCGGAGAAGCCACATCGCTCATCACGCCAGGGGCACTTTGCACATCGGCTACCGACCGCAGAGGGCGAGCCTCTTGCAAGGGCTTCGATAGACTTCCTTCCTTCTTACCGGCCAACGCCATTTCAAAGAAAAAGGCAGATCCTTCTCCGGGCGTTGATTCCACCCAAATGCGACCTCCATGCAACTCGATCAGGTCACGGGTAATGCTCAGCCCCAAACCCGTCCCGGTATAGCTCCGGGAAATGGAACCGTCGGCCTGCTGAAATGCTTCGAAGATGATCTTGTGCTTGTCGGCAGCGATGCCGATACCCGTATCCCGTACAAATACCTGCACCTGCCCCTCTACCACCTCGGCTCCTACGCTGATGCTTCCCCTTTCGGTAAACTTGATGGCGTTGCCTATCAGGTTGAAGAGGATCTGCTGAAGGCGATCCTCATCGGCCTGGATCCAGGGCAAGTCTTCGGGAACCAAGTTTTGTAGCTCAATGTTTTTGCCCTTGACCAGCGGAAGATTGATGCGTAGCACCACCGAAACCATTGACCAGAGGTCTAGGGGCCTAGACCGAAGTTGAATCCCCTCACTTCGCAGCTTCGAAAAGTCTAAGATGTCATTGACTAGGGCTGAAAGGCGCTTACCCGAGGCTATGATCATGGATAAGTTGTCCTTCAACTCGAGTTCCTTCACATCATCTCTGATCGACTCCGACAGCCCGATGATGCCGTTGAGGGGGGTGCGCAGTTCGTGAGAGGTGTTGGCCAGGAACTGATCCTTGAGTCGGTTCACCCGTTCGAGTTGGTGGACGACCTTTTCCTGCTCCAGTCGCTGCTGGGTTTCGGCTTCGAGCTTGGCCTTTTGCAAAGCACGAAAGCTGGCCGCTAGGCCAAAGGCCAGGATCAGGTCGTGGAGTGCCACCAGCAACTCTGGGTGCAGGAAACTGGTCAGGTACACCCCCATAGATTCCTTAAACCCACCCATGCCATCCGTGATCACCAGATACATATTGGCGACCAGTATGATCAGGGAAACAAGGTAGACACCAGCATTGGGGGCTCCTCGCCGTGATGCATAGATCAGCAAGACGAGGTAAACAAAATTAGCCAGAAGGTTGAATGTGAACCAGAGTCCCAAAACACTCGTGAAAAACCATTCTGTAATGCTGAAGACCCCATAGGACTCTACAGCGGCCAGGCAAAGGAGCAGCAGATGGGTATACAGCAAGCCTTTCAGCACCCTATCCCACTTGGGAAACCGTGCCCTGGTCTCGGCAAAAGCACGCAGCATGGAGATCATGGACCATGCACTGAAGAGGAACATGGGCAGGATCGCAATCTGGTAGTAGAAATAGAGCTGATCGGGGAAAAGCCAGGATTCGATGAAGCCATTGTAGTTGGCCGTTACGATAAAGAGGCTGAGGTTGTAAAACCCCAGGTAAAGAAAGCGACGGTCGCGGTTGTAGATGAAGAGGATGAAATGGTAGCCCGCTACAGCGAAAGTGATACCCATCACAAAAAGGGTGAACCAGTGGTAGCGAAACAGGCTTTCAGCGACGATAGAGGGGGTAGCAATGGTGCGCTGAAAACTGTTGAGAACGGGCGAGATGATGACGAGCTCTGAGGCGACGATCCGGACATAAATTACTTTATCTGCTCCAGAGGTAAGGTAAAGAGGGGTACAAGGCAGGTTTTGGTAGCGGTTCCCAAAAGGTCGATTCGAATAGGAAACCAGCTTTCCTATGCGCTGACTGTCCCATTGTCCCAAGCTGTCTTGCTGGTAAACTTCGACCTCGTTCTCGTTGAAATTGAGCAGCCATTCTTGGGGTGTCTCCAGATTTTGCTGTAGCCGCAGGCGAAACCAGACTGTTTTCCCGATCAGTTCCTGAGGAGGAATATCGGCCAGTCGCTGGGCATCAAAATTTTGCTGGAAGGCAAAATCGGCCACTTCTCCAATGGTTTTCCCACCAACAGAGTCTATCCACACATACAAATAGGGCTCGATGGAGACCAATGAATCTTTCGCCTGAGAGTTCAGCAACAGGGGGATGCCGGGATTGGAAGAGGGTTCCTGGGCCTGTAATCCAGCATTAAGCCAACTCAAAACCAAAAACAAGAGCGCGTTGAGCAGAAGGTTCTTTTTCATGAAAGGGACAAGGGAGGGTATTAGCTCAAAAAGTCGAAGAGGTTGTGCGCCAAAAGTAAAAGTGTGGAAAGCTTGTACTATATTACGAAAAACCAAAGGCAATATTAACGGGTTCTATTTAGAATGTCGCTTTCTACCGAGCTCGCATTCCATTCAAACCTGAAGTGAAGTCCGCAGTTCTTATAAGCTCGACAACGTGAAATCCCCCTTACCACGTATCAACTAACCCCTAGCTCCTATGCAGTTTTTATGCGAAGCCAACCGAGACCCGGTCGAGGTCGACCTGTTATTTGTGGATGGATACACGGTTGACGACCTCCCCAAGGACCTGTACGGCCATGTGTTTGTCAACTCGGCAACAGGTACAGTCAACTCTGGCGGGCTTCCCTACAAGCAGTTTGATTCCGAGGAAGACCGCAAAAAGGGCATCGAAGACCCTGAATATGGTTCACCCATGCTGAATGGAGACAGCAAAGTGATCCGTCTGGACTTTGACCGTGTCTCTGAGGGGATTGTACGCTTCAAGAGCCGTATGCTGGCCCCCCCGACGATGTGGGCCGACATGGCTACTGGAAAAGGTGGCCCGGCTCATGATATGTGGAAATACCGCAATTTTCGGTTTCACAATGGCGGCTATGACCGAGGTTCCAGTCGCCTGGGTTCGCATAATCAGCTCAATACCGCCATCATTCCAGTACGTTACCCTGGCGATCAACAAACGCGCTTGCTCGCGACCACGGATGCTGGCAGACCCTACGAATTTGACCCCATCAACCTCAAGGTGATGAACCCGGTCGGCTGGAACAAGGACTGGGCATCTACCCTGCCTCGGATCATTCAGAAGCCGTTTCCCATCATATACTCCACGGCGCATCCAGTGTTTGACCCCGTAAACCAGGACTTTTACCTAGTCAATTTTCGGAAGTCAATCAGCACCATGATCAGTGCCCTGCACTTTTCTGATACCCTGGCCCGGCATCCGGAATACGTTCACCGTGAGCTGAAAGAATTTGCCCAAAAGGCTCCTCCCTCGATCACCTATGAGGAGCGGGTAAAGCGCCTGGAGGACTTGTACCATACCATTCCCAAGCGCATCAGAAAGCACATGAGCTGGTGGGAAAAGGTCGTCGAGTTCTTTATCAAGGTGGTCAACTGGCTTCGCCGGATACTACACAAGATCGAGGATGACCTCTGGTCAGAGGACCAGGTTTTTCTGCTGCGTTGGGACGGGAAGGCCCAGAAGATGAAGCGTTGGAGGGTCGTGGACGAAGAGGGGAATGACATCCGCATCGCTCAGATCATGCACCAGATGAGTCTCAGCGAGGACTACCTTATTCTGATGGACTCTTCCTTCAAGTTCACGATGGATCAGGCCTACACCAATCCTTTCGAGAGTCGCAGCCCCATCATGGCGGAGATTGACCGAATGATACGCGACCACACCACTGTTCCCCAGGAGTCGTTTACCGACACTTATCTGATCAAGCGCTCAGATCTGGAAAAAGGCGATGTGGTCAAGGCAAAAAAAATCGTCATCGACCACTCCTGCCTGCATTTCAACGCCAACTATGAGAATCCGGATGGGAAGGTCACTTTTTTCACCAGCAACAATACCGCTTCCTGCGCCGCAGAGTGGATTCGGCCCTACGACGAGCTGGCTCCTCCGGCCCCCAATGAAGAGTCTAGGCCGTTGTTTGACGGGTGGGTCGGTTCCTTTGCCGTCGGAAACATGGACGTCTGCTCGGTCGGGAAGGTCGTCATCGACGCCGAGAAAGGCGAACTGGACAAGGATGAGTCCATATTCTACCACAAGTTGGGCAAGCTCGATGATCCCAAAAACATCGGCGCTCATACCTGGTCTGTCGCCCTGCACACATTCTGCGACATCATTTCGGCGGAAGAACCGAGTCGGGACATCAAGAACATCTACTGGCAGCAGATGGGGCTTTTTCCCCAGTCCCTGACGCAGTTTATCTTTGACCTGTACCAGAATTATTCCCCCCAACGGATCGTACCTGCCGAGGATGTGGCCCGATATACCTGGGAAAAAGTGCCGGCTGTCCTGATTCGCACCGAAACCAGCGACATGCACATCAAGGACCATTACCAGTTTGAGCCCGATGTTTTCATGCGCTCCATCCAGTTCGCCCCTCGCAAACACGATACCCCTCCCGGCCCAGAGGAAGACCTCTCGACGGATGGATACATCGTGCTAACCATGATGGTCAAGGTCAGAGACGAAGGCGACAAGCAGTACCAAGCCCAGGTGTGGATTTTTGATGCTGCGGATCTCAAGCGAGGGCCTCTCGTGAAAATGCATCACCCCAAAGTCATCTTCAACTACCCGCTTCACTCGACCTGGATTCCAAAGCTGGTCAGCCCCTCCAGCCTGCCTCACATGAGCGTGCAAAAGGACTTTGACCACATGGTCGACCGAACGATCCTCTTTCCCTGGGAAAGGCGGAAGGTCAAGCGGTTCTTGCGCAAGTACGTTTACCCGCACTCTGAAAAGTAAGGATTGCCAAGGTTGGGGATGGGCGCGCAAGTAGCCAATGCTTCTTTTGAAAAGAGGTCAGAAGTGAGAGCATGATGCTTTTTGTCTCGCTTCTCGCAGCGTAGCGGTCTGACTTCTCGCGTCTCCTTCTGCCATCCACCTTCGGGTAGGACTGAACAGGGTTCAGGGAGCAGAGAGCAAGGATCAGGAAAGAGGCTTGGGCTTCTTGGCTGATCCTTGTGCGTTTTATGGCGTCGGAGACGCCGGGACTGGGCGTTTCGCTTCGAGGCTGTTTAGGTTTTGGTGTTTCGAGGCCAAACGCAGGATTTTTGAGGTCTGACAAGGAAATTTTTCAAGGAATAGCGAGCTATTTCGAGGAAAATTGACGCAGACAGGGCGCAAAAAGACCAGTTTGGGCCGATAAGGAAAAATCCAAACAGCCTCTTAGACCCTTCGTTCCTCAGGGCAGGAATCACGAGCGGATACGACGCGGTCCTATCACGGTATGTTAGGTAACTACCGAAACGGCACAATTTCATACGAAAACTCATACCCCTGCCAGGGAATCTGATACTCTTCGCGGGTCATGGGGGCCCAACTGGTGTCGCCCCCCAGGCCGGCCTGGTGAAGGTCGAGGTAGAGATAGTTGTAGCGACCGCGTTGTAACTCATGGGGATGCCGGGCCTCGCTCAAGTTTTCTAGCGTGAAGGGATGCAGGCTGAATTGGATACTGGGCAATCCATGAATGGCAAATCCATTTCCCTGCCGATCGGAAACCCTCAACCAGCGCACATCGGTGTGGTTGCCATATTCGGAGGGAACCAGGTAGGGTTCATACATGTCCATCACCGTGCTGCGATGGATCCCCATCCAGGTGCCCGCCTTTCGGTCGGGATAGGATTCCCATGGTCCCCGGCCAAACCAGCTCACGCTGTCAATGCTTTTGGGTAATGTCCACATGACACCAACCCTCGGCAGAACAGGTCCTTCTGTCATGGGTTCAAAGCGATGGGTTACCATGATGTTCCCCCCATCAAACACTTCATACTGTGTCTGATACCTCAACCTGACTGAATCATTAAAATATTCCCCGAAATAGGAAATCCTGACCGAACCCGTTGAAGTTTCTTCCACATCTACTGAATGAAGCCGATAATTCAGCCTGTCCAATTGATTTCGCTGCCAGCGATGAGCAAAACTGTTACTCCCACCGCCCTGATCATTCTCTGTTGGGGCACGCCACAAATTAATAACTGGAGCCCCCATGACAAGGTCATGTTCTCCTTTGGTCATGCTGATCAGGCGGGAACTTCCTTTGTCAAAATCGAGTTCAAAGTCCCCATGGATGACGGTCACCTGGGAGGCAGATTCTGCCACCCTCAGCCTCCCCTGGACTATGGCAGGACGGCCATCATCCTTCCCCTGTAGATAAAACTGGTCAAATGCCACCAAGTGATCTTCAGGTGTACAGTAGGTCATTTCCTTATGCCTTACTTCAAAGGTTAGCCATTGTTCCCCATTTGCTGATAAAGGAAATCCAGCGGGACTATCGTAGCTGAAAGTGGCCTGCTGCCCGGGTTTTAGCCCATTGAGGTCATGTCGGGCCAGCGTTTGGGGAGCATTTTTTCTGGAATCATGGAGGATCCAGATCAGTTCGTGATCATCCAGCGCCAGAAAGTCATACTTATTGGTCAGAGTCACCTCGGTTGGGGTAGCGGGATTCCACTCAAAGTCCACGGGCTGCATCACCTGCTTGGCGGTTGCCAGTTCTGGCTCTGGCTCCCGGTCCGGCCTTACAAGCCCATTCAGGCAAAAGCTTCCATGGTTGATTTCTGCCCCAAAGTCTCCTCCATACCCGAAGAATTTCGTGCCATCTGGCAGGGTCTTTTCCAGCCCCTGGTCTGCCCAGTCCCAGATAAAGCCGCCCTGAAAGCGGGGTAGCGAGTCGATGTAATTCCAATAATAATCGAAGTTGCCAAGGCTGTTCCCCATGGCGTGAGCATATTCTGACCAGATAACGGGCCGATCAGGATTTTCTGAAGAAAGCCGAAGCATATCTGTCTCACGGGCATACATATTGGAAATCAGGTCATAACTGGAAGCAACCTCAAAACCATAGGCTTCCCTGCTTTCGTAGTGAATGGGCCGACCGGGATCGCGCTTACTGATCTGCTCAGCCAGTTCATCAAAATTTTCGCCCCAACCGGACTCGTTTCCCATGGACCAAATGATCACGCTTGGGTGATTTTTGTCCCGCTCTACCATGCCAAGCCCCCGCTCGAGAATCGAACTGCGCCATTCCGGCTGGTTCCCAATAAAATAGCCATTCCGCCACAGCCCATGGCTTTCGATATTGGCTTCGTCAATCAGGTAAATGCCCACCTTGTCACACCAGTAATACCATTTGGGGTCGTTGGGATAATGTGAGGTCCGGACCGCATTGAAGTTATGCTGCTTCAACAGTTCCAGATCCTGCTCCATGTCGATGTTGGTCAGGGTACGCCCCCTGGTAGGGTGGAGTTCGTGGCGGTTTACCCCCCGCAGGGTGATGGCCTTGCCATTTACCAGCAATTGCCCTTCTTTGATAATCACCTCTCTAAATCCAACAGGTTGAGATACGGATTCAAACAAATGGCCACGGCTATCGAGCAATTCCAGGTTGAGCTGGTATTGATTGGGAATTTCGGCACTCCACAACTGGGGATGATCTATGCGCCATTCCATGCTCCATCGGCCCTGATTTTCAAGTCGACCCCGGTATTTTTTCTGCTGGGAAAATACAACCCGCCCATTTGGGCCATAAAGGGTAGCCCTCACCTGGAATTTCTTCTGTGCTTTTGCTCCCCAATTCAGCAGATCCAGATCAAGCTTCAAATCAGCGGATTGATAGCTGGCACTTAGGTCAGTGGTTATGGTCAGGTCTTCGATGTAGAGTGTTGGACGAGCCACCAGAAACACATCACGAAAAATACCGCTCAACCTCCAGGTATCCTGGTCCTCCAGGTAGCTACCATCAGCATAATGCAGCACTTTCACTGCCAGCAGGTTTTTCCCTGGTCTTAGAAAATTCGTCAGGTCGAATTCCGCAGGGAGCATACTGCCCTCGCTGTACCCGACCTCTTCGCCATTGAGATACAGAACAAAGGCCGACTGAACTCCGGCAAAATGAATAATTTTCCGAAAGTCCTCCCAGCCTGCTTTTAGCGTAAATTCGTGGCGGTATAATCCGGTTGGGTTTTCGTCCTCGGGAACAAAAGGAGGATTAATGGGGAAGGTGTAGTCCGAGCTGACATAGATGGGAGGGTCGTAGTTACCCTGCAGTTGCCAGTTACCGGGTACAGCGATCGTATCCCAACCGGTATGATCAAAGGATTCCAATTCCCATCCTGCGGGATCTATCTGTGGATTGGGCTGCCATTGAAATGCCCAGTTTCCATTCAGGAGCTGAATCCTGCTGCTCAGATCCATGTGCAGGTAGCCATTGGCATTGGCACTCCCAAAGGGGATGATCGTAGCGTGTGGCTCCAGCTTACCTACCGAGTTTACTGCGGGCGTCTGCCATAAATCCGTTTGAGCAAATGCTGTCTGAGCTGCCAGTGAAATCAGCACCAGGAATCGCAGAAATGAGGCCATATGGGAAACTGTTTGGCTTCGAAGCTAAACAATCCACCGGAAACTCCCCTACTCTATTGCGAACTAGATTGGAACTGTCCATTGATGAAGCGACCCTTCTGAACCGTCCCGTCAGCTTCGATCATCGTGCCTTCGCCATTGATGCGTCCAGAGATAAACTGCCCGGTGTAGGTTGCGCCTGTTGCATAGGAAAATGTCCCCTGCCCATGTCGCTGGTTATTGAGCCATTCGCCTTCGTACAGGTCCCCGGTGGCGTATTGATAGGTTCCCTGCCCGTGCTTTTTGCCAGCACGAAACTCCCCGGTATAGATGTCTCCATTGGGATAGGTCAGGGTTCCCGTCCCATGGTATCTACCATGTTGCATTTCGCCCTCATATACGGTCCCTGAGGGAGAAAGAAGCTTACCAACCCCAGCCATCTGCCCGTTGATCCACTGGCCTTCATAGGTGGTCCCATTCAGGTATTCCATCTTGCCCTGCCCGTCCCGGCGGCCATTGCGCCATCCTCCTTCATACAGATTCCCATTGGCGTACTGCATTACCCCCTGCCCATTTCGTTGGCTATTCTGGTAATCGCCTTCGTAATAGTCGCCGTTGTCGTAATGATATTTTGCCGTTCCATTCAATCGCCCCTGAACCCACTCGCCTGTTAACAGGGTACCATTGGCATAGGTCCAAACACCTTGTCCATGTGGTTTGTCCGCTTCCCACTTGCCTTCATAGCGACTTCCATCCGCCAGGGTCATGATGCCGTCTCCCTGCTTGGCATCCTGCTGAAAATCACCCTTATAGACATCTCCATTCGCATAGGTAAAAGTACCCTGACCGGACATTTCACCCCTGCGCCAGGAGCCGACATATTCATCTCCGTTGCGGTAGGTATAGGTGCCGTCACCGTGAAAATCTGCATTTCGGAACTCTCCTTTGTAGCGGTCTCCATTCGGAAAGTCATAGGTGCCGCTACCATTTTCACAGTCGCCCTTCACACATTGGGCGTCCATGATGTCAAAACTCAAAATGAAGAGTCCTCCGAGAAGGAGAAGGGGGATGAAACGATGGAAAATCATAAGAGCAAAGTGGTAATTGATATATTTCAAAATTAGGAATAAGTGGACAAAGAGTAGATAATGATTTATCCACGCCTCTTACATTTGAGCTGAGTAAAACCTGTTTTTTCCCCCATTCAGTTACTAAATTCGCGCGAATGGTCATTTATGCAGGGTTGATTGTTTCCAACACAACTCTTTGCAAGTCGTTATACCCCATATGGAACCAACACACGACACTCCTATCAAGTCAGCTTACATAGACTTTGTCCTCAAATCGGGGCAACGGCCTGGCTCGGTGATGAGTTTTTCCGCCTCAATTGGGATGGCAGAGCGAGAGTTTTACCAGGAGCATCCGTCTTTTGAGGTGCTTGAGGCCACCATTTTCAAAGACTACTTCCTCCTGACCATGGCCCAGTTAGAGGCAGATGAGGAATATGCCCAGTACGACGTCGGCACCAAACTCCTATCCATCTACTACACCTGGCTGGCCGTCCTGAATGAAAACCGCAGCATGGTCAAGTTCATGGAGTCCCAAAATCGCAGGGGGTTGTTGCTCCCCACTTATCAGACAGAGGTAAAGGAGGAATTTGCCGACGTAGTACGACGGTTACTGAAGGAAGGTATGGCACAGGGCGAATTTGCAGACCGCTGGATGATTTCCCGCTATTATAAAGATGCCATCTGGCTCAACGCCCGGTTTGTCCTTGATTACTGGCTACACGACCAAAGCCGCAGTTTTGAACGCACGGACGCTGCTGTAGAAAAATCAGTCCGGGTTACCCTCGACCTTATTCGCCCCAACGTCATTGATTCTGGTCTTGATCTGATCCGCTTTCTTGTAAATTAATCGTTGATCCAGGTTCCCTGGTCAGTAGCGAGGACACTGTTCAAGGAACATAGCTCAATGCACACTGTAATATAAAGTATGCACCTAAACGTCGAAATAAAGGCTCGTAGCAAGCAAAATGACCGCATCCGGTCAATTCTCCAAAGTAAAAATGCTGACTATCGCGGAGTGGACCATCAGGTGGACACCTACTTCCACAACGACAACGGACGACTCAAACTTCGCCGAGGCAATATCGAGCACAACCTGATTTTTTACCGCCGACCTGATCAGGCAGGCCCCAAGACCTCCGAAGTCTTTTTGTACCAGCCCAATCCAGGGCCTGAGTTATATGAACTGCTGAAAGCGGCTTATGGCATCTGGCGTGAGGTAAAAAAGGCACGGGAGATATACTTCATCGACAATGTAAAATTTCACCTGGACGAGGTAGAAGGGTTGGGGAGTTTTGTGGAAATCGAAGCCATTGATTTCGAAGGAAGTCTGGGAAAGCCCTACCTTCAGAAACAATGCGATGCGTACATCTCGCTGCTGGAGATAAAAGAAGTCGATCTGATTGAGGAATCTTACAGTGATCTCATCGGCCGTATGTAACTTTTGCCCGAAAAGACGTTTATATCCAGAAAGAACCCCAAAATATTCAATATGCGATATCTTCTGCTGCTTCCCCTTGTCAGCCTGACGTTGATCCTCTCCGCCCAGGAAACCCCGGAGTACTTCGAAGGCATCCTTAAATACAAGATTGAGCTGGAAGGTGAGCAGGCCGAATTTATACTGGCCAACAATCCCAATCAGGAAATGAGAATGATGGTAGGTGATGGAAATTACCTCGTTCAGCTGATGGGGGGCGACTATCCCAAGACCATGATGTTCATTGCCGACTCAAACTATGAGTACACCCTTGACATGGAAGGTCAGCGGGCATTCCGGCTGTCACCCCACTTTGACCTCAACAAAGAGACCCACGAAGAGGAACCTGAAGCCATGCCTACTGGTCGCACCGGAAAAATTGGAGCATACCAGTGCACCGAATATCGCATTGAGAAAGAGGACATGATCCTCCTCTACTATGTGACGGAAGAATATCGCGTAGATCTCTCTGCTTTTCCGGAAGTGCCTCGATCCAAAGCCATGTTTCTGGTTCCCGGACTAGAAGGACGCATTCCCATTCGCACCATCAAAAACAGCGCGGGTCTGACGGTAACCACCAATCTGGTCTCAATGAATCGGCAGGAGTTCGTCAAGGAAAACTTCACCATCCCCGCTGAATTTGAGGTAAAGTGGCGGGATTATCGGTACTAGAGAGGCCGTTAAGGCGGTATGCGGTATTGGGTAGGCTGTTCAATTTGGAGCCTTTTGTATCCTGCGCTTTTTTCACGCTGATAGGGTTAAAAAAAGAAGAAGTCTCACGCGGAGGCGCGGAGAAGAAAAGAAATTCCCTGTTTTTTTGACCCAAAACGTAGGAGGAATATATGTTCAGATATAACACCCCACGGTATGAGACGTAGCTCCTGAGTGGTGAGTGTCGAACCCTCAAACCATAGGCTGTATAAAGCCAAAGTGCCCATATACACCATATTTCCCCTATACACCTTATTCCCCCGGATCCCCTCCCCTTCTCACCCTTCCAGGGCCAGCGCCTTCATCTGCTCATCTACCAAAGCCAGTCCTTCCTCAAAGCTTCTCGGCTGATAGTCCAGATCGGCTACCGCTTTGTCTATGACGAATCCGGTTTTAGCAGGACGCTTGGCACGCTGATTCAAAGAGGTACTGTCAATTTCGCTGATGAGGTTTTCGTCGAGGTTCCAGAATCTGGCGACTCTCCGAACGATGTCGTCAATTCGCATCATTTCGGGTCCGCCAATGTGGTAAATCCCCTTAACGGATCGCAAGGCTGCTTCCACAGATGCGATGGCCAGGTCCTCCACCAAAGTTGGGGTTCGCCATTGATCGTTGACCGCATTGACATTTTTGCCGGCTGCGAGGGTCTTTTTTGCCCAAAGGACGATATTGGAGCGGGACATCGCGGGAGCAATTCCATACAATAAAATGGTCCGTAAAATGGCATAGTCCGCCCCTGATTCTATGATGGCTTCTTCCCCTTTGAGTTTGGAAAGGCCATAATAGTTGGGAGGATTGGGCTCATCGCCTTCCCGATAGGGTCCATCAGCTCCGTCAAACACAAAATCAGTCGAGATATGTACCAGGCGAATGCCCAATTCCGCGCAGGCATTTGCCAGTTCTCTCACCGCTACCACATTGATGGCGTCGCACTCTTCCTGATTGTCTTCGCAAAAATCTACCTGGGTATGGGCTGCAGTGTTGATGATTACCTCAGGCTGAAACTCGGCCAATACGTTGCCGACTGCCTCAATATCAGTCAGATCCAGTGGCTGATAGGCAAATGATCCAGCCTGTGGATGTCGGTTTTCACCTCGCGCAGTAGCCAGAAATTCGATCTCGGGATTTTCGAGCAGGAGGGGAATGATTTTATGGCCTAGCAAGCCGTTGCTTCCGGTAAGCAGTATTCGAGTGGGCATGGTGCAAAATGATTTGAGACCAAGTTAGCATGCCCCGCACAAAAATGGGGCCTTAGGTTAGAAATCTGTTAATTTCATGTATTAGAACAGGCTATGCTGAGCAGAGCACACAAAGATAGAGATCCCCTTCATCACTCTGCCTGCCCTGCGCCCCTCTGTGAGATTCTGCTTCTCCTTAACTCCGCGTGAAATTTAGCCCAAAGACTTTTTTAGGAATTCTGTCCTACACCCAGCTGAGGATGATGAAGCCTTTCTTAAAAAATAAAATGTCAAGACCATCTTCCTTTTGCGTACCTTTGCGCCTTACATTTTAAATCCAGTTGATGAATCCATTTGAAGCGCTCGGTTTGCGCGAGGAAATTGTCCGTTCCCTGCAGGACCTGCAATTCGAAACCCCCACTCCTATCCAGGCCCAGGCCATTCCGTTTGTGCTTTCCGGACAACGCGACCTGATTGCTTTTGCCCAAACCGGCACGGGCAAAACGGCGGCTTTCGGGTTACCCCTCATTCATCAGGTGGATGAAACCAATCCCGCTACCCAGGCCCTGATCCTCTCCCCTACGCGCGAACTTTGCCTGCAAATTTCCCGCGACCTATCCGAATTTTCCAAGTACATCAACGGACTGGAGGTGATCCCTATCTACGGCGGGGTAGATGCAGCCGGACAGCTACGGGCCTTGAGAGACCGGGCCCAGATCGTAGTGGCCACCCCCGGCCGTGCCCTTGACCTGATCAACCGAAAGAAACTACGCATTGACAGTATCCAGCAAATGGTGTTGGACGAAGCCGACGAGATGCTCTCCATGGGCTTCAAGGACGAACTTGATGCCATCCTGTCACATACGCCGCAGGATAAGCAGACGCTCCTGTTTTCGGCTACGATGCCCAACGAGATGATGCGCATCGCGCGGCAATACATGCACGATCCTGAGCAGATCAGCGTGGGCCGACGCAATGCCGGGGCCGACATGGTGCGCCATCAGTACTTCCTCCTCAAAGCCCGAGATCGTTACGAAGTGCTCAAGCGGGTCGTCGACCTGAACCCCAGCATGTACAGCATCGTGTTTTGCCGCACGCGAAACGAAACCCGCGAAATTGCCCAGCACCTTGTACAGGAAGGCTACAGCGCAGATGCCCTTCATGGAGACTTGTCCCAGGGGCAGCGAGAAGTGGTCATGAACCGCTTTCGTCACAAGAGCGTCGACATCCTGATTGCAACTGATGTCGCAGCGAGAGGTCTCGATGTCAATGACCTGACTCACGTCATCAATTATAGTCTCCCGGACGACCCCGAGGTGTACGTGCACCGCAGTGGGCGTACAGGGAGAGCCGGACGAAGTGGAGTATGTATTTCCATGGTTCATGGACGCGACCGCGGCAAGCTCAAGCGCATTGAGAAAACCCTGAAAAAGGATTTTGATGAACTCAAAATTCCCACAGGACGGGACATTTGCCAAAAGCAGTTGTTCAACTACATCGACCAGATGGAGAATGTAGAGGTAAGCCCGGAGGTAGAGCCTTTCCTTCCCGAAATTTCGGCCAAGCTGTCGTGGCTTAGCAAGGATGAACTGATCAAGCGCATGGTCTCCCTTGAGTTCACGCACCTGCTGGACAAATACAAGGACGCACGTGACCTGCTGCCGACCGGATCAGAAAAGGATGGACAAAGCAACAGACGTGAGCGTAAAAAAGCCAAATCCGAGAAGGTGGAAGGCTATAGCACCATATTTGTCGCAGTGGGCAAAAAGGACCGGGTAACCCCCAAGGACATCATCACCCTGGTGAACCGGGCCATGCCACGTGCCTCGATCAAAATCGGGCAGATCCACATTTCCCGCAACTATACCCTATTCGAAATTGACCAGGCCTTTGAAAGCGATCTCGTCAAAGCACTTGGCAAGATGAAGCACAAAGGAGCCAAACTCGGGGCCAAGGTCGCAGTGGAGTAACAAAGAAGGGTAATTTGTAATGTGATATGAGTTTGAAGCGGTCATTGATCATCGTTCAGAGTTCAATGACCGCTACCTTTTATCCGATCACCCAGGCCCCAACTGGTACAGCTTTTCGCCTTTAATGCTACAGAAGATCAGCTGGGCTTCTGGATGGGTTTTCTGGATTTCCTCCAGGGCGGCGTCGGCCTTGTCGGCGTCTTCGAAAAAGCGGTAACTAACAGCGTACTGCACCTTGCCATTGCCGCGCACGACGGGCAGGTAGTGGGGGATGTCCTCGCCGTCGCTAAGATAACGCATGACCTTTCGCTGCGCCGCCTCCTCTTCTTCGATCCACTCGATGAGGATCACGTAGAGGTTTTCTGAGGCTTCGCCCATGGTCGAGGGATTCAGGGCGATGCGCTGCACGGTTTTGCCGATGGTGGATTCGGGATAGCGCTGTCCGAAATCCTTGAGGGATTCGATTTCAGCGGCGTAAGGATAGAAATCGGTGTTAATGCTTCCCACGAGTGGGGTTCCTTCTCCCTCGCGGGCATTGGATGATTTGACGAGGTGAATGTCCGCTACGGCCATCAAAGCACCCTCAAATTCCTCCTGAATCTCAGACCAGTAGGGTTCGTTATCCGGCATGGCCCGAAGCCTTTCTCCCGACACAACCAATTCCTGCCAGGGTCCCATGTCCATGTAAGGGTATTCTCCACTATGAGCGTTGGATGAGGCATTCTGAAAATCCAGGTATGCCTTAAATGCAGGGGAAGCCACCTGAGCGACGACTTCGGGCAGCAGTTCCGCTTTGCCAAGTTCGAGGATCATGCCTTCGGCGGTCATCAGGGTCATCCCCAGTCGGTTCAGTTCATCTTCGAGTCGGCTCATCCGGTCAAAGTCCTGGATGTCTTCGTTCAGAATTTTGGACTCCAGCGCGGGGATGATTTGTGCATCGCGCATGGCAGTCAGGCTCTGGTACTGCTGCTCGGTGGTGATGAGCTGTGGTTGAGAAACCGTGGTTGCAAACGCTATGAGGTTTTCATACAGGGCAGGCTCGGACTGGGCCAAACCGCTGACTTCTGGGTATTCCGCATCAAAGTCGAACTCGACTGCTGCTGTCAGCCCCCGGCTTCGTTGGCTGTCAGCAGGTGCTACACGTCTGGCGGTGGAAGGATCCTGCCCAGCGGATTCAGACTGAGACCCCTGATTGGCTCCTGCCTGTTGTGGGGATTCCTTACATGCCCCCATGCTCATGAGGATGATCAGACTGAAGGTGGCGATAGTAAGTGCTATGCGAGAGGTGGTTCGAAGCATTGGGATGGCTTATGTTTATACCAAATATAGTGTTTCTGAGCCATTAAGGTTTCAAATGCCCTCATTCCTGACCCAATTAATTAGACAACAAAGCCGAGAATAGGTCATTTTTCCCTAAATCTGACTCAGCTAGCACGTCTTCCATAAGTTGTTGTTGGGAATAAAATCCTATTTTCGAAAGCCTCTTTTACAACCGGCCACTTTTAATCAATTATTTCCGAATGACTGTTAAAAAACCCCTCAAACTATCCCTGCTCCTCATTTCCATGGGCTTAATTACCCTGGCCTTTCGCCCTGCCATGCAGATCGTTTCTCTATCAGTCAGGCTTTCCGACTGGGGAGGAAGTGAGATTTCTGATGCCGAACTGATGGATCTTTTTTCCCTGACGTCCATCAAGCCCGACCAGAACGCCATACAGCTGGAGGAAGACGTGCTGATACAACATAGCCGCAGTTTGCTATACGACATCCTGCTCGATCAGTCCGGCGAAATTTTCCAGTACTATCCCCCCAAAGCCAACCTGCGCATCGCCTGGCACGAGCGCATCGTCAACCAGGTGCCAGACTTCGCCGACAACAAATACCGCTACGCCTACCAGACCGGCAGTACCCGCGAGCAGTACTTTGCCTACCTGACGACCCACGTCAACAGGGAAGGTGACAACCTCGCCCAGCTATGGAACAGCTATGGCCAAACCGTCATGGACCTGATGCCCGGCTACATTTACCAGCAGTCCGGAATGAAGGGCTACACCGAAGCCCTGCTCGCCGTGTATCGCCACTTCGAAAACCAGCCCGGCGGTTTCAATAGCCAAATGCTTTCATTCGACGCGGCAGAAAAACGCATCGATCCCGACAGTTGGGATTCCAACATTTCCGAAGGACTCTACAACATTTTCAAAGGAAGCTTTGAACCCAATGTAGCCCGGGAATGGCGCCGCGATCAGGCTTACCTGGATAATGATGACTATAACGAAGTGGTCTGGTTTCACTCTTTCTGGCTGCGACGCTGGCGGGAAGGAAATGCGACGACGGTAAAGCAAATCCTGGAAGATATCGAGGAAAACTACGCTGATCAGGTTGGAGACCTAATTGTGCTTTCCCCAACTCTGGGAGATGCACCTGATTTCAGCAACGAAGCAAAAATGATTTTCGAAGAAAGCCAGAAAATATACCAGCAGGTAGAAAATGGCCTCCGGATTTACGAGGACTTACCCGAAAGTAAGCAACGCCTGTATGATGAGTTCGAGGAGCGGTTTTATATGTCCGACAATCCAAGCTTCTATGGCCTTGATCCTTTTTATGTAGGCGGATGTGCATCGCCCCCTAACAGCATATATGCCAGCACCAGCCTTTCCAGCCAGGGTTCCTCTTCGTACAAAGTGGAAAACCTCACCGACCTGGACCTCGGCACCGCCTGGGTAGAAGGAGTCGAAGGCAATGGCATCGGCCAAAGCATCGTGTTTGAGTATGACCTTGCCGCCGGTGAGCAAAGCGAATTGCAGTCTCTGGCCATTCACAATGGCTACATCAAGTCTCAAAAAGCATGGAACGATAACGGCCGCGTCAAGGAAATGACCCTGTTCGTCAACGGGCGTCCGTTTGCCACCCTGAAGCTGGAAGATGTGCGCAATGTGCAGTATTTCGACCTTTCGCACCTTTCCTCTATCCTACCCGATGACCCAGTATTCCGATTTGAAATCCGCGAGGTGTACCCAGGTGCGCGCTACAAGGATGTGGCTATCTCGGAGTTGAACTTTGGCTACCGCGCCTGCCAGTGCTTCACAGCCGGAGCCCAGGTCACCATGGCGGATGGCAGCCTGAAGGCAATCGAAGAGATCAGAATCGGCGACGAAGTCCTGGCTTACCAACCCGCAACAGGACTGGAAGGTGTCGCAAAAGTGGAAGCTACCGTCGCTCCCTACCACGACCAGATGTGGGAGATTTCGTTGAGCGATGGAGAGTACCTCACCATCAGTTCAGATCACCCGGTCTGGACCTATGAAGGCTGGAAGGCCGTCCGGGCGGAACTGGCTGAGCACTACCAGAATGTGCCACAGGCCACTGCCCTAACTGTAGGCGACCTTCTCAGCGACGGACGGACTGTAGAGGCGATTACTTCGATTCGTAAAAGGCAGCAAACCTTTACCATCACCCGACTGAGCGGTGGATTCACAGCTTTTATGGTGAATGGCCTCTGGGTCGGCGCCGAGGTGGGAGCTACGGAGCAAACGAATTTTCAGGCTGAGTAGTTTTTGGGCACGCGGAGGGTTGGAGCCGCGGAGAAATTTTGAGCTTGCTTTGGCTCACGCAGAGACGCGGAGGCGCAGAGGACTAAGGTCTTCTCTGCGGCTCTGCTACTCTGCGGGAGGCTTTTTTTACCTTTCTCACGCGGAGGGTTGGAGGCGCGGAGACTTTGGGGCTTACTTTTTTCTCACGCAGAGACGCGGAGGACTAAGGTCTTCTCTGCGGCTCTGCGACTCTGCGTGAGGCTTTTTTTTACCTTTCTCACGCGGAGGGTTGGAGCCGCGGAGACTTTGGGGCTTACTTTTTTCTCACGCGGAGACGCGGAGGACTAAGGTCTTCTCTGCGGCTCTGCGTGAGGCTTATTCTTCTCCCCCTCTCCGCGACTCCGCGTGAAAATTCCCTCTTCACCTACCTCACTCGGCGCGCTGTACGGGTGCGAGATCACCCAGTTCTTCCTCGGTGAATACCCGTGAACGGATATGAAACCGCAAGCCCAGCGGGATTTCCAGCGAGAAGCTAGCCCCGCGGCCCTCCACTACATCGAGGGTCAGATGGGTGTACTGCCAGTACTCAAACTGGTCGGCAGACATGAAGAATTCGCAGCCATAAACCTCACCCAGCATAACGTCGGAAGGGCCTACGAGAAAGTCGCCCTTTTCAAAGCACATCGGGGCGGAGCCATCGCAACAGCCTCCGCTTTGGTGAAACATCAGTTCCCCATGAGTCTGGCGAAGTCTATCAATGACTTCTTTGGCCTTATCTGTAATCGAAACACGAGTAGTCATAGTCAAATGGATGAATGAAAAATAAATGGAAACCCAATTATCAGGGCCCAGACCCTCTATCTGAGGATCCGGGCTTCCTGATCATGGGTAACTACACTACTTGTAAAGGAAATCCAGTAAAATATGGAGGACATTGGAGATGAAACTCCCCTAAACCTTCAAATTTCCACCTCCATACCACCTGTCAAACCTTAATCCAGGCTGATCCTAGAAAAAGCCCAGCTTGCTCTGACCGTAGGAAATCAGCAGGTTCTTGTTCTGGCGGTAGTGATCCAGCATCATCTTGTGGGTCTCGCGACCAAAGCCAGACTTCTTGTAGCCCCCAAATGGTGCGTGTGCAGGGTAGGCATGGTAGCAATTCACCCATACACGGCCTGCCTGAATGGCACGAGGCACCTGATACAACTCATGGGCATCGCGGGTCCAGACACCGGCTCCCAGTCCGTACAGGGTGTCGTTGGACACCTCAATGGCTTCTTCCACCGTCTTGAAGGTGGTCACCGATACCACAGGACCAAAGATCTCTTCCTGGAAGACGCGCATCTTGTTGTTGCCTTTCAGGATGGTAGGCTCGATGTAATAGCCGTTTTCCAGGCCGCTGTTGAGGTTGGCGGGCTTGCCACCGCAGAGGACTTCTGCCCCTTCCTTGGTGCCAATGTCAATGTAGGAGAGAATTTTTTCAAACTGATCTTTGGAGGCCTGGGCTCCCATCATGGTAGTCTTGTCCAGTGGGTGACCTTGCTTGATGGCCTTGGTACGCTCGATGACGCGCTCCATAAATGGCTCATATATATCCTCCTGAACCAGCATCCTGGAGGGGCAGGTACAAACCTCTCCCTGGTTGAGGGCAAACATCACGGCACCTTCGACACACTTGTCAAAGAAATCGTCGTCCTCGTTCATGATCGACTTGAAGAATACGTTGGGGGACTTGCCACCCAGCTCCATCGTAACGGGCACGAGGTTTTGCGAAGCATACTGCATGATCAGGCGACCAGTGGTGGTCTCTCCGGTAAAGGCCACTTTGGCGACGCGAGGAGACTGAGCTAGAGGCTTACCTGCTTCAGGACCAAAGCCATTGACCACGTTTACTACTCCTGCGGGAATCATCTCACCGATCAGCTCCATCAGGACCATGATGGAAGACGGAGTCTGTTCAGCAGGCTTGATCACGGTACAGCAACCGGCAGCAATGGCTGGGGCCATTTTCCAGGTAGCCATCAACAGCGGGAAGTTCCAGGGGATGATTTGGCCCACTACTCCGATGGGTTCCTTCAGGTTGAGCGAAACGGTGGTGTCGTCCAGCTCTGCTACGCCACTTTCCTCTCCACGGATTACACCAGCATAATAGCGGAAGTGGTCTACTACCAGGGCGAGGTCAGCGTTGATGGTCTCACGAACTGCCTTTCCATTGTCAATGGTCTCAATTGCGGCCAGGTACTCTAGGTTTTTCTCAATGGTGTCGGCGATGTTGAGCATCATATTACTCCGCTCGGTCACAGATGTATGCGACCATTTGGGGAAAGCGGCATGGGCAGCGTCAAGGGCCAGGTTGATGTCATCGGCATTGGAACGGGCTACGCGGGTGAATACCTGTCCGTCAACAGGGGACTGTACATCAAAGTATTCCCCACTGGTGGGGGCCACCCACTTCCCTCCAATGTAGTTGTCATAGTGGTCTTTGAAGGATGGGCGTGCGACCATAGTATCGCTTTGAACAGCGGTAGTAGCCATAGTAGTGATAAATTAAAGTGATTTAGATTTTTATTGTTACTCCAAGATGCATGTTGTAACACAAATCCTCTTGCACAATAATTTCAATCACTTGCACAATCATTGCGTTTTGGGCGCAGGGTACTGGTATGCCGTCGGGATTATTCCGTGCGCAGTGCCTCAGCCGGCTGGATGTTGGCGACTCGGTAAGCCTGATAGCTGACGGTCAGCAGGGCTATGGCCAGAACTGCGACACCCGCAAGCGCAAAAAGCCCCCAGTTCAGGGAGGTCCTGAGGGCAAAGCCTTCCAGCCAACGGTTCATCCCCCAGGCAATCAGAGGCCAGGCCAGGACGTTTGCGAGCAGAACCAACCCCACAAAGTCCCGCGTAAGCAGCACCCAGATCTGGCTGGTGGATGCTCCCAAAACTTTTCGTACGCCGATCTCCTTGAAGCGCTGCTGGGCCATATACGCCGAAAGCCCAAAGAGCCCCAGGCAACCGACAACCATTGCCAGGAAGGCAAACAGCCCAAATATTCGCCCAAAACGGCGGTCATTGCGGTATTGTTGATCAAAGTATTCGTCCAGAAAATAAAAGTGAAAGGGATTGCCAGGAAAGCGGCTCTCCCAGACCCCTTCAATCGACTTTAAGGTTTGGGGAAGTTCTTCGGTGCTCACGCGCATGAGGAAAAACTCAGCATAATCGCTTGGTACAAATAATACCGGCGAGGCAGCTTCATGCAGGGATTCCTGATGGTAATCTTCGGTAACTCCCACTATGATTCCCCCCTGGCGATAGCCACTCCACTCCAGGGATTGCCCAATGGCGTCTGCCGGATCGTCAAAGCCCAGCACCCTGGCACCCGTACGAGAGATGATACAGGCTGTATCTTCGTCGGTGCCATATTCCATTGCAAAATCTCTGCCAGCAATCAGGTCCAGTTCGAAAGCAGACAGAAAGTTGAAGTCCACAATATTGAGATGGAATACATGTGCCTCCGTTTCAGCCTCGCCATGTTTCCCGACGGCAACTTTCCAGCGCATTTTTCGCCCAGGAATCATCAGGGTGCTGGTTACATCCGAGATGCTGGCATTCTGTTCCAGGTCATTTTTGAAGCCACGAAACGTTTCCATCACTACATCAAATTCTGCCTGTGGCAAAATTCCCGGTCGCTCCACCACCATCATTTGCTCCGGGTCAAATCCCAGATCCTGGCTGCGCACAAAGTTCAACTGGTCATAAACCGTAAAGGTGCCGATGAGCAGCGCTACGCAAGCTGCAAACTGAAACACCACCAGGCCTTTGCGCAGCATGCCTCCGCTTTTGCTGCTGCGAAATTTTCTACTGAGCACCTGAACGGGACGAAAGCTGGAAAGCACAAATGCCGGATAAAGTCCCGCCAACAGGGAACCCAATATCCACAACAGGAAAAGGCCTGGAACAAACCCTCCCCATTGCCATAAGGCATAATCCCATACCTGCCCATCAAGCAGTGGCAGGTCGGACCAGCTAACGAACGTAGGCAGCAGGGCCGCATACAGCCCAATCGCCAGAACCAACGCGAGCAGATTCAATAAAGCCGCCTCAGCCAAAAACTGCCGGATCAACTGTCCCTTCATCGCTCCCATGACTTTGCGAACACCGACCTCATTGGCGCGCTCAAGCGAACGGGCAGTAGCCAGATTGATGTAGTTGACGTAGGCAATGAGCAGAATGAATCCCGCGATCAACAGCAGGAAATACACCGATTCCCCATCTCCATTGGCCTCCACCTCATCGTTGAGGTGCGAATATAAATGGATGTCGCTGAGTGGCTGAAGGTGTAGTACCTCCCGGCGGTTTTCGGCCTCGAGATCAGGCATGTATTTGTCGATAATGCCGGGGAGTTTGGCAGCAAGTGTTTCCTGCTGAGTTCCGGGAACTACCCGGATGTAGGTGTACATGTCTTTTCGCCACCAGCTTTGGTCATAGCGTTCCAGGGCACGCTCGGTTGGGCCTCCGTCTTCACCATATCTGGCGAAAAGGGTCTTGTAGGAAATCAGCACATCAAATTTCATGTGGGTGTTGGCCGGAAGGTCCTCCACGACCCCTGTGACCCGACACAACTCGTTGTTGAAGTCATCATCCTGCATGCGCAGCAGCTTCCCAATGGGATTTTCTGTGCCAAAGTATTTTTCTGCATAGCTCTCCGTGATGACCATGCTAAATGGCTCTTCCAACGCTGTTTCGGCATCCCCCCGCTTCATTTCGTACCCAAACATCGGCAGGAAACTCTGGCTGGCATACAGCAGCCTGCGCTGTTTCAGTCGAATGGATTCTCCATTTTCAGGCTGATAGGTTACCACCATGTTATTTTTGGCGCCAAGGTTATAGAGACGCGCATACTCTTCCACTTCGGGCAGGTCCTCCACCAAAGCTGGTCCCAGTGCCGGATAGTTTTCGGCGCTCTCGTAGCTAAGCTCCCCATTCTGGTATTGCTCCAGACTCACCCGGTAGATGCGATCCCCATCTGGGTGAAAGCTATCGTAGCTTAGTTCAAACTGCACATAATGCCCGATCATCAGCACCGCCGTAAGGCCCAGGGCCAGGCCGAGCAGATTGAGTAGGGAATAGCCTTTTTGTTTAAGCAGGCTGCGCCAGGCGGCCTTGATGTAGTTGCGGAGCATCGGGTGGAAGTGTATGGTGGCAAATGAAGGAATAGGATGACAGCATAGCCATCATTCGCTTCTATTCCAACCCATAGGTTTAAAATGGCAACTTCCCCCAGTGGTACCCCCGAACGCTCCTACGACCTCCCCTGCTCTCCCGAACTTCCCAAAAACAAAATGCTGAGTCGGATTTCATGGCCATGTGCAGGCCCGAAGGGTAATCCGACTCGATATTTTCCACTGCTGCTGCGGCCCAGGCCGCCCCAAAACCCATTCCCCACTTTGCAAAAGGGGGGTGGCATTTCGCCCGGCGAAATGTCGGGGGGATTCGATGACATAGCGGGTGCGGAGCCCCGAAGACTAGCCCAGATCGACGTTCCGCCACAGGCGGATGCACAAGCATAGGAGTCCTCGATCAACCCTTTTCTTACCACTCCCACGGGTCATCCTGAGGAGCGACCGTAGGAAGCGACGAAGGAACTTGCAGGCGGCACTTTCCCACGCTGCTTGCTCAAGTGCTCCGCTGGAAAGTGCAGTGGTTAAGGTCCTTCACCTCTCCGCTATGCTGCGAGGTTCAGGATGACTTTGGGGATATTAAGAATGCAGCCCTCTTACTTGCTGCGCGGTTTTAACCCGCAGCAAGGGGGTGTCCTCAGATCCCCCCGCTTTTCGCCACAGGCGAAAACCACCCCCCTTCTCTGCTGCGCGCCGAAGGGGGGAAAGCTGCTGCTGCGGCCCCAGGCCGCCCCAAAACCCATTCCCCACTTTGCAAAAGGGGGGTGGCATTTCGCCCGGCGAAATGTCGGGGGGATTCGATGACATAGCGGGTGCGGAGCCCCGAAGACTAGCCCAGATCGACGTTCCGCCACAGGCGGATGCACAAGCATAGGAGTCCTCGATCAACCCTTTTCTTACCACTCCCACGGGTCATCCTGAGGAGCGACCGTAGGAAGCGACGAAGGAACTTGCAGGCGGCACTTTCCCACGCTGCTTGCTCAAGTGCTCCGCTGGAAAGTGCAGTGGTTAAGGTCCTTCACCTCTCCGCTATGCTGCGAGGTTCAGGATGACTTTGGGGATATTGTAGAAGGCAGCCCTCTTACTTGCTGCGCGGTTTTAACCCGCAGCAAGGGGGGGGACTTTGCACCCAACGAATAGTAGCATCTTATGAAAAAAAGCCTATATTGAGATTAGGACTACTTTTTTGCTATTCAATTTTATGGCCACCTACGAACCTACTCCCCAAGTGGAGCACAGGAGAGCATGGACCCTCGCTCAGGCGGAGCTCAATCTGTACGATACCAGTGCAGAAGCCTATCGAGTACCCTTGCAGTTTTCTGAAACCGTATTGACCAGCATGATCACGGGAAAGAAGGTCATGCACCTCGGGGGACATGACCCATTTGAGTTTTTACCAGGGCAGGCGCTGATCATGCCAGCAGATGAAAACATGGAAATCGACTTCCCCGAAGCGACGCTGGAAACCCCGACTCAATGCCTGGCCCTGACGCTGGACCGGCAATTCATAGAGGAAAGTCTGGAGCAGTTCAATCACTATATGCCCAAGCTGGAATCTTCCGATGAATGGGGCCTGAACCAGCAAAATTATCACTTCTCCCAGTCAGGTGAGTTGACCCAAACCCTGAGAAGGTTGATGCAGATTTTCCGGGAAGACCATGTCGCCAAGGATTATTTCGCGGCCAATACCCTTCAGGAACTGCTGCTGCGCATCATGCAGACCCAGGCTCGACATCTTTTACTGGAAAACTACCAACAGATGTCCTCACAAAATCGCCTGGCCTGCGCGGTGGAGTACATTCAGCAGCACCTTGATCAGGCCATACAGGTGGAAAAGCTTTGCGAAAAAGCCAGCCTCTCCAAGGCTCAATTCTTCCGGGCCTTCAAACAGGAGTTCGGGCTGTCCCCCATCGACTTTGTCAACCGGGAAAGAATCAAACGCGCCCGGCGCATGCTGGCAAAGCCTGATCTTACCCCCACTGATGCGTGCTACGCCTGTGGATTCAACAGCCTGTCTTACTTCAACCGAACCTTCAAAAAGTGGACGGGCATGTCTCCGTCTCGATTCAAAAAACAGTTAAGAGGTGAGTAAACATTGGTCATTGGTCATTGGTCAGGGATCATAGGTCAGAAAAGACAATGAACAGGTGAGACAGTGCTCGTCGATCATTGAAAAAAGAGGAGAGCCTCAGCAAATCAACCGCTGAAGCTCTCTTTCTTTACTGATCCATGTTCAATGCAAAAAGAACCATGTTACAGGCCTGTGACCTGCTGATCTTTGGGATACTTCACCTCGTAGCGAAGTTCCAGCGTCCGCTCCTCACCTGGGGCAAGCTCGATGAGCCAGTCGAGGCGGCCACTGGTGGCATCCATTTGGGCACCGCTTAGCTCCAAAGCTTCGACTTCGATGTCTTTGTTCTGTGAAAGGGGTAGCTGATCCTGCACCGAGACCGTAACGGCGCTGGCTTTGTTGTTGCGCAGGGTAATTTCATAGGCGTAAGTCTGTCGCACTTTGCCGCCGATTACCTGACGGGCGGTATAGTCCGTCACCTGCTCGCGCTGTACCTGTACCTTGGGATCACGCCCCAGTGAAATTCTCATGGAATCGCGGGGATTGTCGGTATTGATAAAGGTCTCGCCGACAAAGGTGCCTTCGAAATAGACATTGGCGTTGCCACGCAGCAGGTCCTGCTGAATGTCGGCTACAAGGAATACATCCTGATCGAGTTTGGGCACGGTGTAATGGCGGTATTGGGCTTCCAGCTCTGATTGCAGGATGTCCACCTGATGCTCCTGACCATCAGCGGGAATGTCGTATTCCAGTGCGATGACAAACTCCAGTCCCAGCTCGCCTTCATGGGTAGTGGTGTAGTCTGCTGCACTACTAGAAGCTGCTGGAGCCAACTCCTCGGCCTCTGCCACCATATCAAAAGTGTTGGACCGAGAGTCTACCGCTGCATCTTCATAGCCTTTTGCCTGCGTTCCATACCCTACCACAGCTGGCTGTCTTCTCCGTACATCGCTCCAAAAGGCGAGGTATTGAGGATTCAACTGCGGAGCTGTATTGTTCCCGGCGTTCTTCGTCGTCGAAAGGGTGATGTTGACGCCTTCCCAGTCGATGCCGGTGTTGTTGACGACGTTGGCTTTGAGGGCGAGTTGAATGGGATCTTCGGTATTGGAAACCCGCAGGTCGTAGAAGGGATTCCAGTTGGCACCGTCCACGAGGTAGGTGAGTTCCAGCTTGACGCGCTCTGCTTTTTCCGCGACGAAAACCACGACCACTTCCTGGGTGGGCTGGTTGCGGCTGCGTTGCAGGCTGTTGATCTCGGCATTGAGGCGGTTGATTTCTTCATTCAGACGCTGAGACTCCAGGTTGAGTCGGCGCATACTCCTGCGAACAGCAGTCAGGCGCTCGCGATACAGGGTCGCCATTTCTCTAAGGGCTTCAACATCCAGCCCGGTTTGCTCGCCGGCCAGTTTCTGATTGGCCAGCAAGAGCTTTTCTTCGGTTTCGTTGACGAATTTTTCATCCGAAATCACAGCTAATTCGCCTTGCAGCGCCTTGACACTGTCCTGAAGATGCTGAACCTTTTCGGGTATCGCCACCCGATTCAGATAGCTGACCCGGTGGCGCACCGATTGGATAATGCCTTCCCCTTCACCCCGGACATTCATGCTTTGAGGCTTGATGTGCTGCGAAAGCCCGGAAAAGGTCAGAATATTTTCTCCAGGCTGCACCCGGATGGTTGAGGTACGGGTGATTTGAGCACGCTGACGATAGACAGTTACCGACTCGATTTTGGAATCGAGGTTCACGGTATGCTGGGCGAAAAGGCTATTGGAGATCAAAATTCCAACAAGAATCAGACTCCAGACAAAATGGTTCTTCATGATGGTTTGAGGTATAATGATTGGTTTGGACCAAAAGGATTCCCCTTTAGCCCATTTTCCATAAGCTATCAAAAAAAATATCCGAATCCTCGGCTTTACTGTGCCATTGCAGCCTCTACCTCTTCCACCCTTAGCGGGATGGGTTCACCTAGCAAACGCGCCCCCTCCTCTGTGATCAGATAGTCATTTTCCAGCCGAATGCCCCCAAAGTTGCGGTAGGCATCCAGGGCATCATAGCGGATGAAGTCGGCAAATTTTTGTTCTGCTTTCCAGGCATCGATGAGTTTGGGGATAAAATAGATTCCGGGTTCTACTGTAAGAGTAAAGCCTGGCTCCAGTTCACGGCCCAGCCTCAGGCTCTTCAACCCAAATTGCGAACTCCGTTGCATGGCAGGTCCATATCCAACCCTATCCTCCCCAAGATCCTCCATGTCGTGTACATCCAGCCCGATGTGGTGTCCCAGGCCATGAGGGAAGAATAATGCGTGGGCTCCTTCGGCCACCGCCTGTTTGGGCTCCCCCTTGGTCAAACCAATTCCCTTCAGGCCTTCAAACATCTGTTCAGCGGCCTGCAGGTGAACATCCCGGTATTTGACACCCGGCATGAGGCTTTCGGCCGCATCTCTCAGGGCAGATTCTACCACCTGATAAATTTCTTTTTGCTGTTCGTTAAATCTTCCCGATACGGGCCAGGTTCGCGTGATATCTCCAGCGTAGTGGAAAGGAGACTCTCCCCCTGCGTCCAGGAGAAGAAGGGCCTCTTCTCCCAGTTTATGGTGATAAAATTCGTTGTGGAGCACCTCTCCATGTACGGTACATATTACCCCATAGGCGGGACGGCTATTGGCAGCATGAGCCTCCGCATAGGCTTTGGCCATCACATCAGACTCCATCAGACCGGGTCGAGTATGGGCCATGGCGGCACGGTGCATCCTGCCAGAAAGGTCGGTAGCCATGATCATCTGGGCGACTTCTTCTTCTGACTTGTAGCTGCGCTGCTGAATGACCGCATCGATCAGGCGCACTGAAGCAGCAGACTGGATCCTGTCAAGTCCAATCCCCAACCACTCGTGGAGTTTTCGGGTATTTTCCGGGCGATAGGGAGGTAGAAAGTGAATTTCCCGGCCCTGTTTTTGAGCCTCCGCAAGGGTCGGAGCCAGTTTGGCTGAAGGCTGAATATGCTCGATGCCGCTATTCTGGGACAACTCCTCCAGAGTAGTCTGATCACCAATCCAGACCAGCATTTCGAGCGAGTATTCATCCCCAAAAAGGCTGCACTCCCCCGCATCGAGGTCTATGACCGCTGCAAGTCCGGGGCGATCTATGCCACAATAGTAGAGAAAGGAGCTGTCCTGACGGAATGGGTAGTGCTGATCCGGATAATTGATGCTGCTCATTTCGTTGCCCAGTAGCAGGACAAGGCCTGAGTCAAGGTTATTAATAAGCGCTTTACGTCGGTTTTGATAGGATCTGGTTGGGAACATGTAGTTGCTAGCGTATTACAGGATGGGATATGGACAAATTTTCACAAGAGACAGAACCAACCTTGCGGTCATTGGGCCAGTACTTCTCTCGATATTCTGTAAAAGCTAACAAACTATTTGCACCTCAACAAGGTCACTCGTCAACCCTTTGTTTTCTATCCGCCAAACTGGCAAAAGTAGTGGCCCCCAAAATGATGCTCCCCCCCAGTAAGGTCCTGGGTGCCGGTACCTGATCCAGCAACATCCATGCAGCCAGTATCCCATATAATGGTTCAAGCGAGGTTATGATGCTGACCATTCGGGGGGGAATGGACTTGAGGCTATGAATGAAAAGTGCATGAGAAACCCCTGTAAACAGAATACCCAACAGCAACAACAGCCCCCAATCCTGAAGACTCGGGCTCATCCCCTCCCCTATCAGTCCGAATGGGATCAGGAACAAAAAAGCGAACAGATCCTGCCAGAGGGCTATTCTTTGGCTGGGGTTATGGGCCACCAGGCTGCGGTTAACCAGAGCCAGTCCGGCAAATGATAGTCCAGATAACAGCCCCCATATAGCCCCTCGGGTATCAGCAAGTTGTAAATCCAGGGGAGGGAGCAGGATTCCGACCCCTAACACTGTTACAGTTGCTATCGATACATTTTTGACCAGTAATTTTTCCTGCCCCAATAGCGCTTCAAGAAAAACCGTAAAAACAGGGAAGGAACTAAAAGTGAGCAGCCCGATCGCGACACTGCTCAACTGGATACTCTGAAAGAATGCCACCCAATGGAATGCCAGTAAGGCTCCGCTCCCAATGAGCAGTGTCCATTCTGAATTTCGCTGGGGCCTTTTGGGAATTTTTCGCCACGAAAGCACCAACCAAAGGAACAGAAACGCAAATCCGGTTCGGCCCAATACAATACCGTGAGCGGGCAAATCCACCCACTCACCGAACAGCCCAGCAATACCGAACAGCAGAACGGCCACATGGACGGATAGCATTCCCTGAAATTTCATACCCGAAACTTGAGAAACCAATTGCAATTTTCGAACATTTTCACACAAAAACTAACGCACACCCCATATTTTAGCCCCCTACATAGACTATTGTTGCTAACAATTCCGATATTGATTCCATCATTTTTAAAACCAATTAAATCAATTTTCATTTTTTGGATGTCGGTTTTCACTTTTCTTAAAGCCAATTACCAAAAACAACTACCGTCCCTTTAGGTCTCCCCGACCATTTTATCACCTCTAAAGCCTAGAACCATGGTGGACTTGTATAAAATTGTAAGCCAGCTAACCGAAGACGAATACAACGAAATCTTCAATGGTTTCGTGGCAAACAAGGCGGAGCGAAGCGCTTCTTTCCTTGAAACTATTCGCAGCAATCCCGAATCCCCTGACAAGGAATTCCTCGACAAAACCGATATCAATCCCTCTGCTTTTTATGTGCTCAAGTCACGGCTGGGTACAAGGGTAGAGACTCACCTGCTTAATCGTCTGGGAGACCCCAACCTGCAGTTGATCCAACGGGTGTTGAATGTCAATGACCTGATTTTTCACAATTCCCGAGAAATCTCAGTCGCAGCGCTGCGCCGCCTGGAGAAGGAACTCCTTTCCTTCGACTTTCCCTACGGACTGATGATCGTATATAAGGAGTTGCAAAATCTACATGCTTTTGACGAGGACAATTATACCTACTTTAAATCCCGCTACAATCAGCAGGTAGCTTATGCTGTAGCCATGGATAAAGGGGTAGATCTTGTGGTGCAGTTTTTCCAGGCGTTTGACGACTGGTACCTGAACCGCAAACCTCGCGAACTGGCCGACATGATCAGGATCATGGAGAAAATTGACAACCTCAATAATCTATATGAATCCCATCGCCTGTATATTTTCAAAAGCATCATACACCTGTATGCCAAACTCTTCATTGAGATCCCCGATACCATCAGGTGTCAGGTAGAAGAGGTAGAGGTCATGTTTGAGCGCTGCATCGAGATCCTGGGTGAGTACAAGGACGATACGCTGTATCAAAACCTTCAGATCCTCTTCAACTTCCTCCGGTTCACCTACTATGAGCAAAACCAGATCCGCGACCGCGCCAAGATCTATTTCGAGATTCTTGATTATAAAATTGAGGAGATGCTGACCATGTATCACCTCAATGCCAATGTATCGACCTTCCTCTTCCAAAAGATCCGGTACCACGTTCGTAACAATACCGTTAACCAGTTGACGGATGATGTGGAGCGTTTCATTGGAGATATACAATTGGATCCCTACCGCATCACCTACTTTGTCAATTACAATCGCTTCCTGGCCCTGACCTATTTTATAGGGGGCGACTACAACAAGTCATCTCGGATTCTCTTCAACCTGAGAAACGAGGTTAACCTGCGAAAAAATGTCCACATGGAACTGGAGATCAAATTTTTCCAGGCATTGATTTATGTGGTGAGACAGGATTTTGATCTGGCCAACCAGTTGATACTCGCCCTGCAGCGGCAACTGAGAAAGCCCTCCATGGCCCGGTATGAGCATGGGAAGAAACTGCTCAAAATCCTGAATGTGGCCCTGGGAGGTCGCCCCAACACCCGGCAGAAGAATCTCAAGAACTACATCGAGCAGTGGAACGAAACCAATGTAGGGCAATTTGCCCTCCTGGAGGAAATCAACCTTGAACATTTATTCCTCAAGGGAGATGATGGAGCCATTCCCATCATCAGCTAGTGCATCAAGTTCGGAGTAGCTAGTTCGTAGCTGAAAGTATTCCTGGTCAGCATTTTGTACGAAAATGCAAATGGGTAATTACTTGATCCCAAAGACGCCAGGCAGGCACTGACCACTCTGGCGGGGAGTGAAAGCATGCGGTAGAAGGCTCACCTTAGATGCCTGCTACCGCATTTCTGTTTTCCTCCCATGCCCGGTGTGCCAACAGATTCAACCCTCACCCTCAGGGGTTTGAGAAGTAGCTAAGCTCAAAAAGAGACATTTTTCGCAAAAAACTAACGAGAATCGAAATTTTACCCTTTCGGACAAAGAAGCCTGAGCAATTTTTTTGAATATTGGATCAGCATTTACGAACACCACACCCCTTATTAAAAATGGCTCCCCAAAAATCTGAAACTCGCCAACCTATTTCCGGATTTAGAGCCGTGACTTTTGAAAGCTAGTTGCTTCCCTTTCAAGCACCTAACCTAAAACCGAAAGAAATGGATCTTTACAAGATTGTAAGTCAGCTTACTGAGGAGGAATACCAGGAAATCCACAGTAGCTTCATTGCAAACAAAGCCGAGAAGAGTGCCTCATTCCTCCAGACCATTCGCGAAAATCCGGAATCACCTGAAAAAGACTTTCTGGACAATTACGACATCTCTCCCTCGGCCTTTTATGTGCTGAAGTCCCGGCTTAACCAGCGGATTGAAACCTTCCTGCTCAACAGAATGGGAGATCCGAACCTTCAGCTGATCCAACGGGTGCTGAACGTAAATGAGCTGGTGTTCAATAACCCACGAGAAATTTCGGTAGCAGCCATGCGCCGACTGGAAAAGGAACTGCTGTCTTTTGACTTTCCTTACGGTCTCATGATCGTATACAAGGAGTTACAGAACCTACACGCCTTTGATGAGGATAACTATACCTACTTCAAGTCCCGATACAACCAGCAGGTAGCCTATGCGGTGGCCATGGACAAGGGAGCCGATCTAGTGGTGCAATTTTTCAAGGCCTTTGATACCTGGTATCTGGGTCGCAAGGACCGGGAGCACGCGGAGATGATCCGCACCATGGAAAAGATCGACAACCTCACCAACCTCTACGAGTCACATCGCCTGTATATCTTCAAATCCATCATTCACATCTACGCCAAGCTCTTCATCGAGATCCCGGACACCATCCGTTGTGAGGTAGAAGATACCGAGGTCATGTTTGAGCGGTGTATTGAAATACTGGGTGAGTATAAAGATGATACCCTTTACCAGAATCTACAGATTCTGTTCAACTTCCTGCGATTCACCTACTACGAGAAGAATCAGATCCGGGACAAGTCCAAGATTTACTTTGAAATTCTTGACTATAAAATCGAGGAGATGCTCACCAGCTATCACCTCAATTCCAATACTTCGCTGTTTCTATTCCAAAAACTGCGTTATCACGTTCGCCACAACACCGTGGACCAGTTGATCAAGGACATAGAAAACTACATCGGAGAAATAGACCTCGATCCCTACCGCATTACCTTTTTTGTCAACTACCATCGATTCCTCGCACACTCCTACTTCATTGCTGGAGAGTACAAAACGGCTTCCCGAATCCTCTACAGGCTGCGAAATGAAGTAAACCTGCGCAAGAATGTGCATGTGCACATGGAACTGGAGATCAAGTTCTCCCTGGCCCTCACCTATGTGATGCTACAGGATTTTGACCTGGCCAATCAGCTGATTCTCAGCCTGCAGCGTCAGCTACGCAAGGCCTCTATGGTACGATATGACCATGCCAAGAAGCTGCTGAAAGTGCTCAATGTAGCCCTCGGTGGAAAGCCCAAAACACGGCTAAAAAACCTTCGGACCAACATCGATTCGTGGAAAGAGACGAATGTGGGGCCGTATGCTTTGTTGGAGGACATTGACCTGGAAGCGCTGTTCCTCCGTGAAGAAGCGATGATCCGGCATTAGGATAAAAGCCATGAGTTAATAGGATGGAAGTGGAATCCCCCAGTCTCACGCCGAGATCGGGGGATTTGTATTTTAACGTGAGTTTTGAGTTTTTGGGCTTCAATTCCAATTGGAACAAGTAGCCTATAGCAAGCCTGGGGCGGCGTTGGCCCGGAATTCGGCGGTTGGGGCGGCTTGTGGGGCAGCCTGGAATTCCGAAGTTTCTTTGCCTCCTTTCTTTTTTAGGACAGCAAATTGAGGAATAATACCCCGGATATTTTTCTCACGCAGAGGCACA